>NZ_LT629742.1:3118860-3837721 GCF_900104895.1 Microterricola viridarii
AGGGGTGAACGGCATGGTGCGCTGCCGTCATCCGCGATACTGGAATGCGCGCAACAAGCAAGGAGAACGCATGCGGAACCCTCAATGGCGGCAGCAGGGCGAGGAGCCCGACTACCGTTTCACCCTCGCCAACGAGCGAACCTTCTTGGCCTGGATCCGCACCGCGCTGGCGCTGCTTGCCGGTGGCGTGCTGCTGCACCAGTTCTCCCACGCCCTCGGCCCGCGCTGGGTTGTCGTGGCGCTGGCCGTCGTGCTCGCCCTCATCGGCGCCGTCCTCAGCGTGATCGCGTACACGCGGTGGCGGGCCAATGAGATCGCGATGCGCACCGGCAAGCCGCTGCCCTTTTCGCTGCTGCTGCCGCTGCTGGCCGGATTTTGCCTGCTCACGGCGGCCATCATCGCCGTCCTCATGATCTTCGGATGACGCAGCAGTGATCCCCGCCCAGCCGACGGCCCCGCGCCCGCGCGACCCCGGCTTGCAACCGGAGCGCACGGCGCTCGCGTGGAACCGCACCGCCCTGGCCGTCGCGGTCAACGCGGCGCTCGTGCTGCGTGCCGGCGCGCTCGGCGATGCCCCTCTGTTGGTGGGTGTTGGCGTCTTCCTGCTGCTGGCAGCGGGAGCGGCGACCGCCTACTCGTCGATCCGCAAGCGGCAGCTGCTGCGCGCGATCGACACGCCCCCGCCGAGCAGCTCCCTGGCGCTGACGCTGGCGGCTGTCCTCGCGCTACTGGCCAGCGCGGCCGGAATCGCGTCGATCCTCACGATCCGATGACCGTTCCCGCCCAGGCAGCGGCGAACTGCGAAGATGGAGCACGATGACAAACCACCCAGAGCTCGCCATCCACGACGACGATGATTCCCGGCCGCTGCATGGCAACCGGCGGCGACGACTCACCCAGATCGTCGTTCTGCTCTGCGTGCTCGGGCTGGTGCTGCCGACCATCTTGACCACGCTCAGCGTGTCTACCGCGACGGCGGATCGGGCCTGCGAGATCACGGTCGGCGCGTACTATCCGGACGCCGGCGGCTCTCGCGCCGGGTTCGAGCTATTCGGCAACGGCGGCCCCGGCTGGCAGTGCTACCGGCTGAACCAGAGCGGCGCCGAGTTCTACCTGGCCCCGCTCGGACTCCTGCCCGGCATCCCCTCGGTCGTCCCCGGCCAGCAAAGCTAGCCTGTTCGCGTCGGCTCGAACCAGGGTGCGCGGTCTCGATCCGGCCCTGGCGGGTCTACTCGACCAGCGGGATTGGTCGTTCCCCCGTTGGCTCGAGGGAGCGTGCGACAGAAGCCCACTCTGCGACCCCTCTGAGTGAGACCGTCGCACTCCCGGAGCCGTCAGCGGGCTCAGCCCTCTGGCAGGAACACCCGCTTGTACTTGCGTCCGTCCGGAAGCTCGATGGTCTGCGCCTCCAGTTGCCCCCGCGTCACGCGCAGGTAGATGGCCTGAGCCGTCACGCCGAGCTTGTCGGCGGCCTCGGCGACGGAGAGACCGGGCAAGTCGGTGGGCTTCGCGCTCGGCCGCGCCGAACGCTTCCGGCTTGCCTGCTGGCGCTCGGCGATCGCCGCGTCGTCGCCCTGCCAGCGCGCCTTGGCGGCGGCCGGGCTGAGCCGGGCGGCCGCCCCGATCTCCCCCCAGTCGGCGCCCGAGGCGAGGGCTTCCCGCACGGCCGTGAGCGAGGCGGCATCCGCTTCGAGCGCGGCGATCAGGGTGCGCACGGCGGAGAGCCGGTCGAGCGCGGATGCCGGCGTCGGGGTCGCCGCGTCGAGCTCCTGAGCACGTGCCAGGGCGGCACGGGTGTCATCGGCGAGAAATGGCATGGGTACCTCCGGTTTGGGGACGCCTGAGTCAGGGCGGCGTCCACCTAGCGAATCTACCGAATCGCCGTGGACCGCGGTGTTGCGCTGCCGCACGGCCAGCGGCGCAGAAACCGCGTCTCGCTGCAGCTGGTGCTGCAGTGAAACGCGGTTTCTGGGGCGGAGCTGGGGTGGCGCGAGTGGCCAGCGGTCGGCGTTCCTGAGGATGCCTGGGTATGGGCTGCCGTTTTTCTCGGCGCCCCCGTGGCCAGCGGTAGCTGTTCCCAAGGATGCCTTGGTATGGGCTGCCGCCTTTCGCCGCCTAATTATTGATGCACTGCATCAATAATTACGCGGCGCCGTCAAACATGCTGGTGACGGAGCCGTCCTCGAACACCTCGTGGATGGCGCGGGCCAGCAGCGGGGCGATCGGGAGCACCGTCAGGCGGTCCCAGGTCTTCTCCGGCGGCAGCGGCAGCGTGTCGGTGACGACGACCTCGTCGATGAACTCGCTCTGCAGCAGCTCGGTCGCGGGGTCGCTGAACACGGCGTGCGTCGCGGCAACGACGACGCCGATGGCGCCGGCGGCCTTGAGCGCCTCTGCGGCCTTGACGATGGTGCGGCCGGTGTCGATCAGGTCATCCACCAGCAGGCAGACGCGCCCCTCGACCGGGCCGATGATCTCGTGCACGGAGACCTGGTTCGGCACCAGCGGGTCGCGGCGCTTGTGGATGATGGCCAGCGGGGCGCCGAGCTTGTCGCTCCAGATGTCGGCGACGCGCACGCGGCCCATGTCCGGCGAGACGACGGTCAGGGTGGCCGGGTCCAGCTTGTCCTTGAAGTGCTTGAGCAGAACCGGCATGGCGAAGAGGTGGTCGACGGGGCCGTCGAAGAAGCCCTGGATCTGTGCGGCGTGCAGGTCGACGCTCATGATGCGGTCGGCGCCGGCCGTCTTGAACAGGTCTGCGACGAGGCGGGCCGAGATCGGCTCACGGCCGCGGCCCTTCTTGTCCTGGCGGGCGTACGGGTAGAACGGAGCGACGACGGTGATGCGCTTGGCAGAAGCGCGCTTGAGGGCGTCCACCATGATCAGCTGTTCCATCAGCCACTCGTTGATCGGGGCGGAGTGCGACTGGATCACGAAGGCGTCGCAGCCGCGCACGCTCTCGTCGTAGCGGGCGTAGAGCTCACCGTTGGCGAAGGTCCGAGCATCCGTCGGCACCAGATCGGAACCCAGCTCCGCGGCGATGTCGATGGCAAGTTGCGGGTGTGCTCGCCCGGAGACGAGGACGAGGCGCTTTTCTCCGCTGGACTTGATTCCGGACACGTGTAGTCTCGCTCTCCCCGACGGCGGGCCGTCGAAATTTTGTTATTCTGCCTGCGCGGCCTGGGCAGCGTCGTCCGCGGCGCTCCCGGCCCGGTGGGTGTGCACCCAGCCGTCCATGTTTCGCTGCGGAGCGACGCTGATGGCCAAGGCGCCGGCCGGTACGTTCTTGCGAACGACCGTTCCCGCACCCGTGTACGCTCCGTCACCAATTGTAATCGGCGCGACGAAGACCCCGTGCGACCCGGTGCGCACATGTGACCCGATTTGCGAGGAATGCTTGTTCACACCGTCGTAATTGGCGAAGATCGATCCGGCGCCGATGTTGGAGTGCTCGCCGATCGTCGCGTCGCCGACATAGCTGAGGTGCGGGACCTTGCTGCCGGTGCCGATCTTCGCGTTCTTCGTCTCGACGAACGCACCGATCTTGCCGTCGGATCCGAGGATCGTGCCGGGACGGAGGAAGGCGAAGGGGCCGACGGACGCCGCGGCGCCCACCACCGCGAGCGTGGCGTCGCTGCGGCGCACCTCGGCGCCCTCGCCGATCTCGCAGTCGACCAGGGTCGTGTCCGGGCCGATGATGGCACCGGTCTCGACGACGGTCGCACCGAGGATCTGGGTGCCGGGCCGCAGCGTCACGTCGGGCGCGAGCTTCGCCTTGAGGTCGATCCAGGTGCTTGCCGGGTCCTGGATCGTGACGCCGGCCAGCTGCCAGCCGCGCACGATCAGCGCGTTCAGACGCAGGGCCGCCTCGGAGAGCTGGGCGCGGTCGTTGACGCCGGCCACCAGCCAGGCCTCGGCCACGGGAACCGCGCTCACGTCGGAGCCCGCCGCGCGCAGCAGACCGATGACGTCGGTGAGGTACTTCTCGCCCTGGGCGTTGTCGGTGGTGAGCTTGCCGAGCTGCTCGCGCAGCGCGTCGGCGGAGAAGATGTAGACGCCGGCGTTGCCCTCGCCGATCGAGAGCTGCGCTTCGGTGGCATCCTTCTGCTCGACGATGCTGTCGAACTCGCCGGAGTCCCGGCGCACGATGCGGCCGTAGCCCGTGGCGTCGTCGTAGACGGCAGAGAGCACGGTGGCTGCGGCGCCGCTCGCCCGGTGCGCCTCGACGAACTGGCCGAGCGTCTGGGCGTCCAGCAGCGGAACGTCGCCGTTGATGACGAGCACATCGCCGGAGAAGTCGGCCGGCAGCGCGGCGACGGCCTGCTCGACGGCACGGCCGGTGCCCGGCACCTCGTCCTGGTCGACGATGATGCTCTCTGGCAGCTCGGAGTTGACGACGGCAGAGACGAGGTCGCGCTCGTGGCGCACGACGGTGACGATCGTCGCGGCATCGAGGGCCTTCGCGGTCGCGAGCACGTGGCTGACCATCGGCATGCCGGCGATCGGGTGCAGGAGCTTCGGCGTCGCCGACTTCATGCGCGTGCCCTGGCCTGCTGCGAGAACGATAATCGCCAGATTCTGATCGGTCATGGTTTCAGGCTCCTCGTAGTGGGAAGTGGGCCGCTTTCGTGGCCGTGTAGGTGCGGGCACGGTTTCATTTCCAAGGATTTCCTTGGAATCACGCTGCCGCCTTTCGGAGCGCCCTTATTTCAGCGCACAGCGCTGAGAAAAGCGCTCCGCCGCCAGGACTCGAACCTAGACCTAACAGCTCCAAAGGCTGTCGTGCTGCCATTACACCACGGCGGAACGCGCCGAAGTGACTTCCGCGCGTCCTCCAGTCTGCCAGAACATGGGGCCGGTCTCCGACGCGAACGCCGAAGCTGTGCGTGCCGCGCGCCGCGGCCGCGCCGTGCGGCCGGGATAATGGGGGGATGCCCACGAGTGACGAAGTCGACCGCATCGTCGATGCCTGGCTGCGCGAGCGCCCGGATCTCGACTTCACCCCGCTCCAGGTGCTCTCCCGGGTCGGTCGTTTGGCCAAGCACCTCGACCGCGCGCGCCGCACGGCCTTCGCCCGCTCCGAGCTGGAGTCCTGGGAGTTCGATGTGCTCTCGGCGCTGCGCCGGGCCGGAGAGCCGTTCCAGCTCTCCCCCAAGCAGCTCCTGCAGCAGACGCTGGTCTCCAGCGGAACGATGACGAACCGCATCGACCGGCTCGTGGTGCGCGAGCTCGTGCAGCGCCGCACCGACCCCAACGACGGCCGCGGCATCCTCGTCGTCATGACCCCGGCGGGCCAGACCCGGGTGGATGCCGCGATCACCCGCCTCGTCGACGCCGAGGCCGAGCTGCTCGGCGCGCTCAGCGCCCCAGAGCAGGAGCGCCTGGCCGGCCTGCTGCGCAAGCTCTCGCTCGACTTCGACTGATCGGCGCCCCCGGTCTCGATACGCTCGTTCCTCGCTACTCGACCAGCGGGTGTTCTCAACATCCGTTGGTCGAGTAGCGCCGCCCGCGGCGCGTATCGAGACCCGGGACGGACCCGTCTAGCGGCGGAGCGCCTTGCGGGCGAGGCGGTTGCCGAGCCACTGCACGAGCTGCACGAACACGACGATGAGCAGGATGGCCGCCCACATCACGACCGGCTCGAACTGGCGGTGGCCGTAGAGCTGCGCGAAGTAGCCGAGGCCGCCGCCGCCGACGAAGCCGGCCATCGCGGTCATGTCGACGATCGCCACGACGACGAAGGTGTAGCCGAGGATCAGCGGGCCGAGCGCCTCGGGGATCACGATCGTGCGGAGGATCCGCAGCGGCCCTGCACCCATCGCGCGGCCGGCCTCGACCACGCCGGGCGACACCGTGACGAGGTTCTGCTCGACGATGCGGGCGATGCCGAACGCCGCGGCGATGGACAGCGCGAACACGGCGGCGTTGTTGCCGATGCCGGTGCCGATCACGGCGCGCGTCAGCGGCTGCAGCGCGGCGATGAAGATGATGAACGGGATCGGCCGGAAGAAGTTGATCACGACGTTGAGGATCGTGGAGATTGTCTTGTTGGGCAGCAGCCCGCCGGCACGGGTCGTGTACAGGCCCAGCCCGATCAGCAGGCCGAAGAAGCCACCGAAGAGCAGCGTCGCCGAGACCATGTAGAGCGTTTCGGCGGCGGCCTTCCAGAACTCGGGCTGCAGTTCGATCAGCGCATCCATCACGCCACCTCCGTCACGCTCGTGGCCTGGGCAATGTCGGCGAGCACGCCGTCGATGACGGCATCCGATGCCCGCAGCGCCAGGGTCAGGTGGCCGAAGGCCTTGCCCTGGATGTCGTTGATTCCGCCGTAGATGAGCTCGAACTCGACGCCGGCCTGGGCCAGCTTGAGGAACACGGAGGCCTGGCTGGCGTCGCCGTCGCGGAACGACAGCGTCACGATGCGCCCCTCGTGCCGCTCGCGCAGCACGGCGCGCTCGGCCGGGCTGGGCACGCCCTTGACGACGGTGCCGACGAAGGTCTGGCTGGAGCCGTTCTGCGGGTTGGAGAACACCTCGAACACGTCGCCGCTCTCGACGATGCGGCCTTGGTCCATCACGGCGACCTTGGTGGCGATGCTCTGGATCACCTCCATCTCGTGGGTGATCACGACCATCGTCACGCCGAACTCGGAGTTCACCCGCTTGAGCAGGGCGAGAACCTCCTGCGTGGTCTCCGGGTCGAGGGCGCTGGTGGCCTCGTCACAGAGCAGGATGCTGGGCGCGGTCGCCAGCGCGCGGGCGATGCCGACGCGCTGCTTCTGGCCGCCGGAGAGCTGCTCCGGGAAGTTCTTCGCCTTGTCGGCGAGGCCGACGAACTCCAGCAGCTCGTCGACGCGGGCCTGGATCTTCTCCTTGGAGGCGCCGGCCACGCGCAGCGGGTAGGCCACGTTGTTCCACACCGTCTTGGCGTTGAACAAGTTGAACTGCTGGAAGATCATGCCGATGCCGAGGCGCACGGGGCGCAGCTGCTTCTCGCCGAGCCCGGCGAGCTCCTGGCCGTTGACGACGACGCTGCCGTCGGTGACGGGCTCGAGGGCGTTGATCAGCCGGACCAGGGTGCTCTTGCCTGCGCCGGAATAGCCGATGATGCCGTAGACGTCGCCCGCCTCGATGTCGAGACTGACGTCGTTGATGGCGAGAACGGGGTCGCCGCCGTTCGGGTTCGGATACGCCTTGGTGACGTTCCGCAGGCTGACCAGGGCCATGGGCTACTCCTTTGCGGCGTCCTGCGGGGTGTGCATCGGCCGCGTTGTGTGAAAACGTGAGGAGCGGCCCCGCGGGGAGGATCCTGGCCCGGTGGGGCGGATGCCTCCCCGCGAAGCCGCGGGTGGTGCGGTGTTGCTACTGCTGAACTACTTCTGCGCCTTGGTGTCGGCCTCGACCGTGGCGAGCGAGGCGACCAGGTCGGCGACCGGGGTCTGCAGCGCGAGGCCGGTTCCGGCGGACGACTCGAGCAGACCGGCCTGGACGGCCTCGTCGGTCTGGAAGATCTCGACGAGCTTCTTGTAGGTCGCGTTGTCCTTGTCCTCGGCGCGCGCCGCGAAGACGTTGACGTAGGGCAGCGCGTTGGGGTCGCTGGGGTCGTCCTTGGCGATGGCGTCGGAGAACTCGAGGCCGGCATCCTGGACGAAGTCGTTGTTGATGACCGCGGCGGCGACATCCGGCAGCGAGGTCGGGATGAGCGAGGCTTCGAGGGCGGTGACCTTGACCTTGGACTTCGCCTCGTCGACGTCGTTCAGGCCGGAGAAGATGCTGCCGCCGTCCTTCAGCTCGATGAGCTTGGCCGACTGCAGGACGAGGAGCGCGCGGGCCAGGTTGCTGGCGTCGTCCGGCACGGCGACCGTCTCGCCGGCGGGGATGTCGGCAACGCTGCCGTACTTGGTGGAGTACAGGCCGAGCGGGTAGATGGCCGTGGAGCCGATGACCGTGAGGTCCTCGCCGGAGGCGACGTTGTAGTCGGCGAGGTAGACGATGTGCTGGAACTGGTTCAGGTCGAGGTCACCGGCGGTGAGCGCGGGGTTCGGCTGGGCGTAGTCGCCGAAGTCGACCAGCTCGACCGTGATGCCCTCGGCTGCGGCCGCATCGACGAAGGCGGGCCACTGCGGGTCGCTCTTGCCGACGACGCCGACCTTGACCGTCTCGGACTGCTCGGAGGATCCGCCGCCGACCTCGGCGGTCGTGGCGCAGCCGGCGAGGGCTGCGAGGAGGGGAAGCGTTGCGAGAGCTGCGAGGACCTTGGTGGTCTTCTTCGAGATGGACATAACTACCTTTCGCTGTGTGTACCCGACGACCGGTGATCTGCTGCGATCACGAAGCCGGTGCGGCTCCGCCATCTCTCTCGGCGCATAGCTCCGCCACGGGGAAATTCCACGGGGGTTTTGTGCGCCGCAGCTGTGCGGGGTAGTTACAACCGTACGCGGCCAATCTTCGACCGCCGGACCACTCCGCCTTAGTTCGTCACAGTTCCTGCGGCGCTAGCCCTCGAGAAGCTCAGAAAGTTCGATCCACCGGGTCTCGTTCGTGACCACGTCAGATTCGAGCTTCTGCAGCTGGGCCGTCAACGCACCCAGCCCGTCGTAATCGCTCTGGTCGTGAGTGGCGAGCTTCTCGTGAATCTCGGCGATCTGCTGCTGCCACTTGGCGATCTTGCGGTCGATGGATGCCAGCTCCTTCTGCGCGTTGCGCAGCTCGGCGCCGCCCAGCTTCGGCTTGGCGGCCGCGGCGGGCTTGCCCGCGGCAGCCGGGGTGTCGTTGGAACCGACGACGCTCTCGAAGCCGACGTTGTCGGCATCCGCCGCAACCTGCCGCTTGCGCATCTCGATGTACTGCTCGACGCCGCCGGGCAGGTGCTTGAAGTGCCCCTCGGTGACGGCGTACTGCTGGTCGGTGACGCGCTCGATCAGGTACCGGTCGTGGCTGACGACGAGCAGCGTGCCGGGGAAGGAGTCGAGCAGGTCCTCCATCGCGGCGAGCATGTCGGTGTCGAGGTCGTTGGTCGGCTCATCGAGGATCAGCACGTTCGGCTCGTCGAGCACGATCAGCAGCAGCTGCAGGCGGCGCTTCTGGCCACCGGAGAGGTCCTTGACCGGGGTGGAGAGCTGCGAGCTCATGAAGCCCATGCGCTCGAGCAGCTGGCCGGGCGTCATCTCCTTGCCGCCGGCGACGTAGCTGGAGCGCTGGCGGCCGATGACCTCGCTGACGCGGTCGTTCTGGATCGCCTTGAGCTCGTTGAGCTGCTGGGTGAGCACGGCGACCTTGATCGTCTTGCCGCGCTTGACGGTGCCCGTGGTGGGCTGCAGGGTGCCGGCGACGAGGTTCAGCAGCGTGGACTTGCCGGCCCCGTTGACGCCGAGGATGCCGGTGCGCTCGCCCGGCGCGATGCGCCAGGTGATGTCGTTCAGCACGGTCTTCTCGGCCGAGTGCGCGGTGGCGGGGAACTTGACGGTGACGTCGATCAGGTCGACGACGTCCTTGCCGAGGCGCTGCATGGCCATCGACTGCATCGACACGGTGTCGCGGGGCGGCGGCTCGTTCGCGATCAGCTCGTTGGCGGCGTCGATGCGGAACTTCGGCTTGGCGGTGCGGGCCGGGGCGCCGCGGCGCAGCCAGGCCAGCTCCTTCTTCATCAGGTTCTGGCGCTTGGCCTCGCTGACGGCGGCGGAGCGGTCGCGCTCGACGCGCTGCAGGATGTACGCCGCGTAGCCTCCCTCGAAGGGCTCGATGATGCGGTCGTGCACCTCCCAGGTGGCGTTGCAGATCTCGTCGAGGAACCACCGGTCGTGGGTGACGACGACGAGGCCGCCGCTGCCCTGTGGCCAGCGGCGCTTGAGATGCCCGGCCAGCCAGGCGATGCCCTCGACGTCGAGGTGGTTGGTGGGCTCATCGAGGAAGATGACGTCGTGGTCGCCGACGAGGAGGGCGGCGAGGGCGACGCGGCGGCGCTGGCCGCCCGAGAGGCTCTCCACGATGCCGTCCCACGGCACGTCGCTGAGCAGCCCGCCGATGACGTCGCGGACGACGGGGTCGCCGGCCCAGACGTGCTCGTCGATGCCGCCGACGACGGCCTGGGCGACGGTGAGCGTCGAGTCGACCGTGTCGGCCTGGTCGAGCATGGCCAGGCGCACGTCGCGGCGGCGCGTGACGCGACCGCCGTCGGGCTCCATCCGGCCGGCGAGCAGCTTCAGCAGGGTGGACTTTCCGTCGCCGTTGCGGCCGACGATGCCGACGCGGTCGCCCTCATTGAGCCCCACCGTCACTTCGTCGAAGATCACGCGGGTAGGGAATTCGAGGTGCAGCCTTTCGGCGCCAAGCATGTGTGCCATATCGCCACCAACTCTACTGGGCGCGCCTGTGCGTCGGGCCCGCCTCCCCCGCTCTCCTCTCATTCCCCTCCCTCCTCCCCTCCCCGCTTCCATCGAGACTGCGCGACTTGTAGTTCAGGCCCGCTCGAACGACAAGTCGCGCAGTCTCGATGCTTGGAGGAGGGAGGCGCGTGGGGCAGCTGTGGATAACTTCTGCGGGGACAGGCGGCGTTCGGGCACGCTGTGTGCATGCACAAGCGCGACCAGCTGCGCCATTTCCTCGCCGCGAGCGGACCGCTCGCCACGAACGAGTCTGCGGCCATCGGCATCACTCCAGGACAGCTGCGGCACCGCGATGTGCTCAGCCCGTTTCGCGGAGTCGTGATGGGCCGGGCCGCCGAGTCGGTCCCCGAGTTGGCGGCCGCCTATGCGAAGCGGATGCCGCGGCGCCAGTACTTCAGCCATTCCACCGCGGCGCTGCTCCACGGCATCCCGCTGCCAGCCGAGCAGGAGAGGGCTCTCGTGCTCCACGTCAGCACCTCGGTCGCCGGAGGGATTCCTCGCTGCCGCGGCGTCGTCGGCCATCAGGGCGCCTGGGATCGCTCGCCCACCGAACGCGCGGGGCTGCGCCTCAGCGCGGCCGTGCACGCCTGGTGCGAGCTCGCGTCGCTCCTCGCCGTCGACGACCTCGTAGCCGCCGGCGACTTCCTGGTGACCGGGGACGAGCCGTACTCCGGCATCCCTCCGCTGGCCACGCTGGAGCAGCTGACCGCAGCGGTGAGGAGGTACGGCTCCCGGCGCTACGCGCGCCGGCTTCGCCAGGCTCTCGCACTGGTGCGCTACGGCTCGATGTCGCGGATGGAGAGCCTCACCCGCCTGGCGATGCAGACTGCGGGTCTCCCCGAGCCCCGATTGAATCACCCGGTGTTCGACGAGCACGGCACCCAGATCGCGCTGATCGACCTGGCGTACCCCGAGTTCAAGGTCGGCATCGAGTATCAGGGTGACGGGCACCGCGATCGGGTGCAGTACCGCAACGACACGGCCAGGCGGGAGCGCCTCGAAGACCGCGGCTGGACGATCGTCTACGTCACCGCCGACGACCTCAGGTTCCGCTTGAACGAGACCATGAACCGCATCCGAACCCGTCTGCGCCAGCGCGGCGCCCGCTTCTAGCCCACCCACCCCAGCGCGCACGCCGCCCCAAACGCCCACCTATTCACGTCGAGACTGCACGACTTGTAGTTCGCGCGCGCCTGAACGACAAGTCGCGCAGTCTCGGCGCAGGGTGTCGGGGCGTGCGGGCGCGGAGGAGCTGGGGGCGGATGCGGGGTGTGTCTAGGAGTGCATGACGCGGGCGCCGTGCACCGGGCCGTGTGCCCGCACCGCGGTCAGCCGCGAGGCGGAGAGCGCCACCTGCAGCTCGAGTGCGGTGTCGGCGTCGGGCGCCAGGAAGGCCAGCGTCGGGCCGGAGCCGGAGACGATCCCGGCCAGCGCGCCGTTCGCCTCGCCGAGCTCGAGGATCTGTCCGAGTCCGGGGGCCAGGTGCAGCGCCGGCGCCTGCAGGTCGTTGTGCAGTGCCTCGGCGAGCAGGGCGGAGTCACCGGCGCGCAGGGCGTGCAGCACGCGGGCGTCGACCTGCGGCGAGACGGCCGCCGGCCGGATGTCGGCGGCGTTCCGCTCCCGGTGCCGGTCCAGCTCGGCGTAGACGGCCGGCGTGGACATCCCGAACTCGGCGACGGCGAGCACCCAGTGGAAGTTGCCCTGCGCGAGCGCCGGGCTGAGCTGGTCGCCGCGCCCCGTCCCGATCGCGGTGCCGCCGGCCAGGGCGAAGGGCACGTCGGCGCCCAGCTTGGCCGCCAGCGCGTGCATCTCGTCTTTGCCGAGCTCGGTGCCCCAGAGCGCGTCGCAGGCGATCAGGCTGGCCGCGGCATCCGCGGAGCCCCCGCCCATGCCGCCGGCGATGGGCACGTTCTTCTCGATCTCGAGTCGCACGCCGCCGCGGTAACCCGTCTTCCGGGCGAGCAGCCTGGCCGCCTTGATGGCGAGGTTACTGCCGTCGACCTCCAGCCCGGAGGTGTCGACGCTGCCGCTGAAGCTGACCGAGAAGTCGTCGGCCGGGTGGGCGCGCACATCCTCGTACAGCGAGACGGCCTGATAGGCCGTGGCCAGGTCGTGGTAGCCGTCGTCCTGCAACGCGCCCACGGCGAGGAAGACATTGATCTTGCCCGGCGCCCTCGCATGTACAACTGGGGAGGCGGCGGCGAGAGTCATATCTTCACGCTATCCCAACTCGGCGGCGGCCTGCAGCCAGCCCTGCATGCGCAGCTTGGCCGGGGCGACCTCGTCGGCCCCGCCGAGCCGCTGCCAGGTGAGACCGGCCGAGGTCTTGCCGCCCTTCGAGGGCGCGGCCGAGGCCAACAACGATCCGACCGGCATCGGCCAGCGCGCGGTGACGTGCTTCGCGGCACGGCTCTCGGAGGCCGGCGCGCCCAGCTCGGCCGAGACGGCCGCGATCACGGCGTCCAGCGCCGGGAGCTGCTCGAGCGGGAGCGTCTTGGAGACGCTCGCCTCGAAGCTGCCGTCCTGGCGCTGGCCGGGCGCGCGGATGCCGCGGGCCTGCTCGTAGCCGACGGTGACACCCTGCGCCCACCACCCGCCGAGCGGGTAGTTCGCGTCGAGCCAGCGGGCGATCACGGAGTGCTTCCAGCCGGCGGCCCCCTCGGCGTCGAGGATCGCGAACCACTCCGGCCAGGTCTTGCCGGTCGCAGCCGCGAGCGCCTCGTCGCTGACGCCGTCGCGGCGCCCGGTCACAGGTTCATCGGTCATGCGGGCAACGCTAGCCGGTGGCCGCCGCGCCGCGCCAGCGCGACGCGCAGCGCCGCGAAAGGCGGCAGCCAGTTCCAAGGAAGACTGCGAAACTGTCACCGGTGCGTGCCGGGTTTCGACCCTTCGACAAGCTCAACCAGCGGAAGGGCTGCTCTCCCCCGTTGGCTCGGCTCAGTTGGCGCTGGCGGCGGCGGCGCGCGCGATGCGCAGGAAGTCGTGCACGGTCAGCTGCTCGCCGCGGTCGGTCGGGCTGACACCGGCGGCCTCGAGCACGGCGCTGGCCGCCGCGGTGTCGCCGAGCACGGGCGCCAGCGACTGGCGCAGCATCTTGCGGCGCTGCTGGAAGGCGGCATCCACGAGCGCGAACGTTGCGAGGCGCTCCTCCTCTGTGCCGATCGCGCCGGTCTCGTCGATGGCGGCGTCGCCGCTGGATGCCGCATCCCGGCGGTCGAAGCCGACGAGGATCGAGTCGACGTTCGGCACCGGCCAGAACACCTGGCGGGAGACGTGGCCGGCGGTGCGCCAGGAGCCGTACCACTCGGCCTTGACGCTCGGGCTGCCGTACACCTTGGAGCCGGGGGTGGCTGCGAGGCGCTGGCCGACCTCCGCCTGCACCATGACGATGCCGGAGCGGATGGACGGGAAGTGTTCGAGGAAGTGCAGCAGCACGGGCACCGAGATGTTGTACGGCAGGTTGGCGACGAGTCGGGCCGGCTCGCCGGGCAGCTCGGTAACGCGCATGGCGTCCTGGGTGATGACGGTGAGCGGGACGCCCGGCTGCATGAGCTCGACGGTCTTCGGCAGCTGTTCGGCCAGGCGCTTGTCGATTTCGACGGCGGTGACGGATGCCCCGGTCTCCAAGATCCCGAGGGTGAGCGAGCCGAGCCCCGGCCCGATCTCGACGATGTGCTCGCCCGCGCGCACGCCGGCGACCTTCACGATGCGCCGCACCGTGTTGGCGTCGATGACGAAGTTCTGGCCGAGCTTCTTGGTGGGGGTGACATCGAGGAGTTCGGCGAGGTCGCGGATCTCGGCGGGGCCGAGCAGCCGGCCGTGCCCTGGCACCGTCTCAGGCGTTTCTTCTTCGTGGCGGTGTGCGGTCATGCGATGCCTCCGATGGCCTCGGTGTTGCCAGGTGAAGTCGTGGCAGGGGAAACGGCGGGTGAGGCAGAAAGCGGTGCGGAGCGCGGCGCAGCGGATACCGCGGCGGACGGTGTGAGGGAGCCGACCGGCTCCGCGTCCCAGCGGCCGTAGACCAGCTCGGTGTTCGAGTTGACCTGCGCGGCCAGCACGGCGACGTCGGTGCCGAGCTCGGCCGCCATGGCGCGCAGCGTCAGCGGCAGCAGGTAGGGGGCATTGGGCCGGCCGCGGAACGGCGTCGGCGTGAGGAAGGGGGCATCCGTCTCGACCAGGATCTGGGAGCGCGGGATGACGGCGAGGGCGTCGCGCAGGTTCTGCGCGTTCTTGAAGGTGACCGTGCCGGCGAAGGAGAGGAACCAGCCGTTGTCGGCGCAGACCTTGGCCATCTCGGCGTCGCCGGAGAAGCAGTGGAAGACGGTGCGCTCGGGCGCCCCGACCCGCAGCAGCGTCTCGATCACGGCGTCGTGCGCGTCACGGTCGTGGATCTGCATGGCCAGGCCGTGGCGCTTGGCGATGTCGATGTGCGCCTCGAACGAGCGGTGCTGGGCGGCGCGCCCCTCCTCGCCGGTGCGGAAGTAGTCCAGGCCGGTCTCGCCGACGGCCACGACGCGTGGCAGCGCGGCGAGCCGGTCGATCTCGGCGATCGCCGCGTCGAGCCCGCCTTGCCAGCTGCCGTCCGGGCCGCCGGCGGTGTCGTAGATGGGCGCCTCATTGGGGTGGATCGCCACGGCCGCGAGCATGCGCGGCTCGATCGCGGCGGTCGCCGCGGACCACTGCGAGGTGGGTACGTCTCCGCCGACCTGGATCACGCCGCGCACGCCGACGGCCGAGGCCCGGTCGAGCTGCTCGCGGTAGTCGAGCGGGTTGTCGCCGTCGGCGATCTCGAGGTGCGTGTGGTTGTCGTAGATGCCGACGGTGAGCGCCTCCGGCAGCGGGGGGTAGCTGAGCTCCCGCCCCTCGGTCTGTGCGCGTGTGCGGACGTGCCCCGAGATATCAATGTTGGCGTCGCTCATCGTCGTTCCTCCTGGCCCCGGTCCCTGGGCGGCCGCGAACGGCCGCCCCGGGCAGCGGGCATGTTATTCGGCCGAGGTCTCGATCCGCGGGAACAGGGCCTCGAGCGGGGTGACCGTCCCGGATCCGGTCCACTCCCAGGCCTGGTCGATGCGCACGTCCTGCACGACGCCGTCGCCGCCGAGCGCGGTCCACAGCGTCGCGGTCGCCTTGGTGAGCACCGGCGAGAGCAGCACGGCGAGCGTGCCGAGGCCGCGGACGGCGGTGTTCAACACCGTCTCCAGGCGCTCCCGCTTCTCCGGGTCCTTGGCGAGAGCCCACGGCTCCTGCTCGGTGATGTAGCCGTTCAGGGCGTCGACGAGCTCCCACACGGTGCCGATGGCCTCGTGGATGGCGAGCCGGTCGATCGCGATCGATGCCGTGGCGGTCGCCGTGCGCTCGATCGCGCGGATGGCGGCATCCGCGTCGGTCATGTCGCCGGCGGCGGGGATGACGCCGTCGCAGTAGCGGTTGACCATGGCGATCACGCGCGAGGCGAGGTTGCCGAAGCCGTTGGCCAGCTCGGAGGTGTAGCGGGCGTGCAGGTCCTCCCAGGAGAAGGAGCCGTCCTGGCCGAAGTGGATGGCGCGGAGGAAGTAGTAGCGGAACGCGTCGGAGCCGAAGGTGTCGGTGATCTGCGTCGGGGCGATGCCGGTGAGCTTGGACTTGGACATCTTCTCGCCGCCGACGAGCAGCCAGCCGTGGCCGAAGACGCGGTGCGGCACCTGCAGGCCGGCGGCCATGAGCATGGCCGGCCAGATGACGGCGTGGAAGCGCAGGATGTCCTTGCCGACGAGGTGGGTGGCCGGCCAGCGGCGCTCGAACTCGGCATCGTCCTGGCCGTAGCCGACGGCGGTGACGTAGTTCAGCAGCGCGTCGAACCAGACGTAGACGACGTGCGTCTCGTCCCAGGGCACCTTGACGCCCCAGTCGAAGCTGGAGCGCGAGATGGAGAGGTCGTCGAGGCCGGAGCGGACGAAGGACATGACCTCGTTGCGGGCGCTCTCCGGCTGCACGAAGTCTGGACGCTCCTCGTAGAGAGCCAGCAGCTGCTCGGCGAAGGCGCTCATCTTGAAGAAGTAGTTCTTCTCGTGCAGCAGCTCGACGGGCTTGGAGTGGATCGCGCAGACCTTCTGGCCGGCGTAGTCGCCCTCGCCGTCGAGCAGGTCGCCCGGCTGCTTGTACTCCTCACAGCCGACGCAGTAGAAGCCCTCGTACTCGCCGGTGTAGATGTAGCCCGTGTCGTAGAGGTGCTGCAGGAACTTCTGCACGTTCTCTTCGTGGCGCTTCTCGGTGGTGCGGATGAAGTCGTCGTTGGAGAGGTCGATGGTCTCCAGCAGCGGCTTCCACGCCTCCTCGACGAGCTTGTCGGCCCATTCCTGCGGGGTGACGCCGTTGGCGGTCGCCGTGCGCAGGATCTTCTGGCCGTGCTCGTCGGTGCCGGTCAGGAACCAGGTGTCGTCGCCGCGCTGGCGGTGCCAGCGCGCGAGCACATCGGCGGCCACCTCGGTGTAGGCGTGTCCGATGTGCGGCACGTCGTTGACGTAGAAGATCGGCGTGGTGACAAAGAAAGAGGAGCCATCGGACATGCGCTCCATTCTATTCGGGCGCAGGATGCCGCTGGGGCGCGTTACCGGAGGCGGGGCGTTCAGCGGTCGATCACCGGTTCGCCCTCCTCCTCCGTCTCCGCTTCGGCCTCCGCTTCGGCCTCGGCCAGGGCGGCGGCCTCTGCGGCCTCTTCCGCGTCCAGCTGTTCGGAGGGGTGCGGGTGATGCTGTCCGCGCAGGTGCCCGAGCACGGGGGGCAGGTTCTCGAAGACCCGCATCCTGGCGTGCTTGGTGGGAACGTCGACGGTCGAGGCGGATTCCTTGAGGGCCACCCCGTGCGCGGTGGCGCCGTGCACGCGTTGCCGGGAGTAGCCGACCGGGTGCATGCCGAGCAGGATCTTGCCCCTGACGTGCCCGCGGTCCAACTCCTCGAACGCCTCCCGGACCTCGTCGATGGCGAAGATGTCAGAAATGGGCAGCAGCAGCCGGTGCTGCACGGCCAGTCGGGCGAGTCGGCTGACGACTTCGTGCCCGTACTCCTCGGCGCTCTCGTCGGCGATGTCCGAGCCGTCCGCGCGGGAAGCGGCTGCACCGGAGCCCCGCGTACCCGGCTTGGTGCGACCGTACTCATCGAGCCCGTAGTCGAACACGCCGTCCCAGTCGACGACGCTGCGGATGCGCGCCTCCTTCACGTTGAGCTCGCGCGCGATCTCGAGGTTCTGCCCCCCGAACGCGTCGAGGTACACGTCGACCCCCTCGGGCGCGAGCTCCCGGATCTGGCCGGCGACATCGCCGTCGTGGATCACCGGGATCACATCGAGCTGGCGGAGGAAGTCGGCGTTGCGCTCGCTGACCGTGCCGATGACCTTCGCCCCGCGCAGGCGGGCCAGCTGGGCTGCGATGCAGCCGACGCCGCCGGCCGCGGCCGAGATGACGACGGTGTCGCCCTGGCCGATGTCCACCGCGTTGATCGCGGCCCACGCGGTGGTGCCCGTCACGAACAGGCTGCCGGCGACCTCCCAGGGGAGGTGCGGCGGCTTGGGGGTGATGTTCGTGGCGGGCACGGTCAGGTGGGTGGCGTGCGAGCCGCGCGAGACGTGCCCGATGACTTCGTCGTTCACCGACCACCCGGTGACGCCGGGGCCGATGCCGCGGACGAAGCCGGCGAAGTCCGAGCCCTGGCCCTGCGGGAAGTGCGCCGGTATCCGATCGGCCAGTTTGCCTTCGCGCAGCCGCGAGTCCGCCGGGTTCACCCCGGCCGCGACCACCTCGATCAGCACCTCGCCCTCTCCGGGCACAGGCATGTCAATGTCAACGACCTCGAGAACCTCTGGACCGCCGTATTGCGAGAACTTCACTGCTTTCGGCACGGTGCACCTCCAACACTGGCTTCAACGGATTAAACGCAGCCGGGCCGTGCGTTGTTCCCGGCTGCTGGCACCATCACGGCAGGATCGCCCCGGCCGAGATGTTGAGGTTCGCGGCCGTGATCGTGCGGGCGTGCTCGGAGGCGGCGAAGACCGCGACGTTGCCGACGTCCTCCAACAGCGCGGCTCTGCCGAGCATTGTGTCGGCGGTGACCATCTCGGCGATCTGGGCGAACTCTGCCGCCTCGACGGGGTCGGCCGGGGTGTCGCCCAACACGCCGCCCGTCTGGATCATCACCGTGCGCACGCCCCGGGGACCGAGCTCTGCGGCGAACTGCTTCTGCAGGTGGTCGACGGCCTGCAGCGCCACCTGGAATCCGCCCATGCCGAAGCCGCGCACCGGATCGCCGGTGCCGCCGAAGAACAGCAGCACCCCGGAGCCCTGCGCGCTCATCTGCCTGGCCGCGGCCCGCGCCGTGAGGAATGCGGTGCGCACCCCCAGGTGGATGGGGCGCTCGAAATCGGCGAGCGACATGTCCACGAGCGGCGTCCCCATCACCTCGCCGATGCCGATCACGTTCAGTGAGATGTCGATGCGGCCGGATTGCTCGACCACCGCGGCCGCGTGTCGCTCGACCTGTTCCTCGTCCAGCGCGTCGACGACAGCCGGCTCGGCCTGCCAGCCCGCCGCGCGGAGCTCGACGGCGAGTTGCTCCACCGGTTCGGCGGTGCGACCGGCCAGGTGCACGGTGGCGCCGGCGCGGGCGAACGCGCGCGAGACCGCGCCGCCGATCTGGCCTCCAGCACCGTAGACGATGGCAACACGGCCGTCGAGTAGTCGGCTCCCCGAGTGGCTCTCCTGCGGCTGCATGGGCACCTCCACCGCCATGATCGCACCGGCACCGGCCGCCCGCAATCCCCGCCCAGATCGGGCGGGGCCTAGGGCGTGGTTGGCTTGCCCGGCTTGGCCGGCTTGGCCTCCAAGGCCGCCTGGTAGAGCTCGCGCTTGCCGAGCCCGGTGCCCTCCGAGACGACGGCCGCGGCATCCTTCAACCGCTCCCCCGCCGCCACCAGCGCCAGCACCTCGGCGATGCCGCCGGCCAGGTCGCCGACGCGCTTCTCCGCCCCGGCCACGACGATGCAGATCTCGCCCTTGACCCCGGATGCCGCCCACTCGGCGAGTTCGGCTGCGGTGCCGCGCTTGACCTCCTCGTAGAACTTCGTGAGCTCCCGGCAGACCACGACGCGGCGCTCGGCGCCGAACACGCTCGCCATGTCGGCGAGGGAGGCGGCCAGGCGGTTCGGCGACTCGAAGAACACCATGGTGCGGCGCTCGTCGCGCAGCTCGGTGAAGGTGCTGACCCGCTCCCCGTGCTTGCGCGGCAGGAAGCCCTCGAAGGTGAACCGGTCGGTCGGCAGGCCGGAGACGGCGAGGGCGGTGAGCACGGCACTCGGGCCGGGCAGCGCGGTCACGGTGACGCCGGCGCTGGCGGCGGCGTCGACCAGGTGGAAGCCGGGATCGGAGACGGTCGGCATGCCGGCGTCGCTCAGCACGAGCACGTCGCCCTCACGGGCCAGCTCGACGAGCTCGATCGACTTCTCGCGCTCGTTGTGGTCGTGCAGGGCGATGAGGCGGGGGCGGTTCTCGATGCCGAGGGCGGCGAGCAGGCGCTGCGTGACGCGGGTGTCCTCTGCCGCGATCACCGTGGCGGAGCCGAGCGCCTCGACCAGGCGCACCGAGGCGTCCTTGAGATTGCCGATGGGGGTCGCCGCGAGAATGATCATGTGTCCAGTCTGGCCTAGCATGGGCGAATGAGCATCGGGACGTCGCAGCAGCCGAGCGGCGATGACGCACCCAGCTCCCCCGTTCTGGCCGCGGGGCCGGTCGGCCAGACCGCGCCGGTGGGCCCGCCCGAGCAACAGATCGGGCAGCCGACCGAGCAGCCGACTGAGCCGGTCGCGGAGCGGCCGGAGCCGCGCGGCAGCCGCCTCGACGAGTGGTGGGGCCACCTGCTCCGCACGCCCGGCCGGCGGCGGCTCTGGTACTGGGGCGGCCCGATCGCCGTCACGCTGCTCGCCGCCGTCCTGCGGCTGTGGAACCTGGCCAGCCCGCACTCCCTCGTCTTCGACGAGACCTTCTACGTCAAAGACGCGTACACACTGCTGAACAACGGCTACGAATCGCAGTGGCCGGCCGGCGCCGACGAGCGCTTCAACTCCGGAGACACCGACATCTTCAGCGACGAGGGCTCCTTCGTGGTGCACCCTCCGCTCGGCAAGTGGGTGATCGCCCTCGGCCTGGCCGCCTTCGGCGCCGACAACTCCTTCGGCTGGCGCATCGGCACCGTCGTCGTCGGTGTTCTCGCCGTCTTCCTGCTCACGGTGATCGCCCGGCGACTGTTCGCCTCGACCATCGTCGCCGTCATCGTCGGCTTCCTGTTCGCGATCGACGGGCACGCGATCGTGATGTCGCGGGTGGCACTGCTCGACGGCATCCTGATGTTCTTCGCCCTGCTCGGCTTCGGCGCCATCCTGCTCGACCGCACCTGGCACGAGAAGCGCCTGCGCGCCTGGCTGGCCGAACGCCAGGCGAGGGTGGATGCCGGCCTGGCCACCGAGTCCAGCTGGGGCCCCGGCCTGTGGTGGCGGCCGTGGCTGCTCGCGGCCGGGCTCGCCTTCGGCATGGCGGCGAGCGTCAAGTGGTCTGGCCTGTACTTCCTGGCCGCCTTCGGCGTCTACGTGGTCGTCGTCGACGCCCTCGCGAGGCGGCGGGCCGGCGTGGCCTTCTGGGCGAGCGCGGCCGTGCTCAAACAGGGCCCCATCTCGTTCCTGTTGATGGTGCCGATCGCCCTCGCGACCTTCATCGCCAGCTGGACCGGCTGGTTCCTCACGGCCGGCGGCTACTACCGCAGCTGGGCCAGCGAGGCCGGCAACGCCTGGACCGGCGCGCTCGCCTGGGTGCCGGAGAGCGTGCAGAGCTTCTGGCACTACCAGGTCGCCGCCTACGAGTACCACGTGGGCCTCAGCACCCCGCACCCCTATCAGGCGAACCCGCTCACCTGGCTGTTCATGACCCGACCGACGAGCATGTACTACAAGGGCTCGAGCCTCGGCGAGGACGGCTGCCTGGCCGACCTGTGCAGCGCGGCGATCCACTCCGTCGCCAACCCGCTGATCTGGTGGGCTGCCGCGGCCGCCGCGTTCTACTTGCTGTACCGGCTGGCGCGCTACCGCGAATGGCAGACCGGACTGATCCTGATGGGCGTCGCCGCCGGCTACCTGCCCTGGCTGATGTACCTGAACCGCACCGTCTACCAGTTCTACACAATCGCCTTCGAGCCGTACCTGCTGCTCGGCCTCGGCGTCGTGATCGCCGTCATCCTCGGCCGACGCGACAACCCCCGCTGGCGCCGTCAACGCGGCATCGGGGTGGTCGCGGTCTACCTCAGTGTCGCCGCACTGGTCAGCGCCTTCTTCTACCCGATCTGGACGGCCCAACTCGTGCCGTACTGGTTCTGGCACCTGCACATGTGGCTGCCCAGTTGGGTCTGAATCCGGCCTGGACACGCCCGGAAAATCGGGCACATTGCCCGCGAGGAACATACACCCTTCATATTCCCGCCACGGCATGCAACCAGCGTGTAATCGAGGCCGTTTCTCAGCCAAAGCGACGTAGGCTGCTCTCATCTGATCGCAATGTCGCCGTATGAATTTCGACACGTGAGCTCCGGGCAGTTGCCCACCCCCGACTGGGAAGTCACTCACACGAAGGTCGACGATGAGCGAAGCGAACGCCGCCCCCCTTGCCGCCGGAGCCGCGGCATCCGTCACAATCACCAAGCCTGCCGTGCGGATCATCCGCACCCGCCCCGGCGGTGACCGGCAGAACCCCACCACCGAGTACTCGGCCCTGCTGCACACCGTGCGCAACCTCGGCCTGCTGCGCCGCGCCACGTGGTTCTACTGGATGATCTTCGGCATCCTGCTGGCCGCCCTCGGCGGCATCGTCACCGGCTTCGTGCTGCTGGGCGACAGCTGGTTCCAGCTGCTCATGGCCGCGGCCCTCGGCATCGTGCTCACCCAGTTCGCCTTCCTGGCGCACGAGGCCTCGCACCGCACCGTGTTCGAATCGGGCAAGGCCAACGACCGGGCCGGGCGCATCCTCGCCAACGCCTTCGTCGGCATCAGCTACTCCTGGTGGATGACCAAGCACTCGCGGCACCACTCGAACCCGAATGTCGTGGGCAAGGACCCCGACATCGACAACGACTTCATCGTGTTCCAGCCGGAGGAGGCCGCCAAGGTCAACCGCGTTCACGCCTTCGTCACCCGCCGCCAGGGCTGGCTGTTCTTCCCGATGCTCACCCTCGAGGGCCTGAACCTGCACATGCACGGCCTCCGCACCGTCATGGGCAAGGGCAAGGTCGACAAGCGCGGCCTCGAGATCAGCATGATCGTCACCCGCCTGGCCGCCTACCTGGCCGTGCTCTTCCTCTTCCTCCCCCTCGGCATGGCGTTCGCCTTCCTCGGCGTGCAGCTGGCCGTGTTCGGCGTGTACATGGGCGCGTCCTTCGCCCCCAACCACAAGGGGATGCCGATCCTCCCGCACGACTCCAAGGTCGATTTCCTGCGCCGCCAGGTGCTCACCAGCCGCAACATCCGCGGCGGCTGGGGCATGCTCACCTTCATGGGCGGCCTGAACTACCAGATCGAGCACCACCTGTTCCCGAACATGCCGCGCCCGCACCTGCGCAAGGCGCAGGAGCTCGTGAAGGAGTACTGCCAGGCGCACTCGATCAGCTACACCGAGACGGGCCTGTTCCAGAGTTACGGCATCGTCGTCGAGTACCTGAACAGGGTGGGGCTCTCGGCCCGCGACCCGTTCGACTGCCCGATGACGCAGCGCTTCCGCACCCACTAATCGCACGCGCCACACGGCGTGCAGGAATACAGGAGTAGAGCCCCGGCGGGCCAGATATGGCCTCGCCGCGGCTCTGCTCCTGTTTTTTGTCATTCCGGCATGCGGTTAGGCTCTCTAGGTGAAGTGGTTGCCCGGTATCGCACTCGCGGCTGCGGCCGCCGTCCTGTCGTGGGGAATCCACGCGCTGATCCCCGCGACCCCGCTGCTCACGGCCGCCGTCGCCCTCGGCATCATCGTCGCGCAGATCCCCGCGCTCCGGCCGGCCCTCGCCGGCCCGCTCAAGCCCGGCCTCGGGGTGGCGTCCAAGAAGTTCATGCGCCTCGGCGTCGTGCTGCTCGGGCTGAAGCTCAGCCTCGTCGACATCCTCGGCCTCGGCTGGGTGTCGATCGCGATGATCGTCGTGATCGTCGTGCTCACCTTCGTCGGCACGATCGGGCTCGGCCGCGCGCTGCGGCTGCCCGGCCACCAGCCGCTGCTGATCGCGACGGGATTCTCGATCTGCGGCGCCTCGGCGATCGGCGCGATGAGCGGCGTCGTCAAGGCCAAGGATGAGGAGACGGCGACGCCGGTCGCCCTCGTCACCCTCTGCGGAACACTGGCGATCGCGGTGCTGCCGTTGCTCTGGCATCCGCTCGGCCTCAGCAACGAGCAGTTCGGCCAGTGGGTCGGCGCGAGCGTGCACGACGTCGGCCAGGTCGTCGCGACCGCGCAGATTGCCGGCCCGGCCGCCCTCGCCGTCGCGATCGTCGTCAAGCTGACCCGCGTCGTGATGCTGGCCCCGATGGTCGCCACCGTCGCGGGCATCGAGCGCCGCAAGCACAGCGCCGCCGTCGCCCATGCCGCGGCGACCGGCGGTGAGGCCCCGGATGCCGGGGCCCGCCCGCCGATCGTGCCGCTCTTCGTCGTCGGCTTCCTCGCCGCGGTCGTCGTGCGCACCGTGTTGCCGGTGCCGGAGGTCGTGCTGGAGACGGCCGACGTGCTGCAGACGGCACTGCTCGCCATGGCTCTGTTCGGCCTCGGCTCCGCCGTGCGGCTGCGCGAGCTCGTGCTCACCGGCTGGCGCGCACTGCTGGTCGGCCTGCTCTCCTGGGCGCTGATCGCGGGACTGGCCTGGGCCGTCGTCGTCTACGTCTAGCGCCGACGACGCGGCGAGCCGGGCGGCCGGCACTACGAGCCGGCGGCTAGTCGACGAACTTGAGCCCGACGATGCAGCCGACGAGGCCCATCAGCAAGGCGATCTTCAACCAGGACACGCTCGTGTCGCCGGTGATCATGGCGTAGACGACGGTGAGCGATGCGCCGATGCCGACCCAGACGGCGTAGGCCGTCGCGGTTGAGATCCCGCGCATGGCGAGGGCGAGCCCACCCATGCTGAGCACGATGCTGATGCCGAAGATGACCGACGGCCAGAGCTTGGTGAAGCCCTCTGATTTGCCGAGCGCGGTGGCCCAGACGGCCTCGAGCACGCCGGAGACAATGAGGATGATCCATGACATGACTGTTTACTCCTGTGGCCAGTCTTGTCGCGTTCCGGGTACTGATCCCTCGTCCGGGGCCGCAGTCGGCGGCCTCAGAAAAGACTAGCAGCGCGCAGGCGGCCGGCCCTGTGCAGTCACTGTGCACGGCCGGCATCCGCCCGCCGTGGCGTCGATTCAGCCGCCGATTCAGCCGCCGAGCACGCCCTCGAGCACGCCCACGAAGTGCTCGACCACCGGGAACGGCTCATAGAAGGGGTGCAGCAGCGTGCGCCATTCCTGGTACTCCGGCGAGCCGCGAAACCCCTGCTCGTGCGCCTCCACGCTCTCCCAGCCGACCAACAGCAGGTATGTCGACGGGGACTCGATGCCGCGGGAGAGGCTGAGGTGCAGGAAACCGGGCTGCCGCTCGATCAGCGGGCGGGCCAGCGCGAAGGCCGCCTCGAACTCGGCCTCGCGGCCGGGCAACACGGGCAGCAGGGCGTGTTCCAGGATCATGCAGGCCAGCGTATCCCCTGGCCGCGATCGGCCCCGCTCGCCCGGCCCGGTGCCGTCTGACCCCGCATTGCCCCTTCCGGATGCCGCCGGCAGCCGCCATCATGGGTGCATGAGCCTCGACCCCAACGCCGCCCTCATCGTCATCGACATGCAGAAGGGCTTTGCCGACCCCGGCTGGGGCCCGCGCAACAACCCCGACTGCGAGTCGAACGTCGAGCGCCTGCTGGAGTCCTGGGCCGCATCGGCGCGCCCGGTGGTGCTCGTGCGGCACGACTCGGTCGAGGAGTCGCCGCTGAACCCGAACCACCCGGGCAACGCTCTGATGGACTTCGTGGCTGCCGCCCCGCACGAGCTGTTCGTGCGCAAAGACGTGAACTCGGCCTTCTTCGGCGAGCCCGACCTCTCCGGCTGGCTCGACGAGCGCGGCATCCAGCAGATCGTGATCTGCGGCATCCAGACCAACATGTGCGTCGAGACGACGGCCCGCATGGGCGGCAACCTCGGCTACGAGGTGCTCGTGCCGATCGACGCGACGCACACCTTCGACCTCGAGGGCCCTGGCGGCGTGCGGTTGAGCGCCGACGAGCTGTCCCGGGCCACCGCGGTCAACCTGCACGGGGGCGAGTTCGCCACCGTGCTCAGCACCGACGAGCTGCTCGAGCGCGCCTAGGCAGCGCCGGCTCTAGGCGGTGAGGGCGTAGCCGAAGCTCAGCAGCTTGAGCTGATTGCCGTTCGGGAACGTCATCACCGGCTCGCGGTCGAGCAGGCGGTCGAAGCCGACCTGTGCGTACAGCTTGTGCGCGCCGAGCATCTCGGGGCCCGAGTTCATGACCACCTGGGAGACCTGGCGCAGCCGGCCGAGCAGGAGCACGTGGCGGCTGAGCAGCTCGCCGAGGCCGCGGCGGCGGGCATCCGGGCTCACCGCGAGCAGGCGGAAGTCCATCTCGCCGGGCTGGGCGAGGTCGGTCATGGTGGCGCCATCGCGCGGGGTGGACACCGTTCCGAGCAGGGCGCCGGTCTGGGTGTCGACGGCGACCCACACCTGGTGCTCGGCGGCACGGCCGGCGACGTCGACGATCGACGCGCGGTAGGAGTCGTTCAGGGTGTAGTCGTGGGAATAGGCACGCTCAGAGAGGCTCGCGACGGCATCCACCTCGTCGTCGTGTATCAGGCGCACGAGCACCTCGTCGGGGCTCTGCTGCAGTGGGTATCGGTAGACGACGAGCGAGGCGGCGCGGCCGGTGCCGTCGATAACGGCCTCCCGCTCGAATCCGAGGCGCTCGTAGAGGCGCTGGGCCGTCAGGTTGAGCTCGCCCGTGTCGAGCACGAGGGCCGTGGCGCCCCATTCCAGGGCGACCTCGAGGCTGGCGCGCATCAGGGCGTCGCCGATGCCGGCGCCGCGCGCCTCGGGGGCGACGGCGAGCAGGCGGATTTCGGCCTCGCCGGCGCTGGCGCGGCGGGCGTACGGGGTGCCGGCACGCAGAACGCTGGCGGTGCCGACGAGGGCGCCGTCTTCGTTCAGGGCGACGAGCAGGGTTCCGGATGCCGCACGGCCGGCAGCGTCGAGCGAGAACGCGCGGCGCTCAGCGCTGACGGGCAGGTGACCGTAGGGGCCGACGAGGAAGGCGCTCTCGGTGAGCTGACCGATTGCGGCGGCCTCGGAGTCGAGGGCGGGCCGGATGGTCAGGGAAGAAGGTGCGAACGTCACTGAATCCAGTGTACCGGGGCGTAATGAATCGCAATAATCGGCGAAGTGGTTGACGGTGGGAGCGCCGCGGGGTTCAACCGTTGCCATCGCGCCGAGAACGCCGCGTTCGCGCACCCCGGCCACGAAAAGTGCCGCCCACCGGGTGAATACGCACGAATCTGCGATTCGATGCCACACTCCTGCGCGCCGCGCTCTCTACGATGAGAGGCGTGACAGCGTTCGTCTCAGCCCTCGATCTCTTCTCGATCGGCATTGGCCCGTCCAGTTCCCATACGGTCGGCCCGATGCGGGCTGCCCTCGACTTCGCCGGCCGTCTCGGGCCCGGCACCCTGGAGAGCGTCGACCGCATTTCGTGCGTGCTCTTCGGCTCGCTCGGTGCCACCGGCATCGGCCACGGCACCCCGGATGCCATCGTCGCGGGTCTGGCCGGGCTGCGCCCGGAGGACTGCGACCCCGCCGCGGTGCGCGGCGCCTGGAGCACGTTGCCGCGGGCAGCCGATGGTGCGGGCACCGTGCTGCTGGGCGGTTCCCGGCCCGTCGCGATCACCCGCGACGACATCACCTTCGCGCCGTTCACCCGCCTGCCCGGGCACCCGAATGCCATGACGTTGCACGCCTGGGCGCGCGATGCCGCCGGCACGGAGCGCGAGCTGCTGCACGAGACGTACTACTCGGTGGGCGGTGGCTTCATCCGCCGGGCCAGCGAGGATGCCGGCGGAGCGGCCTCGCTCGCGGGCGGCTCCCGTTCGGCGGCGGCGGCGCCCGGCATGAGGCGGGCGACCGCGGCGGCCACGGCCCGGCATCCGCTGCCCTACTCCAGCTCGGCCGAGCTGCTCGCCCTGTGCGAGGAGCAGGGTGTCGGGCTCTGCGACATCGCACGCGCCAACGAGGAGGCGCTGCACGGGCGCGAGGCGCTGGATGCGGGACTCGACGCCATCTGGGCGGCCATGCACAGCTGCGTGGAGACCGGGCTCGTCACACCGGGCGTTCTGCCCGGCGGCCTCGGCGTCAAGCGCCGCGCCCCCCTCGTGCGCGAGCAGCTCGACGCGCACGATTGCCAGCCGGTGCGCGAGCGCGACACCTCCACCGAGTGGCTGCACGCCTTCGCCCTCGCCGTCAACGAGGAGAACGCCTCGGGCGGCCGGGTCGTCACGGCGCCGACCAACGGTGCGGCCGGCATCATCCCGGCGGTCGCGCACTACTATCTGCGTTTCGTGCCGGGGGCGTCGCCGGAGGGCATCCGCAACTTCCTGCTGACAGCGGCCGCGATCGGCTCGCTGGTGAAGGCCAACGCGTCCATCTCGGGGGCGGAGGGCGGCTGCCAGGCCGAGGTCGGCTCCGCGTGCGCGATGGCCGCCGGCGCCCTCTGCGGCGTGCTCGGCGGCACGCCGCGCCAGGTGGAGAACGCGGCCGAGATCGCAATGGAGCACCATCTCGGCCTCACCTGCGACCCGGTTGGCGGGCTGGTGCAGGTGCCGTGCATCGAGCGCAACGCGATCGCCGCGTCGACCGCGGTGTCGGCTGCCCGGCTCGCCCTCCTGGGCGACGGCACCCACCTGGTCTCGCTCGACACGGTGATCGAGACGATGCGCCAGACCGGCCTCGACATGATGACGAAGTACAAGGAGACCAGCGAGGGCGGGCTCGCCGTCAACGTTATCGAGTGCTGAGCCCTGCTCTGTGGGCTGATGCCGCGCGAAAACACAGGACCAGAGCGGCGCGACCCCTCCCTGGAGGCGTCACGGGCGTCTCCTCCTGTTTTTGTGTGCGCCGGCTACTGCGGTCTTCGGATGCCGGGGCTCAGAGCCCGCGCATGGTGAACGCCTGCGCCAGCAGCGCCCGGAACGGCGGCCGGGCCAGCAGCCGCACGAGCGCGTTGCGCGCTGCGAGGCGGCTGCCGCGCGCCGGCCGCCCGACGCCCATGTTGAACGAGGCCTGCAGCACGGTGCGGCGGGCGGCACAGCCGCGGCGGGCGCTGTAGTCGGCGAGGGCGCGGGAGCCCAGCGCGTGCCCGCCGCGCACGCCCAGCTCGAGGGCTGGGGCGAGGGCTGCGGCATCCAGCCAGCCGAGGTTCATGCCCTGGCCGCCGATCGGGCTCACCTCGTGCGCCGCGTCGCCGAGCAGGGCGACACGGCCGGCCGCCATGGTGCCGGCCCGGTGCTGCCGCACGGCGAACGCGCTGATCGAGCGGGCGGTGCGCTGCGCGTTGTCATGGTCGCTGTCGTGGGCGTGGTTGTCGTCGTTCCCGGCGGTGGCGGCTGCCGCGTCCAGCACGATTCCGGTGCGCTGCCGCACGATGGCGGCGAGCTCGTCGGCCGTCGCCTCCGGGCGCAATCGCCCGGTGAGCACCACCCAGCGGCGCCAGCCGCCCGGCAGCGGGAAGGACTCGACGACTCCCTCGCGCTCGAAGGCGAGCAGCGCGGTCGTCGCCATGTGCGGCGCGGCCATCGGGCTGCCCCGCACGCCCGACCGCGCGGGCCCGCTCTGCTCGCTGCGGAAATCGCCCATCAGGTACGGCTGCGCGTCGCCGACCGCGCGCCAGCTGATGCCCAGGTACTCGCGGACGCGGCTCCGCGCGCCGTCAGCACCGACGGCGTAGCGCGCCCGCAGCCCGGCGCCTGCGGCCAGCCGCACCTGCACGATGTCTTCCCGCTGCGAGAGCGCGACGACGCGCGCGCCGCGGCGCACCGGGTCGCGGCCGTCGCAGAGCTCGGTGAGCCGTTCGCGGAGCAGCCGCTCCGTGTCCCGCTGCGGCAGGGCAAGCACGAAGGGGTAGCGGCCGGCCGCCTCGCTGATGTCGAGCCCGCCGAGGACCTCGCCGTCGCACCATGCCTCCCCGCGGAAGATCGGGGTCCCGGCGGAGACGGCCGCGTCGGCGAGCCCGAGCTGGGCGAGCACGGCGAGGCCGGGCGGGTGGATGCCGATCGCTCGGGAGTGCTCAGAGGCCTGCTCGCGCGCCTCGAGCACGACGACGCTCAGCCCCCGCTGCACCAGCAGGCAGGCGAGGAGCAGCCCGACCGGGCCGGCGCCGACGACTGCGACGTCCACGACCTCTGCGTCCGCTGCGTCTGTGGCGTCCGGGGCGGCCGTTGCGTCCGCGGCGTCAGTCGCGCGAGCTGCGTCTGGGGCCTCCGGGGCCGTGTCGGTGCCCGGGTCTAGCGTGTCAGACATCGGGACCAGCCCAGGTGAGCAGGTAGCGGAAGTGGCTCTGCGGCAGGACCGACCAGCCCGGCGGCAGGGCGGCCTGCAGCTCGGCCGGCCGGTAACTGCGGCGAATGGAGGTGAGGCCATCGGCACGGATGTACGAGCGATTCAAGAGGTTGCGGGCGAACGGCAGCGTGCCCAGCGCGAATCCCGCGTAGGCCAGGGCGCTCCGGGTGATGTCGCTGTGCAGCGCGCGCGGCAGCCGCCGGCCGTTCGGGCCGACAGCGTTGCCTGGGCTTGTGGGGTCGGACGCCGGCCGCACCAGCCGCTCGCTGTCGAAGAGCAGGCCGCCGAGCTCGGCGGGGGTGAGGTGGTGCAGCATGTGGTTGGAGATCACCAGGTCGAACTGGGCGCCCTCGGCGACGAGCTCGGAGCTGAATGCGCGCCGGAACTCCACACCGCCGACGCCGGGCTGCAACCGGGCCGGGTGGCGCAACACGAGCTGGCGCCGGGCGAACTCGTCGGCCCGGGCATCCGGGTCGATGGCCGTGATCTGCAGGCGCAGGCCGTCGTTGGTGGCCCAGTGGGCCAGCGAGAGGGGCAGGTCACCGCCGCCGGCGCCGATGTCGAGCAGCGTCGTGTCACGGGTCGCCGAGAGGTGCGGCCGGACGAAGCGGCGGTAGATGTCGCGCCACCCGGAGACGGCGGCGTTGACCAGGCGAAACTGCTCGTAGGTGCGCGCCAGCGTCTCCGGGTCGGCGTCGGCGGCGTCCATGAGCTCGGTGGCGTCCGTCGCCCTCGAGCGCAGCGGCCAACCCCAGCGGGTCACGTCGTCAGTACCGAAGCTGCGGCGGGCTGCGGGGCGGCCGCATTCGCCTCGGTGTTCGCCCCGGCAGCCGTCGGCGCCTCCGCGGCCTGTGGAACCCGCACCCCGGCCACGGTCAGCAGCGCCGTCTCGACGGTGAGCCCCGGCCCGAACGCCATCGCGAGCACCCGCTCGCCCTCGGCCGTCGCGGGTGCCTCCAAGATCTTCTTCAGCACGAACAGCACCGTCGCACTCGACATGTTGCCGAAGTCGCGCAGCGTCTCGCGGGCCGGCACCAACTGCGCCTCGCTGAGGCCGAGCTTCTGCTCGACCTTGTCGAGGATGCTGCGCCCGCCCGGATGGATCGCCCAGTGCTGCACGCTCTGCCCGGCGGCCCCGGCGGCGAGCGCCGCGGCGAGCACCGGCTCGGGGGCGAACAGGGGGGCAAGCGCGCCGCCGATGTGCTCGTCGATGATGTGCGGCACGTAGCTGGAGAGCACCATCTCGAAGCCGTTGTCTCCGATGCGCCAGGCCATGTCGCCCTCGCCGACGGGGGTGATCACGGTCTCGGAGCGGTCGAGCACGAATGCGAGCTCGCCGTCCGCCGGTGGGCGCGAGCTGACGATGCCGGCGGCCGCGCCGTCGGCGAACAGCGAGGAGGCGACGATCTCGTCCGGGTCGTTCGAGCTGCGCAGGTGCAGCGTGCAGAGCTCGGCGCTGACGACCAGCACGACGGCGTCCGGATCGGCCTCGACGAACTGCCGGGCGGTGCGCAGAGCCGGCATGGCCGCGTAGCAGCCCATGAATCCCAGGTGGTAGCGCTGAACGGATGCCGCCAGCCCCAGCTGGCGCACCAGCATGTAGTCGGGCCCGGGCTGGTAGAACCCGGTGCACGAGACCGTGATGACGTGGGTGACGTCGGCGGCCTCGACGCCGGGGCAGGCTGCGAGCGAGCGCCGTGCGGCCTCGACGAAGAGCAGTGTCGCCTGGTCGGCGTAGAGCTCGTTGCGCACCTTGGTGCCCGGGCTGAGCAACAGCCCCGTCTCGGCGTCGAAGAACTGGTGCTCGCCCGGGGATTGCTCCAGCGAGAGCTCCTCGATCACCGAGTATCGAGTCTCGATTCCGGAGGAGTTGAAGGCCGTGCTGACCAGGCGTTGGCCGAGCCGGCCGAGGCCGGGCTGGCTGGCGAAGACGTCACGCACCTCCTCCTGCACCAGCACGGTGGGGGGAACAGCGGTCTGCAGTGCGCGAAGCGTCACATCCATGGTTCATAGTAGGCGCGCAGTCCGGTGGGGCACAGAAGAAAATCGGAATGTTCCCAGCCTCGGCGCGCGCGTTAGCAGTCGCAGCGGATGCCGGCGGCCCCCGTGCCCGCCGAGACCGGGCCGACCAGCGGGTCCACCGGACCGGCTGCGGTGCCGGCATCCGTCTCCACCGGGTAGCCCTCCCTGGCCCAGTACTCGAAGCCGCCGATCATCTCGCGCACCGCGTAGCCCTGCAGGGCGAGAGCGAGGGCCGCCTTGGTGCTGCCGTTGCATCCGGGGCTCCAGCAGTAGACGACGACGTTCGTCCCGGCGGGCAGGAGCGCCGCGGCCCCGCCGGCGATCCGGGCGGTCGGCAGGTGCACGGCCCCGGCTGCGCGGCCCTGCGCCCAGGCCGCATCGCTGCGGGTGTCGACCAGCACGAAGCTCTGGGCGCCCGCTTCGAGCTCGGCCCAGACGTCGGAGGCGTCGGTCTCGAAAGCGAGCTTCGCCCGGAGGTGGGCGATGGTCTCGGTCGGGCTGGCGGCCGGCTCCGCACCGAAGATGGGCGCGACGGGGGACACAGAGGACGCAGTGGGCTGGCTGGCTGTCATGCGCCCATGATGCCGGATGACGCCGGCGGGCGCCGCCAACGCTTGACAGCGTGTTGGCCCCGACCTAGGTTCGCCACTGCCGGGTGTCCCGGGCGGATGCCGCGGCATCCGCCCGTCGCGCCGAACCGGCGGCTCAGAGAGGGAGAAGGACCATGAGGATTGTGAGCCTGGGGATGCAGATCACCCTGGACGGTTTTGTCGCCGGGCCGGAGGGCGAACTGGACTGGGCGATGGAGCGGCTCGACGATGAACTGTTCGCCCACCAGGAGGTGCTGATGCAGGGCTCCGACACGATGCTGCTCGGACGGGTGAACTACCTCGACCAGGCCGCCTACTGGCCGACGGCCACGGAGCCGCTGGCGAAGATCCTGAATGCCCAGCAGAAGATCGTCTTCTCGACCACGCTGAAGAGCGTGGACTGGGAGAACTCGCGCCTGGCCACGGCGTCGCCGGCCAAGGAGATCGCCGCCCTGCGCGCCGCGAAGGGGACGGCGATCAGCGTCGCCGGCGGCTCCCGCTTCGCCCAGTCGCTGTTCCGCGAGCACCTGATTGACGAGGTGCGCCTGTACGTGCACCCGATCGCGCTCGGCCACGGCATCCCGCTTTTCGCCGAGCAGATCAAGCTCGAGCTGACCGGCACGCGCCGCTTCGCCAACGGCACCCTGCTGAACAGCTACCGCGACCCGCTCTCCGCGGCGTCCAAGGCGGGCGCGACGACTCCGGCCGACTGAGAGTCGAACGGCGCAAGCTCCCTCGAGCCAACGGGAGGGGTGTCTACCCGCTTCACTCAGCGATGCAGTTCGCAGAGCAACTGACTCTTAACCAGTGGATTCCCGGTTCGCGCAGCGTCGAGAGATCCGAGCCAACGGGAACTCCCCACGGCGGATCGAGGGAGCGAGGAACGAGCGACCGAAGCCGCACAGCCACCACGACCAGGCAGGCACCCGGATGTTGGCTTCGGTCGCAAGCTCCCTCGAGCCAACGGGAACTCCCCACGGCGGCTCGAGGGAGCGAGGAACGAGCGACCGAAGCCGCGCAGCCACCGCGACCAGGCCGGCTCAGGTCGTTGGCTTCGGTCGCAAGCTCCCTCGAGCCAACGGGAGGAAAGCGAGCCAACGGCGAGGGAAGCGAGCCAACGGCGAGGGGGACGCGGGGCGAGCGTAGGATGCCGACATGAACCAGCCTCCCGGCGACCAGGTTGCGAAGCACGTCCTCGTGCACGGCCTCGTGCAGGGCGTCGGCTTCCGCTACACCGCCCGCGCCGAGGCGGAACGCCTCGGCGTCGCCGGCTGGGTGCGCAACCGCTCTGACGGCGCCGTCGAGGCCGAGGTCCGCGGCGACGCCGAGGCGGTGGCGCGCATGCTGGACTGGCTTGGTCGCGGGCCGCTCGGATCCGACGTCTCGTCGATCGAGGTCAGCGACGCACCCGACGCCACGCCGCGGCATCCGTTTGCAGAATTTCGCATCCTTCCGTGATGCGGCGCTCAGCGCGCGCTCGGCGATTGCCCAGCAACCGGATTTAGCCTGATCGCATGACCCAGGAAATGTGGTGGATCCTCCTGTCGGCATCCGGGCTTCTCGTGCCCATGCTGCTCGGCCTCGTCGCCCCCAGACGCCGCGCCGTTCCGGTGCGGGTCGCGCGTCAGGCCGACGCCCGCCGCGACGCCGACAGCTTCTCCCGCTAGCTCCGCCTTCTTCGGCCGCGCGCTTTGCTGTGTGCGGGGCACGATGTCAGCGACGTCTGTCAGGCTGTAGCCGTGAACAACATGCAGAACGCAGACGTGCAAGACACAGACGTGCAGAACGCCGTGCAGAACGCCGAGCAGCCCGCCGCCGCCTACTCCCCCGACTCTGGTGCCGGCGGCATCCGCCCCGCCGCCCTCGCAGCGCTGCGCGCCCTCGTCGGCCGGCCCGACGCCGACTTCCACGACGGGCAGTTCGAGGCGATCCAGGCCCTCGTCGCCGAGCGCCGCCGCGCCCTCGTCGTGCAGCGCACCGGCTGGGGCAAGTCCGCGGTCTACTTCGTCGCCACCAAGCTTCTGCGCGACGCCGGAGCCGGCCCCACCATCCTCGTCTCGCCATTGCTCGCCCTCATGCGCGACCAGGTCGCCGCCGCCGCCCGCGCCGGGGTGCGCGCCGTCTCGATCAACTCCGCCAACGCCCACGAGTGGGGCGCCGTGCTCGAGCAACTGCGCGCCGACGAGGTCGACGTGCTGCTCGTCTCCCCCGAGCGCCTGAACAACCCGCGCTTCCGCGACGAGCAGCTGCCCGCGCTGATCGACCGGGTCGGCCTGCTCGTCGTCGACGAGGCGCACTGCATCAGCGACTGGGGCCACGACTTCCGCCCCGACTACCGGCGCCTGCGCGAGCTGATCGCCGAGATGCCGGCCGGCGTGCCCGTGCTCGCGACGACGGCGACCGCCAACAGCCGAGTGGTGACGGATGTCGCCGAGCAGCTCTCCGTGGCCGCCTCGCACGGCGACCCGGCCGACGCCGCCCCGGTGCTCACCATCCGCGGCCCGCTCGCCCGCGCCTCGCTGCGCCTCGGCGTGCTGCGCCTGCCCGACGCGAAGGCGCGCCTGGCCTGGCTGCTCAGTCACCTGGCCGAGTTGCCCGGCAGCGGCATCATCTACTCGCTGACCGTCGCCGCCGCCGAGGACACCGCTCGGCTGCTGCGTGAGGCCGGCCACGCCGTCTACGCCTACACCGGGCAGACCGACACCGACGAGCGGGAGGCGCTCGAGGGCCAGCTCAAGCGCAATGAGCTCAAGGCGCTCGTCGCCACCAGCGCGCTCGGCATGGGCTTCGACAAGCCCGACCTCGGCTTCGTGCTGCACCTCGGCGCGCCCTCCTCCCCCGTCGCCTACTACCAGCAGGTCGGCCGCGCCGGCCGCGCCACCGACAACGCCGACGTTCTGTTGCTGCCCGGCATCGAGGACGAAGCTATCTGGACGTACTTCGCCACCTCATCCATGCCCGACGAGGAGAAGGCTCAGGCCGTGTTGACCGCGCTCGCGCAGAGCGAGCGGCCCCTCTCCACCCCGGCACTGGAGTCGATCGTCGACCTGCGCCGCTCCCGGCTGGAACTGCTGCTCAAGGTGCTCGACGTCGACGGCGCCGTGCGCCGGGTGCAGGGCGGCTGGAGCTCCACCGGGCAGCCGTGGGTCTACGACCGGGAGCGCTATGCCCGCATCGCCGCCGAGCGCGTCGCCGAGCAGCGCTCCATGATCGAGTACGAGCGCACCACGGAGTGCCGGATGGCGTTCCTGCAGCGTGCCCTCGACGACGACACCGCGGTGCCGTGCGGGCGCTGCGACAACTGTGCGGGAATTTGGTACCCGGCTGATGTGGCCGCGGATGCCGCGGCCAGCGCCAGCGCTTCCCTCGATCGGGTCGGCGTGGCCATCGAGCCGCGTGCCCAGTGGCCCACCGGGGTGGCCTCGCTCGGCGTGCCGGTGAAGGGCAACATCCCGCCCGGCGAGCGGCTGGAGCCCGGCCGGGCGCTGGCCCGGCTGAGCGACCTCGGCTGGGGCGGCCCGCTGCGGGCGATCTTCGCCCCGAGCGCCGCCGAGCAGGAGGCGTTTCGACAGGCTCAACCAGCGGGAGAGTATGACTCCCCCCACGGTGCCAACCCGAGCGACGCTCCGGCGACCCCGGCGCTGCTGCAGGCCTGTGTGCGGGTGCTCGCCGAGTGGGGCTGGGAGGAGCGCCCGGCTGCGGTCGTCGCGATGCCGTCGCGTCGGCATCCGCAGCTCGTCGGCTCAGTGGCGCAGGCCATCTCGGAGCGCGGCAGACTGCCGCTGCTCGGCACCCTGGACTGGGCCAACGGGGGCCCGACCGGGGGCTCCGGCGGCAACAGCGCCTACCGGCTCTCCAACGTCTGGGACCGTTTCGCCGTCGGACCTGAGCTCGCCGCCGCACTGGAACAGTACGCCGGCCGCCCCATCCTGCTCGTTGACGACATCGCCGACAGCCGGTGGACCCTGACCATTGCCGGCCGGCTGCTGCGTCAGCACGGAGCCGGCGCGGTGCTGCCGTTCACCCTGGCACTGCAGGCCTGACCAGGCCGCGCCGCACAGGGCCAGGCACAGACACAGGCACAGGCACAGGCGGCGCCTAGGCCGTGTCTCGTCATACCCTCGTCCAGAACGCGCTCACCCGGAAGACAGCCAGGTAACGATCATGACCGGGCGAACCTGTCGAAGTGAGTGGCGGGATCACACCGCTGGTTCACATCGACGAGAACAGACCAGCCGGGTCGAGGTCCTGCAGGACTCACTCATCTAGTAGATCTCGGGCACGGGCTCGGCAGTTGACTGGTGGGCGGGTGTTGTTCGACTCGACCGGCGGCCTACTCGACGAGCACGGGCTGGCGCTCGCGCTGTTCCAGCAGGTCGGCCAGCTGGGTGCGGGACTTCGTCGATCTTCGCCACGGCGTCCCGGCGTCGGTGCGGCCGTTCCGCAGCCAGGGCGGCGGTTTCACGTGCGGGACGCCGTCGATCATCAGGATCCGCCAGCCGCTCGTCTCGATGGTGCGGTGGTGGAACCAGCAGAGGAGGACCCCGTTGCACACCTCGGTCTCGCCGCCGTCCCGGTACGCGATGACGTGGTGGATCTCCGACCAGGCCGCGGGGATGGTGCAGCCGGGGATGATGCAGCCGCCGTCGCGGAGGCTGATCGCCCGCCGCTGCTGCGCGTTGAACACCCGGTCGGTGCTGCTCAAACTGATCAGGCGGCCGTCGTCGTCGATCAACGCATGCTGGAGGCCGCCGGCGCACACGAACTGCTCAATCGCCCGCAGGGAGATCGGCGCCTCGCAGCCCTCGATGAACCCGGCGCCGCTGCCGGCGGCGAGGTCGGCCTGCCGCACCGAGACCAGCACCGTCGGCGCAGCGCCGCCCATCGTCGGGGCGGCGGCGCTGCGGGCGGCGCCGTCGATCAGGCTCGCGAAGACGTCGTGCCGGGCCTGCGCGGTCGCGCGGGGGTCCTTCGGCTGGTCCGGGTCGGCGTCGGTGAAGGTGGGCTTCGAGCGCGGGCTCAGGTAGGCGTTCAGCAGGGTCTCGAACTTCGCGTCGATCTCGGGCAACAGCGCCATCTTGCGGTGGACCAGGCCGTCCCGGGTGAGGCCGCCGCTGATGCCGCGGGCGGCCATGGCCCGTTCTTCGGCCGGGATCGTGCCGTCCTCGTCGAGGACGCTCTCCCAGACGCGGGCCTGCCCGCGCACCTCGTCCGCCGCGAACGGCAGCGGCGACTCCAGGGTCGGGCCGGTCGCCGCGGCGACGAGGGCGGTCTCGGCGTGTTCGACGTTGAGGTCGCCGACCCGGGACCGGATCGGGTCGAGGGTGTCGACGATCGCCAGGGCGCTGTCGTAGCCGAGGACGCCGGACCGGAGTGCTGCGGCAGTTTCGGGGAACGCGGCGGGGAGTGTGTCGCCGCTCAAAGCGGTGCGGGGCCTCGTGGCCGCGCCGAGCCGCATCCGCTGGGTGATCGTGCGCTCGGAGGCGAGCGTGGTCCGGGCGAGGAGCTCGACCCCGTTGCGGCAGCCCTTCCTGGCCGACAGCCGGTCCTCGCCGAGCTCCCGGCGGGAGCGGAACGCCACCTCCCCGGCCACCCTCAGCCGGAGGGAATCGGCGAGCCGGCCGACGGCCTCGGCCGCCGCGGTGAGCTCGAGCAGGGCGTCATCGCGCAGCATCCGCTCATCGGATCCGGCGAGTGCGCGGGCCAGGAGAGACTGTGCCTCCGCCAGCTGCCCCGCCGCGATTCCCATGCTCCTATTCTACGGCGGAAAGCAAGGGTTTGACGAAGAAAATCCCTGATGTGGATAACTTTCCGCGGAATGTCGGTGGGCTGCGGTAGCGTCGGAAGTGGCGCCGCGTTCGGGCTGGAAACCGGGCTTCGGTCGCTCGTTCCTCGCTCCCTCAGCCGACGTGGGGAGAGAAGCTCAGCCGACGTGGAGACGGAAGCCCAGCCGACGTGGGGGTCGGAGCCCAGCCGACTTGGGGGTTGGAGCCCAGCCGACTTGGGGGTTGGAGCCCAGCCGACTTGGGGAGAGGAGCCCGGCCGACGCGTGGAGAGAAGGCGGGGCGCTGCACGCCGGCTGGAGGGAGCGCCAGCGACCGAAGCCCCGACATCGCGTGAGACTGGCTGTGTATCGAAAGGCACAACCAGCGGAGCCCACCCGGGGTGGTCGGTCGGAAACCGGGCTTCGGTCGCTCGTTCCTCGCTCCCTCAGCCGACGTGGGGAGAGGGAAGCCGACGTGAGGAGAGGTGCCCAGCCCACGTGAGGAGAGGGGGCCGGTCGACGTGGGGAGAAGGAAGCCGACGCTGGGAGAGGGGGCCGGTCGACGTGGGGAGCAGCCGACGTGGGGAGAAGTCGACGCGGGGAGAAGTCGACGTGGGGAGAAGTCGACGCGGGGAGAAGTCGACGCGGGGAGAAGTCGACGCGGGGAGAAGGAAGCCGACGTGGGGACAGGCTCAACCGGCGGGGCAGGTTCGCTTGGTCCCGGCGGCGGGGCTCACGGGGCCGACGGGAGTGCCGGGACTGACCGCTGAGAGAAAACCGGCTAGGCCGACGCGGGCGGGAACAGGTCTGCGAGGCCGCGCGCCGGGTGCCCGGTGAGCCGGCGCACGTCGTTGCTCACCGCGGCCAGAGAACCGTCGGCGATGGCCGTGTATGTACTCACCCAGGCGTCCAGCTGCCACTGCTCCACCCCGTAGTGGGCGCGGGAGGCATAGGCCTCCTCGACCGTCTCGTTGTGGAACGTCAGCCCTGTCGCGGCCGCGATCTCGTCGAGGGTGAGCGCCTCCGGCCCGGTGAGCGAGTACGTCGCGTCCAGGTGGGACGGCAGGTCGCGGATGACGGCGACGGCGGCATCCGCGACATCGGCCCGCGCCACCGCGGCGACCCGCCCCTGCCCGGCCGGGCCGCGGATCACGCCGTTCTCGTCGGCGAAGTGCGGCAGCAGGTCGAGGTAGAGGTTGTCGCGGAGGAAGGTGAAGCGCATGCCGCTGGCCCGAATGACCTCCTCCGTGTAGGCGTGGTCCTGTGCGAGGGTGAAGGTCGCCCCCGGATCGGCCCCGACGAACGAGGTGTAGACGATGTGCGGCACGCCGGCGTTCGTGGCGGCCCGCACGAAGTGGCGGTGCTGGTCGCGCCGGTCCGCAGACTCGGTGGCCGACACCATGAAGACGACGTCGAGCTCGCCGAGGTCGACGGCCGTGACCGAGTCGTAGGAGGCCTGGACCACCTCGATCGCCGAGAGCACGTCGCCGTTGGCGACCCCGTCGAGGCTCGGCAGCCTGGCCGGGTCACGCGTGATGAGCCGGAGTGTCTGGTCTGGCACCGGCCCCGCAACCAGGGCTTTGGTGACGAGACCGCCGATGTAGCCGGTGGATCCTGTGATGCCGATGCGCGTCATGGGGGCACTCTAACGCCGAACCCTGTCAGTGCGAACAGCTCCGCCCGAATCCGGCAGCACGCGTCAGGACGGCGTGCTCAGCTGCCCGGCTTCGGTCTGGGCCCCGGGCAGCTCGTCGACGTAGGGGCCGCGCGGCATGACCACGATCAGCAGCGTGGCTATCGGGCCGAGCAGCAGTGAGAGCAGCCACCAGTTGAAGCGGCCGCGCCCCTTCGACTCCGCCAGCCCCGCATTGATGAGCGAGAGGGTGAACCAGATTCCGCCGCCGCCGAGGCCTTCGATGCTCAGATCCATGGCGCCAGTATGGCGTGTTGGGTGAGGATCCGGCGCTATGCCCCGCGGAGGAACGCGGTGATGGCGCGGCTGAGCGCCACGGCGTCGTCCACGTGCACGAGCTCGCGAGCCGAGTGCATCGACAGCAGCGGCACGCCGACGTCGACGGTGCGGATGCCGAGGCGGGTGGCCGTGAGCGGTCCGATCGTCGAGCCGCACGGCACGGTGTTGTTCGAGACGAACTCCTGGAACGAGACGCCGGCCGCCGAGCAGGAGCGCACCCAGAGGGCGGCGCCGGCGGCATCCGTCGCGTAACGCTGGTTGGCGTTGATCTTCAACAGCGGTCCGCCGCCGGCGTGCGGGCGCACGTTCGGGTCGTGCCGCTCACCGTAGTTCGGGTGCACGGCGTGGCCGGCATCGGCGGAGACGCACCAGGAGCCGGCGAACGCCTGCAGCTGCTGCGAGGCGGTCGCGCCGAGGCCGTCGCCGATGCGGCTGAGCACGTCTGCCAGGAACGGTCCGGAGGCACCGGAACGGGTCTCGGAGCCGAGCTCCTCGTGGTCGAAGGCGGCGAGCACGCTGATGTGCTGAACGGTTGCGGGCGTGCGGGCGGGCGCTGCGGCATCCGACCCGCTCGGCGCCGTCGCGAGGGAGGCGACGTCGATCAGGGCGACGAGGGCCGCGTAGACGGAGCTGAGGTTGTCCATGCGGCCGGAGGCGAACAGCGCCTCGTTCAGACCGAAGCGGGCGGGCGCCGCGGTGTCGGCGGTGAGGATGTCGTAGCCGGCGACGTCTTCGGGGTTCAGCCCGGCGATGCCAGCGAGGTGGCCGAGGAGGTCGGCCTCGCTCGGGTCGCCGACGCCCCAGACGGGCTGGGTGTGCCGCTGCTTGTCGAGCGTGAGGCCGTCATTGACGCCGCGGTCGAGGTGGATCGCGAGCTGCGGGATGCGCAGGAACGGGCCGGTGCGCACCAGGTGGGCGTGGCCGTCGCGGGTGACGAGGCGGCCGGCGAGCTCGAGCTCGCGGTCGAGCCAGGAGTTCAGCAGCGGGCCGCCGTAGACCTCGACGCCGGCCTGCAGCCAGCCGTTCGACCCGGTGGTCGGCTTCGGCTTGAGCTTGAAACCGGGCGAGTCGGTGTGCGCGCCGAGGATACGGAACGGGGTGGTGGGGCCGGATGCCGCTGGCTGCACCCACGCGATGATCGCGCCGTCGCGCACGACGAAGAAGCGGCCGGGGGCGTCGCTGTCGGTGTTGTCGGAGCTGGCGTCGCTGTTGTCGTCGCTGGCGTTGTCGTGGCTCGCACCGGCATCCGCTACGGGCCTCGGCCACTCTGCAGTCTCGTCCAGGCCGGTGAATCCGGCCTCCGTCAGTCGCCGCGCGACCTCTGCGGCCGCGTGGTACGACGACGGCGAGGCCTGGATGAAGCGGGCGAAATCTTCGATGTAGGCGGTGGTGTAGACATCGGCACTGACTTCAAGATTCATGAGTCCATCCAAGCAGACCTGCGCGACGCGCAGCGTCGCGAAAGGCGGCAGCCCAACCCAAGGAATCCTCCGGACAGCTACCGATGCTCGCCGAGTTTCGACAAGCTCAACCAACGGGCACGGGGTTCGCCGAGCTCAACCAGAGGGAGCGACGCGGGCGGCTACACCCAGAACCCGTCGTGCACCGCGCGGGCCTCGGCGGCGAGCACCTCGGCCGGGCCGGAGACGACGGTCGGGCGTTGCCCGGCGGCGAACACCTCGCGACAGGGCAGCCGCATCGTGGGATTCTCCGGGTTGGCGCCGGTGATCGCGTACAGCTCCGCCTCGGCGAGCGCGTAGACGACCCGGCCGATGCCGGCCCAGTAGATGGCGCCGGCGCACATCGCGCACGGCTCGCAGCTCGTGTACAGCGTGCACGAGTCCAGCTCGGCCGGCGTGTAGTCGCGGGAGGCCAGGCGCACGAGGTTGGTCTCGGCGTGGCCGGTCGCGTCCCCGGTGGTGACGACCGTGTTCTCGGCCTCGAGCAGCACCGTGCCGGCGGCATCCGTCAACACGGCCCCGAAGGGATGGTTGCCGTGGCTGCGGGAGCGCGCGGCGACCCGGATGGAATCGAGCAGCCGGTCGAGGTCGCGCGGCCCGGGCTCGGCGGGGGCCGGCACGGCGCGGGCAGGGGAATCGCTCGTCATGCGCCCATTCTGCACGCGCACCCCCGCGTTCGCGAGCGAAACCACCCACCGGATGCGCTTCAGGCTTACCCTGAAGACATGCTCACGCCACCGCTTGCCGCCCAGGTTCCGACGGAACGCGTTCACCACGGCGACGTCTACGTCGACAACTACGAGTGGATGCGCGACAAAGACAGCCCCGCCGTTCAGGCGCACCTGCACGCGGAGAACGCGTACACGAAGGCCCGCACCTCCCACCTGAGCATCCTGCAGGAACAGCTCTTCGAGGAGATCAAGGCGCGCACACAGGAGACTGACCTCAGCGTGCCCGTGCGCCGCGGCGACTGGTGGTACTTCACCCGCACCATCGAGGGCCAGCAGTACGGCGTGCACTGCCGGGCCCCCATTGCGGATGCCGACGACTGGACTCCCCCGACGATCGCCGCGCCCGCCGCCGCGGAGGCCGGGGCCGCGGCGCCCGACAACGCCGCGAGCCCGGCGGTGACGGCGCGGGTGGCGACCACCCTGCCCGGCGAGCAGGTGCTGCTCGATGACAACGCCGAGGCCGAGGGGCACGAGTTCTTCGAGCTCGGCACCTTCGCCCTCAGCACCGACGGAAGCATGCTGCTGTACGGCGTCGACGTTGAGGGCGATGAGCGCTACACGCTGCGGGTGCGGATGCTCGACCGGCCCGCCAGCGCGGACGAGACGGAGGCCGGCGTCATCCGGTTCAGCGCCGCCGACGACCTCGCCGACGAGATCGTGGACACGGCGGCCGGCGCCCTGTTCGACCCGAGCGGCCGCTACATCTTCTACACGACCGTCGACGACGCCTGGCGCCCCGACACCGTCTGGCGCTACGACCTCGGCGCGGAGGCGGCCGCCGTCCAGGTGTTCCACGAGCCGGACGAGCGCTATTGGGTGGGCGTGGGCGCGACCCGCAGCCGCAAGTACCTCGTGATCGAGCTGGGCTCGAACATCACCAGCGAGACCCGGCTGCTGGACGCCGGCGACCCGACCGGCGAGTTCGCCGTGGTCTGGCCGCGCGAGGACGGCGTCGAGTACGACGTCGAGCACGTCGTGGTCGGCACGCAGGACCGCCTGCTCATCGTGCACAACCGCGACGCCATCAACTTCGAGCTGGTCAGCGTCGCGGCATCCGACCCCCTCGGCGAGCGCCGCGTCATCCTGGCGCACAACCCAGAGGTGCGTCTGGAGGGCGTCGAGGCGTTCCGCGACTTCGTGGCGATCGAATACCGCCGCGAGGGGCTGACCCGACTGGCCGTGGCGATGGTGCCCCGCAACGGCGGGCGCTACGAGGACACCCCGCACGAGCTGCACTTCGACGAGCAGCTTTTCGCCGTCGGCCTGGCCGGCAACCCCGAGTGGGGCCAGAAGACGATCCGCCTCGGCTACACGAGCTTCGTCACGCCGTCGACCGTCTACGACTACGTCGTGGAGGAGGACGAGCTGCGGATGCTGAAGCAGCAGCCCGTGCTGGGCCGGTTCGACCCGGCGCTCTACACGCAGCGGCGCGAGTGGGCGACGGCCCCTGACGGCACGCGGGTGCCGATCTCGCTGGTCTACCGCACCGACCTCGTGACGCCGGGCGAGCCCGCGCCGACGCTGCTCTACGGCTACGGCTCCTACGAGGCCAGCATGGACCCGAGCTTCGGCATCGCCCGGCTCAGCCTGCTCGACCGCGGCATCGTGTTCGCCATCGCGCACGTGCGCGGCGGCGGCGAGCTCGGCCGGCTCTGGTACGAGAACGGCAAGAAGCTGCACAAGCGCAACACGTTCACCGACTTCATCGCCTGCGCCAAGCACCTGATCGACCGCGACTTCACCGCCAGCGACCGGCTGGTGGCCGAGGGCGGCAGCGCCGGCGGGCTGCTCATGGGCGCCGTGGCGAACCTCGCCCCGCAGCTGTTCTCCGGCATCCTCGCCGAGGTGCCGTTCGTCGACCCGCTCACCTCGATCCTGGACCCCTCGCTGCCGCTCACGGTGATCGAGTGGGACGAGTGGGGCGACCCTCTGCACGACGAGGAGGTCTACTTCTACATGAAGGGCTACTCGCCACTGGAGAACGTGCACGACACGCACTACCCCCGCATCCTCGCCGTCACGAGCATCAACGACACCCGCGTGCTCTACGTGGAGCCGGCCAAGTGGGTGGCGAAGCTGCGCGAGGTCGGCGCGGACGCGCTGCTCAAGACCGAGATGGCGGCCGGGCACGGCGGCGTCTCCGGCCGGTACAGTGCCTGGCGGGAGCGGGCGTTCAACTACGCCTGGGTGATCGACGCGCTGGGGGCGCACCCGAGCGGCGAGTAGCCGGGCCGGCGGCTCCCCCGTTGGCTCGAGGGAGCGCCAGCGACCGAGGCCAACCCGCGGCTCCCCTCCGACGGGTTGGGAGGCGTTCGGCGGATGCGGCGGCCGTTTCCGACCCGGAACCGCCTCCCGATCCCCCGGTTGCCTCCCAATCGTGCGCCGGCGGATGCCGGGGCGGCGCGCGCGGCCGCCCGCACCGCGCTTGCTGTCAGCGGGGCGTGACACACTGGGTGCATGCTCGCACCCACGTATCCGCTCGTGGATGTCGGCGACATCATCCGCCTCGTCGGCCGCGGCCTGTACGAGCGTGGGCGGGGGCGCGCCCGCGACGGGTCCGTCAGCGGCGTCGTCTGGCACGAGATGACCGAGACCCTCACCGGCGTGGTGACGGATGCCGGCGCTGACCCGTTCGAGATCACGGTGCGCATCGAGCCCACCACCCGCGGCTTCGGCACGCCCTTCGCCAGCGGTTGCGGCTGCCCGCTCGGCGGGGACTGCGCGCACGTCGCCGCCGTCATCCTGAACGCCAACGGCGAGGCCGCCCGCCGCAAGACCACCGAGCCGGCCGAGCGCCCCGAGCCTGTCGCCGACGACGGCCGGTCGAACGCGAGCACCAGCGCCGACGGCTGGTGGCCGTCCGATGTCGAGCCGACGGACGACTCCGCCGTGGCATCCGACGACGAGCTCCCCCCGTGGGCGAGCGAGCCGGACAACCGCGAGGCCGCGGGCGCCCGCTCGCCCGGGATCGCCAACCGGGTGTCCCCGAACTCCCCGCGGCCGCCCGCGCTCCCCGCCTGGAAGCAGGCGCTCGGCCCGATCGCGCAGCCGCCCGGCGACGCGCGCCTCCGCAGTGACGAGGAGGGCGCCCCGACCGGCTCCCGCACCGGAACCGCCCGGGTCGCCGCCGGCCCCACCCGGATGGGCCTGCAGTTCGAGCTGCGCGAGCCGACCCGGCGCTCCTCCACCCCGTGGGGCGCGCAGAGCTGGCGCGGCGGCGCCCGCCCGCCCCGGCCGAGCTTCGGCGGCCCGTCCTCCCGTGGCGGCGCACGCCAGAGCGCCCAGCTCATGGTGCGCCCGGTGCTGCACAACGAGCGCGGCAACTGGGTGCGCAGCGGCATCAGCTGGGGCACGCTCAGCTACCAGTCGAACCGGCTCAACCTCGACACCGCCCAGCACCGCTGGTTCTGCGAGTTCGGCGCCCTCTACCGTGCCTCCCGTTTCACCTACACCGGCGAGGACGCCGACTGGATCATCCTCGACGAGTTCGCCAGCCCGCTGCTCTGGCGCCTGCTGGAGCGCGCCACCGAGCTCGACATCCCGCTGCTCGGCGCCAGCAAGACCCTGAGCGTTCGGCTCGCCGGGCAGGCCGGCCTGAGCTTGGACGCCACCAAGCCGGATGCCGGCCTGCTGCTCTCCCCCGTGCTGACCGTCGACGGCGCGGCCCACCCCACCGGTCGGGCCGCCGCCATCGGCGAGCACGGCGTGTACCTGCGCGAGGTCGCCGAGATCGTCGAACCGGTGCGCTACGGCCGGCGCACCGCCGCCCAGAAGGTGGCCGACGCCCTCGCCGCCAACGAGAACGCCGCCGGGTCTGCCGCCGACAAGGCCAGCACCCAGCACACCACGATCACGCTGGCCCCGTTGGACGCCCCCCTCACCGCGGAACTGCGCGCCCTCCTCGGCCAGCCGGAGCCGCTCGCCGTCGCGCCGGACGAGGTCGCCGAGTTCCTCGAGGGCTACTACCCGCAGCTGCGGCGGCGCATCGCCGTCACCAGCAGCGACGACTCCGTCGAGCTGCCCGCCCTGCAGCGCCCGACGCTCGTGCTCACCGCCATGTTCCGGCCGAAGCACGTGCTCGTGCTGGCGTGGAACTGGGAGTACCTGGACGGCCGCGAGCCCGGAGACGACGCCGAGGCCGAGGCCGAGATCGCCGAGCGCCTCTACGACGAGACCCATCAGGAGATCGAGGAGCAGCACCGCCAGCTGCAGGGCATCGACGCGGCCGAGTTCTGCGCCGGCGTGCTGCCGCGCATCGAGCGCATCGACGGCGTCCGCGTCGACGTGCAGGGCACACGCCCCGACTACCGCGAGCTGACCGAGGACCCGGAGCTGACCATCAGCACCGTCGAGTCTGACCAGACCGACTGGTTCGACCTCGGCGTCGTCGTCACTGTCGGCGGGCGCAAAGTTCCGTTCGGCCCGCTGTTCCAGGCGATGGCGAAAGACCGCAAGAAGCTGCTGCTCATCGACAACAGCTACCTCTCGCTCGAACACCCGGCCCTCGACCGGCTGCGGGTGCTCATCGCCGAGGCCAAGGCACTCTCCGAATGGGAGACCGGGCTGCGCATCAGCCGCTACCAGACCAGCCTCTGGGCCGATTTCGAAGACCTCGCCGACCACACCGAGCAGGCGCAGTCGTGGCGGGAGTCCGTCGCCGGGCTGAACGCGATCGACTCCCTCGAACAGACCCCGGTGCCGGATGCCGTCGCCGCCACGCTCCGGCCTTACCAGCTGGACGGGTACAACTGGCTCGCCTTCCTCTGGCGGCACAAGCTGGGCGGTGTGCTCGCCGACGACATGGGGCTCGGCAAGACGCTGCAGACGCTGGCCCTGTTCGCCCACGCCGTCGAGCAGAAGCCGGCCGGGCAGCGCCAGCCGTTCCTCGTCGTCGCCCCGACATCCGTCGTCTCGAACTGGGCGGCCGAGGCCGCCCGCTTCACGCCGGGCCTCACCGTGCGCACGGTGAAGACGACGCAGGCGAAGGGCACGCAGACGCTGGCCGAGCTGGCCGCCGGCGCCGATGTGCTGATCACCTCGTACGCGCTGTTCCGCCTCGACGAGGCCGCGTACGGCGCCCTGGAGTGGGCCGGGCTGGTGCTGGACGAGGCGCAATTCGTCAAGAACCACAAGGCGCGCGCCCATCAGGTGGCCAAGGAGTTCGCTGCGCCGTTCAAGCTCGCCATCACTGGAACGCCGATGGAGAACAACCTGCTCGAGCTGTGGTCGATGTTCTCGATCACGGCGCCCGGCCTGTTCCCCAGCGCCCGCAAGTTCACTGAGACGTACGTCCGGCGTCTGGAGAAGGGCGTCGACAAGGCGGAGAACCGCGAACTGCTGGCGACGCTGCGCCGCCGCATCCGCCCGCTGATGATGCGCCGCACCAAGGAGCTCGTCGCGCCGGAGCTGCCCGCCAAGCACGAGCAGACGCTCGCCATCGACCTGGAGCCGCGCCACGCCAAGCTGTACGAGACGATGCTGCAGCGCGAGCGGGCGAAGTTGTTCGGCCTGATCGACGACATGAACAAGAACCGGTTCATCGTGTTCCGCTCGCTCACCCTGCTGCGCATGCTCAGCCTGGACGCCTCGCTCGTCGACCCCAAGTACGCCCACATCCCCTCTAGCAAGCTGGACGCCCTGCTCGAACAGCTCGAGGACGTCGTCGCCGAGGGGCACCGGGCCCTCGTGTTCAGCCAGTTCACCGGATTCCTGCAGAAGGCCGCCGCCCGGCTGGAGGAGCGCGGCATCGCGTACGCCTACCTGGACGGCTCGACGACGAAGCGCGACGAGGCGATCGACGGCTTCAAGCGGGGCGACGCCCCCGTCTTCCTGGTCAGCCTCAAGGCCGGCGGCTTCGGGCTCAACCTCACCGAGGCCGACTACGTGTTTCTGCTCGACCCCTGGTGGAACCCGGCCAGCGAGGCCCAGGCCGTCGACCGCGCGCACCGCATCGGTCAGACGAAGAACGTGATGGTCTACCGGATGGTCGCCACCGGCACCATCGAGGAGAAGGTGATGGCGCTCAAGGAGGCGAAGGCGCGCGTGTTCAGCGCGGTGCTCGACGACGACGCCGCGTTCAGCGCGGCGCTGACAGCCGACGACATCCGGGGCCTGCTGGCCTAGCGGTCGCCCGCCGCTCTCTGTCAAAACTCTCAGGCCGCGCCCGCCTGAACGGGCTTACACTTTCCCCGATCAGATCGCTCTTCGCTGAACGACCGCACTGACCCCGCTGTGCCGCCTCTCGCGACGGCTGCCCGTTGGGAGAGTCTGATGAGTTCACCCGTTCCATCCAGCGGCCCGGATGCCGCGGCATCCGGTTCCTCGCAATCCTCAGCCTCGGCGAGTGCCGTCGACAGCAAGGGCTTGAAGGGCGGCGCGCTCGGCCTCGTCTCCAGCGTCGTCATCGGCGTCGCCTCCACCGCCCCGGCGTACAGCCTGGCGGCGAGCGTCGGCTTCATCGTGGCGAGCGGCGGATCGCTGCTCGCCGGCACCAAGGCGCCCGGCATCGTGCTGCTCGCCTTCGTGCCGATGTACCTGATCGCCGTCGCCTACGCCGAGCTGAACAAGGCGGAGCCCGACTGCGGCACCACCTTCACCTGGGGCACCCGGGCGTTCGGCTCGGTGACCGGCTGGATGGGCGGCTGGGGCATCATCGTCGCCGACGTGATCGTCATGGCCAACCTCGCCGCGATCGCCGGCTCCTACTCCTTCATCTTCCTCGGCGAGCTGGGTGTGTCCGGCGCGGCCGACCTCGCCGACAACGTGCTCTGGTCGACGCTGGCCGGGCTGGCCTGGATCATCGTGATGACCTGGATCTGTTACCGCGGCATCGAGCTCTCCGCCCGCATCCAGGTGGTGCTGCTGAGCATCGAGGTGGTCGTGCTGATCCTCTTCGCCGCGTTCGCGCTCGTGCGGGTGTACACGGGCACCGCGGAGTCGTACTCGCTGGTGCCCTCCCTCGACTGGTTCAATCCCTTCACGCTCGACTTCAGCAGCATCATCGCCCCGGCCATGCTCACCGCGATCTTCATCTACTGGGGGTGGGACACCGCCGTCTCGGTGAACGAGGAGACCAGCGAGCCCGACAAGACGCCGGGCCGTGCCGCCGTGATCAGCACCCTGTTGCTGCTGGTCACCTACGCGCTCGTCACGACCGCCGCCGTCGCCTTCGCCGGGGTCGGCACCACGGGCATCGGGCTCGGCAACGAGGCCAACGCCGACGACGTGTTCACCGCGATCGGGCCCGCCCTGTTCGGAGACTCGCCGATCGGCACCTTCTGCATGCTGTTGCTGGCGGCCTCGATCCTCACCTCGGCGTCGGCATCCACCCAGACCACGATCCTGCCGACGGCCCGCACCGCCCTGTCGATGGCCGTGTTCAAGGCGATCCCCGAACGCTTCGCCCGCATCCACCCGCGCTTCCTCACCCCGACCTGGTCGACGATCGGCATGGGCATCGCCTCCTGCGTGTTCTACGTCGTGTTCACCCTGATCAGCCCCAACCTGTTGAATGCCCTGATCGGGTCAATCGGCCTGATGATCGCCTTCTACTACGGCCTCACCGGCTTCGCGTGCGTCTGGTTCTACCGGCGCACCCTCACCTCCTCGGCGCGCAACATGATCATGCGGGGCATCTTCCCGCTGGTCGGCGGCCTGGTCCTGCTCGCCGTGTTCATCTACGGCACGGTGCAGTTCGCGGCCCCCGACTGGCTGACGGATGCCGACGGCAACAACGTCACGATCCTCGGCATCGGCGCCGAGGCCGTCGTCGGCATTGGCGGCCTACTGATCGGGTTGGTGTTGATGGGCATCTGGTGGGCCAGGCATCCGGACTTCTTCCGTGGGAAGACGCTGCCGCGGCGGGCCGCGGAGCGCGAAGCGGCCTCCTAACCCCCGCGCCGCAGTAGCCCCGGAGTAGACTTCCAGCACACACTCAGCTTCAACGCTCGGAGGCACGCATGGTTCCCGATATCAACTACTGGGCCGTGCTTCTCGCGACCGCCTCGAGCATGGTGGTTGGCTCCATTTGGTACACCCCGAAGGTGTTCGGCAACTACTGGATGCGGATGGCGAAGGTCACGCCGTCCGGCAACGCCAAGGACGCGCTCTGGCCGATCATCGTCACGCTAATCGTCAGCTTCGTGACCGCCTGGGTGCTCGCCGGCGCCGTCTTCATCGCCTGGGACTTCTACGGCGGCAGCTTCCTGCTGAACGCCGTGTTCACGGGTGTCATCCTCTGGGCCGGCTTCACCGCGGCCCGCTTCATCACGCACGACGCCTTCGACGGCCGCCCCTCCGGGCTCACCGTGCTCAACATCGCCCACGAGCTGGTGACCATCGTGATCATGGCGCTCATCATCGGCGTCTGGCCGCCGGCCGGCTCCGTCTAGGCGGTGGTTGGCCCGCACTCCCCCGGATCCACGACGGTCATCGGGGCAGACAACTTCTCCCCCGAGCTGGTGGCCGCGGTCGTCCGGGCGACGGATGCCGCAGCGGCGGCATCCGCGGCGCTCGTCGGCGACGGCGACAAGAACGGCATCGACGCGGCCGCCGTCGCGGCGATGCGCGCAGGGCTGCTCGCGGCCCCGTTCGCCGGCACGGTCGTGATCGGCGAGGGCGAGAAGGACGACGCCCCGATGCTGGCCAATGGCGAGCGGCTGGGGCTCGGTTTCGGCGCCGCCGCTTCTGCTCCTGTTTCGGCTGCTGGTTCTGACATCGCCGACTACCCCGCCTGCGACATCGCCGTCGACCCGCTGGACGGCACCCGGCTGGCCGCCGAGAACCTGCCCGGCGCGGTCTGCGTCATCGCGCTCGCCCCGGCCGGCACCCTGTTCGACCCGCGCGACGTGTTCTACATGGACAAGCTCATCGCCGGGCCCGCCGGCGTCGGCGTGCTCTCGCTCGCGCTGCCCGCCGCCGAGAACGTGCGCAGGCTTGCGGATGCCACCGGCCGCGGCGTCGGCGAGCTGACCGCGGCCGTGCTCGACAAACCGCGGCACGCCGCGCTCATCGCGGAGCTGCAGGCCGCCGGTGTGCAGCTGCGCCTGGTCGGCGAGGGCGACATCGGCACGGCGATCGAGGCGGCGACCCCCGGCTCGGGGCTCGACCTCGCCCTCGGCGTCGGCGGCACGCCGGAGGGTGTCATCGCTGCCTGCGCGGTGCGCGCGCTCGGCGGCTTCATGGAGGGCCGTCTGGCCCCGCAGGGCGACGAGCAGCTGGCGCTGGCTCTCGCCGTCGGGCACGACCTCGACCGGGTGCTCCGCCTCGACGACCTCGTCGCGAGCGAGCGTGTGCTCTTCGTCTCGGCTCCGGTCACCTGAGCCGCCGCCGTCGGTTGAGCCAGTCGGAGCGCGCGGCGGTTGACTTCGGTCGCTGGCGCTCCCTCGAGCCAACGCGGGGGTGCCCGATGGTCGAGTAGGCCCGCCAGGGCCGTGTCGAGACCCGGGCTCCGGCGGGGAACCGGGCCCCGTGCGAGGTCTCGATACGCTCGTTCCTCGCTACTCGACCAGCGGGAATCCGGAGGCTCCCAATGCGGGCCGCGTTGGCTTCGGTCGCTGGCGCTCCCTCGAGCCAACGGGGGCGGGCGTGCGCTCTAGCCAGCGGGAGACGGGATGCCCGTTGGCTCGAGGGAGCTTGCGGCTCTCTCCCGTTGGCTCGAGGGAGCTTGCGACCGAAGCCAACGTCCCCCGACAACGCAGAAGACCCGCCCTCGTGCGAGGGCGGGTCTTCTCTGTAGCGAACGGCCGAAGTTACTCGGCGATGTCCTCGGTGGCCTGGAACCACGGCGGGTACACGGCGACCTTGGTCTTGTGGCCGGCGTCGGCGAGGATGCCGCGCACCGTCGCCCGCACCTTGTCGTTGGCGACACCGATGAGCGAGATCTGCTCGAACGGGAACGTGTCGGCGACGAGCACCTCGGCGCCCAGGATGGCGTCGGACTCGTCGTCGGCGCGCAGGCGCTTCAGCATGCGCTCGGCCTCCGACTTGTCGGTGGCGAAGCTCGTGAGCAGGCCGACGGCATCGCCGTCGGACACCGCGAATCCGCCGAGGCTGCCGTCGACGGCATCCGTCACATCGGCGTCAGCGGCAGCAGCCGCCTGCGCCGTGGCCGCCTCGAAGGCGTGCTTGACGGTGCTGACCAGCAGCACGAACTCGGATGCCGCGTAGCCGAGCGCCTCGAGCGTGAGGCGCGGGTCGTCGTGGCCGGCACGAATGCTGTTCCAGACGTGCGCGTTCGGGGAGAGGTAGAACGGCACGTAGTCGGCGACGACGCGGGGGCCGATGTCCTCGCTGAGCACGCGCTCGTCGACGGTCTTGTTGCGGCGCGCCTCGCGCACACCGGCGGAGGACACGTTCACCGGCGGCTTGGCGTAGTCGGCGAAGAGCTGGCCGGCCTTGAGGATGCTGCTCAGGTTGTCAACGTGGGTGACGTGGTAGATGCGCAGTTCGGCGACCTTGGTCGGGGCAGCCTCGACCTTGAGCGTCACGGGCGCGGCGCCCCGAGTCGTGGGCTTGGCCATCGGGGCCTCCCGCAGCGAAGCTGGCTTCACCCGGGCCACGCGCTTGACCGGGGCCGTGAGCGGCTCCGTGACAGGCGGGGGAAAGCACTGCGCGCAGAGGCCGTCATCGAAACCATGGATACATTCGTCGCTCAAGGCAACCCTTCCGTCTGTGTTGCACTCGCCCACCCCGAGCAGTTCAGCAGGCAAAAAACCCGCCGCCCACTCGCACGGCGTTAAGTGCCAACCCTCTAGAGTACGCCGGATCCGACCTGCGCACGTACCACTCAAATTGGCACCCGCCCGGCCGCACCGCGCCCGGCACCCCTCCCGCCGCCCGACAAAGCGCCCGCGGTCACGACTCGCGGCCGAGCGGCCCCCTCCCCCGAAAGGCCAACTAGTCTGGGGTCATGGCTCACACTTTTGAGAATGAGACGGATGCCAGCCGCTACGCCATGCGTGACGGCGCGACGCTGATCGGCGTGCTGGACTACGCGGCGAACGATTCCGAGATCGCACTGACCCGCGCTTTCACCCCGCCGCCGTTCCGCGGCAAGGGCTATGCGGCCGATCTCATGGAGTTCGCCGTGAATGACATCGAGGCCACCAGCACACTGCGCGTCGTGCCCAGTTGCTGGTACGCCGCCCAGTGGTTCGAGCGCAACCCCGACCGGGCGGGCCTGCTCAGCCGCTAGGCGAAAGCGGGGGCAACCTCTGCGGCGATCAGCTCCAGGTGCTCGAGGTCCTGCATGTCCATGATCTGCAGGTAGACGGTCTCGACGCCGATGTCGGCGAGCGCGCCGAGCTTGTCGACGGCTTCCTGCACGGTGCCGCCGAGCGACTCGGCACGGAACCCGGCCGGGTCTTCCCCGATCGCCTCCGCACGGCGGCGGTACTCGGACTCGCTCGCGCCGATCGCGGTGGTGATCGCCGTCGAGTAGATCATCGAGCCGGCGTCGCGCCCGGCCTCCTCGACCGCCGCGCGCACCCGGGCGAAGGCGGCATCCGTCTCGGCGATCGGACTGAACGGCACGTTGTACTCGTCGGCGAAGCGGGCCGCCAGGCGCGGTGTGCGCTCTGCCCCGGTGCCGCCGACGATGATCGGGATGTGCTGCTGGGCCGGCTTCGGCAGGGCCGGGGAGTCGCGCAGGGTGTAGTGCGAGCCGGTGAAATCGAACCGCTCGCCGAGCGGGGTGTCCCACAGGCCGGTGATGACCTCGAGCTGTTCCTCGAGCAGGCCGAAGCGCTGCCTCGGGAAAGGCACGCCGTAGGCGGCGTGCTCCGCGGCGAACCAGCCGGTGCCGAGCGCGAACTCGACTCGGCCGCCGGACATCTGGTCGACCTGCGCCACCTGCACGGCGAGCAGGCCCGGGTGGCGGAACGTCGCCGAGCTGACCAGGGTGCCGAGTCGGATGCCGCTCGTCTCGCGGGCCAGTGCGGCCAGCGTCAGCCAGGCATCGGTCGGGCCGGGCAGCCCGCCGTTCGGGGCGTCCATGGCGAGGAAGTGGTCGCTGCGGAAGAAGGCGTTGAAGCCGAGCCGCTCTGTCGCCTGCGCGATGGCGAGCTGGTCGTCGTAGCTGGCGCCCTGCTGGGGCTCGGTGAAGATCCGGAACTTCATGGCCCCACTCTGCCAGCAGATCCGCGCCTCCCCTCCGAACCGCGCCGGGCGACGCGGCGCCGGTTCAGCCGGAGGTGCGCCGCTCGCTCAGGGAGATGGCGAGGCTGCCCGCCAGCCGCGAGATCGCCAGCAGCCGCGGCTCGATCAGCTGCTCCCTGGCCGCAGCCTCCAGCTCCGCCCAGAGTTCGATCGGTATCCAGAACGGCACGCCGGCCCCGCTGCCGGAGGCCCGCGCCAACGCCGCCTCACCGCTGGCGCGCAGCTCGCTGAACGGGCGCGGGATCGGCGCCCCTGCTGCCGCGGCCTCGGCGACCGCCTCGCGGGCGCGGTTGCGGATGCCTGCCAGCGCCGCTGTCTGCTCGTCGGCGAACCAGCAGAGCTCGGGCAACTCGTCGACGCTGCCACGGAACGCGCGGTCCGGGCCCGACCACACCACGCAGTAGTTGTACTGCTCGCTGGGGTCGGCGGCCCCGAGCGAGTCCACCTGGAGGCGGGCGATCAGCGAGCTGAGCGCCGCGGCGGTGCGCTTGTCGCGGGCGGCGGTGGTCAGGCGCTGGGTGCGCACCGCGGCGCCAGCGGCCGAACGGCTCTCGAGGGGGTTTGGTCGCAGTGCGTCGGATTCGTGTGCGCTCATTCCCTCATCCTGCGCCGCTGTGAAGCGGGCCGCCCATCTCCCTCCCCCGCTGTGGAGAACGTCGGAGCAGACGGCGCTTGTGCGCAACAGGGCGCCGCACGCCACCTCCTCGGCGGCGGCTAGCGCAAGGCGGTCGGTGCGGCGTTCTGGGCGAGCCATTCCATCAGCCTGGGCATTGCCCGCAGGGCAACCAGCGCGTGGCCGGTGTCCGGAATGACGATGGACTCGACGTCGGCCCCCAGGGCCCTCTGCGCCGTGACGAACTCGGCGGTCAGCGCGGGCCTCACCAGGGTGTCGCTCGCCCCCTGGGCGACGAAGAGCGGAACGGGCATGGCCGCGGCGCCCGGGGTGTTCTCGGCGAGGAGGGAGGCCCACGGCTCCATCGTGGTGGGGTCGTGCGCGACGAACCCACCGATCAGGGGGCGGGCGATGACGTGCAGGGCAGAGTTCTGGCCGAGCAGGCACAGCGCGGCCATCTTCGGGAGAGCGGCGACGCCCGCCGGCGTCAGGATCGCGTCGAGTCGGAGGGCTGGCTGGCTGGCCGCATAGGCGGACGAGTATGCGTCGAAGGCATATGCTCCGATCGTCACCCCTGACACGTCGCCGATATCCGCGTTCAGCAGCCCTCCGAGCTCGGTCGCCGGGGCAGCGACGGCCACAGCCTGCAGGCGCAGCTCCGGCGCATAGCTCGCGGCGAGTTGGGCGGCGAACAGCGCGGCGTGGCCGCCTTGCGAATGCCCCCAGAGCGCGAGCCTGTCGCTTGCGCCGGCCGCGGCGAGCTGCCTGGCAGCCCGGGCGGAGTCCAGCACGTTGTGCCCTTCCGTCGTTCCGATGAGGAAGGATGCCGGCCCGGCCGAGCCCATGCCGGAATAGTCGGTGGCCGCGACGACATACCCTGCGTGCACGAGGTCGCGCAGGCCCTCGATCACGTCGAAGGGGTCGATTCCGCTTGAGGGGGCGCAGCGCGCGGCTGTGCCCGTCGTCGGATGCCCCCAGGCCACGACCGTTCGCCCGGCCGGCGGTGAGGCGGTGTCGGGGGCCGCGATGATCCCGGAGACGAGGATGTCGGCGCCGGCTCGGTCGGTCGAGTGGTACAGCACGCGCCAGCCGCGCATCCCGTCCGGCGCGCTCGCCAGTTCCTCGCTGCGCACGAGGGTTCCCGGTGCCGCAGAACCCACGGTGGCGGGGTGGTCGTAGAACGCCTGTTCGCCGCGCTGCTCGGCCGCGCCGGCCTCCAGCCGCCGCACCAGCGTTGCGGCGTCGCTGACGAAGGCGAGCAGCAGGCCCGCGACGACGGTGAGCAGCAGCACGCGCAGCAGCAGACGGGGCTCTCGCGCTGCGGGGGTCATGCTCGACTACCCTCCATCCGCTGGCCGGTGGGCGATGTGATCGAAGCCGGGAATCGGATTCACCATAGCCGGTGCGCTTGTGGCGGGCCAGCCCTCTGCGTTGGAGCGAGTGGCCTCTGCCGCAGCCGCTCAGAGGAGGTCATCGGGGGCCACCCAGCGCACGCCGCGGTCGTGGCTGATCAGCTGGGCGCGCACCGCGATGCCCGCGGCAGCACAGCTGGCGCCGAGCGCCCTGGCCCAGCTGAGGTCCAGATGGGTGAGGCGCCGGCCGCCCGGACGCTCCCAGACGAAGACGACCTGGGCTGCGCCGCTGAGCACGACCGTGTCGCCGATGCGCTCGGCGAGGGCCTCGGCGGCGCCGCCATTCGGGGTGGTCGGGTAGTCCGCCATCGGGATGATGATCGGCAGCTGCCGCCCGGCATCATCCAGCAGGAGCATCCACCACTGTCTTCGGCAGGCGACCCCGATCAACAACTCCACCCGCTCCTGCACGGCGGCGTCGCTATCGAGGGGGATCTGTTGCAGCTCGTCGGCTTCGTGCGCGCTCATTCCCCCATGCTGCGCGCCCGAGGCGACGCCTGCCCGGGCGATCTCGAGACGGTGGAGAATTGCGGCATCCGCTCGGCCTGTGCACAACAGCCCTCAAGAACCGCAGCCCGCACCCCGAGGAGAGCTCGCCGGAGAGTCGGAGCCGAGCGCCTACGCTGGAACGCGTGCCGAATCCCCCCACCACTCCCGCAACAGGCATCCCCGCCGCCGCTCCGCAGACCGTGCGGGAGGTGCTCCGCAACCCGCGTGCTCTCAGCGTGGAGGTGCTGGCCGGGGTCGTCACCACGCTGGCGCTGATTCCCGAGATCATCTCCTTCTCGGTGATCGCCGGCGTCGACCCGCAGGTGAGCCTGCTGGCATCCGTCGTGCTGGTGATCTCGATGTCGTTCCTCGGCGGCCGGCCGGCGATGGTCACCGCCGCGGCCGGCGCCGTCGCCCTCGTGGTCGGCCCGCTCGTCAAGGAACACGGCGTCGAGTACCTGCTGCCCACCGTGATCCTGGCCGGAATCGTGCAGATCCTGTTCGGCGTCTCGGGCCTCGCCCGCATCATGCGCTTCATCCCGCGCTCGGTGATGCTCGGCTTCGTCAACGCCCTCGGCATCCTCATCTTCGTCGCCCAGGTGCCGCACCTGCTCGACGTTCCCTGGCTGGTCTACCCGCTGTTCGCCCTGACCGTGCTGATCGTGCTCGGGCTGCCCCGCATCACGACGGCCGTCCCCGCCCCGCTGGTGGCGATCGTCACCGTGACCGCGATCACGATCATCGCCCACCTGTCGGTGCCGACGGTCGGCGACGAGGGCGCCATCGGCGGCCCCCTGCCCGGCCTCACCGAGCTCGCCGTGCCGCTAAACCTGGACACACTCGCCCTGATCTGGCCGACCGCGCTCAGCGTCGCCTTCGTCGGGCTGATGGAGACCCTGCTCACCGCGAAGCTCGTCGACGACATGACCGACACCTGCTCGAACAAGAGCCGCGAATCCTGGGCGCTCGGCGTCTCGAACATCCTGGCCGGGTTCTGGGGCGGCATCGCCGGCTGCGCCATGATCGGGCAGACCGTGGTGAATGTGAAGCTGGGCCGGGCCCGCACCCGCCTCTCCACCCTCGTCGCCGGCGTCACCCTGCTGGTGCTCGTCACCGCGTTGAGCGGCCTGATGGCGCAGATCCCGATGGTGGCGCTGGCCGCCGTGATGATGATCGTCGCCGTCAAGACGGTCAACTGGCACAGCGTCGCCCCGGCCACACTGCGCCGGATGCCGCTGCCGGAGACCCTCGTCATGCTGACCACCGTGCTCATCGTCGTCGTGACCCAGAACCTCGCCATCGGGGTGGCGGCCGGCGCGGTGCTGGCAATGGTGTTGTTCGCCCGGCGGGTGGCGCACGTCGTGACGGTGCGGCGCTCGCTCGACGCCGACGGCAGCCACGCGCACTACACGGTGAGCGGCCCGCTGTTCTTCGGCAGCTCCAACGACCTGGTCGAGCAGTTCAGCTACGGCGCCGACCCGGCCGAGGTCACGGTCGACTTCACCGAGGCGCAGATCTGGGATGCCTCGACGGTCGCCGTGCTCGACGCGGTGCAGCAGAAGTACGCCGAGCATTCGGCATCCGTCAGCTTCACCGGCCTGGACGAGCGCAGCACCGCCCTGCACGGCCGGTTGAGCGGGTACCTCTAACCGACCCTGCCGCCGTCTGCGCGCCGCGAGCGCAATCGACTCTCCAGAAAACGTTCCAAAACTCCGATTTTGGGACGTTTTCTGGCGAGTGGATGCCGGAATGCGCGGCTCCCGGGCGAGCCGCCCCGGCATCCGCAAAACGGAGTACACTCATAAATGAGTTCACTCAGTTATTAGCGGATGCGGGCGAGAGGCCCGCGCAGTCGAGCGAGGTGGTGCAGCGATGCCAACGGACGATCAGCCGAACCCCGCCGGGCGCCGCGAGCGCAACAAGAGCGACAAGCAGCAGCGCATCTTCGACGCGGCCGACGCCCTCTTCGCCGAGCGCGGCTACGCCGCCGTCACCACCCAGCAGATCGCCGAGCGGGCGGATGTCGCAGCCGGCACCGTGTTCCGCTATGCCTCGAGCAAGGCCGAGCTGCTCCTCATGGTGCACAACCAGCGCTACCGCCGCGCCCTCGAATACGCCGAGCTGCACCTGCCGCCGGCCGGGCAGGTCGCCGAGCGGCTCGCCGCGCTGCTCACCCCGATCGTGCACTTCGGCCGCCTGAACGACGAGAACACGGCGGCCTACGGCCAGGCGATGTTGTTCGGCAGTTCGCACGAGCCGTACCGCACCGAGGCGCTGCAACTGATGGACCGGCTGCAGCAGCGCGTGGCCGAGGTGCTCACCACCGCCTGGGCGCTGCAGCACGCGGGCTCCCCCGGGCAGCCCGCGCTGCCGGCGCCGGATGCCGCGCCCGCCGCCCGCGCCATCTACGCCGTACTGCTGTTCGCGTCCATCCAGGCGACGCACACCGATGTGTCGGTCGAGCACGAGCTCGCCGGCATCCTGAGCCAGGTAGACGTGATCTCACGTGGCTACCTTCACCCCGCGCCGGCACACAATGCCACCAGCGCATCCGAGCTGCACGACTCCGTCTAGCTCAGCAAAGTAAGGAAGATACACATGTCTGACATTCGCACCGTCACCGTGCTGGGAACCGGCGTTCTCGGCTCGCAGATCGCCTACCAGGCCGCCTACAGCGGCTTCGCGGTGACCGCCTACGACATCAACGATGCGGCCATCGAGGCCGCCGCGAAGCGGTTCGCCGGGCTCGCCGAGACCTACAAGGCCGAGGTGGCCGGCGCCGCGGACGAGAAGGCCGACGCCGCCCTCCGCAACCTGACGCTGACCTCGACCCTGGCCGACGCCGTCGCCGACGCCGACATCGTCATCGAGGCCGTGCCGGAGAACCTCGAGATCAAGCGCGACACCTACGCCAAGCTGGCCGAGCTGGCCCCGGCCAAGACCATCTTCGCCACCAACTCCTCGACCCTGCTGCCGAGCGACATGGTCGGCTTCACCGGCCGCCCGGAGCGCTTCCTCGCCATGCACTTCGCCAACCGCATCTGGGTGCACAACATCGCCGAGGTCATGGGCACGCCCGCCACCGACCCGGCCGTCGTGCAGACCGTGCTCGAGTTCGGCGCCGAGATCGGCATGGTGCCGGTCGAGATCAAGAAGGAGAAGGCCGGCTACCTGCTCAACTCGCTGCTCGTGCCGTTCCTCAGCGCGGCCGGCGAGCTGCTGGTCGACGGCATCGCGGAGCCCGTCGACATCGACAACACCTGGCGCATCAGCACCGGTGCCCCGATGGGCCCGTTCCAGATCTACGACATGGTCGGCCTCACCACGGCCTACAACGTCAGCGCCAACGGCGGCCCGAAGCAGCGCGAGTTCGCCGCGCTGATCAAGGAGCGCTACATCGACCAGGGCAAGCTCGGCATGTCCACCGGCGAGGGCTTCTACACGTACCCGGCCAAATAACGGCACTCCCGCTGGTCGAGCCTGTCGAAACCCGGAGTGATTTCGACAGGCTCAATCGGCGGGGTGGGCGGCCCGCTCAGCTGGGTGGCCGGTCCCGTCAGCGGGCGGTCGCAGCGCTCGAAATCGCGCGCCCCTCGGAGTAGCCTCGAAACAACTGTTCGAGGAGGCTCCATGCCGTACTTCATTATCGAACGCAGCTACGCCGAAGACGTTCCCGTTCCACTCGACGCCGCGCCAGACATCGTGCTCATCAACGACGACGCCGAGGTGCGCTGGCTCTACTCGTTCCTCTCCGTCGACCGGCGCAAGAGCTACTGCCTCTACGAGGCGCCCTCCGTCGAGGCCATCCTCGATGCGGCGCGGCTGGCCGGGCTGCCGGCCGATGTCATCACCGAGGTCGACGGCCGCATGATGCCGAGCGGCCAGCTGGCCGCCGTCGGCTGAGCACACCGGGCTGAGCACACCCGCCTCAACCCACCGGGCTGAGCCGCGATGCCGCTAGGCCAGCCGGTTCTCCCTGGCGTACTTGGCCGCCTGGGTGCGGTTGTTGGCCCCGATCTTGACCAGGATGCTGCGCACGTGGTTCGCCGCGGTGTGCTCGCTGATGACGAGCGCGCCGGCGATCTGCCGGTTGCTGCGCCCGTCGGCGAGCAGGGCGATCACCTCCAGCTCCCGGGCGGTGAGCCCGTCGGGGCGGTGGCCCGCGGATGCAGCCTGCTCCGCCGGCCCGCTCGGCTGCAGCATCCGCAGCACACGGGCCAGACCCGCCGGTCTCGCGATGGCCTCGGCCCGCTCGGCGAGCGCGGCCGCACGCGCTGAGTGCGGCTCGTATTGCCGCAGGAAGCGGGCCGTCGCGGCCAGCGTGTAGGCGGCGTGCAGCGGGGCGCCGGTGCGCTCGTCGAGAGCGAGGGCCGCCTCAAAGTGCGCGCCGGGGTCGCCGACGGCGCAGAGGGCGTCCAGCTGCCCCAGGTAGCGGTCGGCGCTGCCGAAGATGGCGACGTAGTAGCCCGACATGACGTTGAGGCCCTCGTACTCGGCGAGCAGCGGGCGCAGCTCGGCCGCTGCCCGCCGATCTCCCAGCCACAGTGCCGCCTCCACCATGAAGAGCAACTGGGCGGGCCACTGGCCGGATGCGCGCGCGCCGGCTGCCCTCCGCGCCGGCGCCGCCTCCCGCTCGAGCAGCCAGCGCAGCAGCAGCCGGGCCGGCTCCCGCATCTCCAGCTCGCAGTACAGCGCCAACAGGCCCGGCGCCCACCGCGAGCTCGGCGATTCCTCGCCGGTGACGAGGTGTCGCACGGAGTCGAGCCGCCCGCGCTCGCGGCGCACCATGTAGCTCTGCAGGGCGTTGACCCCGAGGCTCAGATCGGAGCGGAAGCCCGACTCGACGCTGGCAAGCTGCGCGCACAGCGCTGCGGCATCCGTGAGCCGGCCCGCGATGTACATCCGGCCGAAGCGGGCGCAGACCGCCCAGTACTGCCAGTAGCCGCCCCAGTGCCTGGCACAGTCGGCGACGCGCTCCTCGGCGGCGAGCATGCCCTGCCCGTCGCCGAGCACGTAGCCGCTGACGCTCAAGAAGTTGGCGCCGGCTCCGAGCGCATCACTGTGCGGGCGTTGGCCGAGGCCCACCAGCTCGCGGGCCCGCTCCCGGCGGGCGGCGAGGCCCTGCGGGCGCAGCGACTGCGTGATGCTGGCGCGCAGCACCTGCGGGAGCACGGTCGGGTCGGTGCACCGCCGGGCCAGCGCGATGGCCCGCTCGACCAGCGCCTCGGCCGCGTCGATGTCGCCGGTGAAGGCGATCGCGCGCGAGAGTGCGCCGAGCGCCTCGATGCGCAGCGGGTCGCCGTCGTCGGGAGGGATGCCGGCGAGCGCGGCCGTGAGCATGTCGACGGCGCGGTGCCCGGGTAGCCCGGGCTTCCAGCTGGCCTCTTCGAACTCGATCGCCGCGAGCACGCGGGTGCGCGGCGCGGCCAGCTCGATGACCTGCTCGCAGAGCTCGCGGGCCTGCGCGAAGTCTGTGGCGGCGATCCAGCGTCTGGCGGCCTGCACGCGCAGGCTGTCGCGCTCGGCGGCATCCGAGGTGCATTCGGCCGCGCGCTCGAACAAGCGTCCGGCATCCTCATGGGCCAGCCGCTGATCGGCCAGCTCGCTGGCCCGGATCAGGTAGCTCACGGCGCGGTCGCCGAAGCCCAGGCTGCGCGCCGCCGAGTAGTGGTGGGCCAGGCGCTGAACCCGGTGCGGCGCGGCCGGGAACTGCCGTTCCAGGGTCTGGGCGATGCGCGCATGCAGGGCAGGCAACGCGGTGGGACCGGCCGCCTCCAGCACGAGCTGCCGGGCGATCGCGTGCACGAAGCGGTAGCGCCCGTCCCGGCCCCGTGGGGCCTCCAGCAGGCCGAGGCTCACGGCCAGCTCGACGGCGGCGAACACGAGCGGCCGGGGCACGGCGGGTGGGGCGGCGCTGACCGCCAGCAGCTCGCCGAGGTCCGGTTCCAGCCCGAGCACGGCGGCCAGTGCCAGCACGGTGCGCTGCTGCTCGTCGAAGCGGGCCAGCCTCGACTGGAACAGTTCGCCAATGCTCTGCGGCACCGCGATCGGCTGCCCGGCGGCTCCCGTCTCCGCCTCGACGACGGCCCGCCAGCTCTCGCGCAGCAGGAAGGGGTTGCCGCCGGTGAGCGCGTACAGCGTGCCGGCCGAGTGGCCGAGGCCGGTCGACGGCAGCGCCAGCTGCGCGGCGAGGTAGTCGGCGATCTCGCCCGGGTTCAGCGGCGCGAGCTCGCGCGTGCGCACGGCGTCGCTGCTCTGCAGCTCGGCCAGCATCTCGCCGAGGGCCTCGGAGCGTTCCAACGGACCGGCCCGCAGCGTGCCGAGGATCAGCACCCGGGCACCGTCGGCGCGCTCCACGGTGCGGCGCACGAGGTGGGCGAGCAGCCGGATCGCGGTCGGCTCGGCCCAGTGCAGGTCGTCGATCGTGATCACGAGGGGGCGGGCGTCGGATACCGCGCCGAGCAGTTCGACGACGCCGTCGTAGAGGCGCATCTGACCGACATCCGGGGCCGCGTCCTGCTCATCGCGTTCCCGCGCCGGGGAGCGGGCGAACACCTCGCGCAGCAGCCGGACGGTGTCGGCTGCGGCATCCGACGCCTCGTCGTCCAGCCCGGCGAGCAGCTGGCGCACCACCTGGTCGAGCGGCTCGAACGCGGCGCCGAGCTCCTGGATGCAGGCGCCGGAGAGCACCGCCGCGCCGCGCGCGTGCAGCCGTGTGCACGCCTCGGCGACAAGCCGTGATTTACCGGAGCCGGCGTCCCCGCTGAGGAACAGCGCGCCGGCCGAGCCCCGGAGCGCGTCCTCCCAAGCCTCGTCGATCCAGGCGAGTTCCTCGCGCCGGGCGACGAAGAGCGGCTGAGCGGAGCTCGTCCATCTCGGCGGCAGCGGTGGAGAGCGCCACGTGCGCATCCCTTCACGATACGCCCGAGCCGGCGCGGCGGCATGGGTGATTTTGACTATGCGGCGCCCCGTCGGGCGCGGACAAGAGGGGCAATCACTGTCATGTGCGGCGGCTGCGCGATTCCTAGCGTTGGAACTGCTCGACCTCACCAGAAGGCCGTGGAAGAAGGTCATCATGAACATCCGCACCCCGCTGCTGGCCGCGACGACACTCGCCGCGAGCGCGATCCTGACCGGCTTTGCGCCGACCGGCGGCCCCGACGACGAGCAGGACACGACGGGCGTGGCCCCGGTGCCGCTGCGCATCACCTCGCTCTGCAGCGCCCCCGACTACGTGCTCGCCCAAGCCCCTGAAGGTCTCTGCGACAGCCTGTCGAACGAACCGCTCCCGGCCGCGAGCGAGCACTACCACCCGCGCTGGGCGCACGGCGGCGACGCGGTTGACTCGGCGCCGCTGCGCTTCACCCCGAGCGCGCAGCTCTGCAGTGATTCGCCGGGGTCCCCGCTGTACGGCCACCGCGGCTACCGCATCACCTGCTGAGCACCCGGCGCTTTCCCAGCTGGGCGATGGCCGGATGCCGGAGAGTAGTAGTCTCTGCGGCATCCGGCCGCCTGTTCTTCTGAAGGAGTCCGCGTGACGAGCTCGCTCATCCTCGACATCGTGGTGGGCCTGATTCTGCTCGGCGCCGCGCTCTCCGGCTGGCGCGCCGGCCTGTTCCGCAGCGCGTTCGGCGCGCTCGGGCTGATCGCCGGCGGCGTCGCCGCCTACCTGCTGCTGCCACAGATCTCGGCGTGGGTGCCCGCGCCCGAGTGGCGCGCGGCGATCGTGATCGGCAGCGGCATCCTGCTGTTGATCGCGGGCAACGCGCTCGGCTCGCTCGTCGGCGGTTTGCTCGGCCGCGGCATGAAGGTCATCAAGTTGAGCGTGCTCGACCGCATCGCCGGATTCGCGCTCAGCCTCGTCGCCACCGCCCTCGTGCTCGGCACGGTGGCGGGCGGCGTCGCCAGCATGGGCGTTCCGCCCGTCACGCAGGCCATCTCCGGCAGCGTGACCCTCGGCTCCATCGACCGGATGACGCCCGACCCGGTGCGCTCCTTCCTCGCTGGCGTGCGCACCTCCGCGATGAACGACGCGCTGCCCTGGGTGATCGACACGATCGCGCCGCCGGAGAACCTGCCGACCGCCGCAGATGTCGATGCCGGCTCGCCCGCGTTGACTGCCGCCGCGGCGTCCGTCGTGCGCATCACCGGCACCGCCCCCGCCTGCGGAATCAGCCTGGTCGGCAGCGGCTTCGTCGTCTCGGACGACCGTGTCGTCACCAACGCGCACGTCGTTGCCGGAGTGGAGGAGGCCGTGATCGAGGCACCAGGTGAACAGCCGAAGACCGCCCGCGTCGTCTACTACGACGCGGCAACCGACCTGGCCGTGCTCGCCGTCGACGGGCTGGATGCCGCCGCGCTCGACCTCGGCAGCGCGCTGTCGCGGGGCGACGGCACGGCCGTGCAGGGCTATCCGCTCGGCGGGCCGTTCCGCTCGCAGGCCGCGACCGTCGCCGAGGTGACGAGCATCCCCCGCACCGACGGCAGCTTCGGCCGCGAGGTGTACGCCCTGTCGGTCGAGATCCAGCAGGGCAACTCGGGTGGGCCACTGCTCGACCAGAGCGGCGACGTGGTCGGCGTCGTCTTCGCGAAGTCCGCCGTCGTCAGCGATATCGCCTACGCGCTGACCCTCAGCGAGCTGGCCCCGGTGGCCGCAGCCGCGCCCGGCCTGGCCGAGCCGGTGTCCTCCGGCGTGTGCGTCGGTTAGCCTCCCAGCCCGGCCGGGCTCTCGTTCCGGCCCTGTCCGCGGCACGGGCTGTCCGTGGCAGAGCCTGTCCGCGTGCCGACCCTGTCCGCGTGCGCTCGGCCGGGCATTCGGTTGCCACGCGCAGCGGGGCGCCCGCTTGAGCGGCGTATCGACACAATCTCCGGCCGAGGGTGCACCGGATGCCGGCGCTTGGACCCCTCCGGCCGACGGTACTCGTTGGCTCGAGGGACCCTGCGACTGAAGCCAACCCGGCGTGCTACCGTGTGGCCACCCAGCACCCCTGTGTGGAAGGACTCCCCCGTGACCGCTTCGACAGGACAGCCCGCGTTCACCCTCGACCCGGCCGACGACGTGCAGGCCCGTGCCCTCGCCCGGCTGCAGAGCGAGCAGATCGCGTGGTTCACGAGCATCCGCCGCTCCGGCTTCCCGCACGCGGTGCCGGTGTGGTTCCTCTGGTGGGAGGGCGAGCTGCTGGTGCTCAGCGAACCGCAGGCGGTCAAGGTGCGCAACGTCCGCGGCAACGAGAAGGTGCTCGTGCATCTGGAGGCCGGCCGCGGCGGCGAACACCTGACCGTGCTGCGGGGCACCGCCGCCGTCTCGCCCGAGCCCACCAGCGGCTGGATCGACCGCATCGGCGCCGAGTACGCGGCGAAGTACGGCCGCGGCCTGGCCGGCCTGAGCCTCGACATGGCCGGCATGGCCGCGCAGTACAGCGCCGTCATCCGGATGACGCCGACCAAACTCACGGCGTGGTAACCGCAGTCGGGCGCCGCCGGGGCCGCGGGCGCCCCCGAACTCACAGCCGGGGCACAGCCTTGCGGGAACACGGCCGCCACGGCATCCGTTCTTTACTGTGACGTCGCGGCCAGCGGCGCCGACTCACCACCAGGAGGAACACAGTGTCCACCGAGTACCGCAAGACACCAGAGTCGCTCGCCCATCTCACCCATGCGCAGCACTTGGTGACGCAGAAGGACGGCACGGAGCCCGCCTTCCACAACGCGTATTGGAACAACCACGATCCCGGCATCTACGTTGATGTCGTCTCCGGGCAGCCGCTGTTCTCGTCCACCGACAAGTACGACAGCGGCACCGGCTGGCCGAGCTTCACCCGGCCGATCGAGCCGGCCGCGGTCACCACGAAGACCGACCGCGCCCTGTTCATGAAGCGCACCGAGGTGCGCTCCAGCGGCGCCGACAGCCACCTCGGGCACGTCTTCGACGACGGCCCGGCGGATGCCGGGGGCCTCCGCTACTGCATGAACTCCGCGGCGCTGCGTTTCGTGCCCGTCGCCGAGCTCGAGCAGCAGGGGTACGGTGAATACCGCGGCCTGTTCGATCCATCCGCACCATCCGCAGATTCACGTAGCAAGGAGCAGTCATGACCGCCGCAACCGAAACCGCCATCCTCGCCGGCGGTTGCTTCTGGGGAATGCAGGACCTGATCCGCAAGCGCCCCGGTGTGCTCTCCACCCGGGTCGGCTACAGCGGCGGCGACGTGCCGAACGCCACCTACCGCCACCACGGCACGCACGCCGAGGCGATCGAGATCGTCTTCGACCCGAGCGTGACCAGCTACCGCGAGATGCTCGAGTTCTTCTTCCAGGTGCACGACCCGACCACGCCTAACCGGCAGGGCAACGACCGCGGCACCAGCTACCGCTCCGCGATCTTCACCCTCTCCCCGAGCAGAAGGCCATCGCCCACGACACGATTGCCGATGTCGAGGCCTCCGGCCTCTGGCCGGGCAAGGTCGTGACCACCGTGTCGCCGGCCGGCCCGTTCTGGGAGGCGGAGGAGGAGCACCAGGACTACCTGGAGAAGTACCCCAACGGCTACACCTGCCACTTCGTGCGCCCCGGCTGGGTGCTGCCGAAGCGGGACGCCGCGGCGTCCGTCTAGCGCCGGCCCGACGCGGAACCCAACCGCGCGTCGCTAGCCCACGAGCGACGCGCGGTAGCGCGCGTACTTGCGGGCGCCGACCGTGCGCCAGATGAGCCGCGCGGGCGCCGGCAGGTGCTTGCGCTGCCACTCGGCGCCGCCGTCCGGCTGGGCGGCGAGGATCATGCCGAGCGTCGTGAACATGGCGCCCTTCGGAGCGGATTTGCGCCCGTGCTCGGCGAGCGCCTCCACCTCGTCTTGCGCGAGCACGTGCTCCATCACGGGCACGACGGTCGTCTCCTCGTCAGGCAGGTGCACGGCGAGTGCCGCGTTGATCCCGGTGAGCGCCTCCGTGACGGCCCCGACATCCGCCGCCCGCCCGCTGAGCCGCCAGCGCGGCAGCGCCACGTCGAGCGCGGTCAGGTGCACCAGCATCTCGGCGTGCTGCCGCCGCATCCGCTCGACGTGCACCGTGCACGCGGGGGCGCGCTCCTCCAGCCGGTCCCAGAGCAGGGTGTCCTCGCCCTCGTGGTGACCGTGCAGCCCGGTCGAGAGATTCGCCAGGTGCTGCCCGACCCGGTCGGCGTGCGCGGCGTCGCCCTCCCGAACGCCGCGGATGAGGGCGGCGCCCTCCCCGAACCCGGCCCGGAACATGCGGTGGATCTCGGCCATCCCGCTGGCGTCACAGCTCTTCGTCCCGCCCGCGGGTTCGGGCTGGTCGCCATTCGAGGGCAGCGCGGTGGCAGGCATGAGGCCTCCGATCGTCGGTGAACTGGCGATGGCACACTACGCCCCGGCCACGGGCCCGGCAAGCGAATTGGCCCGGGCATCAGCGCCGCACCCGCACGTGGTCGACGCAGCGCTCCACGACGAGCCCCTCGCGCAGCGGGGCCGCGATCGCCACCAGTCTGCCGGCTTGTTCCACCGGGTCGAAGTCGCAGCTGCAGCCGTTCAGCGCCGGCCCGTGGTGGGCGACGGCGAGCGCCAGGACGAGGTCGCCGAAGCCCACATCATCGAGGTCGCGCACCATCGCCGTTGAGGTCACCCGATCGCTGAAACAGCCGCGAAAGGTGATGGCGCAGTCACACGGCCCGTACGGGAACCGCCGACTGTCTGGGCACGGCTCCACCAGGAAGACGAGCTCGCCCTCGACGCCCTCCATGACGTCGCTGGGCCGGGACCCCTGCTTCTTGCTCGTTGCCACGAGCACCTTCATCGTTCTCTCCGCTCCGGCACGAGCGTGTTCGATTGAGTTGTCTGCAGGCTACGCCGGGCCTCCGACACGACTCGGCGCAGCCATGCGCCAGCACGCAATCACTGCCGGTATCGTGGAAAACACGTGCGCCCGGCATCCGCAGAGAAATGATCAGTCCCATGTCGCAACAGAAGAAGTCGCGCTCCACCGGCCCGAAGTCGCGCCCCTCGCGCCCGGCCAGCCCGAGCGGCCAGGCCCACCGCGGTGCGCGCGAGACGCCGTCGACGGCGGAGGCGCGCCTGCTCGCCCAGTTCGCCACCTGGTATGCCCGGCACCTGACCGAGATCGACGACGCGGAGTCGCACGGCTCCCTCGAATCGATGCACGGCACCCTCGGCGTGCTGATGGAGATGACGCGCACCCTCGGGCCGCGGATGACGCTGGCCACGCCGACCGCGCGTACTCTGCAGGCGCTCCTCGACTATGTCATCGAGCTCGGCCGCGACGGAGCCGCGCCTGCCGAGACGGCCCGCGCCGACCTGGACGCGAGCGACGAGGACGAGCTCGACCTGCGCGACCGTGTCGAGGCGCTCGTCGAGGTGCTCGAGCACTACCTGGACTTCCTCAGCGAGACCCGGAGCTGGCGGGCCTCGGATGCCGACTTCGACGCCGCCTACGACGTGCTCGACGACGCGATCGCCGAGTACACCCCCGTCGGCGAGATGGTCGGACTGCTGCTGGACGCCCTCACCGAGGTCGAGCAGGTTCCCCCGGCGGAGCAGCTGCAGGCTCTGGACGCGCTGCCCATCGTGCAGGGCGTCGACGGCCTCCTGGCGTGGGTCGGCCGCGGCCGGCCCATCCTGCGCACGGGGGCGCTGCAGCTTGCCGACATCCAGACCGTGGCCGCCCTGATCGGCATCAATGCCGTCGGCCAGCCCGGCGCGGAGAACACCGACCTCGCCCACCACCTCTACGAGATGGCGACGGCCGGAACCCCGGGTGCCTTCGACCCCGAGGCCGAACCGCGCCAGGCCGGCTCGATGTGGGACCTCAGCGACCTCAGCGCCTGGTGGGCGGCGCTCGCCCAGTCCGGCATCACCGAGGTCACCGCCACCACCGTGCGCCCGGGCCCGACGGCCGCCCAGTGGCAGGCGGCGGATGCCACGGAGCGCCTCGCCGCGCGCACCGAGCTGATCGACAACTACGTGCAGGAGTGGCTCGACAGCGAGGCAGAGAACGAGGCCCCGACGACCGCCCAGACACTCACGCGGATCATCGCCGTGCTCGCCGGAGCCATCTGCCCCGCGGCCTTGCCGGCGGCCGGCAGCGCAGAGATCGCGGAGCTGGTCGATGCGGAGCTGGACTTCGAGGCCAACGCCACGGCGTCCTTCGCCGCGTCGCTCGTGCTGCACCAGCTGAGCCGGGCCGGGCTGTTCGAGGCCCGGAGCGCAGACGACGGCACCGAGCGCCTGCTGGTGCCCGCGGCGCTCCGCCCCGCCCTGGCGGCCGTGGTCGGCCCGCTCGCCGCGAGCCTGGTCTAGCCGCGCCCGGCCGAGGCGGCGTCCAGCACAACGTCGATCGCCGCCACGACGGATGCCGGCTGCTCGTGCTCCCAGAACCGCAACACCGTCCAGCCGGCAGCCGCCAACCGCTCCGCGGTGTCAGCGTCGCGGGCCCGGTTGCCGGCGGCCTTCGCCTCCCAGTAGTCGCGGTGCGCGACCGGCGCCTGGTAGTGCAGCGGGCAGCCGTGCCAGAAGCAGCCGTCGATGAAGACCGCCACCCGGGCGCGGGTGAAGACGACATCCGCGGTGCGGCGCAGCCCCGCCACCGGCCGGTAGTTCACTCGGTAGCGGCGCCCCTCTGCGTGCAGCAGGCGGCGCACCGCCAGCTCGGGGGCGGTGTCGCGGCTGCGGTTGCCGCGCATCGAGGCCCGAGCTGCCTCCGAACTGGCCCAGGAGGTGGCCGGCATCCGAGGCGAATCGACCATGAGGGGCCATGGCGCAGCCCTCAGTGCAGCACCTTGTAGCGCACGTGCGTGACCAGCGGCGAACTCGTCACGCCGAACTGCTCCAACTGCACGTCGCCGACGCCCTCGAGCAGCCGCTCGCCGGCGCCCAGGACGACCGGCGCGATGTGCAGGCGCAGCTCGTCGAGCAGGCCGGCGGCGAGCGCCTGCTGCACCGTGGACGCACCCCCGGCGATTGACACCCCGCGGCCGCCGGATGCCGCGAGCGCCCGTTCGTGGGCAGCGACGAAGCCGTCCGTCACGAAGTGGAACGTCGTGCCGCCCGCCATCTCCAGGCTCTCCCGCGGGTAGTGGGTGAGCACGAAGACCGGGCCGTGGTACGGCGGCTCCTCGCCCCACCAGCCGCGCCACTCCTCCGGCCCTGCGGAATCCCACGGGCCCCGGATCGGCCCGAACATGTTGCGCCCCATGATGAACGCGCCCGCGTCGACGATGGCCGCGATCTCGGCCGCGCTCTCCTCGGGGTGCTCGAGATGCCAGCGGTGCAGTTGCATGCCGCCGACCCCGAGCGGGTTCTCCAGGCTCTGGTTCGGCCCGGCGCTGAAGCCGTCCACCGAGACGGCGATGTCGCTGAAGACGTTGCCCATGGGCCGATCCTCCTCCCGCGGGCCGCCGCCTGCAAGCATCGGTCACTGTCCAGAGGCTTCCTTGGAGTGGGCTGCCGCCTTTCGCGACGCGCGCGTCGCGCCCGCTGGCTCGAGGGAGGGTGCGACCGACGCCAACTCGCCGCATCCGGGCAATCCCTGTGGCGGCGCGGCTCCGCGTCCCCCAGACTTGCGGCGGAAAGGCCCTCCCATGCTCATTGTGCTCGTCTGCATCGCGCTGGCTCTCTGCGGTCTGGCGCTCATGGTCGCCTGGCGCCGACTGAGTCTGACCCCGCCGGATGCCGCCGAGCTCGGGGCGAGCGCAGGCAGCCGGGAGGTGCAGCCGAGCCCCGCGGAGTCGGTGCCGGCGACCGCCCCGGTCGCGGTGCCGCCCGGGTCGCCGCTGCCGGCGCCCGCGGCGTCTGCCGCCCCGCCCGCATCGGCCGCCCCGGCATCCCCCAACACACCACCCGCACCTGCCGGCCCGGCCCAGCGGGTCCGCGCCGCGCTGCGCCGCTACCTGTGGTGGGCGACCGTCGTGACGGTCGCGTGCTTCGGCACCGCCCTGCTCTGGAGCCTGCCCGCCTCCCGCCTGGTCATGCGCGTGTTGGCGCTCACCTCGCCGCACGCCGAGGGCAGCCACACCGAGGCGGAGGCGCTCGTGGGCACCATCTCCGTCGACGGCACCCTCTCCCTGCTGATCTTCGGCGTCCTCCCCAACGCGTTCCTCTCCGCCGTCCTGTTCGCGCTCATCCACCGTTGGCTCCCCCGCGGCTGGCTGGGCGGCCTGATCTTCGGTTCGCTCCTTCTGGTGGTGGCGGCGCCGATCGACGACCCGCTGCGCGCGCGGAACCCCGACTTCGCCTTCCTCGGGCCGGGCTGGCTGGCCGTGCTCCTGTTCACCGTGCTCGTCCTCGGGCACGGGATGCTGCTGGCCGCGGTGTTCGGCTGGTACAGCAGGCGGCTGCCGCTGCGCCCCGCGCGCCCGTGGCTGGCCTACGCCCCGCTGCTCGCGGCCGTGGTCTACATTCCGATCGGCGTCCTGCTGCTGATTGGCGCGGGCGCCACTGCGCTCGGGGCGCTGATCGTGCCGGCGGTCGGGCGCTGGTGGGTGTCCCGGTCGGTGGCACTGGCCGGCCGCATCGCGCTGGCGCTGCTCACCCTGCTCGCCCTGCCCGGCTTCATCACCGCGGTCATCACGATCGCCGCTCGCTGAGCGCCCGCCCTCCCCGCTTGCTCGAGGGAGCCTGTGCCCGAAGCCAGCCGCCCCGCTCGGGCATACAAACCGGTCCACCCGCGTTGACCCCTCCCATGAGCGAATCCACAGTGCAGCCCGAGGCCGTCGACACCTCCACCGTCACCATCCGCCGCAACGACGAGGCGAGCCGCTACGAGGCACTGGTCGGAGCGGATGTCGCAGCCTACGCCGAATACCGTCTCCGGCCATCGGAACGCATCGTCTTCACGCACACCGTGACCGAGGAAGCCTTCACCCGTCGCGGCATCGCGACCCAGCTCGTCGAATGGGCGCTCACCGATGCCCGCGACCGCGGCGAGACCATCGTGCCCCGCTGCCCGTTCGTGGTCAGTTATCTGGAGACGCACCACCAGTTCGACGACGCGCTGGAGCGCCCGGCCGGCGACTAAGCGCGCACGCCCCTTTTCACGTCGGCTCGAGGGAGCGCCAGCGACCGAAGCCGAGAGCGCCCGCTACCCGGCCAGCGCGCCGAGAATCAGCGGCAGCAGCGTCGGCAGGAGCGCCCACAGCCCCACGAGCAGCGCGACAATCCCGGCCATGCCGGCGAAGCCCCACAGCCGTCGCCGCCTCCGCGCCGCCCGCACCTCCGCGTGCAGGGCCGCGAACTGGCTGCGCGCCGCGACGTGGTCGCCGGCATCCGTCGCCCGCCAGGAGGCCGGGTCGTCGACGACGGCCAGCACCTCCGCGACCGCATCGGCGCTGAGCACCGCCGGCTGCTCGCGGAGCCACCGGCGCACCTCGTGCGAGTTCAGCACGCGCACGCGCTCGGGCCGCTCCTTCACGGTGATGCGCTTGGGGTCGACGAACACGAGCAGCGGGTGCACCGCAATCGGATGCGGCAGCCGGCTGCCCAGCAGCTTCGCGACCTTGCCGGCCTCGCCCGTCGCGGCCGGGATGTACGGCTGGCGCTGCCCGTCGACCAGGAGCGTGCGTCCGGCCACCCAGATGCCCTTGTCGGCGTGGTGCTTGGTGTTGATCGTGAAGACGCCGCCCGGCCCGACCACCAGGTGGTCGATGTCGGTGTCCTTGGTACCGACTGGCAGGGCGTGCCGCGTGGCCCAGCCCTCCGGCAGGCGTTCGAGGATGCCGCCGACAGCGATCTCTCCGACCGCGCCGAGGTACCAGGAGCGCGCCTCCTCGGCGAGCGGCGAGCTCCCGAAGAAGCGTTGCACCGGAGTGCGGGGCGTCGCGCCGGCCTGGTGGCGCAGTGTCTCGTCGATGACGAGCTGGCCCGCGAATCGTTCGCGCATCGTTGCGGTACTAGCCATCGGCTCCCCTGAGAGTTTCTCACTCACAGTAATGCCCATTGCGGCAAACGGCCGAATCCCCCGAACGGGTCTGAACGCAGGAAATGCGAGCAGGGCACTCAATTCACTCTTGACGGCACCCGAACGGGGGTCAAAGATGTGAATCGTTCGGCTTGCCACTGTTCTGCTTGACGCCAGGAGTGCTCATGTTCCGTCACCTCGCCATCGCCACCGTCGCCGCTCTCGTCATCACCGGCGTCAGCGCAGCACCGAGCATGGCGAGCTCGCCGCCGCCCGAGGCATCCGACCAACTCTCCGTCTACACGGGCACCGTGGACGCCGCCGGCCTCGCGGCCCTCGTCGACCTCGGCGTCGACCGCCACGACGTCACGGCCACACCCGGCAGCGACGGCAGCATGGACGTGCAGGTGATCCTGAGCGGCGAGCAGGCGAGCGAGCTCGCCGAGGCGGGCACCGAGCTGGAGCTGAAGGCGGCCCCGGATGCCGGCCGCCGCACGCTCCAGGCCGAGGGCGTCTTCCGCATGTACAGCGGTGCCGGCGGCCTGCAGGAGGAGCTCATCGGCCAGGCGGCCGCCTTCCCGAAGATCGCCCAGCTGCAGCAGATCGGCCAGACCGTGAACGGGCAAGACATCACGGCGGTGCGGGTGACGAAGAACGCGAAGGCGGGCAAGGACGGCAAGAAGCCGACGACTGTCTTCATCGGCGCGCAGCACGCCCGCGAGTGGATTACCCCCGAGATGGTGCGCCGCCTGCTCAACGAGGTGCTCACCGGCTACGGCAGCGACCCGCGCATCACCAAGCTCGTCGACACGACCGAGATGTGGTTCATCCCGGTGGCCAACCCCGACGGCTACGACTTCACCTTCCAAGAGGGCCAGCGGCTGTGGCGGAAGAACCTGCACGACAACAACGGTGACGGCGTGATCGGCACGGGCGACGGCGTCGACCTCAACCGCAACTACCCGACCCGCTGGGGCTACGACAACGAGGGCTCCTCGCCGAATCCGGCCAGCGAGACGTACCGCGGCACCGCGCCGGCATCCGAACCCGAGACCAAGGCGCTCGACTCGCTGTTCAAGCGTCTCTCCCCCGAGTTCTTCATCAACTACCACTCGGCCTCGGAGTTGCTGCTGCACGGCATCGGCTGGCAGGTGGCCACCCCGTCGCCGGACGACGTGATCTACGAGGCGATGGTCGGCGACGACGCGAACCCGGCCGTGCCCGGCTACGACCCCGACATCTCGGCCGAGCTGTACACGACGAACGGCGACACCGACTCGCACATGCAGGAGGCATACGGCGCGCTCGGCTTCACCCCCGAGATGACGACGTGTGAGACGGTCTCCGACTCGATTCCGGATGACGCGTGGCTGTCCGAGGACTGCCTGAGCGGCTTCAACTTCCCGGACGACGAGGGCCTCATCCAGGCCGAGTTCGAGAAGAACGTGCCGTTCGCGCTGGCCGTCGCCGAGTCGGCACTCGACCCCGACGACCCCGTGTCGGTCGTCAACCGCGACGCCGCCGACTTCCAGGTCGACAGCTTCACCGTCTCCTACGGCGACCCGCAGCCTGTGGCCGTCGTCGCCAAGCGCAGCCTGCAGAAGCGGGAGCTGAACTACTCCATCAATGGCGGGCCCGTGAAGCGCGCGGGCGTGAACGAATGGGCGGGCGGCGAGCGCTACGGCGCCGAGAACACCGACTACTACGCCGAGTACCGCGGCATCGTGAAGGGCGCGAAGCCCGGCGACAGCGTCGAGGTGTGGTTCACCGGGCGCGCGCACCCCCAGGACAAGAAGGGCAGCGCCGCCGCCCGCACGGTGGAGAGCGAGCACTTCACGTACACGCTCGCCCAGGACACCGGCAACCCGGCGCTCGTCATCGCCAACGAGGACTACACCGGCGTGAACCCCACCTACCCTTCCGGCACGACGGCGCCGAAGTACCTCGACGAGCACGTCGCGGCGCTCCAGGCCAACGGCGTGACCCCGGACGTGTGGGATGTCGACCAGCAGGGCGTGCCGCATCCGCTCGCCGTGCTCAGCCACTACGACGCGACGCTCTGGTACCTCGGCGACAACCGGCTCACCCAGGACCCGGAGGACGAGCTGACCGAGTTCGGAAGCCAGGCGCTGCCCGACCTGTCGGTGGCCGAGCGCACCCAGTACCTGACGCTCGCGCTGCGCGACTACCTCAACGAGGGCGGCAAGCTCGGCTACACCGGCGAGACGACCGGCTACTACGGCATCCTCGCCGGCACCCTCGGCGGCATCTACTACGGCCTCGACGGCGCCCCCGACCAGCCCTGTGCCGTGACCCGGGACGCCTTCAGCGACTGCCTGCTCTACGCCGACGACTTCACCCAGTACTGGATGGGCGAGTACAACCGCACCCCGCTCGCCGCCAGCGGCGTCCTCGGAACGGCGGCCCCGATGGACGGCATCTCGGCCCTCTTCGGCGGCCCGGCCACGGTCGACAACCCCGTCGACGAGGCCGGCGCCCTCTCCCCCACCAGCGCCACGCTGCCGGTCGATGAGTTCCCGCAGTTCGCCAGCAGCGCGGTCGCCGACTACGCCGACCCGCAGGGCCCGTTCATCGCGATCGAGGGCTCGTGGGCGATGGCCGCCCCGCACATCGACGACGGCTACCAGCGCCTCGTGCGCAGCTACGACCTCAGCGCCCTGACGGCGGCCGACGCCCCGGCCTTCGAGGCCAAGTTCTCCTTCGACACCGAGGAGGGTTACGACCACGTGATCGTCGAAGCCCGCACCGCTGGCGGCACGAACTGGACGACGCTGGCGGATGCCGCAAGCGGCGCCCCCGGCGCCCCCGGCGACGTGGCCACCTCCAGCGCCGTGCCGGCCGAGTGTGAGGCGGGCTTCCTCCTCGAGGAGCACCCGCAGCTCGCCAACTACCTCACCCTCGCCAACCCGTGCGTGCCGAGCGGTAGCTCCGGCGACTGGAACTCGTTCACGGGTTCCTCCGGCGGCTGGGTGCCGGTCTCCTACGACCTCAGCGCCTTCGCCGGCCAGCAGGTGGAGCTCTCCGTCAGCTACGTCACTGACCCGGCCACGGGCGGCACCGGCCTCATCCTCGACGACACCAAGCTCGTGACGACGGCCGGCGAATCGCAGGCGGAGGGCTTCGAGACAGGCCTCGGCGCCTGGAGCGTCCCGGGTGCCCCGGCCTCCAGCCCGGGCAACGCCTCGGACTTCGTGCGCACGAACGGCCTCGGCGGCATCGTCGCTGGCGTCACCACTCCCGACACCGTGATGCTCGGCTTCGGCCTCGAACAGCTCGCGACCGACGCCGACCGCGCCACCGTCGCCGGGCGGGTCCTGAGTCACTTGCTCGGGTAGGCGAATCGACCAGCTGCAGCAACACGCCGCGGATCGCTGAAGGCCCGCTCCCGAGCACGCCTCGTTCAGCAAATGAGAGGGTTGCAGGTTCGCTATCGTTGCGCAGATGGAGGTCGATCGACGCCGAGGTTCGTCTGGCTCGAGCCGAGCCTGATGATCAGCATTCACCGGCGCAGTCGAATCCGAGTCTTCCCCGCGGGGCTGTCGAACGTGACCGTTGCCGAGACACAATCACTCAGCTGGGCATCGCAGCCCGCGCTCCGAACGCGCGGTCACATCGACTAAGTGGTGAGGTGTTCAATCCACACCAGCATCAAGCGTCACGCTACGCTCAGATGCGATAGGCATCGAGAGCGGCCCGCCAGAGGATGCCCCGACAACGGCCGAGGGCTACCTGCCCAGTCGCCCATAGGAATCGCCTTGCCAGAAATCGATTTTCAGCCAGACAAGCGCACTGTAGAAGAACTCTTTGTCGGCGCGGATTACTACGTCATTCCGCGTTTTCAGCGGCCGTACAGCTGGGACGCGTCAAACCTGGATGATTTTTGGCGCGACGTCGTATACGACAATGAAATCGGCTACTTCATAGGCCCGATGGTCGCTTGGCGTGATCCGAGCAGCCCTGTACGTCGCCTCGTCGATGGTCAGCAGAGGTTAACGACGATCTCGATCATGTTTGCTGTGTTGCGCGACCACTTCGCTGCACTCGGAGAAACCAACCTCGCGAAGGGCGTACACCGCTATCTGGAGAAGGCCGACAGAAACAATGAACAGCAGTTCACCCTTCAAACGGAGGTTGACTCGCCATTTCTTGCGCAAGCGATCTTCCGAGACCCGCCAGAGACCACGGTACTGCCGGCTACGGAAGAGGAACACGCGCTATCGAAGGCGCTTGACGCAATCAGACGGCGTGTTGAGGAGGAGGCTTCGAAGCGAAAGGATCCTCTCAGCTGGCTACTTGATCTACGAGATCGGCTACTCGGACTTCGCGTCATCTGGATTGAACACAGCAACGAAGACGACGCGTACGTTATTTTCGAGACCCTCAATAGCCGCGGGAAGGACTTGGAGGTCATCGATCTTCTCAAGAACCATCTTCTGAACAAACTCCGTGGTACGGGCAATGCTGCGGCTGACACAGCCAGAACTAAGTGGCACAAGATGCGGAATGAACTGGAAGCAAACGAAACGCGCAAACGAATCGATCCGAACCGCTTCATATTGCACTGGTGGCTGTCCGAAGAGAACTACGTTGCGGAACGCAAGCTCTTTCCAGCAGTAAAGCAAAAGGTGAAGTCGACAGCTATGGCAAAGACGCGCCTGGCCTCGCTTGTTCACGACGCGCCCCTTTATCGGGCCGTCATCGAGCCGTCGTCGCGCACCTGGCCAACAGAGGAAACTACCGCCCGGCGCAGTTTGGAAGCGCTCGCCGTTTTCGGAATCGTGCAACCCGCACCCCTGCTGCTTGCTCTGTTGCGCGCTAGAACCGACGCCCAGAAGCTCAGCGCTGGTCAGTTCAACAAGACGCTTCAAGTCATCGAACGTTTCCACTTCCAGCACACTGTTGTAAGCCAGCTTCGGAGTAGCGGCGGGGTCTCAGAGATGTATGCCAAGGCAGCTCGGGAGCTGAGCGCAACACGAAATGACGCCCAAAAACGTGCAACTGTTCTCAACGACATTCGAAAGAAACTCGTCGACCGAGCACCTGACCCCGAGCAGTTTGTCTTGGCTTTCCAGGAACGCTTCCTATTCACGAATGACTACACGCGCGACAGCAAACTCATCCGGTACGTTCTCGAGAACTTCCTCCGCGATGCAGCCCCATCCACAACCACGCAACAACTCACTATCGAACACATAATGCCGCAGCGGGACCTTTCCAGAGGGGCGTCCCTCGATACAGTTGGCGCGCTCGGCAATCTGATCCTTGTGAGCGAAGCAGTGAACCACAAGCTCGGAGATAAGCCATTCGAAGCGAAGAGGGCGATCCTTGCGAAGGAAGGGGTCAGCTATGACATCGGAGGAGTTCTCGACCAGTCGCAATGGAGTGCTGTGGAGGTTGCACAACGCACCTCCATTCTCGCCAAGCGCGCGATTGATCGAGTTTGGAAGCTTCCGCTGTAGAGCCTGATCTCCGTACTTGCGGCGCGCCCAGGAGGCGCCTTCCGAGCCCAAATGGCTGAGCCCCTCCTGGTGTTATACGTTGATGCTGGCCTGCGCAGATCTCGTGTTTTTCAAGTAGCCGAGCTGGGTCATAAGGGCGCGAACGACGACTTTTCCGAGTTCAACTGGCACTGCATTGCCAAGCTGTCGCTGCACCTCGACTCGGGTACCGCCGATTACGTAGTCGTCAGGAAACGACATCAGTCGCAGCATCTCGTTTACATGCAGCCTCCGAGCGCGCTCCGCGCCCGAACTCGTTCGGACGTTCTCCCAGTGGAACGGGCCGACCCATGGACCTGGTTGCGCTTGCAACGTGGATGACGGGCGATTCGGATCCAATCGTAGGAGAAAAGTCCAGTACCGACTGCGCCATTCGAACCGATCACGGCCGCCGTACCGATCCGTGTGCCAGAGATAGTTCTGCCCTGGCGGCACCTCGGACGCGAGCTCGCCGTACTGTCCATCCACAATCGCGTCGTCGTCAACGAAGTCGAGGCGCGGCAAACTCGCGAACGCCTGAGCGGCCGTCACATGTGGGATCTTGGACGCATCCACTACCCGGTCGCGCTCGCTCCAGCCAGAATGGGTCGGTTCCGGAAAATGAAACTTCTCGCCATCACGGCGACCGACTACAAAGACACGCCTTCGAAGCTGAGGGACACCATAGTCAGCGGCGAGCAGGACTTTCCACTGCGGGTTGTATCCGAGTTCGCCAAGCGCCTTAAGTAGGCGATCGAATTGGGCGCGATGAGTCTTGTAAGTCAACCCCTGCACATTCTCAAGAATGAAGGCCTCGGGCCGCGACTCGCGAACAACCCGCACGTACTCATCGAGCAGCGAGGCATTCGGATCCCGGCTCTCTCTCTTCTGCTCGAGCCAAAAGCCAGACTTGCTGAATGGTGTGCAAGGTGGCCCGCCAACAAGCAGGACCGGCTCTGCGCTGCGGAGGCCCGCTGAATGCAAGATCTGTTCAGTGCTCAGCTCGCGGATGTCGCCCGCCAATGTCTCGGCTCCGGGAAAGTTCGAAACGAGCGTCTCAAGCGCCGGTTCGTTGTAGTCCGTTGCTACCGAGACGCGCAGAAGCCCATTTCCCTGGTCCTCAGATGCGAGCGGTTCTGCGTCGGCACGTTCAACAGCGAGGTCGAGCCCGCCTGCGCCGGAGAAAAGACTAACGACGGGAAGATGCTCTCGCACAAATGACCTCAAATTTCTTGAATTCGCGCAACCGCCGTTGGAGCAAGTCTGCGCAGTACCAGTATCGTCGATGTAATTGTGTCTTGGGCCACCGACATCCTTCCTTCGAATGGGGGTTGGCAGTTCAGCAACGTTGATCGGAGTCAATTGCAGGATCATATTGTGGCCAATCGAGCGTTCGGAGAGGTTTACCAGGTTTCCGGAAAGCGAGATATTCATCAGTTTCTTATCGATGCGGTGGAGGCTTCCGGGGCGCGTGTCTTGTATGCCAGCCAACACGTTCGCGCGCCAATCTATCTCGGCGTGCAACTCGACTCTGATGAGCGCATTGGACTGCTAATTTACGCATTCCGTGTCAAGGGACGCGCGACGAACAACCGGCCAGCAGACGAAGTTCGTGGTCAGTTGCGCTACGGATCCGAAGAGAATTGGGACCGCACTCACACGCTTTCGAAGGACGTTGCTGGCGTCGATTTGACGCTCGTTGTTGGCGTGGATCTCGAGGATCAGATCATCATCGGCCTCGACCCATTGCTTTGGGATCCGCTTCCAATGGGGATCTCCTTCTATGCAAAGCGGCCAGACATCGAGAAGGCGCAAGCGTCTGGCTGGCATGTTTGGGAGAAAAGCAACCGAGGCGGAAACAAACGTCCCGAATCGCGTTCCCCGTCCAGCCTTGAAACGATCGTCGCGCTCCGGCCGAATAGGTTCATGGACTACACGCGGCTCGAACGGCGCGCATCCGCGCTGCGACTCGAACCCGCGCTCCGACACTCTTTGGCCGTCTCAATGACCGAGGCAGTCTCCTCCACGCAAGCGTCTCCTCGACACGTGCTTGAAGAGCGTTTTGATCTAACAGGCGAGCAGATCCTAGACATCATCGGGGGACGAAGCCGGCTTACGGTCGCTGTCCGCGGCGGCGTAGCCGAGCATCACCTCGAAGCCTTTCTTGCGAAGCATCCCTCTGTCGCCCATGTTGAGCGGCTCGATTTGGATGCACAACACGACTTCAACGTTGAACTCATTTCGGGAGAGGTGCTCCGCGTCGAGTGCAAGAATGCAAGCCCCGAGGTCTACAAAGACAGCGATCTCGAGCATGGCTACTATTCGCGCGGCGATGGCAAGGTCGAGGTTCAGAAGACTCGTGCGTCCAAGGACGACCCTGCCTCGCGCTTCTACGCGGTCGACGCGTTCGATATGGTCGCCGCATGCACATTCTCGTCAACTGGCCGCTGGGAGTTCCGATTCGGCCGCACGAGTTCCATGCGCCGTCACAAGGACTTCCCGGACCGCCTCTCACCCATTCAGGCGATAAATTCGAGCTGGGCACACGATGTGTAGTCGCATCCGCTTGTTGAGACAGTACGCGGCGCAGGTGCGAGTTCAGTTCGGGGCCGGGCTGCCTCGGGGAAAGCCCAATGATTCCGGCCGGCCCGATGGACGTGCCCTGTAGGAGGACGCAGCACACTCACGCAGCGACAGCCTACGGCCCCCGATGGGCGGCCCACGTCGCCCGGCTCGCAACTGCGATCCAACGGCCGACCCGTTGCTCCTCGGCGCGGGTGCTGCATCCGCGCGGCGAAGACGCCGGCCATCAGAGGCTGGTGGATCTCGGGCCACACTTGATGGGCGGAGCGTGCCACTTCGATGCTTCTGCATGCCCCTCACACTGCTCAAAATACTGAGTGCGATGGCCGCCATCGTCTGAAGGTGACGGCGTACCGGCTGGCGGGTGCACCGCTCGCCGAAGGGTGAGACGTGGGCAACAGATCCATCCGGCTAGTGAATATCGCGAGCAGCCCGGTCAGCCCGGCTAGCGCTCAGAGTCGGCGCCGCCCACGCGAGGCGCGCACCTCGCCGTGCAGCTCAGCGAACTGACGCCGGGCCTCGGCTGACTCACCCTTATCCGTCGCCCGCCAAAGAGCGGGGTCGTCGATGAGGGCCGACAGGTCCGAGACGGCATCGGCGCCAAGCGTGTCAGGCTGCTGCTTCAGCCAGCGGCGAACCTGGTGCGAGTTCAGCACTCGGACGCGATCCGACTGCGCCCTCACTGTGATGCGCCCGGGGCCGACGAGCACGATCAGCGCGCACGGGCACAGGCACAGGCACTCGCTCGCCCAAGAGCAGAGCGACCTTGTCGACCTCCCCTCGGTCTTGGGAACGTACTGCTGCCGTTGGCCGTCAACCGGCATGGTGCGCCCGGCAGCCCAAATGTTCTTGGCGGCGTAGTGGTTCGTGGTGATGGTGAAGACGCCGCCGCGGCCTAGGGTCAGGTGGACAGTGTCGGAATTCTTTGTACCGACGGGCAACGCGTGGCGAGCAGACCAGCCCTCGGAAAGGCATTCGAAGATGCCGCCTCCGACGATTTCACCGACCGCGCCGAGGTGCCCGGGGCGGGCTGCGTCGAAGAGCGGACTGACCCGAAGAAGCGTTTGATGGCGCGCTGGGGCGACGCTCCCCGCCAGCTGAGGGAGCACAACCCCGGCTCAGCGCACGGCTGCGGTCGAGATCGCGGCGGCGAGGTCTGCAGGGCGGCTCCACATCGGCCAGTGCCCGGTCGGCAGGTCGACCAGCTCGAGGTCGCGGAGTGCTGCCGTCTCTGCCATCATCTCGTTGCCAGCGCGGGCCATCTGCATCAGAACCTCCGACGGGAAAGAGCAGGCAATGATCGTGGACGGCACGTCGCGTCGAGCATCGTTCGTGAGATGCACCACCTGCCGCATGGCGGGGCCTGGCTGCGGCACCGCCCGCTCCCGGAACTGGCGCAGGTCGCTCTCGCTCAGGCCCTCCAGGCTCGCCGCGAGCTGGTCGAATGGCGGCAGCTCCAACTCCTCCTGCTCCACCGGGAAGCCCGCGTCGAATGCCGAGCCGTCGCTCACTGGGCCGCTGTCGACGTAGACGACGCGGCTGATCGCGGTCGGATTCTGGTCGAGGAGGACCGAAACGGGAGTACCCGCTCCGCTGTGCGCGACGAGCACGACGTCAGTGCCGTCGGCGGATGCCGCGGCAACGGCCTTCCGCAGTGCCTTGGCTTGGTCGTCGACAGTCCTCAACGAGCGATCCGGGTCGTCGGGGTCAAGGCCCGGAAGGGTGAGCGCGGTGACGGCGTGGCCGCGGGCGCGGAGCTCGGAGGCGACGGCGTCCCACGCCCAGGCGCCGAGCCAGTGGCCGGGAACGAGAATGATCGAGGGCAGAGTGTTGGTGGTGACATCCATGTGTCCATCGTCCCGCGGCCACCGGACAGCGGCATGTCACTATTTCTGTCACTTTTTCACGATATTCTGAGATGATGGCCGGGTGAAACGTACCGAGCGCCTGCACGCCCTCACCGAGTCGCTGCGCCGTGCCTCGGTGCGCGGGCGCACGGCACAACAGCTCGCCGACGAGTTCGAGGTGACCACCCGCACGATCAAACGCGACCTGGATGCTCTGGAGGCCAGCGGCTTGCCGGTCTGGGCGCGCACCGGCCCCGGCGGCGGCTACGGCCTGGCCGAGATCACGAGCCTGCCACCGGTGAACCTGACCGCCGCGCAGGCGCTGGCATTGAACACCGCGGTGGCGGTCGCGACGCAGGCGCCGTACTCGGATTCCGCCCGCGCGGCAGCCAACAAGATTCGGGACGTGCTCGACCCGGGCACCCGCCGGCGGGCCGCGGACCTCTCCCAGCGGGTCTGGGTCGACGTCGGGCCGAGCGCCCCGCGCCGCGTGATGACCGTGCTCGAGAAGGCCCTCGTCGACCAGGTCACGGTGAACATCGACTACGTCGACGCGCGCGGCCAGGCCTCGCGGCGCGAAGTGGAGCCGATGATCTTCGCATTCACCGGCGGACGCTGGCTGCTCGTGGCGTGGTGCCGACTGCGCGATGATTTGCGTTGGTTCGCGCTGCACCGGGTCGAGCGGGCGACGGCTACGCGGAGCGCCTGCAGCGGACACTCGATCGACGAGATTGGCGAGCCGCCGGTTTCGGCGCGGTCCGTGGGCGTGTGATTGCGGGGCTGGTTCCGAGGCGGGGTTGGCTTCGGTCGCTCGTTCCTCGCTCCCTCGAGCCAACGGGGAAGGGTTAGCAAACGGGAAGGGTTGGGCAGCGGGACCGGGTCGAGGGGCTCAACCGGCGGGCCGGAGTTTCGGGTACGGGGTCTCGATACGCGCCGCGGGCGGCGCTACTCGACCAACGGATTTGGCGCTGCTCGACCGACGGGTTAGGCGAGGGCTGGGGCGGAGTTGGATTCGGTCGCTCGTTCCTCGCTCCCTCGAGCCAACGCGGGAGCGGCCGCGGGCACGGCGGCATCGGCGATCGGGGTGATGTAGGAGAAGCCGGCGGCGTGGTTCTTCGTGATCGAGAGCACGAGGTCCATGTAGGGCTCCAGGGCGGTCACCTTGTCGAGCGGGGCGCCGACGATCAGCTGGAAGCCGAGGCCCTTCCACGCCGCGACGGCGCGGCCGGCGAACTCGGCATCCGACTTCACGAAGCCCTCGTCGAGGAAGACGGGGGCGAAGCGGGGCCGCGTGCGGCTCTCGTCGCCGAGCTGGAACCGCAGCGCGGCACCGACGACGAACGCCACCAATTCTTGTGATTCGCCACCGCTCTTGCCGCCGAGCGACGAGTAGGTGCTGAGCACCTCGCCGCCCTCGCCGAGGCGCGTCGCGGTCACCTCCACGTGCCGGCGCACGTCGAGCAGCAGATCGCGGGTCGGCGACGGCTTCGACTCGTCCTCCGGCTTGCGGATGCCGGCCATGAACGCCTGCAGCCGCAGGAAGCGCTCCTCGGTCTGCTCGTCGGTGAACTGCTCGGTCGCGCCAGAGGAGAGCTGCTTGAGCTCCCGGCGGAACGCGACGGAGTCGTCGCGGTGCAGCCGGCGCAGCGTGATCTGCAGCCGGTCGCGGCCGGCGCCGAACGGCAGCGTCGAGAGGATGTCGTTGATCGGGTCGAGCCTGTCCTCGATCTGCGAGATGGCGGAGTCGAAGGCGCCGGCCAGCGGCACCAGGTCCTGCCCGCTCCAGGCGGCGAGGCGGCGCTTCCACTCCTGCCGGCGCTCGTGCAGGCCGAGGGTGAGGACCGAGTCGAGGATGTCGCGGTAGCCCTGGTAGGAGTCCAGGCCGGTGCCGATGGTGGGGTCGGGCCAGGCCCGCTGGTACGACTCGAAGATGCTGAGCATGGCCCCGGCGGCGGATGCGGCGCGCTCCCGCTCGCTCGCGGACTGCGCGGTGAGCCGCTCACGCAGGCGTTTGAGCCCGGCGGCGAACGTCTCCAGGTCGTCGGGGTCGCCGACGGCGGCGAACTCGGCGTCCAGGTGCGCGCCCTGCTCCTCGGTGAGGCTCACCTGGTTCTCGTCGGTGATGCGCTCCAGCTGGGCGTTGACGGCGTCCTCGCGGTCGACGATCTCGCCCTGCGCCTCGGCGAGCACGCGGGCGGCCCGCTCGGCCTCGAAACGGGCCCCCTGGGCAGCCTCGAGCTCGGCCTCCAGCCGCTGCTCCTCTTCTTGGAGGGCGCGCAGCACGTCGCTGTTGGCCAGCACGCGGGCGAGCTCCGCTTCCTTGGCGGCAAGCTGCGCCTCGGCGGCGTCGACGTCGATGAGCTCCCAGACGGCATCCACGACGGACTGGCTCGCGTCGCGGCGGGCGCGGAGGGCGGCCAGCTCGTTCGCGAGGGTGTGCGCCTGGCCGGCCAGCTGCTGCACGGAGGCGGTGATCTGGCCGAGCTCCTGCTCGATCTCGTCCTGCCGGGCCTGGCTGGAGAAGCCGATGATCGGCTTCTGGTCGCGGTTCATGCCGTGCGCGCCACGGCTGCCGCTGCGGGTCTGGCCGCTGAGCGCCACGAAGGGGCCGTCGCCGTCGAACTCGGCCGGCGTCTCGACGCAGCGGGCGTCGAGGGTGCTCTGGCGCAGTCGCTGCCGCACCCAAGCGGTGAACGGCGACTCCTTGTGCACGAGCTTGCCGGAGACAAAAGCGGCCTCGAAGTCGGGGGCGGCCGGATGCCGCGTGCCGGCGTCATCCGCAGTCGAAGACGTCGAAGCAGAGAGCGGCACGCCCTCGAAGTGGATGCGCACCGGCAGCTGCAGCGGGTCGATCGCCCGGCTGAGCGCGGCCAGCTTGGTCTCGTCGACGAGCAGGATGCGCGCGACAGAGCCGAGGGTGACCTCGGCGGCCTGCCGCCAGCGCTCCTCGCCGGGCGCGAGGTCGATGAGCTCGGCGAGGAACGGCAGCTCGTCGGGGGCCATGCCGGCCGCCTCGGCGATCGCCAGCCGGGCGCCGTGCAGGTGCTGCGGCACCAGGCTGTGCCGGCCGGCGAGGAAGTCGCGCTCCTTCTTGAGCGTGCGCACCTGCTCCTCGAGCGGGTACTGCTCGCGGCGGAGCGTCTCGTGGTGCGCCTCGGCGCTGGCCTGGGCGTCGGGGAAGGCGGCGAGGGCCTCGGCGGCGGCGGCCTGCGCGGCGGCGAACTCGGCGGCGGTGCGGGTCGGCGCGGCCAGCACGGCGACGCGGGCCTCGAAGCGGGCGCGGGAGCCGAGCCTGTCGTCGCGGGCCTCGGTGAGCCGGGCCTGCTCGGCGGTCAGCTCGGCGAGCACGTCGCCGCCGTTCTCGCGCTGGCGGCGCTGGCTCTCGGCCAGGCCCGCCTTGAGCTCCTTCTCGGCGGCGGTGGCGGCGCTGAGCGCGGCCTGCACGCGCTTGCGCTCGGATCGGTTGCCGTCGCCGGCATCCGCCAGCAGGCGCTGCTCGGTGCCGAGCTCCCAGTAGCGCAGCGGGGTGTCGCCGCTGCGGGCCACACCGAAGGTGTCGACGAGGTCGGCGCGGTCGCTGGCCTCGACGAACTGCTTCTGCAGCTCGGGCAGGCGCTCCAGTACCTGCGCCTTCTGCGCCTCGGTGACCATGGCGCCGTAGGAGCGCTCGAGGTCTTCGAAGTGGTTGACGGCCTTGTCGGCGGCCGCATAGGTGGCGGGGCGCTCGAGCACCATCGACTTGTACAGGCCGTCGACGGTCTTCACCTGCTGGCCGGCCTGGATGCGGGCGAGCAGGCGCAGCGCCTTGCCGCCCTCGCCGTTGGCGCCGATGCCGAGCCGGGTGTAGAGGGTCTGCGCGAACGCGGCGTAGGTGTCGAACACCTCGATGCCGGCGAAGCGGGCCTTGAGGGCGCGCTTCTCAAACTTGGCGGGGACGACATCTTCCAGCTCGCCGAGGTGCAGCGCGCCGTCGAAGGTCGCCATCCGCATCGACACCTCGGAGTAGCTGTTCGTCGCCCGCGGCACGTAGTAGCTGCGCAGCACGGTGAAGCGGCGCTGGTTGTCGTCGACGAACGTCATCGCGATGGCGCCCCAGGTGGGTTCGCTGCCCCCGCGGAGCACCTGATCGTGCAGGGCGCCGGTCTCGGCCTCGCGGTTGTCGTCGGTCTTGCCGCGCAGGTAGGTGAGCACGTTGCGCTGCTCTGCACTGCGGGCCCGGCCGGATCCGGCGTCGTTGGAGGCGCCGTTGAATGGGGTGTCCGAGGGCATCATCAGGGCCAAGTAGGCGTCGAGCAGGGTGCTCTTGCCGGTTCCGGATGCGCCGGAGACGAGCGTCGCGGTGGTGGCGAGGTCGACGGAGTGGTGGCCGTGGAAACCGCCCCAGTTGACCATCTGGAACGTCTCCGCCCGCCACTGCGTGGTGCCCTCGGTGGCGCCGTCGATGTAGAACAGCGGGGAATCGCTCATACTGCGGGCTCCAGTTCGGGGGCGACGGGGGCGGTGTCGGGTGTGGCGTTCTCGGCGTCGTCGTCGGGGGCGGATGCCGCGGCAGCCGACTCAGCGGTGTCGGAGTCTTCGTGCGGCGGGGTCTCGATACGCTCGTTCCTCGCTACTCGACCAACGGGATCGGCGGAATCGGCGGGAGTTGCGCGGTCCACGGGGGCAACGGTTTCGGCGGCATCCGCCTCGGCCTCGATGAGGGGCACGACGGCATTCGTCATCTCGACGCTCGCGGAGCCGTTCTCGGCGCGCAGCCAGTCCAGCAGCTCGGCGAGCCGCTGGACGGGAAGCAGCACCTCGATGACGGGGGCGATGCGGAAGCGGTCGGGGTCGCTGGTGCGCAGCAGCACGTGCGCCTTGGCGAGGGCCTCGATCGCGGCGGACGCCTTCTTGGCGTCGCCGGAGCGGTTGGTGGCGTGCGCGGGCCGGAAGTGGGCAACCTTCTCGAGCAGGTTGTCGCGGTCGACGATGACGAACTCGTGCCCGCTGGCGCGGTCGCTGCGGAAGCGCTGGCGCAGCACGACGAGCAGGATCGTCTCCTCCCGGGTATAGGAGGTGTCGTGCAGCACGGTCGGGAAAACGGCACCGCCCTCGCCGTGCGCCTGGCGCTTGAACGCGACCTCGTAGTGCTTGTCGACGTGTAGGTCGAGGAAGAGGTCGTTCAGCCGGGACTTGATGCGGCTGGTGGAGGCGAGCAGGGTGCGCCAGGCGGCCGGGTGGTCGGCGGCGGAGATGTAGCGGTGCTTGAGAAGCAGCACGAGGGTGCGGCGCTGTGCGGCGGAGAGTCCGCCCTCGTCGCCCTCGAACAGGGAGAGGCTCTCGCCCTCGGCGTCGGAGGCGTCGGAGACCTCGGCGGGCGCGTCGGCGCGCTCGGTGCCGTACTTCGACGGGGCCGGGGTGCGCTGTACCCGGGGCACGTGCTCGATCGTCGACTTGTGCCCAAACGCGGCGGCGCCGAGGGCGCCGGCTGCGTCATCCGTCTTCTCTGGGGTCTCGCCCTGCCAGTCGTCAGTCCCTGCTTTTTCAAGCATTGTGCGCTCCAGAGTTCAGGGCGGCGAGGGCCGCGGTTTCGTCGTCGGTGAGGGTGATGCGGGCGACCTCGAAGGTGCGCTCGGTGCCGTCGGGGCGCACCGTCAGGTACTGGTCGAACTCGGTATGCTCGCCCGCGCCGCCGTGCCCGACGGCGTCGAGCTGGGTGGCGATCTGCATGAGCCCGAGGATCTCGACCGGGCGGCGCAGCGCCGGCTCGAGGGCGTTGAAGACGTCGCCGATGGAGGCGTCCGCGGCATCCGTGCTCGCATCGAGGGCGGCGAGCGCGCCCAGCAGCGCCTCGCGCATCTCTGGCAGCTGCGGTCCGCCCTGGCGACGCATCGCGTCCAGGCTCGGCGCGACGGGCGCCTGCGCCGAGACATCGGCCAGCGGGGCCGGCGGCACGTGCGACTGCGGGTCGTAGAAGCGCTCGCGCAGGTGCGGGGCGTCGAGGTTGCCGGGCATGATCTCGGCCTTCACCCGTGCCTTGGGGCCGGCGGTCTGCATCCAGGTGGCGAGCTCGGTGTTGATCTCGCGGAGCAGCCCCTCGAGCTCGCGGTCCTTGACGATGTCGTGGTTGACGATGTGCTCGCGCAGCGTCGTGGTGAGGCCGATGCGCTGGGTGAGCACGTCGTCGATGCCGCTGCGGATCAGGCTGACCGTGGCGGCGAAGCTGCGCCGCTCAGACGGCTTGAGTTGCGCGGCGAAGGGGTGCGCGAGGATCGCCTCGATGTCGCCCTTGAGCCCGAGCAGCAGGGCGTCGTCGCGCAGCAGCTCGAAGGCGCCCTCGAAAGCGCGGCCCTCGGCGGTCAGCGACATGAGGGCGTCGGTCTTTGCCAGGTACTCGTCGAGCACCTCGCCGACGGGGCGGTCCTCCGCCCGGAAGTCGTTGACGATCTGCCGGTGCATGCTCGCCACCGACTCCTCGACCCGCTTGAAGTCGCCGGGCAGCTGGCCGATCAGGTCGACGAGGTTGGCGTACCCCTCCCTCATCTGGGCGACGGATGCCGCGGCGATCTCTCCCCCGTCGGCGACCCGGTCGCGCTCGCGGGTGAGCTCGGCGATCTGCAGGTCGAGCCGGTGGAGGCGCTCGTCGCGGTCGGGGTTGGCCTGCGTGGCGCGGTGGTGCACGGCATCCACGATCATGGTCAGGCGCGATTCGCTGATCAGGGCCCGGTCGCGGGACAGGCTCTCGACGAGGGAGAGCGCCTCGAGGGCGTGCGAGGTGAGCGAGTAGTGTTCCTCGGCGTCGCCCTCGTCATCGCCGGCGATGTCGCGGTAGAGCCACTGGTCGTTCATCCACTGCACGCAGAGGCTGCGGCCGTTTCCGTTGGGCGTCTCGGTGCCGACACTGCGGAGGTCGGCGAGGTAGGCGTCGACCTGGGCGTGCAGCCGGTCGCTCTGCACGCTGGTGCGGTCGCGGCTGAAGGAGCTCTTGAAGACGGCCAACACGAAGGGCGCCCACTTGCGGTCGAGCAGGCGCAGCGTCGGCTTGTCGAATGCCTCGCGCACCCGCGCCAATTCGCCCGCGATGTCGCTCATGCGCCGCGCCCCCTTTTCTGACCTCCACAACCGTAGTCGTCAGCCCGGGCAGCCCGAAAACGGAGGGGTTCCTGCGGCGCGGCGCCGGCCCGCGTGCTCGTGCTCGGGCTCCTGCTCGTGCTCGTGCGCGTGGCGGCGTCGGCCTATTCGAGCGTCGCGCCGCTGCCGATGTGGCGGGTCAGGTAGTCGGAGAGACCGACCATGTCGGAGTAGAGCGTCGAGGCCCGGTAGCCGAAGTTCGCCTCGAGCTTCTGCCGGATCTCCGCCTTGGCGTCCCGCGCGATTCGGAACGTGAACACCGGCGCGGAGTATTGGCTGATCGGGTCGCGCGCGATGTGGCTGAGCCGCAGCGGCAGCGAGCTGGTGTGGCGGAGGTCTTCCGTGCTCCACGGCATCGACCGGCCCCGTGCGGAGCGCAGCTGGCGGTCGCCGTCGAAGGCGAACGGCGCCCCGTCCACGATGAAGCCCGCGTTCTGCGAGGAGATGCGCGAGTCGTAGGCCGGCGGCCGCCAGTACTTGAGGCTGCCTGTCCCCCAGCGGCGTATCAGGCGACTGGCGTCGTTCGTCAGCTCGTGCCAGCGCAGCGTGCGGCCGCCCCACACACTGTTGAGGGTGATGCGCGTGGCCGGCTTCGCGAAGGCGAACACGCGGGCGTCGGCATCCGCTGTGTTCAGGGCGCGCTCGACGGCGAACCACAGGGCGACGAGCGGGTTCTCGCTGACGTCGACGAGGCGCGTCGGGGCGCCGAAGTGCTGCAGCCGGGCGAGCAGCTCCAGCGCCGGCATGTCGTCGAAGCGCCAGTCCTCGCGGGCCAGGCGCAGCGTCTCCACCTCGGCGGCGACCATCTGGTCCTCGGTCGGCGGGGTGCGGGTCGGGCTCGCGTCGAGCAGGGTGCGGTAGAGCGAGCTGAACAGCGCCCAGTCGGCATTGCCGGAGCCGCGCCAGAGCATGTCGCGGTAGCCGTGCGTCTCGGTTAGGGCCCGCGTCTGCTCGAGGAACTGCTCCCACGAGTGCACGGGGATGTCCCAGGGCTCCCAGACGGATGCCGGCGACACCCAGCCGGTCGACGTGTTCCGGTAGCTCTCCAACACCGCGCTCCCTCTGCGGGCCGTGCGATGGCTCGCCCGCCCAGCCTAGGACTCGGCGGCTGCGAGCGCGCTGGCCGCTTGCTGCTCGCGGTCGCCGTGCGCCCGGTGCGCGCCCCGTCATCTGGGGCCAGCGCCGCCGTCGCAGGCCGCGATAACGTGGCGGATGCCCGGACGTCATGCCCTCGTCGTCGAGGACGAGAACCTCGCGCCGGCACCTCCCCCGCCTCCCTCAGGGTGGTACACCGACCCCGCGGATTCCGCCCAGTGGCGCTGGTGGTCCGGCGAGGAGTGGGCGGAGCACCGGAGCCCGCGCGACGCCGAGTTTGGGGCGGGCTATGCGCCGGCGGGCACATTCGCGGCCGCGGGCGTTGTCGAGGCTGCCGTCGAAGCTCGCGTCGACGTCGCTGTCGAGGCTGACCTGCCCGAGGCTGCCGCCGCGATGCCCGCTCAGGCCATGCCACCGACCACGGGCAGCGATCTGCGCAACCGAGTCCCTGCCCAGTCGCTGATGGAGCACGTCATCCGTCTCAGCCGCCAAGCATCCGGGCGTCGCGAGGATCTTGCGGAGGAGATTCGGTCGTGGCATGCCGGCATCGTCGGCGAGCGCCGCGTCGCCAGGATCCTCAGCAATCTGGGCCCGGAGTGGACCGTCCTGCACTCGGTTCCTGTCGGCACCGAGGGAGCCGACATCGACCACCTTCTCGTCGGGCCCGCCGGGGTCTACACGATCAACACCAAGCATCACGCGGGCAAGGACGTCTGGGTTGCCGAGCGTGCACTGCGGGTCAACAACCATCCGCAGCATCACATCTCGAACGCGGCCTTCGAAGCCCGCCGGGCCGAGAAGCTGCTCACCCAGGCGAGCGGGCTCACCGTCGAGGCCGCGGGCCTCATCGTCCTCGTCGGAGTCAAGCGGCTCACGATCAAGGCCGCACCGGACGGCGGCGATGTCATCGTCGGGGTCGTGCGCGACTCTGACCTGCTCCGCACGCTGCAGTCCCGCCGCATCTACAGCGACGACCAGGTGCGCCGCATCGCCGCCGCCGCGGTGCGGCCCCGCACCTGGAGCTCTCTCCCGGTGCCCCACGTCGACCCGCACGAGGTGTACACAGAGTTCGAGGCACTCGCGCTCGAGACGTCTGCCGCCCGGGCCGTTGTCTCGAGTTCTCGCCCCAGTCGCCCCGTGCGTGCGCCGCGCCCTGCCTCGGGCCGCGCTGCCTCGAGTCGCCCGTCCACGCGGCGCCCGTCGCGCAAGCGCCGCTCGGTCCTGCCCGAGCTGTTCAAGCTGGCTCTGTTCGCGGTCGTCGCCCTCGTCGGCGTCAACTACCTCAGCGGCGTGGGCAAGACTCCCCCGCCGGCGAGCGCCGAGTTCGCCTCGGCCGAGGCGGAGCTGGCGGCCCTCACGGAGGCGGCCGGCACGGCCGCGCTGCGGCTCGATGAGCTGAGCCCCGACGGCATCCGGCCCGCGTCGTTGGTGGTCGGAGAGGGGTCGACCCTGGAGACTCCCGACGGCACCGTGCTCGTCACGCTGCCGAGCGGCACCACTGCTGCCTATGCGCCGAGCGCCGACGGCCTCTCGTACACGCTCGCGCTCGGGGGCGCCGTCCACGGCACTGTGGTGACAGTGACGCCGGAGGCAGGCGTCTTGCCCGGGCTGCCCGTCACCCCGTAGCCGGCGCTGTGTAGGGGGCGCGACCTCGAACGAGCACGGCGTTGTGAGCAGAGCGGTGGCGCTGGCGGGACCAGCGAAATTCGGCGCCGCTGTGGGAAGAAGAACACGCGGCCGTTCAGCGTCTCGTACCACTCCGACACGCTCAGACCATCGAGGGAATCGGCGAGCGACGGTTCGTGGATCGGCTTCTGGTCGCGGAGCACAACCGTGCCGAGCTCGGGGTGCTCGATCGGCTGCGACTCGGCACGCCGTTCGGAGAGCAAGCTGCGGCGCGCGGCATCCGAAGTCACTCCCCACCGCTCGACCAACGCGCTCGCCGACAGGAGTCCGTGCGCTTGGATGGACGGCCAGGCGCCGTCGGCCGCCATGTGGAAGAGCTCCGGGTAGAGCCGGACGAACTCGCTTGTCTGCATGAGACGAGCGTAGCCATGTGCCGGGTTGCCACGCCGGTGGTGCCGCCGCGACGGCGGCGCGACGACGGCGCGGGCTAGCTGGCCTGCTGCAGCGGCCGGCGCACCGACGCGGCGACCTCCGCGATCTCTGGGAAGCCCTCCGACATCACCATCCAGATCGACTGCTCGTCGACGCGGTTGTCGTGGTGCACGACCATCTGGCGATTGTGCGCGGCGAGCGTCCACATCGGGTCGTGGAAGCGGTCTGGGTCGAGCCGGGTGAGCAGGCGGGCCAACTCCCCGACCCGCGCGATCAGCGCCTCGCAGGCCAGCGGCAGCGCGACATCCGTGCGGAAGGCAGCGCGCCCCCTGTCCACGATGCCGACGCCGGCGTCGACGGCGGTGACGAGCCCGTTCAGCCAGCGCTCGGCGAGATCGTCGCGGGTGACGCCCGGCGGCAGCTCCGGCAGCTCGGCCTCTGGGGCACGCGTCTCCGCAACGCTTGGCGGGCCGCCGAGCACGATCTGCTCGTAGCGCGCGTACGGCAGAATCACGGCCTCGGCCCGGCGATGCGAGCCGAGCACGACGGGCTGGGCGCCCTCCGGGTCGGCCCGGAACCGGCGCAACGCCCCCGACAACCCTGCGCGCGCATGCGCGACCGTCGTCACAAGAAGGGGGCGGTCGGTCATTCCCCCAACAATAAACGCTGCACAAGAATATGTACATTTTCATGTACATCCCTCGCGGGTCGGCCCCCTTCTCTCCGCTCATGGTGCGGCGTATGCTGTGCCGCATGGGCGCCCCGGATCTGGCTTCGGGCAGCATCCTTGCGGATGCCGCCGGCACCCGCAGCGCGCCAAACCAAGCCCGCAGCGCGCATGCCAGCACCTCCCCCGCGCACGCCGATCCCCGGCTGGCCCTCGTCGGCTCGGATACCGAGGTGCCCCTGGTCAGCGGCGAGATGCGCCGCTTCGTGAACCTGGACTACGCGGCATCCGCCCCGGCCCTGCGCGCCGTGCACGACGCCGTCGAGGAGCTGCTCGGCTGGTACTCCTCGGTGCACCGCGGCGCCGGCTTCAAGTCGCGGGCGTCGACCGCCGCCTACGAGGGGGCGCGCGAATCGATCCGGCGCTTCGTCGGCGGCCGGAGCGACGACGCGGTCATCATCACCCGCAACACCACCGACTCGATCAACTTGCTCGCCGCCTCGCTGCCGCCCGGCACCCACGTGATCGCGTTTGCCGGCGAGCACCACGCCAATCTGTTGCCCTGGCGCCGACTCAAGGCGCACTACCTGAACGCGCCGGCCACGCCCGCGCTCATGCTCGAGCAGCTGGAGTCGGCCCTGTCCGCGCTGCCGCACGGCGCCGCGGCGCGACTGGTGGCGGTGACCGGCGCCAGCAACGTCACCGGCGAGATCTGGCCGATCGCCGAGATCGCGCGCGTCGCGCACGCGCACGGCGCCCGGGTGCTCGTCGACGCCGCCCAGCTCGCCCCGCACTCCCCGATCGACATGGCCGCCGACGACATCGACTACCTGGCCTTCTCCGGGCACAAGCTCTACGCACCCTACGGCGCCGGTGCGCTCCTCGGCCGGCGCGACTGGCTGGCCAGCGGCGACCCGTTCCTGCGCGGCGGCGGCGCGGTGAAACTCGTCTCGATCGCCGAGACGCTCTGGGCCGAGCTGCCGGAGCGGCAGGAGGCCGGCTCCCCCAACGTGCTCGGCGCGGTCGCCCTCGGCGTCGCCTGCGACACCCTCGTCGCCGTGGGCATGGCGCGCATCGCCGCCGAGGAGCGCGAGCTGCTGGGTTACGCGCTGGGCCGGCTGGCGGCGGTCGACGGATTCCACCCGCTGCGCGTCTGGCCGGCCGAGCACGCCCGGGTCGGGCTGGTCACCTTCGCGGTGCGCGGCATGCCGTACGACCTGCTCGCCGCCGCGCTCTCCGCCGAGCACGGCATCGGCATCCGGCACGGCTGTTTCTGCGCGCATCCGCTGATGGTGAGCCTGCTCGAGATCTCGGATGCCGAGGTGCACCGCCTCTTCGACGAGACCCGCCTCGGCCACCACGAGCGGCTGCCGGGCGCGGCGCGGGCGAGCCTCGGGCTGGGCTCGACGCGCGCCGATGTGGACGCCCTCTGCACCGCCCTGGATGCCCTGGTCGCGGATGGCCCGCGCTGGACGTACTCCGTCGACCCGGACACCGGCATGTACGAACCCGACCCGGACCCACGCCCGCTGCCCGCGCTCGGCATGCGGCTGGTGGAGCATCCGACCGGGCACGCGAGTTTGCACGGGCACGCGCACAGCCACGGCGAGTCGGCCTGAGGCGGCCTGCTCCGCCGCTCGCCCCCGCTGGTTGACCCTGTCGAAATCAGCCTCATCGTTGGCTCGAGGGAGCGTGCGACCGAAGCCAACACCCGGCACGTCATCGACTTGCGGGAAACTGTTCCAACGGCGGGCTTTTGGCGCGTTTTCTCGCGAGTCGATTCGGGGCAGCCGCATCACGATGGCTCCGGGGCTTCGGGCGCTGCGCTGCTCGTTCCTCGCGGCGCGGCGCCCTCCAGCCGACGTGGAGACAGAGGGACGTGCTGGCTGGGGCCCTCGAAACCCCACGTTGGCTCGAGGGAGCTTGCGACCGAAGCCAACGCCTGCTCACGGCATCCGTGTCGGTGGGCTCGCATAGCCTTGAGGTTTGGCATCCGAACACAAGGCGGCAATGAGTACCAGGTCCCACCCCCGACGCACCCCTTCGAAGAAGCGCCGCACGCTGGCCGGCTGGGCGGCCCTGCCCGTCCTGCTCGCGATCGGCATCGCCGCCGTCACCGCGCTGACCGGCCCCAACGAGATCACCCCGGGCGCCGAGGCCGCGCCGCCCGCGGCATCCGGAACCGCCCTCGCCCAGCTCGACACCCTGCCGGTCAAAGGCCGCGCCCCGAAGACCGGCTACGACCGCACCGAGAGCTTCGGCACCGCCTGGCGCGACGTCGACCAGAACGGCTGCGACACCCGCAACGACGTGCTCGCCCGCGACCTCACCGACATCGACCGGCCGGCCGGATGCCGCGTGCTGAGCGGCCGGCTCGCCGACCCGTACACGGGCACCACCATCGACTTCGTGCGCGGCCAGGGCACCTCGCAGGCCGTGCAGATCGACCACGTCGTCGCACTGATGAACGCGTGGGAGACCGGCGCGCAGAAGCTGACCGTCGAGCAGCGCACTGCCCTCGCCAACGACCCGCTCAACCTGCTCGCCGTCGAGGGCCGGGCCAACTCGCAGAAGGGCGCCGGCGACGCCGCCACCTGGCTGCCGCCGAGCAAGGGCTTCCGCTGCGAGTACGTGGCCAGGCAGGTCGCGGTGAAGTCCGCCTACAACCTGTGGGTCACTCAGGCCGAGCACGACGCGATCGCGGGCGTGCTCGCGAGCTGCCCCGGGCAGCCCGTGCCGGCAGCCTGACGCCGGCGGCGGCGCGCTGCCGCACTGTGCGCCCGAATCGCGCGCCCGAATCGCGCGCTCGACCGCCTGCGCGCCGGCTGCAAAAAGTCGTGTCGGTGGCTGGTGAGAGGCTGTATCTAGAAGCAGAGCAGCCCGCACGGCGGTGCGGCGACGGGCACAAGGAGGTGCACGGTGAACGAAGCGGTCGAAGCCCTCAGCGAGACAGTCGCCGAGCTGGCCACCTCCTGGCAGCAGGCCGCACCCGCCCCTTTCGCCCCGTTCCCCGGCGAGCACGCTGGCCGTGAGCTCGAGGCGGAGTTGGAGGGCATGACGGATGCCACCCTCATCCACACCCTCGAACAGCTGCAGTGCGTGCAACGGGCCACCGACGCTCTCCGGGTGCGGGTCGCCGCCGAGATCGGCCACCGTTCCCGCCCCGAGCTGGGCCCGGAGCGGCTCTGCACGAAGCAGGGCTCGACGTCCGCACCCGGGTTCCTCGCCGAGGTGATGCGGGTGCCCGTCGGGGAGGCCGCCAAGCTGCAACGCCTCGGCGAGCGCACAGCGACCGGTCTGAGCTTCACCGGTGCCGTGATCCTGCCGCCCTTTCCGGCGGTCGCCGCCGCCCTCGCCGAGCACCTCATCGGCACCGATGCCGCCGCGCTCATCGTGCGGATGCTGGAAGCAGTCGCTCCCCGCGCCGACCACGAGCACATGCGGGCCGCCGAAGACGCCCTCGTGGCCGCCGCCGCGACGCTCTCCGTCGCGGACGTCGCTCAGCTGTGCCGGCTCTGGCGGGATCGCCTCGACCAAGACGGAATCCGCCCACGGGAAGACGAGCTGCGCCACCAACGTGCCCTCACCAGGCGCACCACCGCCGACGGCATGATCGAGCTGCACGCCAGCTGCGACCCGGAGAGCGGCGGCGTGCTGCTGACCGCGATCGACGCCATCGTCAGCGCGCAGCTGCACGCCAACCGCGACAACACCGACCCGGCCCTCGTCGACGGTCGGGACCTGGCCGCGATGCGCCTCGACGCGCTGGTCGACATCGCCCGGCACGGCCTCGGCTGCGACAACGCCCAGCCCGCCCTGCGCGGCGCCACCCTCATGGTCACGACCACGCTGGGAGAGCTCACCAGCGGCATCGGCAGCGCCCGGATCGACGGGGTCGCCGAGTGCATTTCGGCCGACAGCGCCCGACGGCTCGCCGCCAGCGCCGACCTCATCCCCGCCGTCCTCGGTGGCGACAGCGAGCTCCTCGACCTCGGCCGCACCCGGCGGCATTTCAGCCGCGCCCAGCGCCGCGCGCTCGCCCTGCGCGACGGCGGCTGCGCCTGGCCGGGCTGCCCACACCCGCCCGGCTACACCCAGGCCCACCACATCTCCTGGTGGAAACGCGACAAGGGGCGCACCGATCTCAGCAACGGCATCCTGCTCTGCAGCGGCCACCACCATCGAATACACCGCGACGGCTGGCAGATCGAGATCCGCCGCAACGTGCCGTGGTTCATCCCGCCACCGAACGTCGACCCGGCCCGCACGCCCCGCCGCGGCGGACGCATCCAGATCGACACCCTCGCCGGCTAGAACGACGCACTCGCCGGACAGCAAGCAGTGCCGACCTCGGTCGGCCGCGGCGGACGCTGCGAGAATAGAACCTGTGAGCAGCGCATCCGAGATCCCGTCCACCCGCACCCGCCGCCCGAATAGGCACCGCCTGCGCACCACGGTGCTCTGGATCCTCGGCGTGCTCGTGCTGCTCGTCGTCGGCGTGCTGTTCTGGGCGCATGCCGTGATGCTGGGCGAGCGGCCCGCCTCGCTCGAGGTGTGGCGCAACCCCGACATCACGGTCACCGCCACCGACCATTCGGTCGTGCTCTCCCCCAGCAACAACGCCTCCGAGGTCGGGCTCGTGTTCATCCCCGGCGCCAAGGTCGACCCGTACGCCTACATGTACAAGCTCTCCGGCATCGTCGAGCAGACCGGCGCGACGGTCGTCATCACCAAGCCGACGCTCAACCTGGCGTTCTTCGACACGCGCCCGCTCGACACCTTCACGAACGACGCCCCGGAGGTCACCGAGTGGTTCGTCGGCGGCCACTCCCTGGGCGGCGTGCGCGCCTGCCAGATGGCCGACACCGCGGATGCCGCAGCCGACGGCGTCACCGGTCTGGTGCTGTTCGGCAGCTACTGCGCCAACGACCTCAGCGAGTCCGGGCTGCGCGTGCTGAGCATCAGCGGCAGCGACGACGGGCTGAGCACCCCGGCGAAGATCGACGCGGCCGCGCACCTGCTGCCGGCGGATGCCGTCTTCGTCGAGATCGACGGCGCCAATCACGCCAGCTTCGGCGACTACGGCGTGCAGCCGGGCGACGGCACAGCCACCATCGACGACACCGAGATGCGCCGGGAGATCACCGACGCCCTGCAGGGCTTCGGGCTCTAGCTTCACGAAACAGGAAACGCCGGCAGCCGAAGGGCTGCCGGCGTTTCCACATGCCGAGCTACTGCGCGGGCAGCGCTGCGGAGGCGACGCGCGGCGCATCCGGCTCCCCTTCGAGTGCGCCCTCGATGTGCACGACCTCCTGGTTGCGGAAGTGCCCGACGAACATCATCACGATGCCGACTGCGGCCCACACCGCCAGCACCAGCCACGACTGCAGCTGCGGCGCCTCCGGGAAGTAGGACAGCTCGCGCAGGAGCGTCGTGCTGGCACCGGGGACGAAGAACTGGCCGATGATGCCCCAGTCGCCGGGCAGGAACTGCATCGGCTGCGCGGCCCCCGAGATCGGGTTGCCGATGAACATCGTCACGAGGGCACCGATGCCAATGCCGATGCGCCCGAACACGGCGTTGGCCCCGACGATGAAGGCGCCGGTGCCGAGGAAGGTGAGGCTGAGCGCCATCCAGTTGACCGCGAAGTCGCCCTGCAGGATGCCGAACCAGGGCTGCATCACCGCGGTGACCGCCGCGCCGGCGACCAGGGAGTAGAGCGTGATGGCGCCGAAGCGGCGCCAGGTACCCGTCACCGGCAGAGAGATCAGGATGCCGCCGATCATTCCGCCCATGACGAGGGGAAGGCGGATGCCGCGAAGCCGACGCCGCGCTCGTCGGTGGCGGCGAGCGGCACGATGTCGGTCGTGGTCACGACGGGAGTCTCGGCGGCCAGCGCTTCCCCGATCATTTGCAGAGCCTGCTCGGCGGGGAGCTGCCCCGCCTGCACGGCGGCGGTGGTCTTCTCGATGGCGGCCTGTGTCCCGGGGACACGGCCGCGTCGATCTGCGCCTGCAGCTGGGCGGCGAGCTGGCCCATCACTTGGGTCGGCACGGCCCCGCCGGCGGAGGCGGTCAGGACCTCGGGCGTCTCACCGAGGATGACCGCGCCGTAGATCTCGCGCCGCTCGATCTTGCTGACGGCCTCAGCACGATCCGCGGTGTCGACGATGTCGAAGCGTCCGGCCGCGTTTTGCTCGAGCGCGTCGGTGAAGGTGCCGACCTGGGCCGAGTCGCCGGCCACGCCGATCGGCAGGTCTTTGACCGTGGACGTGATGGTCGGCCAGAGGAAGGCGAGGACGACCACGATGACGATGGCCGAGGCGGCCACAGCGAGCGCGACCACGCGCGACCACGTGGTCTGGGGTGTAGCTGGGGGCATGGGATCTCCAATAAAGAATGTTCGTTCGGTATTATTCGTGGACGCATCCCCACTTGTCAAGAACGATCGTTCCTTTTAGGATCGTCCAATGCCCAAGGTCAGCGAAGAACACCGCATCTCCCGCCGCAAGGAGATCCTCAACGCCGCCGTCGTGCTGTTCGCGCGCAACGGCTTCGACGGCACCTCGATGGCCGACATCATCGCCGAGTCCGGCCTGTCCGCCGGGGCGATCTACGGACACTTCAAGAGCAAGGCCGATCTGGTGCAGAGCTCGGTGGAGGACATCTTCGTGCAGCGGCAGACCGAGCTCGAGGAGATGCTCGCGAGCGACATAGTGCTCTCCCCCGCCGCGGTTCTGACCCGGCTGCTCCAGGGCATGCGGGAGGAGATCGAGAGCCCCGCCCTGCTCCTCCAGCTCTGGGCGGCCGCGAACCGCGAACCCGAGCTGCACCGCCTGGCGACCGGGCTGGCGGATCACCTGATCGACGTGCTCTCGCAGTATTTCGCGGCGTGGTACCGCGAGAACGGCCGGATCGAGGGTGAGGCCGAGGCCCGGGCGCGCAGACTCGCGCCGCTCTGCCTCGGCATCGCCCAGGGTTACATGATCCAGGCCTCACTCATCGACGGCTTCGACGGCAAGGCCTACATCGCGGCCATCCCTGAACTGCTGGGAGAGCACTAGCCCGCAGCCAGCCGGCATCCGCCAGCCCACATCCGCGTGCCGGCTACAGCTCGACGAGCTCCAGGCTCACCTGCACCGGCTCGCCGTCTTCGAGGCCCTCGGCCACGCGCACGGCCTTCTTGATCGGCAGCCAATGCCCGCCGGTGCGGGAGTCGGGGAACACCGAGGTGAGCCAGCTCGTGCCGCCGACCGTCACGCGCACCTTGATGGCGCCGAAGCCGCGCGGCATCCGCGGGATCTCGCGGAGGTCCTCGCTGGCCTCCTCCGGCAGGGTCACGAAGAACCAGGACGCTCCCTGCGAGCTCCACTCCCAGAGCGGTGACGTGAACTCGAATCGCATGCCCCGATCGTAGACGAGCACGCAGACAGCCCGCAGCGCCCGGTATCCTCGCCTCACACCCGAGAGAGGCCGCCGATGTCCCCGATCAGCACCGCCGTAGACGCCCAACACCTCAGCCAGGCCGAGAGCATGGTGGAGGGCCGCGCCATGCGCGCGCTCACACCCCGCCGCGACCTCGCCGAGTACGTTCCGAGCGAGCGCGACCCCGTCGCCCTGCTGGCCGAGCAGAATGCCGACAGGGTGCCCGAGTTGGTGCCGCTCCGGATGGGGCGCATGTTGGCCAGCCCGTTCGCGTTCTACCGCGGCACCGCCGGCCTGATGGCGGCCGACCTGGCCCGCTGCGCGACATCCGAGATCGAGGTGATCAGCTGCGGAGACGCCCACATCAGCAACTTCGGCCTGTTCGCCTCCCCGCAGCGCAACCTCGTCTTCGACCTCAACGACTTCGACGAGGCCGGCCCCGCCCCGTTCGAGTGGGACGTGAAGCGGCTGGTCACCAGCGTCCTCATCGGGGCCAGGGATGCCGGCTTCAGCGAGCCCGAGGCGCGGGACGCCGCAACGCAGGCGGCGCTCAACTACCGCCGCGTGCTCACCGGCATGATGCGCCTCACGGTGCTCGAGCGCTATTACTTCCGGGCGGACACCGACCAGATCCGCGCCGGGCTCGGCCGCTCCGGCCAGCGGATGCTCGACCGCGCCGCGAAGCAGGCTCGCAAGCGCACCTCCGAGGCCTTCGCCGACAAGGTGACCGAGACGCTGCCGGACGGCCGGCTGCGCATCATCGAGAACCCGCCTCTGCTGCAGCACCTGGACACCGAGCGCGGCGGCGCCGTCGCCGACCTCTTCGCCCAGTACCTGCAATCCGTGCCGGCCGACATCGCGGTGCTGCTCGCCCAGTTCACGCTGGCGGATGTCGCGATGCGCGTCGTCGGCGTGGGCAGCGTCGGCACCCGCTGCTTCGTGCTGCTGCTCACCGGGCCGCAGGGCGAGCGCCTGGTTCTGCAGATCAAGGAGGCCCCGCCCTCGGTGTTGGAGACGTGGGGCGGGCGGGACGCGCACCGGCTGCCGACACCGGCACGCGGGCCGGAGTTCGCCGACAACGAGGGGTTCCGCGTGGTCGCCTCGCAGCGCATCCTGCAGGCGGTGTCCGACTCGTTCCTCGGCTACTTCCGCGCCGACAACGGCCGGGACTTCTACGTGCGCCAGTTCCGGGACCGCAAGGGCTCCATCGACATCGAGGGACTGAGCGTCGGCGACTTCGGCACCTACGCCAATGGGTGCGCGGCGCTCCTCGCGCGGGCGCACGCGCAGAGCGCGAGCGCGCCCGCCGTCGTCGGCTACCTCGGCAGCGGCGGCAACGCCGACCGCGCCATCGTGGAGTGGTCCTTCGCCTATGCGGAGCAGTCGCTCGCCGACTTCACGGCGCTGCAGGCGGCCGTCGCCTCCGGGCGGGTGGCGGCGACGGCCGTCTGAGCGTATGGGCGGCGATTGCACGCCGCTCCGAGCGAAGTCTGGGAGCGGTTGCGCGTCGGGCGCATAGCCTGAATGGAGGCTGCCCGATTCGGCGGCCCCGATCGAGAGGAAGCGCCATGACCGACCACTCTCGCCCCGAGCTCGCCGACGCGGAGCCACACTCCACCACCCCGGCTCACGGCGGCCCCGGCGACCTGGTGCGCCAGCTCACCGTCGCAGCCAGCGCCGTGATCGCCGTGGCCGGCTCGTTCATCGGGTCTGGCGCGGCCGGCGGAACCCCGATCCAGGATGCCGCGGGCGGCGCCCTGGCGGCGGATGCCACCCTCATCGCTCCGGGCACCGGGGCGTTCAGCATCTGGAGCCTGATCTACCTGGGCCTGCTCGTGTACGCGGTCTGGCAGTTCCTCCCCGGCCAGAAGCGGGCCGCGCGGCAGCGCAAGCTGGGCTACCTCGTCGCAGCCTCCCTGTTGCTGAACGCGGCGTGGATTCTGAGCGTGCAATTCGACCTGCTCTGGCTGAGCGTGCCGGTCATCATCGTGCTGCTCGTCGTGCTCGCCCGCGCCTTCGTCGTGACGATTCAGAACCCGCCGACCAGCGCCGTCGACGGCATCGTCACCGACGGCACCATCGGCCTCTACCTCGGCTGGGTGTGCGTCGCGACCGCGGCCAACATCGCGGCGGTGCTGGTTGCCGCGGGCTTCGACGGCTGGGGCATCGGCGCCGAGGTGTGGGCGATGGCCGTGCTCGCCCTGGCCGGTGTCGTCGGAATCCTGCTCGCCGTCTACGGCGGCGGCCGCATCGCACCAACGCTCTCGCTCGTGTGGGGCCTGACCTGGGTCGGGGTGGCGCGCCTGAGCGCCGAGCCGTTCTCGGGCGCCACCGCGATCGGCGCCTTCGTCACTGCGGGTGCCGTGGTGATTGTGACCGCGGTCGCCCGCGTGCACGCGCAACGCACCCCGCTCAGCGCCCGGTTGCGGGAGGCACGCGGCGGCCGGGTCTGAATGCGCGCCGCCGCGCGGGCTGCGCGGCTAGGAGGCGGGCCGCACCTCGAGCAGGCAGGCCTCGGCGGCGACCCAGGCGAGCATCGCGCACTTGATGCGCATCACGAACTTGGAGACGCCGTGGAAGGCGACCGCGTCGCCGAGCACCTCGTCGTCGGGCTCGCCGGCGCCGCGCGAGCGCAGCATCTCGCGGAACTCGCCGATCAGCGCGCGCAGCTCGTCGACGCTCATGCCGGGGGCCATCTCGGAGAGCACCGAGGCGGACGCCATCGAGATACTGCATCCGGCGCCGGTCCAGCCGAGTGCGGCGACCGTGTCGGTGCCGGGCTCCATCGCCAGCTGCAGGGTGATCTCGTCGCCGCAGCTCGGGTTGCGCTCGAAGTGCTGGGCGTCGTGGTGCTCGAGCAGGCCGTCGCCGGAGCGTTTCTTGGAGTGGTCGAGGATCAGCTGCTGGTACAGCCCGTCGAGCGCGCTCATGCCTGTGCTCCCGTGGTGGTCGTGGCCGGGGCGGTGACAACACCGAAGTAGAGGCGCACCTGGGCGACAGCGGCCAGGAAGCGGTCGACCTCCTCGGTCGTCGTGTAGACGTAGGCGCTGGCCCGGGTCGTGGCGGTGAGGCCGAGCCGGCGGTGCAGCGGCTGGGCGCAGTGGTGGCCGACGCGCACGGCGATGCCCTGGGCGTCGAGGAACTGGCCGACGTCGTGCGCGTGCACGCCGTCGACGTCGAAGCTGACCAGGCCGGCGCGGGGCACGCCGGCGGCCGGGCCGACGACGCGGATGCCGTCGATCAGCGCGAGCCCGGCCAGCATCCGCTGGGCCAGCTCGTTCTCGCGGGCGTCGATGTGCTCCAGCCCGACGTGCTCCAGATAGCGCACCGCCTCGGCGAGGGCGACGGCCTGCGACACCGGCTGGGTGCCGGCCTCGAAGCGCTGCGGGGCGGGCAGGTAGCTGGCCTCGGTCATCGTGACGGTGCTGATCATGGAGCCGCCGGTGCGGAACGGCGGCAGCGCGTTCAGCAGCTCGGCGCGGCCCCAGAGCACGCCGATGCCGGAGGGGCCGAGCATCTTGTGGCCGGAGAGGGCGAGGAAGTCGACGCCGAGCTCGGCGACGTTCAGGCGCCGGTGCGGGGCGGACTGGCAGGCGTCCAGCACGACGAGGGCGCCGCGCTCGTGCGCGAGCGCGGCGATCTCGGCGACGGGTGCGACGAAGCCGGTCACGTTGGAGACGTGGCCGATGGCGACGATGCGGGTGCGCTCGGTGAGGGCGGCCGCGGCATCCGCCAGCGTGTAGATGCCGGCGTCGTCGACGGGGATGAAGCGCAGGGTGGCACCGGTGGCGGCGGCGAGCTCCTGCCAGGGGATGAGGTTGGCGTGGTGCTCCGCCTCGGTGACCAGGATCTCGTCGCCGGCGGACAGCGCGAAGCGGCGCGCGGCCTCTCCCCCGCGGCCGCGGGAGGCGTTGCCGATGCCGTAGGCGACGAGGTTGAGCGCGTCGGTGGCGTTGGAGGTCCAGACGATCTCGTCCGGGTCGGCGCCGAGGAAGTCGGCGAGGGTCGCGCGGGCATCCTCGAACGCCTCGGTGGCGAGCCCGGCCAGGGTGTGCGCACCGCGGTGCACGGCGGCGTTGCTGGTGAGCAGGAACTCGCGTTCGGCGTCGAGCACGGATGCCGGCCGCTGGGCCGTCGCCGCAGAATCCAGGTAGGCGAGCGGCTGGCCGTTCACCTCGGCGGCGAGCGCCGGGAAGTCTGAGCGCAGTCGGAGGACCTCGGCCTCGCTCAGGGCGAGCCCAGTTGCCACGGGCGCGGTTGGTGTTGCGGGTGAAGCGTGGGTGGACACGACGGCCTTTCCTGGCGGCGCGCGGCACGGTCTGCCCAACGCCTCTTAAGGGTGGAACCCCGGCGCACGCCGGATTGTTCCACTCTTGAGGGTAGGCGATTTCGGCTAGGCCGAGCCGCGCCGGACGAGTTCGGTCGGCACGGTGAGGGCGGCGGCCGGTTGGCCCTCGATCACCTGCATCAGCAGACGCACCATCTCGTTGCTGATCCGCTCGAACGGCTGCCGCATCGTGGTGAGCTGCGGGGTGGTCGTCACGGCCACGGGCGAGTCGTCGAATCCGACGATCGCGATCTCGTCCGGCACACTGCGGCCTGCCGCCTGGATGACGTCGAGCGCCCCGGCGGCCATCAGGTCGTTGGCCACGAAGACGGCGTCGATCTGCGGGTCCCGCTCGAGCAACTCCGCCATCGCGGTGGCCCCGCTGGCCCGGCTGTAGTCGCCGATCGCCACGAGCGACTCGTCGAAGTCCTCGCCGAGTTCCTCGCGGTAGCCGGCCAGGCGGGCCACGCCGCCGGAGGTGTCCTGCGGGCCGGCGATCGTGGCGATCCTGCGGCGCCCCTGCTCTCGCAGGTATTCGACGGCGGAGCGGGCGCCGTCGGCATCCGCGGCACTCACGTAGCCGATCTTGCGCTCGAAGCCGATCGGAACGCCACAGGCGATGGCGGGGATGTTGGCCGCGACGAGCTCGCTCATGAAATCGAGGCGGCCGGTGTGTGAGGAGACGAGCAGCACGCCGTCGACGTGCCCGGCGAGAATGAAGTCGGCCGCGCGGCGCTGCTCGGCGTCGGAGCCGGCCATCAGCAGCACGAGGGGAAGATCGCGCTCCTCCAGCGCCTGCGCCGCACCGCGCATGAGAATCGAGAAGTTCGGGTCTTCGAAGAGGCGCTCGTGCGATTCGGTGAGCAGGAACGCGATCGAATTCGCCTTACTGGTCGCCAGATTGCGGGCGTGCGGGTTGATCCGGTAGCCGACCTTCTTGATGGCCCGGTTCACGGCGTCCAGCGATTCGGGGCTCACCCAGTGGCCGCCGGTGAGCACGCGCGAGACGGTGCCTCGCGACACCCCTGCCTCGGCCGCCACATCGTCGATGGTTGGGCGCCGTCTCACCGTTGAATCAGTCACGGCTTTAGCGTACTGGCCGCCACGTCCCCGCTTGCCCGCTGCATCCGTCACCGCAGGCACCCCGCCCAGCACTAGGCCTTCACCGCTCCGGCGGCGAGGTCGACCTTCCAGAATCGCTGCAGTGCGAGGAACAGCAGGATCAACGGGATGATCGAGAGCAGCGCGCCCGTGATCACGAGCGTGTACATCGCCGGAACCGTCGCCCCCTGGTTCAGCAGGCCGTTCAGGCCCACCGTGATGGGGAAGAGCGAGTCGCTGCCCAGCATGATGTACGGCAGCATGAAGTTGTTCCACACGGCGACGAACTGGAACAGGAAGATCGTGACCAGGCCCGGGAGCATCATCGGCATCGAGATGCGGTGGAAGATGCCCACCTCGCTCGCGCCCTCGGTGCGCGCGGCCTCGACGACCTCCGTCGGCACGGATGCCGCGGTGTAGATACGCGCGAGATAGATGCCGTACGGGCTGATGATCTGCGGCAGCAGCACCGCCCAGTAGCTGTTGGTCAGCCCAACCTGAGCCATCAGGAAGTACTGCGGGATCGCCAGGATGACGCCGGGAACCAGCACGCCCATGAGCAGGATCTTGAAGATCATGCCCTTGCCCGGGAAGGTAAACTTCGCGAGCACGTAGCCGGAGATGGCCGAGATGTAGGTGGAGATGAGGGCACCGACACCGGCGTAGAGCGCGGTGTTGAGCATCCAGCGCCAGTAGAGCCCATCACGGTACTGGCTCAGCTCGACGATGTTGTCCCAGAGGTGTGAGCTCGGCGCGAGCGTGAAGGTGGAGAAGAGCTCTGAGCCGTCTTTGGTGGCCGCCATCAGCACCCAGAACACGGGGAACAGGCAGTAGATGGCTCCGATGATCAGGATGCCGGTGGAGAAGACGCTCACACGGGCGCGCGGCGTCTTGGACGACCCCGAGATCGTCGTCATGGTCATTGTCGAGGTCATGTCAGTCTTCCTGTCCGAAGGCGCGCTTCTGGACAATGCGGAGGAAAAGGAACGAGATCGCGAACGTCGCCACGGCGATGACGATCGAGGTCGCCGCGGCCGAGTAGATGTCGTCGCGGGTGAATGCGTCGCGGTAGACGAGCATGAGCGGCGACCAGCTGGTCGAGAGGCTGTTGGTCAGCGGGCGCAGCGTCGTCGGCTCGGAGAACACCTGCAGCGTCGCGATCATCGAGAACAGCGCCGTCATGATCAGGGCCGGCATGATGATCGGGACCTTGATGCGCAGCGCGATCTGCACCTCGGAGGCCCCGTCGATCGTTGCGGCCTCGTACACCTCCTGCGGCACGGCCTTGAGCGAGGTGTAGATGACGATCATGTTGAAGCCGACGCCGCCCCAGAGTGCGATGTTGGCGATGCCGAAGATCACGAGGTCGGGCGAGAGCAGGGTCGGCACATCCCAGCCGAGTGCATCGAACACGTAGTAGAACGGGCTGACCGCCGGCAGGTAGAGGAAGCCCCAGAGCAGCGAGCTGATCACGGCGGGCACGGCGTAGGGCAGGAAGATCGCGGTGCGCGAGAAGGTCTTGGCCCTGCTGCGGCGGGAATCGAGCAGCAGCGCGAAGAGCAGCGCCAGCCCGAGCATCGTCGGGATGAGGATCGCACCGTAGAGCAGGACCCGGCCGACGCTCGCACCGAACTCGGGGTTGGTCAGCGTCGCGATGTAGTTCTCGAGTCCGGCGAAGACCTGCTTCTGCGCACCGGAGCCGAGGCCGAGACCGACGACCTGCTTCTTCTGGAAGCTGAGGAACAGCGTGTAGAAGATGGGCGCGGCCATGAAGACGGCGAACAGCACAATGCCGGGCGCCAGCATGAGATAGGCGCTGCGGGTGATCGAGCGCTGTGCACGCGAGGTCTTGTTGCGCACCGGCGTGCCTGTCGGCGCGGATGCCGGGGTGCTCACCCCGTGCGGGGTGTCGACGAGAGTTGCCACGGAAGTCTCCGTACTGGGGTGGGTGGGGCGTGTGGATCGCGAGTGCGGGCGCGCGGACGCGGCGACAGGCGCGGAAGAAACTGCGTGGCGGCCCGGTGGGCCGCCACGCAGGGTGGCGCTACTTGACGGTGAAACCGCTCTTCTTCAGATCGGCTTCCGTGATGCTCTGCATCGACACGACGGCTTCTTCGAACGCCGACTGGGTGCGCGCTTCCGCGGCCTTGGCGAACTCATCGTTGTACGCGCTGAAGGCGACGTTGACGTTCGGGCCGTAGGTGAATGGCTGCACTGCGGCACCGGCCTGCGCGGCGATGTCATAGAAGTCGCTCTGCTGCGCGAAGAACTCGGGCGGAGACGTCAGCGCGGCCTTCGCGGCCTCGACGTCGGCCGGGTAGATTCCCGAGGTCTCGATGAGCCCGGCGATCGCCTCCGGCGAGGTGTTCAGCCAGGTCACGAACTCGACGGCTTCCTTGACGTGCTTGGACTGGGTGGTGACTGCTGTCGTCGATCCGCCCCAGTTGCCGTTGCTCGGCTTGGCGGCATCCCACTGCGGGGGAAGCGCGGCCGTCCAGAGTCCGGCGGTGTCTGCGGCGTTGCCGGCGAGCACGCCCGGACCCCACACCGACGAGACCCAGCCGACCTGCGTGCCGTCGTTCAGTCCGGCGTTCCACTCGGGGGTGTACATCGGCTTGTTGTCGATGACGCCCTCCTCGATGAGGCCGCCCCAGTACGCGGCGACCGTCTGCGTCGGCGACTCATCGATGTCGACGCTCCAGGCGTCGCCGTCGATCGCCCACCACGACGCCCCGGCCTGCTGGGAGAGGCCGGTGAACCAGCCGGCGTCGTTGGCGGAGAAGGTGCCGAGGTACTTGCTCGGGTCGGCGGCGTGGAGTGCGCGTGCGGTCTCGGCGTACTCGTCCCACGTCGTCGGGATGCTGAGGCCGTGCTCGGCCAGGATGTCGGCACGGTAGTAGGCCATCATGGGGCCGGTGTCCTGCGGCACGGCGTAGACCGCGTCGCCACCGAGCGTCACGGCGTCCCACACACCGGCGGGGAAGTGATCCTCGATGTCGTTGGCGCCCTGCTCGGCGATGTCGGCGAGTGCGTCAGAGCCGACGAGGGTCGGCAGCTTCTGGTACTCGGCCTGGATCAGGTCGGGCGCTCCGCTGCCGGCCTTGATGGCGGTGAGCAGCTTGGTGATCGCCGGGTCGCCGCCGTCCTGCTTGTTCACCGTCACCTGGATGTCGGGGTTCGCCTGGTTCCAGATGTCGACCACCTTGTCGAGGTTCGGGGCCCATGCCCAGTAGGTGAGTTCAACGGGGCCGGAGTCACCCCCGGTGGTGTCTGCCGAGCATCCGGTCATGAGCAGTGCTGAAGCCGCGATTGTTGCGACGGCCGCAAAGCGAAGTGATGTGCGCATTCGTCCTCCTTGTCGAATTACTGCAGTGGTGCGTGTGGGTGGTGCAGGGGTGCTGCGAGTGGTGCGAGGCCCAACGCCGAGGCCGGATGCCACGAGAAAGCGTCAACGGTTCACCGGGGGCCTGTGAGCGGTACTAGTAATTCACACAATGAAAACCCTGTCAAATAGAGCGTCAACTGCTGACATGCCACGAACCTTCTGTGATAGAACTGTGACCGCACACAGTCTTTGAGGAGTTCTGCCAATGTCGACATTTGTTCCCCCCGCGCACGCCGAGCGCCGCTCCAATCGTTCTGAGGCCCCGGCCCGCTGGATCCCCGGAACAGCGGCGCTCCGGTACGGCGGCGACTACAACCCCGAGCAGTGGAGCCGCGAGGTGTGGGTCGAGGACATCGCGCTGATGCGCGAGGCCGGGGTCAACCTGGTGAGCGTCGGCATCTTCTCCTGGGTGCTGCTCGAGCCCCGCGAGGGCGAGTACGACTTCAGCTTCCTCGACGATCTGATCGGCCTGCTCGGCGACGCCGGCATCGACGTCGACCTCGGCACGCCGACCGCGGCGCCGCCCGCCTGGTTCTGGGCGAAGTACCCCGAGGCGCACCCTGTGATGCGCGACGGCACCCGTCTCGGCTTCGGCTCCCGCGGCATGGTCAGCCCCAGCTCCCCCGAGTACCGCCGCGCGGCGACCGGGATCACCGAGCAGCTCGCCCGCCGCTACGCGCAGAACCCGACCGTCGTGATGTGGCACATCCACAACGAGTACGGCGCCCCCATCAGCGACAGCTACGACGACTACTCCGTCGCCGCGTTCCGCGCCTGGCTGCGCGCACGCTACGGCACCCTCGACGCGCTGAATGCCGCGTGGGGAACCACCTTCTGGGGCCAGAGCTACGGCGAGTGGAGCGAGATCGACGCGCCCCGCCTCTCGGCGAGCGTCAGCAACCAGGCGCAGCGCCTCGACTTCCAGCGGTTCACCTCCGACGCACTGCTCGCCTGCTACGTGGCCGAGCGCGACGTCATCCGCGAGTATGCGCCGAGCACCCCGATCACCACGAACTTCATGGCGACCAACTGCCCGTCGATCGACTACTGGAAGTGGGCGGAGGAGGTCGACATCGTCGCCAACGACCACTACCTCGTCGCCGAGCGCCGCGACAACCACGTGCTGTTGTCGATGGATGCCGACTTCACCCGTTCCCTCGCCGGCGGCAAGCCGTGGATCCTGATGGAGCACTCCACCTCGGCCGTCAACTGGCAGCCGCGCAACATCGCCAAGCGGCCGGGCGAGCTGGCCCGCAACAGCCTCGCCCACACCGCCCGCGGCGCGGACGCCATCATGTTCTTCCAGTTCCGGGCCAGCCGTTTCGGCGCGGAGAAGTTCCACTCGGCGATGCTCCCCCACGCCGGAACCGGCACTCGCCTGTGGCGGGAGGTCGTGCAGTTCGGCGCCGATCTCGGCGCACTGGCCGCCGTGCAGGGCTCGACGGTGACGGCATCCGTCGCCATCGTGTGGAGCATCGAGTCGTTCTGGGCGCTCGACCTCGAGTGGCGCCCCTCGGTCGAGCTCGGCCACCGCGAGCGCATCGAGGCCTACTACGCGGCGCTCTGGTCGCTCGGCGTCACGGTCGACTTCGTGCTGCCCGGCCACGACCTGAGCGGCTACGACGCGGTCATCGCGCCGAGCCTCTACCTGCTCGACGCCGACTCCGCCGCGAACCTCGACGCCTACGTCTCCGGCGGCGGCACGCTGCTCGTCTCGTACTTCTCCGGGATCGTGGCCGAGAACGACGAGGTCTACCCCGGCGCCTCCCCCGGCGCGCTCCGCGACACCCTCGGCCTCGAGATCCACGAGTTCCTGCCCCTCTACGCCGACGAGACCGTGACGCTCAGCGACGGCCGCAGCAGCACCGCCTGGAGCGAGGACATCGTTCTGACCGGGGCCAGCGCCGTCGCCGAGTACAGCTCAGGTCCGGCGTCCGGTCGCCCGGCCATCACCCGCAACGAGCGCGGCTCCGGCGCCGCCTGGTACGTGTCGACGAAGCTCGTCGGCGAGGATCTGCGCTCGCTCATAGTCACCGTCCTCACCGAGGCCGGCACGGCGATCGCCGAGCTGCCCACCGACCTCGAGGTGGTGGTGCGCTCGAACGAGAGCACCGACTTCTCGTTCTTCATCAATCACGCGGATGCCGCGGCCACCGTGCCGCTGCGGCTGGCCGCCGCTGGCACCGACGCGATCACGGGCGAGCCCGTCGGCGCCGACGTCACCGTGCCGGCCGCCGGGTTCCGGGTGATCGCCAGCCCGCGCGCCTAGCCGGCCACTGGGGCGCGTCGCTCAGGCGTGCCCCGTGGCGCAGCGGCTCAGATGGTGAAGTCGGCGGGCGCCGTCGAGACGACCGGGCTCGGCGCCGCGGCATCCGTCGAGTAATTCGCCGTCACCAGAATCGGCATGTGGTCGGAGGTGCCTCGCGGCAGCGTCTCGACGTGCTCGATGTCGAGGCCGACCGAGGTGGCCAGGTCGAAGTGCCCGCGGAAGAACTTGTAGCGCGTGTAGGTGCGCTTGTCGCTGAGCGTCAGGTCGTAGCCGGCGTCGCGCACCTTGTTGCTCAGGTTCTCCTTGAACACCGGGTAGTTGTAGTCGCCGACCATGAGCGTCGGCAGCCCGGGGCCGAGCTGCCAGAGCTCACCGAGGGCCGAGTGGATCTGGTGCCGGCGCAGCGAGTTGAGCGCGGTGAGCGGGGCGGCGTGGAAGGAGGCGACGATGAGTTCTCGCTCCGCCTCCCGGTCGTAGAGCCGCGTGCCGATCAGCCGTTCGTGCGCCGGGGTCAGCACCCGGTCGTGCAGCGACTTCTTCAGCGAGAAGGTGCGGGTCTCGAGCGCGTCGAAGCGCGTCTGCCGGTAGTAGACGGCGAGGCCGAGCCGGTTGCGGCTGGTCGAATCGGCCAGCCGCAGCTCGCCGATCACGGCGGGCATGTCGTGCGTGTCGAGCTCCTGCAGGCAGAGGACATCCGCCGCGTAGCGCTCACACAGCGAGATCAGCTCACCGCTGGCACTGTGCTTGCGCAGGTTGTAACTGATGATCTTCACTACACACCCATCGCCATTGTTGCCGTACCCACCTAGCCTAAACCGCGCGCCGACTAGCACAGCTAGCGCGCAGCGAACTCCCGGCTTCATGCGGTGGCGGATGCCGCGGCATCCGCCACCGCATAATTTCAGCCCCGCTTCAGCTCGGATGCGCCATGATGAGCACACTCGGACAGCCGCGACGCGAGAGGGAGCTGCATGCGCATACTCGTGGTCGACGATGAGGCCAGGCTCGCCGATGGCCTGCGCCGCGGGCTGGAGGCGGAGGGCTTCGCCGTCGACGTCGCAGCAACCGGCCCGGACGGGCTCTGGCTGGCGCGCGAGCAGCAGTATGCCGTCATCCTGCTCGACATCATGCTTCCCGGCATGAGCGGCTATCGGGTGTGCGAGACGCTGCGGGCGGAGCAGAACTGGACCCCGGTGCTGATGCTCACCGCCAAGGACGGCGAGTGGGACCAGGTCGAGGCCCTCGACACCGGCGCCGACGACTACCTGAGCAAGCCGTTCAGCTTCGCCGTGCTCGTCGCACGGGTGCGCGCGCTGATCCGCCGCGGCGCGGTGGACAGGCCGCGCGTGCTCGAGGCGGGCGACGTGCGCCTGGACCCCTCGACGCGGCAGGTCTGGCGGGGCGAGGCGGCCGTCTCCCTGACGGCGCGCGAGTTCGCCGTGCTGGAGCTGTTGATGCAGCGACCTGGCGACGTGTTCTCGAAGAAGCAGATCCTCGAGGGCGTCTGGGACTTCGACTTCGACGGCGACCCGAACATCGTCGAGGTGTACGTGCGGCACCTGCGCAACAAGCTCGACCGCCCGTTCGGCCGCGACGGCATCCAGACCCTGCGCGGGGCCGGCTACCGCATGGCAGTCGACGGTGGCTGAGCGGCGGGCCCGCGCACTCTCGCTCCGTGCGCGCATCACGCTCGGGGCCGCCCTGGCCGTGGCCGCCGGGCTGGTGCTCGGCGCGCTCGGCTTCTACTTCGCACTCAGCGCCTCGCTCACCGAGAACCTCCGGGCCGCCGCCCTGCAGGACGCCACCGCGATCGCGGCGCAGATCGACGCCCTCGGCCTCACCGACGACGACAACAGCGGCCGCGGCGGCGGCGATGACGACGACGCGCAGAACGCGCCAGAGCACCTCGATGCGCTGTTGGACTTCGGCGACGATCGTTTCGTGCAGATCTTCGCGGATGACGGCAGTCTGCTGGCATCCGAACCCGACTCGATCCCGGCCGATGTGCAGTTCGTCAGCGCACAGGCCGAGGCCGACGAGCACGTGCGGGTCGTCGCGGGGCGCAGCACCGCGCAGCTCTCGGAGACGCTGGCGACCGTCGGGCTGCTGCTCGCGGTCAGCGTGCCGCTGCTCGTCGCGCTGGTGGCGCTGGTGACCTGGCTCGTCGTGGGTCGGGCCCTCGCGCCGGTGGAACGCATGCGACGGGAGCTGGACGCCGTGACGGCCGCCGACCTCGGCCGCCGGGTCGACGAGCCGCCGGGCAACGACGAGATCGGCCGGCTCGCACACACCATGAACGGCATGCTCGACCGGCTGGAGGCCGCCCAGCGGGCGCAGCGCCGGTTCATCTCGGACGCCTCGCATGAGTTGAAGTCGCCGCTGGCGTCGCTCCGCCAGTATGCGGAGGTGGCGCGCGCCCACCCGGAGCGCATCGGTCAGGCCGAGCTCAGCGACGCCGTGCTCGACGAGGGCGGCCGGCTGGAGCACCTGGTGCAGGGCATGCTCGTGCTGGCCCGCACCGACGAGGGCGCGCTGCCGCTCACGCTCGGCGAGGTCGACCTGGACGATGTCGTGCTCGCCGAGGCGAAGCGCCTGCGCGAGCTCGGCCGGGTCACTGTCGACACTCGCCGAGTCGGGCCGGCGCGCCTGCGCGGGGATGCGGGGCTGCTGCGCCAGCTCGTGCGCAACCTCGCCGACAACGCCGCCCGGCACGCCCGCGGCGCCGTCGCGTTCGAGCTGGGCGAGGCGCCGCGCGGGCCGGCGGGTGCCGGTGCCGGGACCGGTGCCGGTGCTGCCGGGCCCGGCGTGCTGCTGGTCGTGCGCGATGACGGGGACGGCATCGCCCCGGCCGACCGCGAGCGGGTGTTCGAGCGGTTCCTGCGACTGGATGACGCGCGCAGCCGGGCCGGCGGCGGCAGCGGGTTGGGCCTGGCGATCGTCGCCGAGATCGTGCGCGCACACGGCGGCACCGTGGCGGTGCGCGGCGCGGAGCCGGAAGGTGCCGGGCGGGGCGCCGTCGGGACGGGCGCGGTCTTCGAGGTGTGGCTGCCGCAGCGCGCCTGAACGCACGTTCAGCCGACTTCAGCCTGGCTTCAGCACCCCGGGCGCACTCTGGACCCACACCTCGCGACGAGGACAGTGTGAATGTCAGGAGTCAGACCATGAAGAAGCGCATTGCCATCATCAGCACGCTGGGAGCGGCCGGTGTCCTCGCCCTGGGCGGGGCCGGAATCGCCATCGCTGCCGCCTCGTCCGGCGAGCCGGGCTCCTCGTTCGGAGCCGTCGTGGCGGCATCCGACGGCGGCAGCAGCGCCACGCCGTCGCCGGTGCCGAGCACGAGCGGCACGCCGTTCCTGGACGACGACGGGGACGGGGACGACCACGGTGGGCACGGAGACCACGACGGCGACGACCGGGACGACCACAGCGGCCGCGGCCACGACGGTGACCACCAGGACGACGATGCCCTCGTCTCCGATGCCGACCGGGCCGCGGCCAGCGCGGCCGCCCTCGCCGCCACCGGCGGCGGGACCGTCACCGATGTCGACGCCGACGACGACAGCACCCACGCCTGGGAGGTCGACGTCCGCCTCGACTCCGGCGCTGACCTCGAGGTGAAGCTCGACGCCAGCTTCACCGTGCTCAGCGTGCAGAACGACTAGCCGAGCGCCGGCTCGTGCCCCGATCCCTCGGTGGGGGCCGGGGCGCGTTCCACGCTGTGGTGCCGCCGCTCGGTGGCGAGCTCCTGCAGGTCTTCGAGCTGCAGCAGCTGCATCCGGGCGTGCCGCTCCTCGTCGTAGTTCTCGCCGAGGTCGACGGGCTCGTTCTGCGCGGCCAGGGTCGACACCACAACGTTGCCGACCTCGTCCCAGGCGGCCTTCTTGGCAGCCTCGACGACGCCGTCGACGTACTCGCGGTTCTCGCGCAGCTCGGTCAGGCGCTGCGCCAGACCCGAATAGGTCTCCTCGCGCAGCAGCAGGTTCTGCACGTCGCTGCGGCGGTAGTCGTGGTGCCCGCTGGCGAGGCCGGAGGTGCTCTTGGCCGCCAGCCGCGCCGCCCTGATCCGCTGCGCCTGCTCGCTGGCCTCCTCGGCGAGCTTCGCGAGGTTCTCCCGCACGACCTCGGCGTAACGCTCGGCGTCGAAGTCCCGGTCGCCGCGGAGGGCCCCGATGATCACCTGGTTCTTGGTCTCCATGCGGGTGGCGTACTCGGCCAGCAGCACGCCCTCGTCCACGGCGCGCTCACGGGTGATGCGTCGGGGCGCGGGCAGCTTGCTGGCGTCGAACTTCGCCATCTTTCTGCGCTTGCGCCGGAACCACATATTTCTCCTCAACGGATGCCGCGGCATCCCGCGGCCGTCAGCGGCCGCTCCCATGCTCAACAGTATCCGAGCGGCACAGGGCCCTCGGCCGGTTCGGCGGTTCGAGCGGTTCGAGCGGCGGACGCACATTGGCTCCCGGGCTTCCGGGGCTGTGTCGCGTGCGAGGTCTCGATACGCTCGTTCCTCGCTACTCGACCAGCGGGGGTGCCGCGGCATCCGGCCCGTCGCGGCCCCCGATCTGTCTCGCGGCCCTCGACATACCACGTGCCGCGAGACACACCGCGGGCCCCGAGAGGCATGCGCGCGCGGATGCCGGGGCCGGCCGATCACGCTGGCTCCCGGGCTTCGGGGGCTGCGCTGCTCCTCCGTCGCGGCGCGGCCCCCTCCAGCCGACGCGGGGAGGGGCCCGCGGCGGCGGCGGAGGCTACTCGCCGGCCTCGACCAGGTTGATGAAGGCGCTCAGCTCGGCCAGCCCGCTCGGCGTCACCGGCAGGTACTCGATCAGCTCCGGCGAGTAGAGCAGGTACGCCGCCCACTTCGCGCGGGAGATCGCCACGTTCAGGCGGTTCTTCATGATCAGGAAGCCCATGCCGCGGGGCACGTCCTCCGCCGAGGATGCCGCGAGCGACACGATCGCGATGGCCGCCTCCTGCCCCTGGAACTTGTCCACCGTGCCCACCCGCACGTCGCCGAGGCCCGCCGCGACGAGCGCCGCGTGCACGACCTGCAGTTGCGCGTTGTACGGGGTGACCACGATCACGTCGCGCGGCTCGAGCGGCCGCGACATCCGCTCGCCGTCTGCGGCCGGCGCCGCCTCGCTCCACGCGGCGCCGAGCGCCCCGCGCACCAGCTCGACGACGGCCGCCGCCTCCTCGACCGACTCGGTCGAGTTGCCGCTGTGCGCGACGGGCACCGAGCGCAGCCCCGGCGCGATGCCGTCGAGCAGCCGCTCGCCCGCCACCGGGTGTGCGCGCAGGGCGCCCTCGTAGCTGAGCGCCGAGACCGGCGCGGTGACGGCCGGGTGCATGCGCCGGCTCTCGGCCAGGAAGAAGCCGAACGCCGGCGGCAGCACGTCGTGCCCGGCGCTGACCCAGCCGAGCGCGGACTGGTCCACCGGCTCCGGGTGGGTGCCCTGGCTGACCTGCGGCAGCTGCTGTGGGTCGCCGAGCAGCAGCAGGTTCGTGGCGGCGACGCTGGCCGCGATCGTGGAGGCGAGCGAGAACTGCCCGGCCTCGTCAATCACGAGCAGGTCGAGCGAGCGCCGGGTGAAGCGGGCCGGGTTGGCGAAGTCCCAGGCGGTGCCGCCGATGACGAAGCCGGATGCCGCGTGGTCCAGCGCGAACAGCAGGTGCCCGTTCTTCTCCAGCTCGGTGTAGCCGGGCACGCGCGCGCCGGGTTCGGTGCCGCTCTTCGGCACCTTGCCGACCAGCGCCCGGTCGAGCCCGGCCCGGACGACGCCCTCGAGGAGGTTCTCGACGACGGCGTGCGACTGCGCGACGACGCCGATCTTGTAGCCGTGTTTCTCGACCAGCTCGGTGATCAGGTGCGCGCCGAGGTAGGTCTTGCCGGTGCCGGGCGGGCCCTGCACGGCGAGTGCCTGGTGGTCCAGCGCCAGCGTGGCGGCGATCACTCGCTCGAGCGCGGGTCCGGATGCCGGTTTCTCCCCCGAATGCCCTGCACCAGCCGCGCGTGGCGCCACCCGGCGCAGCAGGTCGACGACGGCGTCCCGCGGCCAGCCGGAGGAATCGGTGTCGCCGGCGCGGCCGGCATCCACGATGCCCTGCGCCCAGCCGGCGATCGCGTCCTTCTGCGCACCGGCGGGCGGCGGCGAGCTGGGGGTGAGCGCCACCGGCACGCGGTCGTAGGGCTCGGCATCCCGCGGCAGTGTCTCCAGCACGAGCACGCCGCCGTCGTCGTCGACGTCGAGCACCTGCACGCTCTTCGCGGCCCGCGCCCACGGGTTCGCCCGCTCGTCCGGCCAGGGCGCCGGGCTGTCGTAGAGCAGGAACGGCCCGGCCTGGTCGCCCTTCTTGATGGAGCTGCCGGGCGCGACGGCGCCGCGGATCCGCAGCCAGCGCCGGTCCACGCGCTGCTTGCCCTCGCGGTGCCAGTCACGTTCGACGGTGGCCGTCTCGACCACCATCACGTCGCGGGTGTCGGCCCAGTCGGCTATCGGGTTCTCCAGCCGGGCGAAGTGCTCCCACCAGAAGCTCTTCTGCTCGCGCTGGTGGTAGTCGAGTGCGGCGGCGGCGAACGCGGCCGCCGTCTGGTCGGCGCCGCGGGCCAGGTCGAGCGGGTCGCCGGCGCGCGCCAGCAGGGCCTCGCGGAGCGGCGACGGCGCAAGCTCGATCACGGCGTCGCGGTCGGCGTTGGCGGCGGCCGGCGTGATGCCGTGCTCGCGGGCCAGGCCGAGCAGCCAGTCGCGCAGCTCGAGCGTGGAGCGGCAGTCGTACTCGTTGTAGCTGGCGATCTCGTCGAGCTTCTGCGCCCCGGCCTCCGCGTCACCGGCATCCAGCAGCGCCATTGCCGTCGCGTACTCGGTGATCGAGTCGGCGGCATTGGTGACGCCGGCCTGATCGCGCTCCTCATCACCCATGTAGAGCGGCTCGAGCTTCTTGATCGAGTAGGAGCGGCTGCCGACGCGCAGCGCCGCCCGCACGATCGGGTACAGGTCGACGAGCACGTTGTCGCGCAGCAGCTGGTCGACCTCCTGCTCGCCGACGCCGTGCCGGGCGGCGAGGCTGAGCAGGTGGGTGCGCTCGTAGGCGGCGTAATGGTAGATGTGCATGCCCGGGTGGGCGGCCCGGCGCTCGGCGACGTAGGCGAGGAAGTCGATCAGCGCCTGGCGTTCCTCGGAGTGGTTGTGCGCCCAGAACGCCACGAAGCGGTGGTCGGGTTCGATCAGGCCGAACAGGTAGTCCAGCCCCCAGCGCGCGGGGGCGCCGTCGCCGCCACCCTGCTCGCTGTAGAGCGGGTCGCCCTCGAAGTCGAAGAAGATGTCGCCCGCATCCGGCACCGGCAGGGCCTCCAGGGCGGATGCCGCCACCACCTCGAACGGCGGAACACCCTGCGCGCCGGCGCCCGCCGCGGCCATCGCCTGCAGCTGCAGCCGGGCCTGCGCGCAGAGACCGGCCAGGGCGGCGTCGCCGATGCCGTCGATGCCGCGCCGCACGCCGTCGTCGGCAGGCGAGGGCTCGCCGAAGGCCGCCAGCTCGTCGATCGTGCGGATGCCGGCCGCCCGCAGTTTCAGCCGCTGGCTGCCGCGCAGGCCCGCCACGAGGAACACGTCGCGGTGCGCCTGGATCTCGGCCTCGCAGCTCTCGCACTGCCCGCAGGCGGCGTAGCGCTCGTCGCCCCACGCGACGATGCCGGTGTCGGCCCGCCGCTCGGCGATGATCCGCAACAGGTGGGCCCGGCGCCGCCGGTACACCGGCAGGATGTCGACGACCCGGTGCTCGCTGACGCTGCCGTCGCCGAGCAGCAACTGCACGGTGTCGGCGACGGGCACGCCGATCTTCTCGAGCTGTTCGACGTAGGCGGCCAGCTGCAGCAGCGCCGTCACCTTGGCCGAGCGGGCCAGCTTCGTGTCCTGCACGAGGTAGCGGCCGTCACTCTGGCGCACGATGAAGTCGGCGAAACCGATGAAGTCGCCGTCGAAGAAGGCGGCCTGGAAGACGACGGCGGCCCCGGAGGCGAAGGCCTCCGCGGTGGCGGCGAGCGCGGCATCCCGGGCCACGGCGTCGAAGGCGCTCGGCCGGTCGATCTCGATCACCCCGGTGCCGACGCCCGCGAAGGCACCGAACTGGGCGCGGTAGCGCTCCAGCACCGCTTCCTCGTGCGCATCGCCGAGCCTCCCGGCACGCTCCAGCATCGCATCGGCCTTCTGCGCGACCCGGTCGGCGCGGCCGAGCCGGGCGTCCAGGGCGCGGAGGAAGGCGAACTCGCACTTCGACGCCGTCGCCAGGTCGGAGGCGCTCGTCACCACGACGTCGTCAAGCAGAAACACCCAGACCTCCTCGCGCGTGGCCACTCGGCTCCGCTCCCTCCGAGGCTAGCCGCTGGCACCGACACGGCCGGACGGCGCGGCAGGAAGGGCCGGCCCGCCGCCAGGGCCTGGGCGTTCCCGAAGCGGCTAGTGCCCGAGCGCCTTGTCGATGCTCATCACGAGGATGACGCGGTCGGCGCTGTCGGCCGGCGGCTGCTGGGCGGCGTTGCCGTAGCGCTGCCCAAGGCGCACGTAGAAGGCGCCGCTCGGGTCGTCGATCACCGCGCTCAGGTGCCCGCGCAGCTCCACGTAGGTGTGCGGGTCGGCCGGGTCGATCACGGCCAGGCTCATCGACGGGTTGTGCTTGAGGTTGCGGAACTTGCCGCGCTTGTTCGTGTGCGTGAAGTGGATCTCGTCGCCGACGCGCTCGAACCACATCGGGTTCACCTGCACCGTGTTGTCCGGGCGGATCGTGCCGAGAGCGGCGTAGATCGGCTGTTCGAGCAGGTACTCCAGGTTCGCGGGAATCACAGTCATACTGCAGTGAACCACGGATGCCGGCATCCGCACGCCAGGCGGGCCCCGTGCCCGACCCTTGCCCTGAGCCGGGCCAGCCCGTATTCTTCGAGACGTTGGGCCGACCGTCGGAGGGGCGGGCGCCGCGTTCCCGCTGAGCGGAGCGGCAGGGCCCACGACACAGCCATCAAGGGGGATCCGCCGTGCAGCTCACCGCATCGTCGAAGCGTGCCGCGCTCTGTCTGGGCGTTGCCACGCTCGGCGTTCTCGGCCTGAGCGGGTGCGCCGGCGAGCCGGCCGCTCCCCCGGCCACCGTCTTCGTGACGGTGGCGCCAACCCCGCCGCCGACGCCCACCGCCACGCCGGAGCCCGAGGCGCCTCGGACGGAGCAGCCGGTCGACTCCGCCCCGCCGATCGTCGTGGAGATCGAGCCGAACGCCCCGGCGGCCCCCGTTGTGCCCGGACCAGCCGTGGACCTCGGGCTGGTCGACGGCGCGATGGGCCCGATCACGGCGGCCGGCGACGGCGCGCTCCTGACCTACACGGTCGTCAGCGGCGACGTCTTCTTCGACATCGCGCAGCGCTTCGACCTGCCGCAGCAGCAGCTGCTCAAGATGAACCCGTCGATCCCGTCGCTCGGCACCGAGATCTACATCGGCCAGGTCATCAACCTCGACTGGACCACCACCCGCTAGACCCCCACGCTGCGGAGGCGGCCCGGGTCCGGATGCGGCGGCGCGTCAGCCACGCCCCGGCGAGCAGCAGCATGCTGCCGAGCAGCAGCCACGGCGCGGAGTCGACGCCCGTCGATGCCAGGGCGCCGTCCGAGGTGCCGGCCGGGACGGCCGGCGGAACGACCGGGGGCGCGACCGACGGAACGACCGGCGGCACGACCGGTGGCATAACAGGCGGCACGACCGGCGGCACGACCGGGGTTGTGACCGGGGGTGTGACTGGCGGCGTGACCGGAGGTGTGACCGGCGGGACGACGGGCGGCTCCGCGACGGTGAAACGCACGATTGTGACAGCGCCCGTGGTCTGGCCGACGAAGGCCAGCAGGTATGTCCCCGGCGCCAAGCTCGGCAGCACCAGCCCGGCGCGGTTGATCGCACCGTCGGTCACCGGCAGCGTGCCGAGCGGCGTCTGCGGGTCATAGAGGAACACGTCCACGAAGCTGTCCGTCGCCTCGCCCCACGGCAACGGGGCGGTGTCCGCACCGCCACCTGGCAGCACCGGCCACCCGTTGTCTCCGGCCTCCCCCAACAAGTCGTCACCGTCGATCGCGGGCGCGGGGCCCTGCGGCAGCCGGGCGTTCACGAGCAGCGCGACCGCGGTCGAACTCGACGCGGCGAACCCCGTGTCGGCCGGCGTGAACGCGGCGCGCAGGCTGTGCGACCCGGCACCCAGCGCGCTCGTCGTCACCGAGAAGGTACCAGCGGCCAGGCGGAAGATCCCACCGGAGAGAGTGCCCCGCCCGAGAGAGGTGTCGCCGTCGAACAGCTCAATGCTGCCGCGCGCGGTGGCCGGGGTGACGGATGCCGTCACGGTCACGCTCGTGCCGGCGGCGACGGCCGCGGCATCCGGCAGCACCGACAGCGAGACGCTGGTGTGCGCCGCCCAGCGCGCGTGCAGGGTGGTCGGCGCGACGACCGCGTCGGCGAAGTCCCACGCGCTGCCGCCGCTGGGCGCGGTGAACCACCCGAGGAAGTCGTGCCCGGCCCACTCGGGATCCTGGGGGCGCAGCACGAGCGCACCATGGTCGAGCGTCTGCGCCGCAACATCGCTGCCGCCGGCGCTCTCGAAATCAACCGGGTAGCTGTTGATGCTCCAGTGCGCGGTCAGGTCCACGGGCCCGGTGACCAGCGTGCCGAAGCTCCACGCCGTGTCCGCGCCGGCCGCAAACCATCCGCCGAAGGTGTAGCCGGCACGCACCGGCTCGGCCGGCTCCACGATCGCCGTGCCGTGATGTGCGGAGCGGGTCTCGATGGCGCTGCCGTCACCCCGGTCCAGCGTCACCGCGTAGCTGTTGAGCGTCCAGTGCGCGGTCAGGTCCACGGGCCCGGTGACCAGCGTGCCGAAGCTCCACGCCGTGTCCGCGCCGGCCGCGAACCAGCCGCCGAAGGTGTAGCCCGCACGCACCGGCGCGGTCGGCTCCGCGATCGCCGTGCCGTGCGTCGCCGAACCAGAGTCGACAGCGCTGCCGTCACCGCGATCAAGGGTCACCGCGTAGCTGTTCGCCGTCCACCGTGCGGTGAGCGTGACCGGGCCCGTGACCGCGGTGCCGAAGTTCCAGGCCGTGTCGGAGCCCGCCGCGAACCACCCGTCGAATCGGTGTCCGCTGCGCAGTGGCGCATCGGGCTCCGCAATCCTCGTGCCGTGAGCGGCCGACGAGACGACGGCCGGACTGCCGGCGCCCCGGTCCATGGTCACCTGGTAGGTGTTCAGTGACCACCGGGCTGTGAGGGCCACGGGGCCGGTGATCGGCGTACTGAACTCCCACGCGGTGTCTTCGCCCGCCGCGAACCACCCGAGGAAGCCGTGCCCGGTGCGCGTCGGCGTCGCGGGCGCGGTGGCCCGTGTGCCACCATCGACCCGCTGTGTCTCGATGGGGCTGCCGTCACCTCGATCGAAGGAGACCGTGTGTTGTTCCACCGCATTCCACTGCGCGAACCAGGTGCCCGACGCGGTGGCGAGCGCTGTCGAAGCCTCAAGCCGCACGCCGGAGCCGGTGGCGGCCGACATCCAGCCGAGGAAGGCGTGACCGTCGCGCGTCGGCGCAGCTGGCACGCCCAGCAGGGCGTCGGCGAGCGTGGGTGCGTAGACCCGGACAGGGGCCGGGGTGGGCGTGCCGCCCTGCGCGTCGAAGCTGAGCGGGTAGTTGTTTCCCGTGACGGTGCCGCTGAGGGCGCCGAGAATCGTTCCGGCGTTGGCCAGAGACGCCCCAGTGGGGACGGTCAGCCTGCTGCCGCCCGCAACCACGAGAACACCCGCGTTCGTCAGCGAGCCGGTCAGCGAGTCGCCCGCGTATCGGATCGCCTGGGAATCGTCGTAGCCGGTCGCCCCGCCACTGACGGTCACCCGCGCGGCCGACCCGATCGTGATGGTGGCCGGCAGCCCCTGGGTGCACACTCCGGTGTCCCAGTTGTACCCCCCGGCGGTTCCGAGCCCTGGCGAGCATCCGCCCCGCCCCTGTGCGGTGACGATGCCGCCGTCGATCGTGATGACTGGTCCGGGCGCCGGCGCCGTGTCGGCCCCGAAGCCGGCCCAGCCGCTGCCGATTCCGGCGGAAGTATTGTCGGCTCCAGTCGCTCGCACGGTGCCACCGCGGATCGTCACCGGCGGCGTTGGTGATCCAACGCCGCCGCCGATGCCCGCGCCACCGGTCGTGCCCCCATAGGCTGTCACGTCGCCGTCGATGATGGTGATCGAGCCGTCCGGGCTCGCAGCGCCGATGTTTCCGGCACCGATGCCGCTGGCGCGCAGGCCGCCGAACGCGACGACGGTGCCGCCGGTGATCGTGATGACTCCGAGCGTTCCGCCCGGTCGGCCACCGATTCCCGCAGCTCCCCCTCCGCCGCGGGCATCCAGTATTCCCGGTCCCTCGATGGTCAGCGCGGCCCCCGCCGGCACCCCGATTCCGGGTTGGCCGTCCGTCGAGTATCTATCCCCTGCCCCTTCCACGGTGAGCACGTGCCCGCCGAGGTTGAGCGTGAGCGAGACGCCAACCGGTGCCACGAGCGCCGCGCCGCCCTGGGTGATGTCACCGCCGAGTCGCACCACGCCACCGGCGGCGAACGCCGCCTCCAGCTCTGCGAAGGTCGTGGGGTCCGCAGCGGCCGAGGCGGAGTCCACGGGGCCAGCGACCACACCGGCCAGCGCGAGCGCGGACACAAGCGTCGCGCTGAGCACACCGCGCAGAGCCCGGTGTGCGATTCTGCGCGCCCCGCTCGGGGTTGCTGGGCGGGCAGGCAGAGCGGCGGCGGCGGGGCCACGAGAATCCGACATCCTCCCACGCTGCCAGCCCAACCGGGCCGGGACTATGGGCCTAGGTCGCCACTTGGCTGTGGCGCGTCATCTCGCCCGGATGCCGCGGCTCAGACGAACCTGACCGCGGCCTGCAGCCGGGTGCGCACCTCGAACAGCTCGGTTCCGCCGATGCGGGCGGCCCCGGGCAGCCCGTCGCGCAGCACGCCGGGCAGGCGGGACTGCGTCACGAGCGCCGTCACGGCGCCGCGCGACTTGCCGAGGATCTCCAGCGAGCTGGGCGCCGCGTCATCCGGGACGACGATCAACAGCCCGGTGAACTTCACCTTGGCCGCCTTCGAGACCGACTTCGCCCGCACCGCCAGATCGTGCATGGGCTGTTCACCGTTCAACGCCTCGCCAATCAGCTCGCCGCGCTTGATGCGCACCTCGCCGCCCCAGTCCTCGCTCTGCAGGGCGAAGAGACCGGTCGGGCCGAGCACGACGTGGTCGAGCTTCGGCGGCAGGGCGGGGCCGGCGGCGCTCGTGGCGATGTCGTGCCAGACCGAGAAGCCGATGCCGAGGGTTGCCACCTGGCGCGCGGTCACCTCTTCGGCGAGCGCGTTGGCCAGCAGATGGCGGATGTCGCGGGGCGCCGAGCGCACCAGCGCCGGGTCGTACGGGTCGCTCAGGGTGCGACCGCGGCCGACCCACTCGCGCATGAGCACGAGGTAGCGCTCCCGGCTCCAGCCGCCGGGGTGCCCGTGCGAGCGGGCCGTCGGCCGGGAGTCGCGGCGAGGGCCGGCGGCCTGCGCCGTCCAGGTGTGGCTCGGGGTGGACCCGGCGCCCGGGCCGCCCCGGTCGTAGCGGGCGCGCGCCTCACTGGTGCCGACCAGCACCCAGGCGCGCTGCACGGCGTCGAAGCGCACCGGGTCGCCCCCGGTGTCCGGGTGGGTGGCCCGCAGCATCCGCCGGTAGGCCTTGCGCAGCTCCTCCTCGTTGACGTTCGAGGCGACGCCCAAAACTTCGTAGGGTGACGCGGAGAGGGGGCTGTCCTGCATGGATCACTTTCGGGCGAGATCAGAATGGTCACACTGAGACTAGCGGCCTCCGCCGAGAGCACGATCAGCGGGCGTCGAAGCCGCTTGCGCGCCCGCCCGGTGCGGCCTACCGTGGCGACAGACGGGCATACGCCGCGAGCAATCGCGCTGCGCCCGTGCTGCTCTCACCGAAGGAGGCAGACATGTCCCCACTCCTCATCATCATCGTGGTGATCGCCGTGCTCATGCTTTTCGCCGGCAGCCTCATCGACGCGATCGGCTGGATGTTCTGGCTCGGGGTCGTGCTCCTCGTGGCCGTGTGGCTCGACTGGCTGCTGCGTGCCCGGGCCGCGCGACGCGACAACCACCGCTGAGCCGAGCACAGGGGGCGGGCGGATGCCGCGGCTCAGGCCTCGGGCGGCAGCAGGATGCCGTCATCCAGCAGCCGGCGCGCGCCGCCCAGCAGCTCGGCGCGCAGCTCGGCCTCGTCCACCTCGAGCAGCTGGGCGAGGGCGCCGGCGATCGCCCCGACGCTGAGGCTGCCGTCCGAAGCGCCGACGAGGGCCGCCAGCGCTGTTCCCGGCGAGATGGTGCGGGCGAAGCCGCCGCCCTGGCGCAGCAGCAGCTCGCTCGGGTCTTCGTTGCCCGGCCAGTAGTGGCGCTCCTCGGTCACGTCGCCGGAGACGGTGAGGCACGCCTCGGCGAACTCAGCGTCGCTCTGGGCGGCGTGCCAGTCGTGGGCGGCGAGGCAGTTGCCGAGGTGCACTCCGAGGCCCCACTCGTTGTCGCCGAGCGGGGTGTGCAGGCGCTCGAGGCGGGCCAGCGTCGGGGTTTCGTCGGACAGGCGCAGCAGCACGTAGCCGAAGCCGACCTGGGTCACGCCGCGGCCGGCGAAGTCGTCGAGCCACGCGCCGAACAGCTGGTCGAACTCGGGGGTGCCGGAGCGGGTGCCGCCGTCGCGGATCCAGGTCTCCGCGTACCGGGTCGCCGACTGCACCTCGCGCTCCACGATCCAGTAGTCCAGCGCGGGCTCCAGCCAGCCCTGCAACCGGTCGAAGGCATCCGGGACCGCCGCCGTGTACTCCCAGTTGCCGAGCATCTGCAGCACGCCGCCCGGGGCGAGGTGCGCCGCGGCATCCCGCATCACCGTCTCGACGAGGGCGTCGCCGACCATGCCGCCGTCGCGGTACTCGTAGCTCGGCACGCCGTCGACCCGCGGCGTGATGACGAACGGCGGGTTGCTGATGATGTGGTCGAACCGCTCGCCGGCGACGGGCTCGAACAGGCTGCCCAGCCGGAACTCGACCCCGTCGATCTCGTTGAGCGCGGCGTTGAACGCGGCCAGCTCGAGGGCGCGCTGCGAAATGTCGGTGGCGACGACGCGGCCGGCGTGCCGGGCGGCGTGCATGGCCTGGATGCCGCAGCCGGTGCCGAGGTCGAGCGCCGAGTCGACGGCGTTCTGCAGCATCAGAGCCGAGAGCGTGCGGGAGGCCCCGCCGACGCCGAGCACGTGGTCCTCGCCGAGGGGGCCGCCGCGGGCGAGCTCGCCGAGGTCGGAGGTGATCCACCAGGAGGCGTGGCCGCGGCTGTCGGTGAACTCGTAGGGGCGCAGCTCGAGCAGGGCGCGCAGCGAGCGTTCCGGGGCGATGAGCACAGCGGATGCCGGCCAGAGCAGGCCGAGCGCGATGGCGCCGTCCGCGCCGAGCTGCGGCAGCGCCGCCTGCACCTCGCTCTCCGGCACGCTGCCGCCGAGCAGGAACAGCTCGGCGAGTGTGGCGAGGGTGCTCGGCTCCCCGTTCCGGGCGCGGAGCGCGGCGAGCGCGCGCAGCGCGGGGAGGCGTTCGTTGCGACGGAGCGCGTCGGCGGCATCCGGGCCCCACAGCCCGTCGAGGGCGGCCTGCGTAAAGTGTGCCGCCGACAGGTCGGCCCGGAGCCGAGCGATCGCGGGGAGGTCCAGTCGGACGGCTGGGCCCGCGGCGGGTGCGGAGTCGGCGGGCGGGTTCAGTTCAACGGCCATGCCTCAATTCAACTGCATGCGCGCTGCACCGGCACACCGGGCACCGGTCAGGCCGACGCGCCGACGAGGTAGTCCCGCAGCACCGCGGCGTGGTTCACGAGCGGGTCGCGCGCCCCGTAGACGAGGGTGAGCGTCGGGTTCGCCGTGGCCAGGCGGCGCAGCTCGGCGACGGCGGCGACCGCCGCCGGCGCGCTCTCGAGCTCCGCCCGGTAGCGGGCAGCGAACTCGTCCAGCCTGGCCGGGTCGTGCCCCCACCAGGTGCGCAGGGCGGGGCTCGGCGCGGCATCCTTCAGCCAGAGGTCGAGGGCGGCGCGCTCCCGGCTCACCCCGCGCGGCCAGAGCCGATCCACCAGCACCCGGAACCCGTCGCCGGGCTCGGCATCCGCGTAGGCGCGCTTGATCTGAACAGCCATAGTTCATGCTCGCAGCTTGCGGGCGGAAAGCAAGACGCGCCGGGATTTCGCAGTCGGCATCCGGATTCGTCTGCTGGAATGTGTGCATCGTGAGGGTGCGCGTTGCGGAGGGCATCCTGATGAACAAAGGATTGGTGTGAACACACGCACGGCCGAGTACCCGCGGCCTCATCACTTCCTGCTCCACCTGAGCGACACCCACCTGCTCGCCGCCGACGGCAAGCTCTACGACCGGGTCGACAGCACCGCCCTGCTGCGGCGGCTCTTCGACGAGGTCGAAGCGTCGGGCGGGCGGCCGGAGGCGATCGTCTTCACCGGCGACCTCGCCGACAAGGGCCAGCCGGACGCCTACCGGCGACTGCGCGAGATCGTCGAACCGGTCGCCGCGCGGCTCGGCGCCCGCGTCATCTGGGTGATGGGCAACCACGACGACCGCGGGGCGTTCCGCCGCGAGCTGCTCGGCGAGGACCCGTCGACGATGCCGGTCGACGCCGTGCATGACCTGAACGGGCTGCGGCTGATCACCCTCGACTCCACCGTGCCCGGCCACCACTTCGGCGCGGTCACCACCGCCCAGCTGGACTGGCTCGCCCGGGAGCTGGCCATGCCGGCGCCGCACGGCACCATCCTGGCGATGCACCACCCGCCGATCCCGAGCGTGCTCGACCTCGCCGTCGCGGTCGAGCTGCGCGAGCAGGCCCCACTGGCCGCGGTGCTCCGCGGCAGCGATGTGCGCAGCATCATCGCCGGGCACCTGCACTACTCCTCGACGGCGACCTTCGCCGGGATCCCGGTGTCTGTGGCGTCCGCCACGTGCTACACCCAAGACCTCAACGTGCCGGTCGGCGGCACCCGCGGGCGCGACGGCGCTCAGGCGTACAACCTCGTGCATGTCTACCCCGAGACCGTGCTGCACTCGGTGGTGCCGGTCGGCGTCTCCGCGCCGCTCAGTGCCGCACCGCTGAGTTACGTCGACGCGGCTGAGACGGCGCGCCTGCTGGCGGCCGACGGCATCCGCATCGCCCCGTCGACGGTGCCCGGGCCGCCGACGAGACCGACCACCGTCCTGGCCTAGGGCGGGCGCGCGGTCAGGGCTGGGCGGATGCCGCGCCGGCCTCGGCGTCCGTGTCGGCCGGGCGCTCCGCGTCCCGCTCCCATGGCGCGGGAAACGGGAAGTACTTCTCCAGAAACTCGGTCACGGCGGCCGTGCGTGTCTCGTTGGAGATCTCGGGCTTGCTGCCGTCGTTCAGGCAGAACATGTCCTGGTCGCGGCGTTTGACGAGTTTGTCCATAGCGGGCAGCGCCGAGCGCAGCGTCGTCTCGATGTACTTGACCCGCGCGAGGGTCTGGGTGACGGCGTGCCCCGTCATCAGCGCGTAGTAGTGGTAGAACGAGTTCGTCACGGAGATGTCGGTGGCCGAGCGGAACTGGCTGGCCGCGGTGCGGGCGAAGTCCTCGGCGAATTCCCGCTCCATGGTCTCGAGCACATCGGTGCGCAGTGGCGCGGCACAGTGCTCGAGGTGGCGGGTCGTCACCTTGCCGAAGCGCTGCTTGAGCAGCCGGCGGTTCACACGGGCTGCGTTCTCGAACCCGCTGCGGCTCGGGTTGCTCTCGCCGAGCCCGATCCGGGTGCCGGCCTCGACGAACTTCGTCACGCCGCCGGGCGAGAAGAACAGCTCAGGGCTGAGCGGGCGCCCGAAGAACATGTCGTCGTTGGAGTAGAGGAAGTGCTTCGCGATGCCCGGGATGTGGTGCAGTTGCGACTCGACCGCGTGCGAGTTGTGGGTGGGCAGGGCGTCCGGGTTCTGGAAGAACTCCTCGCTGCGCACCACGGTGACCCGCGGGTGCTCGCCGAGCCAGGCCGGCACCGGGGAGTCGGTGGCGATGAAGATGCGGCGCACCCACGGGGCGAAGAGGTAGACGCTGCGCAGGGCGTACTTCAGCTCGTCGATCTGCCGGAAGCGCGCGTCGGAGTCGTCGCCGTCACCGACGACGTAGCCGGCCATGCGCGCCGCCCGCGCCCGCTGGAACGCGGCGTCGCTGCCGTCCACCCAGGAGAAGACCATGTCGATGTCGAAGCTGACATCGCTGGCCAGCTCGGCGAACATGTGCTCGAGGGTGCGCCAGCGGCGCCCGTAGAGCTCGACGGTGTCTTCGACCGCCTCATGCCGGGGCATGCGCGCGCGCATCAGGGCGTTCTCGCGCGGCGCGACGATCTCGTCGTCGCCGAAGCGCCAGAGCTCCAGCTGGAAAGCGGTCTCCGGCCCGTACCGCAGACGGCCAATCGGTTCGACGCGGGGGCGGTAGAGGCGGAAGACCGCGGCCTTGCGCGCCGGGGACAGCACACCGTCGGCGAGCAGCACGGAGGGTTTGCCCGGCCGGTCGAGCGTCGCGGAGTAGAAGGGCTCGTCGCGAAACGCCTCGGCGAGCGCACGGCTCAGCGCCCTGCGCTGGCGGCGGTCCACGGCGATCACCGGCCGGTCGTTGTCGCCGCGCACGAGCAGGAAGTCGATCCCGGCGTCGATGAGCGCCGCCCGCACCGCGAGGAGGTCGTCGACCATCGACTCCTGCGGCGTGAAATGCCCGGAGGTGAGGGTGTACTCGCCGCGGCGCAGCACGAGGTCGGTGCGGGCGAAGCGCGGCGGCGTGCCACCCCCGAGGGGCACGGTCGGCTCAGTCTGACGGCGCAGGACCGGTTCGGGTTCTGCGCTCAGAAAGCCGTGCCGTTCACGTTCGGGGGCGAGGGCCCTGGCGTCGTCGCTGCGGGCGAAGGCCGCCGGCTTGCTCTGGTCGCCCAGCGGGTGGAGTGTTTCGGTGTCACGCGGGCGGTCTGTCATCGAAGCGGCCCCTCTGCACATCGGCCAGAGCATGCGCGCCTCTGCCACGCGGCGCGTGCGGCGACCCAAGATGGCTGATCACAGACTAGCCTGCGGGCCCACAGGGCTCGCCGATGCGCGCATCCGGCGGCTACCGGCTCCAGCCAATCTCGGGCACGTGCTGCGCCGAGTAGCGCGGGTGCGGGATGACGGTGAGCGGCTCGGTCGGCGGCCCGAAGTCGGGAAGCGGCGGCACGGCGGGTTCCGGCTTGGCCTCGGCGCGCAGGCGTGCAGTGCGTGCGGGCCGTGCTGCGGCGGCATCCGCCCGACGGCGGGCGACGCGATGCTCGATGGCGGCGCCGCGCTCGTTCAGTGCGCGGACAATGGACTCGAACTCGTCGTACATGTGGGGGCTCCAGAGGGGGAAGATGGCTACCGACACACACTCCTCCCCCTGGCATCCGCACAGATCAGGGCAGCACCCCGAGCGCGCTGCGGGAGAGCACTGAAGCCCGCCTGCGTGCAGCAACGGCTCCGCGAACCGCGCTCAGGCGTGCAGCAGTCGCAGCCGCCGCTCAGCCTCCGGCTCCAGCGCCGCCCGGGTGTGCTCGCCGAGCCCGAGGCCCGTTGCGCGCTCCAGGTCGGCCCGCGTGTCGACGTCGGCGCGCACGGTGGACTCCGGGCCGAGCGCCAGCGCCTCGTGCCCCGCCTGCACGTGGCGGGCGAACGAACCGCTGCCGAAGGCGGGCTCCAGCCGGGCGCCGGGGCGCGCGGTCAGGAGCGTGGTGCCGGTGCCGTCGTGGTCGGCGACGACCGCCTGCTGGTGCCGGCCGGCGGCGACGAGGGCGCCCGCCAGCTCGGTGGGGCGGAGGGCCGGCAGGTCGCCGAGCATCACGGCGAGGCCGCGGCCGCCGTGCTCGCCCCTGGCGGCGCGGAGACCGAGCCGGATCGAGGGGTTCAGGCCCTGCACGGCTCCCTGCCGCACGATGCGCAGGGTCGTGTCTTCCGGGCGCACGAGCGGCCGCAGCGCCGCCTCCAGCGTGTCGTCATCGGTGACCACGAGCACCGAGGAGACGCCTCCGGTGCGGGATGCCGCGACGATGGTGTCCAGGGCGATGGCCCTGGCCAGCTCCGGCGTGCCGTCGGCGAGTCGGCTCTTGGCGGTGTCCGAGCGGCGCACCGGGATGACCAGCGACCAGTGCAGCGCACCGAGGTCACGTTCGAGACCCATGGCTCCTCCTCCGCGACGGCAGCTCGTCCACAACAGCTTCTGGTTCCACGGTAGCGGCAATATCGTCGGCCCGGCCCGGGCGGCCGCCACGAACAGAGGCACCCGCGAGATCGTGGGTGCCTCTGTGCGCGCCGGCGTTGTGCGCCGGAACGCGGCCGCTACGGCGTCGCCGGCGCCTCGGGTTCTCCGAGGCTCAGCATCAGCCGGTTGGCCCAGCTGAAGAACGCGGATCCGTGGATGACGTCCGCGATCTCGAGCGGGTCGAGTCCCTGTGCGCGCAGCTCGGCGATGTGTCCGGCGGTCAGCGCGACCGGGGTGCTGGCGAGGGCGACGGAGGCGTCGACGATGGCCCGCCAGCGCGGGTCGAGCGCGGCTTCCGTGCCCTCGTCGAGCAGGCGCTGCACGTCGTCGCTGCGCTTGGAGTGATGGCTCGCGAAGCGCGAGTGCACGCTGGCGCAGAAGATGCAGCCGTTGTGCCTGCTCGTGGCCGTGGCGGCGAGCTCGCGCTCGGCCCGCGGCAGGCCCTCCTTGGTGTTGTAGAAGATGTCCTTGTCGGTGCGGGTACGGGCGCCGAGGATCTCAGGGTCGCGGGCCAGCAGCGCGAAGTAGGGCGACTTGGCGCGCGAGGCGTCGACGAGGCCCGTCCAGTGCCGCTCCTCGAACTCGGATTCCGGCAGCGGTTCCAGCCACGGCACCCAGCCGAGCTCGGCCTGTGTGAAGGCGACGGGGCGGTCGAGGTCCGCGTGTTCGATCACGGCCTCGGGCGCGACGGCTGCGGGTGTGGACGAGGTGGTCATGACAGGAGCTCCAATCCGGCGACAACGCGAATCTGAAAGGTGAGGAAGGCGACGAGCTGGGAGAGCGTGACGATGTCACTCGTGCTCCACCCGGCGTCGAGCAGCGCCTGCAGCGCGGCGGGGCTGGCCTCGCGCGGGCGGAAGACGAGCAGGTGGGCGTGGTCGAGGGCTGCGGACAGGCGCACGCCGAGCACGTCCCGACGCTCGGGGGCGACGCGGTAGCGGAGCCCCTCGCTGTCCTCGACGCTCAGCGGGCCGGCCGGGTAGGCGCCGTAGGGGCCGCTGGTGCGGGCCGCGGCGATCTCGGTGGCGACGGCCTGCGGCAGCGCGCGCGCCGACTCGTCGGCGACCGGGGCGGCGGCCGCGCTGAGCAGCTGCTCGGCGTAGTACCGCTCCGTCGGGGCCGAGGCGTGCAGCCCCGCGACGAAGGCGGCGACCGCGAGGCGCTCGACGGCGCTCACCGTGCCGGGGTGCTCAGGGGTGAACAGCGCGTCATAGCTGGCCTGCGCATTGGCGCGGGTGACGGGGCGGCGGGCGCGCAGCTCGTCGATGGCCGAACCCGGGGTGACCCCGAGCAGCTCATCAATCACGTCGGGCGGGGTGATGGTGGTCATGCGTGTGCTCCTGTTCTGGTGTGTGCGGCGGATTCGCCAGCGAGTGATTCGAGCGAACGGTGCCCGATGCCGAGCGCGGGCGCGACCTGGGTGGCGATGAGCTCGATCGAGCGCAGCACCAGCTCGTGCGGCGGGTCGACGGAGTGCACCTGGAAGACGACGTCGCTGACGCGGTCGAGGCTGCGGTCGGCCGCGAGCGATTCGATCACGTCGTCGACGGTGCCGATGTGCGTGTCGAGGCCGGCGATCAGATCTTCGAGGGAGTCGCCCTCGATCTGCTGGCCGCCGGCGCGGAAGCCGGCTGCCGCCCGCCGCAGGTTCGGCTCGGCGATGCGCAGCGCCTCTGCGCGGTCGTCGGCGACGAAGAGCGTGCGGGAGGCCATGATGCGCGGCGTCGCCCCGGCCGGGAGGGCCTCGTAGTAGGCGTCGACGATGGGGCGTTGGATGTCGTCCAGGCTCGCGCGGGGAGACCCGGGCGGCCGCGGCTGGGTGCGGGAGAGCATCAGGCCGTCCCCCGCTGCGGCGGCCCGGCTGCCGCCGGCCACCGAGAACGTCGCCTGCCAGAGTTTGCCGCCGAGCTGCGGTGCCGCCGGGTAGAGCCGGTTCTCACGGCCGGCGGCGAAAGCCGCGGCGAGCGCTGCGGCATCCGCCGAGGCGCCCGCCCCGAGCGGGAGGCCGGCGAAGGCGTCGCGCAGCACGGCGAGGTGGTCGGCGAAGATCGCGCCGCGGTCCTCGCTGCGCTTGCCGAAGGCGGCGAAGGAGGAGGCGGTGCCGCCCGACCCGACACCGAGTTCGAGCCGCCCGCCGGCGAGCAGGTCGAGCACGGCCGCATCCTCGGCGACCCGCACCGGGTCCTCCAGCGGCAGCGTCACGATGCCGGTGCCGAGCCGGATCGTCGAGGTCTGCGCGGCCACATGGGAGAGGAACACGAGCGGCGCGGGAAGTCCGCCCTCGCTGGCGCTGAAGTGGTGTTGGGCGACCCAGGCCGAGTCGAAGCCGAACCGCTCGGCGGTGCGGATCTGCTCGGTCGCGAGTCGGTAGCGCTCCCCCGGTGTCGCCTCGTCGAGCAGGCGGGTGAAGAATCCGAGGCCGCGTCGGGCCGGCGGTGCTGAAGCGATGTCGCTCATGCTGAGAACTCCTTGACTGATGGCACTGCTGCGAGCAGTTGTTGGGTGTATTCGTGTTGTGGGTTGCCGAAGATCTGGGTGGCGCTGCCGGTCTCGACGGCCCGGCCGCGGCTCATCACCGACACCGTGTCCGAGATCTGCCTGACGACGGCGAGGTCGTGCGAGATGAAGAGGTAGCTGAGGCCGAGCTCGGCCTGCAGGCTCTCCAGCAGCCGCAGGATCTGCGCCTGCACCGTGACGTCGAGGGCGGAGACGGCCTCGTCGAGCACGAGGATCTCTGGGTTCACCGCGAGCGCCCTGGCGATGGCGACCCGCTGGCGCTGGCCGCCGCTCAGCTCCCGGGCCCTCCGGCCGAGCACGGTGCTCGGCAGGGCGACGAGGTCGATGAGCTCGGCCGCCCGGATGCCGCGGCCGCGGCGGTCGGCCAGCCCGAAGTTGCGCAGCGGCTCTGCGACGATCTGCTCGATGCTCTGCCGCGGGTCGAGCGAGCCGAACGGGTTCTGGTAGACGAGCTGGATGCGCCGGCGCAGCTGCCTGCGCCGCTCTCCGCGGAACTTCGCGACGTGCTCGCCGTCGATGATGATGCATCCGGATGTCGGCTCGGCCAGCCCCACGACGGCGCGGGCGGTCGTGGTCTTGCCCGATCCGGACTCCCCCACGATGGCGTGCGTCGTGCCGCGGCGCAGCCGGAACGAGACGCCGTCGACGGCGCGGAAGGCCTGGGCGCCGCGCCCGAACTCGGTCACGAGGTCTTCAACCTCGACGGCGTAGTCCACCTCGGGCGCCGCCGAGGCGTCGCGCAGGAACAGCGGGGCCTGCTGGGGGCGCGGTGTGGCGCGCGCCGGGGCGAGGTGGAAGGAGGGGGCGTCGGCGAAGAGGCGCTTGGTGTACTCGCTCTCTGGCTGGGCGATCACCGCGCGGGTCTCGCCCTGCTCCTGGATGCGGCCGTGCTGCAGCACGACGATGCGCTCTGCGCGCTCGGCGGCGACGCCGAGGTCGTGGGTGACGAAGAGGATCGCGGTGCCGAACTCGGCGCGGAGCTCGTCGAGCAGGTCGAGGATCGTCTTCTGCACGGTGACGTCGAGGGCGCTCGTCGCCTCGTCGGCGATGATCAGCTCCGGCTGCAGCGCGATCGCGATGGCGATGAGCACGCGCTGCCGCATTCCGCCGGAGAGCTCGTGCGGGTACTGCGCGGCCCGGCGCTCCGGCTCGGGCAGGCCCACCCGGGTGAGCAGCTCCAGCACGCGGGCGCGCTGAGCGGCCTTGTCACCGCGCTTGTGGATCTGCAGCACCTCGGCGATCTGGGCCCCGATCGTGCGCACCGGGTTGAGCGAGCTGGACGGGTCCTGCGGGATCAGGCCGATGCGGGCGCCGCGCACGCTCTCCAGCCGCTTCTCGCTCCAGTCGGCGATGTCGACGCCGTTCAACACGATGCGGCCGCTGTCGCGGTGGGCGTTCTCGGCGAGGAGGCCGATGACGGCCTGGGCGGTCGTGGTCTTGCCTGAGCCCGATTCGCCGACGAGGGCGACGACCTCGCCCGGCCGCACGGTGAAGCTGACGTCGTGCACGACCCGGCTCAGGCCGACGGCGGTGCGGTACGAGACGTTGAGCCCCTCGACGGCGAGAACGGGGACCTCCGCTGCGCTCCGGTCGCTCGGTCCAGCGTGGGTTTCCGCGATCGCTGCGGCATCCTGCTGCGTCATTTCTTCTTCTCCCCACGAAGCGAGTGGCTGATGCGGTTGGCGGCGAGCACGACGACCACGACGACGAGGCCGGGGAAGGTCGTGAGCCACCACGAGGTGGCGATGTAGTTGCGGCCGTCGGCGACGAGCAGCCCCCACTCCGGCGTGGGCGGCGGTGCGCCGTAGCCGAGGAAGCCGAGGGTGGAGATCGCGAGGATGGCGACGCCGAACTGCAGGGCGGCCAACGAGACGACCGCGCCGAGCGAGTTCGGCAGCACGTGCCGCCAGAGCACGGCCAGGAAGCGCCCGCCGCTGCCGAACGCGGCCTCGACGTAGTCGCTGCGGCGCACCCGCACCACCTCGCTGCGGGAGAGCCGGGCGAAGGCCGCGACGCTGCCGATTCCGACGGCGATGGCGGCGTTGATGGTGCCGAAGCCGAGCAGGATGATGATGCTCAGGGCGAGGAGCAGGCCGGGGATGGAGAGCAGCACGTCGACGATGCGCATGAGGATCGCGTCGAGCACCCCGCCGGTGGAGCCGGCGATCACGCCGATGGCCGTGCCGAGCACCAGCCCGACGCCGACCGCGACGAGCGCGCCGGTGAGCGATTGGATCGCGCCGTAGATCACGCGCGCCAAGAGGTCGCGGCCGAGCTGGTCGGTGCCGAAGAGGTGCGCGAGGCTCGGCGCCTGCAGCTTGTCGGCCGGGACGCCGACGAGCGGGTCGTGGCCGGTGAACAGCCAGGGCGCGATCGCCCAGGCCAGCACGAGGCCGAGCACCAGCCAGGCCAGCAGCAGGCTGGGGCGGATGGCGCGGAGGCGGCGCCACACCCCGTTGGTCGAGTAGGCCGCCTGCGGCCGTATCGAGACCTCGTGGGCGGATGCCGGGGCCGCAGTGTCGGCCAGCGAGGTCTCGATACGCTCGTTCCTCGGTACTCGACCAACGTGGGCGGCTGTCTGCTCGGTGTCGATGCTCATGCTGCTGCCCCTTCCAGGACGGGCGTGGCCGCGGGGGCCGTGCGGGCGGTGCCGCGCGAGAGGCGGCGCAGCCGCGGGTCGAGCACCGGGTAGAGCAGGTCAACGGCGAGGTTGGTGAGCACGAAGGCCAGGGCGGAGAGCACGACGATCGCCTGCAACACCGGGGTGTCCTGCGCCGAGACGGCCTGCTCGGTGAGGCGGCCGATGCCGGTGCGGCCGAACACCGTCTCGGTCACGACCGCCCCGCCGATCAGCTCGCCGAGGAGCACGCCGGCGATCGTCACGGTGGGGAGGATCGCGTTCTTGGCGACGTTGTTCCAGAGCACCCGGCGCCGACTGGCGCCCTTGGCCCGCACGACGCTGACGAACGGGGCCAGCTCGACCTCGTCGATCGAGCGCACCAGGATCTGGGCGAGCGGGGCGCTGATCGGCACCGCCAGCGTGAGCACCGGCAGGATCAGCCCCTGCACGGGGTCGGCCCCGATCACCGGCACCAGTTTGAGCTGGAAGGAGAACACCTGGATCAGCACGATGCCGAGCCAGAACACGGGAACGGAGACGAAGAGGCCGGGCAGGCTGCGGAGGAAGCCGCGCAACCAGGCGAAGCGGGTGAGGGAGGAGAGGAAGGCGAGGCTCACGGCGATGAGCACGGCCAGCAGGAACGCCGACAGCGCGAGCGTGATGGTCTGCGGTGCGGCCTCGGCCAGCATCTGCGTGACCGGCGTGCCGTTCTGGATCGAGTAGCCGAAGTCGCCGGCGAGGAACCCGCTGAGGGTGTGCCAGAACTGCTGCGGCAGCGGGATGTCGACGCCGTAGCTCTCGCGCAGGGCGGCGATCTGCTCGGCCGAGAGCCCGAGCTCCGGGTTCTCGAACTTGATCATGAGCGCGTCGCCGGGCAGCGCCTGCAGCAGCACGAAGGTGGCGGCGAAGGCCACGAACAGCACCACGGCGGCCTGGCCGATGCGGGCGAGCACGTGCTTCATGGGGTGCCTTCCTGGTGAGTGGTGTGAGGAGGGTGTGGGTGGAGGGGGAGGTTCCGGATGCCGCGGCCCGCGGCATCCGGAACCCGAGGTGCTACTTGTTCAGCCAGACGTCGTAGAAGATCGGACGCCCGACGGACTCGAACTCGACGCCCTCGACATAGTCGGCCGCGCCGTAGACCTGCGGCTCCTCGAACAGCGGGATCACGTAGGCCTGCTCGGCCAGGTAGTCCTGCACGGCCGCGTCGGCCTCGAGCCGCTTGGCGGGGTCCGGCTCGCTCGCGACGGCCTCGAGCAGTGCGTCGAGGGTGGTGTCGTTGGAGAGCAGCACGTTGCGGTTCTTCGTGTGGAACTGGCTCTTGATCACGTCGGGATCGGCGCGGCCGACCATCGAGTGGTAGAGCGGCGTCTTCAGCGGGTCCTTGATGTCCTCGGCGTAGCTGCCGGCGTCGGCGGCCTTGACGTTGAGTTCGACGCCGATCGCCTTGAGCTGCTGGCTGACCAGTTCGAGCGTCTGCTTGGACAGCGGCTGCGGCTTGGCCTCGTAGACGTCGAGGGAGAGGCGCGTGCCGTCCTTCTCGCGGATGCCGTCGGCGCCCACGCTCCAGCCGGCCTTATCGAGCAGGGTGGCGGCCTTCTTCGGGTCGAAGGTCAGGTGCTCCGACTCGTCCTTGTAGCCCAGCGCGGTGGAGCTGAGCGAGGACGTGGCGACAGGGTAGTTCGCGGTGAAGAGCGTGTCGACGACCTCCTGCGCGTTGACGCCGGCCACGAGCGCCTGACGCACCTTGATGTCGCTGAGCAGCGGGTTCGTGAAACGGAGGCTGAGCGAGTTGTTCACGCCGCGGGTCTGCGGAGCGTACAGCTCGAAGCCGGCGGACTCGACCGCGGCCTCGTCAAAGGCCTGCACGTAGCGGATGTAGTCGGCCTGTCCAGAGGTGAGCCCGCCGATGCGCACGCTGTCCTCCGGCGTGACGATCAGGTGGATGGCGTCGAGGTAGGCACGGCCCTGGTGCTTGAGCGACGGCGGAGCCCAGTCGTAGTCCTCGCGCGCCGTGAAGGTGAGCTCGGTGCCGAGCTTCTCCTCGCTGACCACGAACGGCCCGGCGCCGATGATGGCCGCCGCGTTGCCCGCGCCGAACTTCTCCAGCGGCAGGTCGAGCGTGGCCGGCGAGAGGAGGCCGGAGTTGATCGTGGACGTCGCCTGCAGGAACCCGGGGGCGGGGGCGGAGAAGTGGAACTTCACGGTGGCGGCATCGACGACCTCGCTGCTGGCGTAGTTGTTGATCGCCTCGGAGATGGTGAGGGCGAGCTCCTTGTCGCCGAGGCCGTAGACGTCGAAGTTCTTCGCGACGGCGGCGGCGTCGACGGGGGTGCCGTCGGAGAAGGTCACGCCGTCACGCAGGGTGAAGGTGTACTCGGTGGCGTCGGCGTTCACCTCCCAGGAGTCGGCGATCCACGGCTCGATCTCAAGCGATTCCGGGTTCTGGTAGGTCAGTCGCGCCGCGATGTTGTTGACGACGCCGCCGTTCGGGTAGAACCCGGCCTGCGGCGGGTAGAGGTTCGTGAAGGCCTGGTGCTCGAGGTAGGTGAGCGTGCCGCCGGTGACGGGCGCCGCGGGGTCGGCGTTGCCGCCTGCTTCCGGGGCCGCCGTTCCGGCGCAAGCGGCCAGCAGGGCTGCGGTTGCGAGTGCGGCGGTCGCCGCGGCAAGCGTGCGGGTGATTCGTGACATCCGTGAAGCCTTTCGCTGTGGTGGGTGTGCGTGGGTGAGTTGATGTTGTCAACTCACCGGCGCGAGCGCGAGCGATTGTGTCGCCGTGCGTTACACCGCGTCACCTGCGGTAATTTGCTTGTGCTCCGGGGGTTCTCCTGCCTACGTGCGCGCAGAGCGCGTGATCCGACACGCCGTGAAACTCCGCGGGCCGGCCAGGGAATACCACGGCCCTCCGTGCGCGTTGCCCTGTATGGCCCCGCATCGGGCGGGCTCATCGAAGGGCTCCATGACGCGCGACGCTTTCCCTGCTGCACCCGGCGACTCAGAGAGCCTCGAGCCGAAGGGCCTCGAGCCGGATGCCGGCGGGCAGCCGTGGCTGAGCGAGGCCGAGCGGCGCGCGCTCCGCAAGCGCACCCCCGACTCCGCGATCGTCTTCGCCCTCGCCTTCACCGGCATCGTGGTCTCGTTCATGATGACGCTGGTCACGCCGCTGCTGCCCGAGCTCCCGCACCTCCTGCATGTGTCCACCCCCGACGCGATGTGGGTCGTCACCGCCACCCTGCTCTCTGCCGCGATCATCACCCCGATCGGCGGCAGCCTGGGCGACCTCTACGGCAAGCGCCGCATCCTGCTCATCCTGCTCGCCGCCGTCGTGCTCGGCTCGGTGATCGCCGCGTTCTCGTCCACCCTCATCCCGCTCGTCATCGGCCGGGTGCTGCAGGGGGCCGGGCTCGGAGCGATCCCACTCGGTATCAGCATCCTGCGCGATGTGCTGCACCGCGACCGGCTCGGCAAGGCGGTCGCCCTGGTGAGCGCCACCCTCGGCATCGGCGGCGCCGTCGGCCTGCCGGTCTCCGCCGTCATCGCGCAGTACCTGGACTGGCACATGCTGTTCTGGCTGTCCGGCGTGCTCGCCGCGGCGGGCTTCGTGCTGGTCTACACCCTCGTGCCGGTCAGCACGCTGCGCACCGGCGGCCGCTTCGACGCCCCGGGCGCGATCGGCCTGGCCCTCGCCCTCTCCGGCATCCTGCTGGCCGTCACCAAGGGCAACGAGTGGGGCTGGCTGAGCCCGCTCACGCTCGGCTTCGGCACCGCCGGTGTGGCGATCCTGGCGGTCTGGGTGCTCTACCAGCTGCGCACGCGGCATCCGCTGATCGACATCCGCGTCGCGACCCGGCGCACCGTGCTCCTGACCAACCTGACCTCGGTGATGGTCGGCTTCGCGTTCTTCTCCAGCGCCGTCGCGTTGCCGATGCTGCTCGAGACGCCGACCGGCACCGGTGTCGGCCTCGGCCAGTCGATGCTGGTGGCCAGCCTCTGCCTGATGCCGAGCGGCCTGGTGATGTGGGCGATGTCCGGCACCGCGGCCCGGCTGACGGCCGCGCGCGGGGCCCGGGTCAGCCTGCTGCTCGGCATCACCATCATCGCCGTCGCCTACGCGCTGGCCCTGCTGTTGATGACCGAGGTGTGGCACACGCTGCTGGTGGCGACGGCCGTCGGCTTCGGCGTCGGCTTCGCCTACGCGGCGATGCCGACGCTCATCATGGGAGCCGTGCCCTCTTCGGAGACGGCCGCCTCGAACGGCCTCAACTCGGTGATGCGCACCCTCGGATCGACCGCGGCGAGCGCCGTGATCGGGCTGGTGCTCGCGACGAACCTCGTCACGGTGGGCGATCTGACCACGCCCAGCACCCTGGGCTTCCAGTTGAGCTTCGCCATCTCGGCCGCCGCGGGCGTGCTCGGCATCGTGCTGACGCTGTTCATCCCTCGACGCCAGGCGCAGTACGGGGCGGCCGCGCTGCCCGAGTAGGCCGGCGCCTGCCTACAGTGGAAGACATGGACAGCGGACAGATGGATCTCGGCAGCACGCTTCAGCTCAACGACGGCGCACGCATCCCCCGGCTCGGGGTGGGCACATACAAGGTTCCGGATGCCGACACCCCCGCCGTGGTGGAGGCCGCGCTGGCCGCCGGCTACCGGCACATCGACACCGCCGCGCTGTACGGCAACGAGGTCGGCGTCGGCCGCGGCATCCGCTCGGCCCTGCACGGCCAGCCGGGGCTGGAGCGCGCCGACCTCTTCGTCACCACCAAGGTGTGGAACACCGAGCACGGCTTCGACAGCACGCTGCGCGCCTTCGACGCCAGCCTGGACGCCCTCGGCCTGGACCACGTCGAGCTGTACCTCATCCACTGGCCGGCCCCGGCGCAGAATCTCTACGTCGAGACCTGGCGCGCGCTGGTGCGGCTGCGGGAGGAGGGCCGGGCCCGCTCGATCGGGGTCTCAAACTTCCACCGCCAGCACCTCGAGCGCATCATCGACGATAGCGGGGTGGTGCCGGCGGTGAACCAGATCGAGCTGCAGCCGTGGCTCGCGCAGGCGGAGCTGCGCGCCCTGCACGCCGAGCTCGGCATCGTGACCGAGGCGTGGTCGCCGCTGGCCAGGGGCCGCGCGGTCACCGATCCGGTGCTGGCCGAGATCGGGCTGCGGCACGGCAAGAGCGCCGCCCAGGTGACCATCCGCTGGCAGCTGCAGCTCGGCAACGTGGTGATCCCGAAGTCTCTGAGCGCCGCCCGGCTGCGGGCCAACGCCGATGTCTTCGACTTCGAGCTGGATGCCGCGGAGGTCGCCGCGATCGCGGCGCTCGACTCCGGCGAGCGCTCGGGCAGCGACCCCGAGCTGGTCGACTAGGAACGGCCGACCGGCCCGGGCTCGCTGCCGCCTGCCGGCGAGACGTTGGCTATTTGCTGGCTAGTTGCTGGCTACCAGCGCGGGTGGATCGCGGCGCGCAGGCGGTTGTCGTAGAGCGCGCGCACGCCGGCGAAGAACTCGTCGCCGAGCGGCGGCAGCGAGCCGGCCGCGGCGTTGGCGACGGCCTGCTGCGGCGAGCGGGCACCGGGGATGACGCTGCTGACGCCGGGCTGCTGGGCGACCCAGGCCAGGGCCACCTCGGCCACGGGAACGCCGGGCGCTGCCGCCTCGGCGAGGGCGGCGAACTCCTGCGCCGCCGCCAGGCCCGTCTCGTAGTCCACACCGGAGAAGGTCTCGCCCACGTCGAATTGGCTGCCGTCCCGGTTGAAGTTGCGGTGGTCGTCGGCCGCGAAGCGGGTCTCCGCGGTGTATTTGCCGGTGAGCAGCCCGGAGGCCAGCGGCACCCGGGCGATGATGCCGACGCCGGCATCCGCCGCGGCCCTGAGCACCTCGTCTAGGGGCTTCAGCCGGAACGCGTTCAGGATGATCTGGATCGTGGCGACGTTCGGGCGGGCGATGGCGGCCAGGGCCTGCGCGCTCTCCTCGACACTCAGGCCGTAGGCGGTGATCGCGCCCTCGGCGACGAGGGTGTCGAGCGCGTCGTAGACCTCGTCGCTCGTGACGACGCTCGTCGGCGGGCAGTGCAGCTGCACCAGGTCGAGGGTGTCGACGCCGAGGTTCTGGCGCGAGCGGTCGGTCCACTCGCGGAAGTTGGCGAGCACGTAGTTCTCGCGCAGTTGCTCGGCCCGGCGACCCATCTTGGTCGCGACGGTGATGTCGTGGCCGGGGCGCTCGCGCAGGAATGCGCCGATCACGCTCTCGCTGCGGCCGTCGCCGTAGACGTCGGCCGTGTCGAAGAAGGTGACGCCGGCCTCGACGGATGCCGCGAGCACCGCTGTCGCATCCTCGACGCTGACGTCCCCCCAGTCGGCACCCAGCTGCCAGGTTCCGAGTCCGATCACTGACACCGTGCGGCCGGTGCGGCCAAGCGTACGTTGCTCCATGGCCCCATCCTAGGGCGAGAGCTCCGGGGGCAAGTTGGGCTCGACGCCGGCCGGCAGGTCGGCGTTCAGCACTCCGGCGACGACCCGCGCGAGGCGCCGGCGGATGATGTGCGCGTTCGCCTCCACCCGGTGCATGGTGACCCCGCGCATCCGCCCGACGATCTCCAGACCGCCGCGCGGGATGAACTGGTCAAGCGCCCCGTAGACGACGTCGATCGGGGCGGCGACGCGGGACAGGTCCGAGATCACCGTCTGGTTCTCGATGCAGTTCTGCATCGACTTCACGAACGGCTCCCACTGGTCCTCGCGCAGCTCGAAGACGCCCTTGATCGGCAGCAGCTTCGCGATGATGCGCGCGTTGGCGAGCGTGAACTCCTTGTTCGTGCGCAGGTAGTCGTAGGCGCGCAGGTAGAGGTCGTTCTCGAGCTTCGCGCGCTTGTCGCCGAGGTTGGTCGGCGGCAGGTAGACCGGGGGCGAGATGAGCACGAGATGTGCAACGAGCTGCGGGTGCTCCGCGGCGAAGCGGGCGCTGATCAGCGAGCCGAGCGAGTGGCCCACGATGATGAGCGGGCCGCGCAGCGACTGCGCCTTGATCGTCGCGTGCAGCGCCGCCACGTGCTCGTCGAGCGTGTACTCGGCGCCCTCCGGCGCCGGCGAGCGGCCGAAGCCGAGGATGTCGATCGAGACACAGCGGAAGTTCGGCTCGAGCAGCGGCACCAGGTGCAGGAAGGTGACGGACGACGAGGCGATGCCGTGCACGAGCACGACCGTCGGGCCCTCCCCGACGTCGGAGGCGATGTGCAGCACGGGCGTCGCCGGGCGGCGCCGGCGCCCGAGGCCGCCGAGTCGTGCGCGGAGCGTCGACATCCAGGTCATGTGCTCATTATGTCTGCCGCGGGTGACGGCGGGAGTGCTGGCGCGGATGCCGGCGCGTTCCGTCGCCGTGACCAAGCCGTGACTGAGCCGAGACACGAACGTGATCGGAGCGGCCTCGGCGGCCCGTTTGGCTCGCTTAGGGTGGGGGAATGAAGCGCGCCCTGACCATCCCCGCCCTGGCTCTCGCGGCCCTGTTGCTGGTCGGGTGTTCCGCCGGGATGGGCGAGGGCGCGTCATCCGGCAGCAGCGTCGTGATGCGCGATGCGGGCCCGGAGATGGCCCCCTTCTCGTTGGAGGGCGGTACCGCGGACGGCGCGGTGGGTGCCCCGAGCGCGGTCGCGGACCGCTCCGTCATCACGACCGGCAACGTCTCGATCACGGCCGCCGACCCGATCGGGGCCGCCGACGGCGCGATCAAGCTCGTGGCCGGCGCGGGAGGCCGCGTCGACAGTCGCAGCGAGCAGCCGGCCACCGAGACGCAGCGGGCCAGCGCCAGCCTCACCATCCGCGTGCCGGCGGATCAGCTCGACGTCGTGCTCGACAAGATCAAGCAGCTCGGCACCGTCAACTCGGTGTCGCTGAACGCCTCCGATGTCACGCAGCAGAAGCAGGACGTCGAGGCGCGCATCACCGCGCTGCAGACCTCCGTCGACCGCCTGCTGGAGCTGATGAGCACATCGGCGACCACGGCCGACCTGATCGCGATCGAGTCTGCGCTCTCCAGCCGGCAGGCCGAGCTCGACTCGCTCACCATGCAGCTCGACTACCTGGACGACCAGATCGACTACTCCACGCTCTACGTGGACTTCGCGTCGGAGGGCACCGTCAACCCCGGCAACCCCGACAACTTCTGGAGCGGCCTCCTCGCCGGCTGGAACAGCCTCGTCGCCTTCCTCGGCGGCTTCGTCGTCGTGCTCGGCGTCGCCCTGCCCTGGCTGGTGCTCCTCGCCGTGATCGGAGCCGTCGTGTGGGCGATCGTTGCCTCCGTGCGCCGCCGGCGCCACCCCGCCCCTGCCGCCGCGGGCGCCCCCGGCACCGCCCCCGTGCCCGAAGAGGACGTGCAGCAGTAGCGCTCCCCCGTCGGCGTTCTCCCGTTGTCTCTCCCCCGTCGGCTCGAGGGAGCGCTAGCGACCGAAGCCACCACCCACGCGCGCCAGCTGCGCCAGTTGGTCGGCCACAGCGCCACATAAGCAGGCGCGGACCCCACCGAAGTGGCGCAGTGACCGAAGCCCGCACCCCGCACGGTTGCGACGGGCTCAGCTCGAGGGAGCCCGCCAGGCGCGAGGGCCCGGGCATAGGCTGGAGCTGTGACCGCCGCAGAGAACAGCACGAGCCCCCGCACCGTCCTGAGCGATGAACTGCTCGAGCGCATCCACGGGCGCGCAGAGGGCTACGACCGCGACAACGCCTTCTTCACCGAGGACTTCGACGAGCTGGTCGCCGCCGGCTACCTGCGCGCGCTCGTGCCGACGCGCTTCGGCGGGCTCGGCCTGAGCCTGCAGGACGTCGCCCGCGAACAGGTTCGGTTGGGCGCCGCCGCCCCCGCCACCGCCCTCGCCGTGAACATGCACCTGGTCTGGACGGGCGTCGCCAAGGCCCTGCACGAGCGCGGCGACGACGCGCTCGACTTCCTGTTGGAGGAGGCCGGCCGCGGCGAGCACGGGTCTGGCGAAATCTTCGGCTTCGGCATCAGCGAGGCCGGCAACGACCTCATGCTGTTCGGCTCCCGCAGCGTCGCCGCGCCGCAGCCCGACGGTGGCTACCGCTTCACCGGCACCAAGGTCTTCACCAGCCTCTCCCCCGCGTACACGCGCCTCGGCACCATGGGCCTCGACACCGAGTCGGCCGACGCCCCGAAGATCGTCTACGGCTTCGTCGACCGCGACGACCCGGGCCTCAGCCGCAAGGACGACTGGAACACGCTCGGCATGCGCGCCAGCCAGAGCCAGACCACCGTGCTCGACGCCGCTTACGCCCGCCCCGAGCGCGTCGTGCGGCGCCTCGACCCCGGCCCCAACGCCGACCCGCTGATCTTCGCGATCTTCGCCAACTTCGAGATCCTGCTCGCCGCCGTCTACACGGGCGTCGGCAAGCGCGCGCTCGAGCTCGCCGTGGCATCCGCGCACCGCCGCACCTCGATGAAGAATGACGGACGCAGCCTCGCCCAGGACCCCGACATCCGCTGGCGCATCGCGGATGCCGCCATCGCCCAGGACGCGATCTACCCGCAGCTGGATGCCATCGCGGCCGCCGTCGACGGGCAGGCCGACCTCGGCGCCCAGTGGTTCCCGCAGCTGGTCGGCATCAAGGTGCGCGCCACCGAGACGGCCAGGGAGGTCGTCGACCAGGCGATCCGGGTCTCCGGCGGCGGCAGCTACTTCGCCGGCAACGAGCTCGGCCGGCTCTACCGCGACGTGCTCGCCGGCATCTTCCACCCCTCCGACGCGGAATCCGCCCACAACACGGTCGCCACCGCCTGGCTGGGCCCGCTCGAGAGCTAGGGCGTATTCGCGCCGCGCGCGCCACATCGCTCCGGGCGGATCTACACTTGCACCGTGGGTGTACGCATAGAAAAAGTGGAGCTGCCGGGGATCGGCGTCCGACACGACTTGGTGACCGAGAGCAGCCGGCGGGTCAGCGTCATCTCCTACCGCGACGGGCACCGCGACCTGGCGCTGTTCGACGTCTCCGACCCGGATGCCTGCCGCGACAGCATCCCGCTGACGGATGACGAGGCGGCCGCCCTGGCCGACGTGCTCGGCACCTCGGTCATGCTCAGCCGGCTGACCAGCCTGAGCGACGCCACCGTGGGCCTGTTCACCGAGCAGCTCGAGCTGCCCACCGACTCCCCCTACCTCAACCGCCCGCTTGGCGACACCAAGACCCGCACCCGCACCCGGGTGTCGATCGTCGCCATCGTGCGTGACAAAGAACTTCTGCCCTCGCCCACCCCCGACGAGGTCTTGCGCCCCGGCGACGTGATCGTCGCAGTCGGCACCCGCGGTGGCCTGGACGCGCTCAGCCGCCTGATCTCCAACGGACCCGACTAAGGGCTGCTGCTGTGCATGAGAACACGCTGATCCTCATCGAGGTTGGCGCGCTGCTCCTCGGCATGAGCCTGCTCGGTCGGCTGGCGCTGCGTGTGGGCATCTCGCCGATCCCGCTCTACCTGATCGCCGGGCTCGCCTTCGGCAACGGCGGCCTGCTCGCGCTGGAGGCCAGCACCGAGTTCTTCGAGATCGGCTCGGAGATCGGCGTCATCCTGCTGCTCGCCCTGCTCGGGCTGGAGTACACGGCATCCGAGCTCTTCACCAACCTCAAACACTCCCGCATGGCCGGTCTGCTCGACGCCGTGCTGAACGCGCTGCCCGGCGCCGCCTTCGCCCTGCTCCTCGGCTGGGGCCCGGCCGCCGCCGTCGCCCTCGCCGGGATCACCTGGGTCTCCTCCTCCGGCGTCATCGCCAAGGTGCTGCGCGACCTCGGACGCCTCGCCAACCGCGAGACGCCCGTCGTGCTCGCCGTCCTCGTGATCGAGGACCTGGCCATGGCCTTCTACCTGCCCGTGCTCTCCGCCCTCGTCATCGGCGTCAGCCTGATGCAGGGCGCCGTCACGGTGGCGATCGCCGTCGCCGTCGTCTGCCTCATCCTCTACATCGCCCTGCGGCACGGGCACATCGTCTCGCGCATCTTCACCCCCGAGCACGCCGAACCGCTGCTGCTCGGCGTGCTCGGCCTCACCATGCTCGTCGCCGGCCTCGCCGCCCAGGTGAACGTGTCGGCGGCCGTCGGCGCCTTCCTCGTCGGCATCGCGCTCTCCGGCCAGGTCGCGCACAACGCCAGCCAGGTGCTCACCCCGCTGCGCGACCTGTTCGCGGCCGTGTTCTTCGTGTTCTTCGGCCTGGCGACGGATGCCACCAAGCTGCCGGTCGTGATCCTGCCCGCCCTGATCCTCGCCGCCTTGACCATGGCCACCAAGGTGCTGACCGGCTACCTCGCCGCCCGGCGCGCCGGTGTTGCGGTGCCCGGCCGGTGGCGAGCCGGCCTCGCGCTTACCCCGCGCGGCGAGTTCTCCATCGTCATCGCCGGCCTCGCCGTGAGCGCCGGCATCGAGCCGGAGCTCGCCCCGCTGGCGACCGCCTACGTGCTGATCACCGTCATCGCCGGGCCCTTCCTCATGCGCATTCCGGACACCCGCTGGTTCAAGCAGGCGACACGCCCCCGTGGGGAGCCGCAGGCGCGTCCGATCGCCGGCGCGTAGTCGCGTAATCTGCGAGTATGTCCGTTCCCACACGCACCTCTGGCCTGTCCGCCACCGACGCGGCCGAGTACACCCGCGGGGTGTTAGACATTGCGATGCGTCTGGCTGAGGTCATGTTCGGCAACGGCGCCGGAGCGGAGGACGTCGTCTCGGCCCTGTTGGCGATCACCCGCGCCTACGGGGTGCGCAACGTCGACGCGGATGTCACCTACTCAGTGATCGAGGTGACCTACGAGAACCCGGCAACGCACGAGACCATCACCCGCACCCGCAATGTGCGCTATCGCACGCTCGACTACCACACGCTCTCCCGGGCGTCCGCGTTGATCGGCGAGCTGGTCGAGCGTCCCATCGAGGTCGCCGATGCCCGTCGTGAGATCGCACGCATCGTCAGCGCTCCCGGCCTCTACCCCAAGATGTTGCGCCGCTTCGGCTGGAGCCTGGTCGGCGCCGGCGCCGCCTTCCTGATCGGCGGCAACTGGGTGGTGGCCGTCGCCGCCCTGCTCGCCACGATGCTCATCGACTACCTCACTACCGCGCTGGCGAACCGGCGCGTGCCGATCTTCTTCCAGACCCTCGTCGGCGGCGCCATCGGGCCGCTCGTGGCCGCGCTCGTGCACCTGATCGATCCGTCGTCGAATTCCTCCCTCGTCGTCGTCGCCACCATCATCATGCTGCTGGCCGGGGTCACGACGTTCGGAGCCGTGCACGACGCCCTCTCCGGGTTCTACGTCACCGGCACCGCCCGCTTCGTGGAGGCCACGATCATTACCGGCGGCCTCGTCGCCGGCGTCGCGGCGTCCTCGCTCACCTTGGCCCGCTTCGGCCTGGTGCTGGAGATCAACCCGGCGAGCTCGCCGACCCTCGGCACGCTGCCCGTGCAGCTGGCGTCATCCGTGCTCATCGTGATCGGCTTCGCCTTCGCGGTGCAGGTGCCCAAGCGCGCCCTCTGGGCGGCCTGCCTGCTGGGCGCGGCGGCCGAGTTGTTCTACGTGCTGGCCATTGGGGCAGAGACCGGCTCCGTGTTCGGCTCGGCGCTGGCCGCCATCGGCGTCGGCCTGCTCGCCGCCGCCGTCTCGCGCCTGGTGCGGGTGCCGCCGCTGGTGATCGTGGTCACCGCGCTGGTGCCGCTCGTGCCCGGGCTGCTGCTGTTCTCGGGCCTGCTGCAGCTCTCGGAGGGCTCGATGGACGGCCTGCTCTCGATGCTGGCCGCGGCGGCCGTCGCCGTCGCCCTGGCCGCCGGCGCCATCCTCGGCCAGTACCTGGTGCAGGCCGTCTGGGGCCCGGCCCGCGCCCTGCCGCGCCGCTTCGTCGGACCGTTGATGGCCCTGCCGGTGAAGCTGAACCGCACCGCCCGCACCCGCACCAAGAAGTTCTAGGCCGCGCAGCCTGAGCGCCACCTTCACGTCGGCTGCGAAACATTGCCGCCGGGCTTGTGGCCCCCAATCGGGGGTGGCAGACTGCGGGCATGGCAATGAAATCGCTTGGTGCGTTCAGCGGCTTCGCGGTGCGAGACGTCGCAGCCGCGCGCAGCTTCTACGCGGACACGCTCGGCCTGCCGGTCGCTGACGACCGCGGCGGGCTGCGTCTGGATTTGCCCGGCGATTCCGGCAGCGTCTTCGTCTACGAGAAGGCCGACCACGAGCCGGCCGTCTTCACGATCCTCAACTTCGCCGTCGGCGACATCGACACCGCGGTCGACGACCTCGAAGCCTCCGGCGTCTCCATGCTGCACTACGACGGGTTCCAGCAAGACGAGCGCGGCGTGGCCAGAGATCCACAGGGCCCCGCCATCGCCTGGTTCACCGACCCGTCCGGAAACATCCTCGCCGTGCTCCAACCGGACTAGCGAGGATGGCGCGGCCCCGGCCGCGCCTGGGTCGCCGGGTGCACACCCTTCGGGTGGATGTGTACCCGGTTTTCTCATGTGTGGGGCCGGGCGGGCGTCGGCGCGCCAGAATGGGGAGATGACACTTCCCCGGCCTGAGCACACCGACGACGACGCGCTGACCGACTCCTTGAGCGGCTCGGACACGATCGTGAGCTACCCGCGCGGCGACACCGCGAACACCGGCGTGGTGCTGCACGTCGCCGAACTGGCCCCGGATGCCGCGGGCACGCCCCGCTGGGCGGTGCTGCTGGACACGAGCAGCTGCCACCCCGTCGACGCCGGCTGGCCCGACCAGGGCGCCGACCGCGCGGTGCTCCAACTCGCCGGCGGCGAGCGCCCGATCGTCGACTGCGTCGTCGCCGCCACCGACGGCACCGCATTGCACCTCGGCAGCGACATCCCGGTGCGGAAGGGCACCCCGGGCTGGGCGTTCCTCGTCGCCCACATCGTCGACGACGCGAGCGGCATCGCCGAAGGCGACCGCGTCGAGCTCGTCGTTGACGCCGACTACCGGAGGGCCCTCTCGCTCGGGCACAGCGGATGCCACCTCGCCGCCCTCGCGCTGAACCGCGCCCTGGCCGGCCGCTGGTCCAAGGAGACCCGCACCGACGGGCTCGGCCAGCCCGACTTCGACGCCTCCGCCATCGACAGCTCCCGCATCGGCGAGTTCGGCTCGGTCGACACGTACCGCCTGAACAAGTCGCTCCGCCGCAAGGGTTTCGACACCGAGGGTCTGACCGGAGAGCTGCCGGCGCTCGAGGCGGCCATCAATGCCACCCTGGCCGAGTGGGTGGCCGGCGACGCCCCGATCCGCATCGACGCGGACGGGCCCCGGCTCACCGACCGGCGCTCCTGGGTGTGCGAACTGCCGGAGGGCACCGTGAGCATCCCCTGCGGCGGCACCCACGCGCACTCCCTGGCCGAACTCGGCGAGACCCGGGTGGCGCTCAGCCTCGACGAGGCAGACGGCACGCCCGTGCTCACCATGACAACCGCCGTCGGCGGGCGCTGAGAACGCGGCACGCGATGAGCACCAGGGCCAGCGTTCCCGTGAACGTCCCCGAGCCGCCGCTCGGCCACATCCCGGGTGCGCTGAGCGCGGCCGCCGCCCAGCCGCAGCGCATCTCGACCGGCTCGCTACCGGACCCCGGCCTGGTGCGCCGGCTGCTCGACGAGGCGCACCGCCGCTTCGCCCCCGTGCAGGACGGCGCCGTCGCCAACTACATCCCCGCGCTGGCCGCCGCCGACCCCGACCGCTTCGGGCTGGCCATCGTCAGTGCGACGGGCGAGCGCTATGCGGTCGGCGATGCGCGGCATCCGTTCACGATTCAGAGCGTGTCGAAGCCGTTCGTGTTCGCCCTGGTCGCCAACGCGCTCGGCCACGAAGAGGTCAAGCAGCTGCTCGGCGTGAACAACTCCGGGCTGCCGTTCGACTCGGTCATCGCCGTGGAGCTGAACCCGGGCCGCACCGCGAACCCGATGGTCAATGCCGGGGCCATCGCCACGACCAGCCTGGTGCCGGGGGCGGATGCCGCCGCGAAGTGGGAGTTCGTGCGGGCCGGCCTCTCCCGCTTCGCCGGCCGCGAGCTGGCGATGGACGATGAGGTGTACGAGTCGGAGTCGCGCACCAACGACCGCAACGAGGGCATCGCGCGGCTGCTGAAGGGCTACGGCCGGATCTACAGCGACCCGCTGGAGGCCACCGATGTGTACACGCGGCAGTGCTCGCTGCTGGTGACCACCGAGGATCTCGCCGTGATGAGCGCGACGCTCGCAGACGGCGGCGTCAACCCGATCACCCGGGAGCGAGTCATCGACGCCGACTCCTGCAAGCGCACCCTCGCCGTGCTGGCGACGGCCGGCATGTACGAGCGCAGCGGCGAGTGGCTCTACGAAGTCGGCCTGCCCGCCAAGAGCGGGGTCGGCGGCGGCATCATCACGGTAATCCCCGGCAAGGGCGGCCTGGCCAGCTATTCCCCGCTGCTGGATGACGCGGGCAACAGCGTGCGCGGCACGCTGGCGACCGCGTTCCTCTCGACGACGCTCGGCCTGAACGTGTTCGCGTCGGCCCCGCTGCCGTTCCCGGAGCCCACCCCCTAGCTGTACTGCCCAGCAAGGTTGGTTAACCGGCTGATGGGTGGTTTGCTCCCGATGGCCGTGTGGGGCCTGTGGTGATTGTATTCGTGGAGCCAGGCCGGGAGGGCGTTCCGGCGGGCTGACTCGGACGCGTAGAACCGTGAGAATGCCCAGCCGTCGGCGAGGGTGCGGTGGAAGCGTTCGATCTTCCCGTTGGTCTGTGGCCGGTAGGGGCGGGTCTTCTTGGGTGTGATGTTCAACTCGGTGCAGGTGTCGCGCCAGAGGTGGGACTTGTAGGCAGAGCCGTTGTCGGAGAGGACCCGTTCGACCGTGATGCCTCGGGCGGCGAACCAGGACACGGCCCGGCGGAGCACACCCACGGCGGTGACCGCTTGCTCGTCGTCGTGGATCTCGGCGTAGGCGACGCGGGAGTGGTCGTCGATGACGGTGTGCACGAACGCCGTCCCGACCAGCGGCTGCCGGCGCTTGCTCCGGCCCGCGCCAACGGTCGCGGCCCGGTTCTTGCCGCCCTGCTGCTTGCCCAGGTAACGCCAGCCGCCGCCATCGGGGATGTTGCCGAGCTTCTTCACGTCGACGTGGATCATCGCCCCCGGCTTGTCGTGCTCGTAGCGCCGCACGACTTCCCCGGTGCGCTTGTCGACGTGACTCAACCGGTTCAGCCGGCACCGGGTCAACACGGCGTGCACGGTCGACGCGGGCATGCCCACTTTCGCGCCGATCGCGACCGGCCCCAAACGCTTCTTCCACCGCAGATGCACGATCTTCCGCACCAGCCGCTGCGGGGTCCTGTTCGGGTTCCGGTGCGGCCGGGAGGAGCGGTCCTGCATGCCGTCCTCACCCATCGCCGCGTAACGTTCAGCCCACCGCTTGGCGGTCGGCCAGGAGCAGTTGAACTGTCTCGCGGCCTGCGAGATCGGCCAACGGTCGTCCACGATCAGGCGCGCCATGCGCAGCCTTTGGCGTGGAGTCAGCGCAGCGTTAGCGTGGGACATGAGGGCCTCCTGGTCTCGCAGAACTGGTTTCTAAGCAGCTCCACTCTGCAGCAGGAGGTCCTCACTCATTCCCGAAGGACTACAGCGAGTCGTCACACCGATTCAACCAACGTCCCTGGGCAGTACACCTAGCCCGCGCTTCCCCTCCCCGTCTCCCTTCCCCTCCCGTTGGCTCGAGGGAGCGCCAGCGACCGAAGCCAACACCGCGAAACCGGCGCCTTCCGGTCCCCCGCTGGTCGAGTAGCGAGGAACGAGCGTATCGAGACCTCGTGCACGGCCCGGTATCCGGTTGTGTCAGGGTCTCGATACGGCCCTAGCGGGCCTACTCGACCAGCGGAGAAGGGGGCGTGCTCCCTCCCGTTGGCTCGAGGGAGCGCCAGCGACCGAAGCCAACACCGTCGGGACCGCGGTATCCGCGGATCCGCTCAGGGCTTCGGGCGCTGCGCTGCTCCTTCGTCGCGGCGCGGCGCCCTCTAGCCGACGTGGGGAGAGGCGCGGCGCCCTCTAGCCGCCGTGGGGAGAAGCGGGCGGGGCGTCCTCCCGTTGGCTCGAGGGAGCGCCAGCGACCGAAGCCAACACCGTGCCGGCCTGCGGCGCCGCCAGCCGCAGCCGGGCGTTCACGGCCTGCACGGCCGCCTCGTCCAGCTTCACGACGCGGCGGTCGTAGCTGAGCACCCCGTTCGTCTCGTCCTCCACATCGCTGAGCTGCGTGTAGACGGTCGCCGCCAGCCCCTCCTCCAGCGCCGGGATCAGCTCGCGCTCGTGCAGCCTGACGAAGGCGGCTGTCAGCGCCGCGGCGTCTCTGAAGCGCTTGTAGCCGAACTCGCGCGCACTGGCGCTGTGCCCGGGCAGCCGTTGGCTGTAGCCGCCGTACTCGGAGACAACGACGGCCCGCGCGGCCGTCTCTGGCTGCCGCCGCGGCATCCGGAACCGGCGGAAGTACACGTGCAGGCTGGTCAGGTCGCCGCCGCCCTGGTCGTGCCAGCCGCTGGCGTGGTCGATGCTGCGGCTGGGGTCGAGGGCGCGCAGCTCGGCCGCCGCCGCGAGCGCGTCGAACTGACCCCAGCCCTCGTTGAACGGCACCCAGACGGCGATGCTCGTGACCGAGCGCAGCAGCTCGACGGTGCCGCGCATCTCCTCCCGCCAGTGCGCGCGGCCGGGGGCATCCGTGCGGGCGAAGGCGGCGTAGCGGTTGTCGCGCAGCCGCAGCGGGGTGAGCACCGGCGCGGTGATGACCCACGGCTTGTAGCGGCCGCCGCCGTTCACCATGTCCTGCCAGACCAGCATGCCGAGGCGGTCGCAGTGGTAATACCAGCGCAGCGGCTCGATCTTGATGTGCTTGCGCAGCATGGTGAAGCCGAGGCGCTTGGCGGTGCGGATGTCGTGCACCATCGCCGCGTCGTCCGGCGGCGTGTACAGGCCATCGGGCCAGTAGCCCTGGTCCAGCAACCCGGCCTGGAAGTACGGCTGGCCGTTCAGCAGCAGCCGGGGCTGCCCGGAGGCGTCCGGCCCGACTCCGAAACTGCGCATGCCGAAGTAGCTGAGCACGGTGTCGGAGCCGAGGATCACCTCCACGTCGTAGAGGAACGGGTCTTCCGGCGACCAGAGCCGGGCGCCGGCCAGCTCGATGCGCGCCGGGGTGCCGGGCGCGGTGCGGGCGATCGCGAGGATCGCGTCGCCGTCGCGGACCGTGATGAAGGCGGCGGGCGGGGAGCCGGCGGCATCCGGCGCCATCATCGCGCGCACCGTGATCTCGACCGCGTCCAGGCTCGGCAGCGGCAGGATCTCCACGGCGGCGACCGCGACGGCCGGCACCAGTTCGAGCCAGACGGTCTGCCAGATGCCGGACTGCGCTGTGTACCAGATGCCGCCGCGGCGGAGCTTCTGCTTGCCGCGGGAGAACGCGCCGGTATCGCTCGGGTCGCTCACCCGCACCCGCAGCACGTTCGGGCCGGGGCGGACGACGTCGGTCACGTCCAGCTGGAACGGCAGGTAGCCGCCGGAGTGCGTGCCGACCTCGATGCCGTTCAGCCACACAGTGCAGTCCTGGTCGACGGCGCCGAAGTGCAGCAGCAGCCGGGCGCCGCCGTGCGGGCCGAGCTCGTCCGGCAGCTCGAAGTCGCGGCGGTAGTGCAGCCACTGCCCCGGCTGCAGCTGGCGCTCGACGCCGGAGAGGGCCGACTCGGGCGAGAACGGCACGATGATCTCCCCGTCGAGACGGGACGGCACGCCCTCGGTCGCGGTGATCGCGTAGCCCCAGCGCCCGTTCAGGCTGTGGAAGCTGTCGCGCACCAGCTGCGGCCGGGGGTATTCGGGCAGCGGGTTGTCGGGGTCCAGCGCCTCCCCCCACGGTGTCAGCAGCCGGCCGAGGGCGCGCGTGCGGCTCATCGCGCCCGCCCTCGCTCGAACTCCGGCTCCCGCGATCGCGTCCGCTCACGGCGCTGCAGCGCGAGTGCCGGCACCAGCACGAACAGGGTGACGATGGCGGCGGCGACGAAGATGCCGCCGGTCGGCACCTGCTTGGCCACGCCGAGCTCCTCGTACGTCTCGCCGGCCCCGCTGATGACGGCGGCCCCGATGAACGGGCCGATCAGCATCGGCACCAGGATGGCGAAGATCATCCGGAGCCCCTGCACGGAGCCGACCCGGTCCACGGGCGAGAAGTTGCGCACCGAGGCGCCGATCGCGGCGACCATGAGCATGAAGCCGCTCATCATGAACAGCCCGGCGACGATGACGAAGACGGTGTCGCGCGCGAGCGACATCAGCACGAGGCCGAGCACGTAGATCGCGGCGATCGGCAGGATCGAGCGCACCGTGCCGACCCGGTCGATCACCCGGCCGCCGAGCACGCTGACGACGGCGGCGCCGAGCAGCACGACGCCGAGCACGAGCGCGTACTCCTGGATCCGCAGGGTGCGCTGGATGTAGATGATCAGGTAGGGCAGGAACACCTGGGTGGAGATGCCGAACACGGCCCACGCGGCGAGGGCCAGGTAGAGCCGGGGGTTGGCCCGCACCACGGAGGGCCGCAGCCCGTGCGCGATCGAGCGGAACACCCGGTCGCTCTGCCTGGCCGGGTTCGGAACGTCCCGGATCAGGAACCAGGCCAGCACGCCGACGAGCATCGTGGCGACGCCGATGATGCCGAAGAACTCGCGCCACTGTCCGGCCCGGGTGAAGCCGTCCAGGGCGCCGAAGACGATCAGCATGCTGAGCAGCGGCAGCGCGGCGAGCACCGACTCCACCTTGGCCCGGTTGCCCACGCTGGTCACATCGGTGACCCAGGCGTTGAAGGCGGCGTCGTTGGCGCTGGAGCCGATGAAGCTCATGACGCAGTCGAGCAGGATGACGATGAGCACGGTCAGGGCCACGGCGTCGATCACGGGCACCAGCCGTCCGATGCCGTCGACAGAGACGAAGCCGAATGCGGCCGTCGAGAGCCCCCAGAGCAGGTAGCCGGCCACGATGAACAGGCGGCGCTTGCCGATCCTGTCGCTGATCGCCCCGACCAGCAGGGTGGCGAGGGTGGCGGCGATGGCGCTGGCCGCGACCATCGCCGCGAGCACGTTCGGGTCGTCGGTGATGGTGTCGTAGACGAACACGTTGAGGTACATGTTCTCGAGCGTCCAGGCGATCTGGCCGACCAGGCCCACGATGACGACGGCGAACCAGCGCCGGGCCCCGAGCGAGGCGGGCAGCGCGCGCACCGGCGCGGGGGCGACCTCAGACAGGGTCGTGTCGTCGGGGGTGGTCATCAGTGCGGGCTCCCATCGCGATCATCGTTGATCGCCCAGAACGGCGCCGGTCAGCCCCGGCGCTTGGAGCACTACTCTAGCGACCCGGCGCGCTCAGACCTCGCTGCTGCCCGGCGGAGGCAACTCGACGAGGGCGGGGACGGGGTCGGCGGCATCCGCCTGTGGCCAGAATGTGCGCAGCAGCGAGTCGGGCAGCTCGATCGTGCCGGCCCGGCGCGGGTCGATGTAGCGGTCGGTGTTCGTGCCGAGCGCCTTGACGTCGTCGTGCAGCCGCTCCATCGTGACGTCCAGCCGGCTCGCGGTGGCCGCGGCATCGCGCAGCTCGGCGAGCAGGCTCTCGGGAACGTCGCCGTCGTACTTGTAGTAGATCTTGTGCTCGAGGCTCGCCCAGAAATCCATCGCGATGGTGCGGATCTGCACCTCGACCTTGACCGGGTGCACCCGCTCGGAGAGGAAGACGGGCACCTCGACGAGCATGTGCAGGCTCTGGTAGCCGTTCTCCTTGGGCGCGGCGATGTAGTCGCGCACCTGCAGCACCGTGATGTCGTCCTGGGCGGCGATCATCTCGAAGACCCGGTAGGCGTCGGAGATGAAGCTGCAGGTGACGCGCACGCCGGCGATGTCGTGCACCTCGGCGGCAATCTGCTCGATCGTCGGCTCCAGGCCCTTGCGCACCGCCTTGGCCAGAATGCTCTCCGGGCTCTTCAGCCGCGAGCTGACGTGCTCGATCGGGCTGTAGTCGTTGCGGTGGCTGAACTCCTCGCGCAGGATGTTCAGCTTCGTCATGATCTCGTCGATCCCGAACTTGTACTCGAGCATCATGCCCTCGAACTGATGCCGAACGCGGTTGAGCTCCTCGAGTTCGGGGCTGAGCTGCACGGGGTCCTGGTGTCCTGACATGATGCTGCGATCCTCGCAGAGCCAGCTGGCCGCGCGCTTGGAGTACACCCCGGATTTCGGATGCCGCGCGCGCCGCGCTTGCGTCGCCTTTCTCCGGTGCTCAGTCCAGGCCGAACTCGCCCAGGTAGACCCAGCGGCCGCCCTCGCGCACGAATCTGCTGCTCTCGTGCTGGGAGCCACGGCCATCGGGGCCGCGGTAGTAGGCGATGAACTCGACGGCGCCCTCGGCGTCGAGCAGGCCGCCGCCGCTCGTGCCCTCGATGTCGAGGCGGTACCAGCGCAGATAGTCGTCGAGTTCGAGTGCGGCCGGGCGGGTGCTCGTGTGCCAGCTGCGCAACAGGTAGTCGGCGTCACCGACGGCGAAGGCCGAGAAGCGGGAGCGCATCAGGGCCTCGGCGGTCGCGGCATCCGCCTGCCCGCGGTGCAGCCGGCCGCAGCAGGCCCCATAGGTCTCGCCGCTCAGGCAGGGGCAGCGGTCGGCGTCGTCGATCGGCCCGGCGCTCATTCGGGCAGCCCGGTCGCGACGGCGTCGCCGAGCCAGGACTCGGCCACCCAGTCGGGCCCGTCGCTGTTCAGCACGACGACCCCGGTGTTGGTCAGCACCCGTTGGGAGACGAAGGCGGCGTCGAGGTTGCGCACCGAGTAGCCGGCCCAGGAGCGCAGCATCGCGCCGTGGCTGACCAGGGCGGCGCTCTCGACCCCGGATGCCGCGATCTCCGCGATCACCTCGTCGAAGCGCCCGAACGCCTCGTGGCCGTTCTCCCCGCCGCGAATCCGGGCGTCGAGCTCGCCCGCGGCCCAGGCCATGCAGGTCTCGATGTACTCCATCACGGAGCGCCGGTCGGTGAGCATCTCCAGCTCTCCGGCGGTGATCTCGCGGAGCCCGTCGCGCACGCCCAGCTCGACGGAGCGCAGGCGCGCCAGCGGCGCGGCTGTCTGCTGGGCCCGCAGCTGCGAGGAGGCGTAGACGGCGGCGATCGGCTCGGCGCCCAGCAGCTCCCCGATCGCGCTCGCCTGCTGCATCCCGAGCTCGGTCAGGGCGGGCCCCGGCACCGCGGTGTCCAGCGCGCCGATCACATTCGAGGGGGTCTGGCCGTGGCGGATCAGAAAGAGGCGCATGGCCTCGACTCTACGCGGCACGGCTGGCAGGCCCGGCGGGCACCGCGGCGCAGACCCCCCGATCAGGTTACTTCCCGTCAAATATTGGACTCTGTGCACGAAACGGGCGATAGGTTCGTAGTTCCGTGCTCTCCCTCGGCGCCGGCCGTCGGGGCAGCCGGCTTCCCGCCCTTCAAGCAACGAGGACACCATGACTGACACCCGCACATCCCTCGACCAGCCCCGCCAGGACGAGGGCTACTTCGGGCCCGACAGTGTCAGCTGGCGCCTCTTCGCCGACCCCTCCTCGAAGCTGGGCGGCGTCGCCGCCATCCTGCTGCAGGCTCTGAACCCGCACATGATGCGCCTGTTCGACGCCGTCAGCGTGATGGACGCCGACCCACAGGGCCGGTCAGAGCGCACCGCCCGCTACATCGACACCACCATCTTCGGCGACAAGGCGCACGCGGATGCCGCAGGCCTCTCGGTGCAGCGCATGCACGCGCACGCCCAGTGGACCGACCCGGTCACGGGCGAGACGCTGCGCGCCGACACCATGGAGTGGCTGGTCTGGACCCACAACACGGTGACGTGGGGCGTGCTGCGCGGCGCCGACGCCTTCGGGCCGGAGCTGAGCGTGGCCGAGCAGGACGCCTTCGTGAAGGAACAGCACATCGCCGCGCGCTTGGCCGGCATCGACCCGGACACCATCGCCTCCACCCGCGCCGAGCTCGACGCCTACATCGAGGAGCAGAAGACCTGGATGTCGCTCTGCCTGCCGGCCGCCGAGCTCTCCCGGGCGCTGCGCAAGCCGAGCTTCCGCGGCAACCCGATCAACGTCTGGACCGGCATCGTCATCCAGGACGGCATCCTCTCGCTGCTGCCCGACTGGGCGCTGCTCCTGTACGGCGTCGCCGGCCGCCCGATGAATCTGAAGAGCGCCGCCCGCACCAGCAAGGGCATGCTCGCCGCCGCACGGCGCAACACCAGCTACGAAGATGTCATCACCGGGTTCACGACCCGGGTCGACACGCACCCGTACCGCAAGGTGCGCACCCGCGCCTAGCCCGCAGCAGCCGGCCCTCACCACACCCCACCAGCACCAGCACCAGCACCAGCATCCGCACCCGCACCCGCATCAGAGAAGTGACAATGCCCTCCGCCACCACCGACCCCCTCGGTTTCCGCTCCCTCCTGACGGGGCTGCCGCTGGCGGCCTGGCGCCAACTGCGCTTCGGCGGTTGGCGGATGCTGCTGCTCTACGGCATCCTGCAGGGCATCGTCGCGCTGATCTGCGCGCCGATCCTGCGCTGGCTGTTCGGCGAGGCACTGGCGGCGGCCGGCCTGCACTCCGTCGACATGGCGACCATCGGCGGCCTGTTCGGCACGCCCCTCTCGCTCGGCCTGCTCGCGGCGATCCTCGCCTTCGCGCTCTGCGTCGTCTCCCTGCAGCTGATGGTGCTGGTCCTCTCCACCCGGCGGGTGCGCCTGGGCGAGGCCATCACGGTCCGCACGGTGGCCGGCGACACCGCGCGGGTGCTGAAGAAGCTGTTCAGGCCCGGCTCGCTGGCCCTGCTCTGGTACCTGTTCCTGGTGCTGCCGCTGGCTCAGTTCGGCTTCCTCTCCGTGCTCACCCATGCGATCGCTATCCCCTCCTTCGTGAGCGGCGAGCTGGTCAAGACGGTGCCGGGCATGATCGGCTACCTCGCCTTCCTCGTCGTCGCCGGCATCATCAACGTGCGCCTGGCGCTCACCATCCCGCTGTTCGCGCTCGGCAACGTCGGCGGCCTCCGTGCGATGCGGGTGAGCTGGCGGATGACGAAGCGGCCGGACCTGCCGCTGCAACTGGCCTTCCTGCTGGTGCTCGTCACCTCCGGGGTCGCCTTCGCCGGCCTCGTCGCGCTCAGCATGCTGCCGACGGCGCTCACCGACCTGGTGGCAGCGGACCTCTCCCCCGGTGTAGCCGCGGTCAGCCTGGCGCTGGCCCAGTTGGGCGGGCTGCTGCTGGTCGGGGCGTCGGTGGTCGGCTTCGCGGCTGTGCTGGTCGAGCTGCTCGCCCGTGCCCGCGGCCTGTTGCCCGCCGACGTCGAGCTGCTCGACCTCGGCAGCGTGCCGGCATCCGCGCTCGAGAAGAAGGGCTCGCCCGGGCGACGCCGGGCCGGCCTGGCCGCGCTCGGCTCGCTGCTGGTGGCCACCGTCGTGCTCAGCATGGTGAACGTCCCCATCATGACCGCGATGAGCCTGCATCCGCAGACGCTGGTGCTCGGCCACCGCGGGTTCAGCGGCGGCGGTGTCGAGAACACGATCTCGGGCCTGGACGCGGCCCGCGCTGCCAGGGCGGACCTCGTCGAGATGGACGTGATGCAGACCGCGGACGGAGGACTGGTCGCCATGCACGACGCCAACCTCTCCCGCCTGGCCGGCATGTCGGTGACCGTCGCCGAGCTCACCCTGGACGAGATCACCCAGATCACCGTGAGCGATCTGCAGGGCAACAGCGACACGATCCCGTCGTTCCGCGACTACGCCCTGCACGCCCAGCAGATCGGCATGCCGCTGCTGGTGGAGATCAAGCTGCACGGGCAGGAGAAGCCCGGCTTCGTGGAGGATGTCGTCGCCGAGCTGGAGTCGATCGACGCCCTCGAGGCCAACATCTACCACTCGCTCAGCAAGCCGAGCATCGAGCAGTTGAAGCGGCTGCGCCCCGGCCTCTACACCGGGTACACCATGGCATTCGCCGGGGTCGCGGCGCCCGACACCATCGCCGACTTCATCGTCGTCGAGGAGTGGTCGTACAACACCGAGCTGCGCGACTCGGCGACGGCGGCCGGCCTCGGCATGTACGTCTGGACGGTCAACGACGAGCTGCGGCAGCGGCAGATGCTCCGCGACGGCGTGCACGGCATCATCACCGACGCCCCCGACCTGGCCGTCGGCTCGCGCGACGGGATGCACCGCGAGAGCGGGCTGGCCGCGACGCTGTTCGACGCGCTGATGCGCTTCGTCGTGGTGGTGTAGCGCTGGATCAGGCGGCTTTCGGCGTGATGTTCACCATCCAGTCGACGCCGTAGCGGTCGGTGCACATGCCGAAGGCGGCGCCCCACGGCGACGTCTCCAGCGGCACCGTCATGCTGCCGCCGTCGACGAGCTTCTCCCAGTAGCCGCGCAGCACGGCCTCGTCGTCTCCGCTCAGTGAGATCGACGTGCCGTTCTTGAACTGCTCCGTCTGCATGTGCTTGGGGGTGTCGGACCCCATCAGCACGATGCCGTGATCTCCGTCGATCTGACCGTGCATGATCTTGTCGGCCTCATCCGGTTCGGCATTGTTCGGCATCTCGCCAAAGGTGGTGAGCGTGAGGGTGCCGCCGAACACCGAGTGGTAGTACTCCATCGCCTCGCGGGCGATATCGATGAAGCTGAGGTACGGGTTGAGCACAACGGACATGATCGGCCTTTCGTCGGGGTCCCCGAGCCGATTATCGCCCTGCCGCGCGCGGCGCGCTAGTGCCGCCGTTCAGAGTGCGGATGCCGCGCGCAGGCGTCCCGGCAGGAAGGGCAGCAGCGGCGGCGTGTAGACGAGCGCGGCCGGCGGGGTCTCGGCGAAGACGTGCACGGCCGTGCCGTAACGCCACAACCGGTTGAAGACGAAGACCTGCAGAACGGCGGATGCCCCCACGCGCTCGCCCGCGCTCGGCAGCTGCCAGGTGCCGACGCCCCACTGCGCCGGCTGGCCGCGCCCGGCGATGACGACGGTCGGCTTCGAGCGCCAGCTGAACAGCGGGCGCTTCAGCGTGAGCTGGAGGCGGTGGGCGGGTTCTGCGGGCATCGCCCCAGCCTAGGGCGCTCGGCCCCTGCCCCATCGCCTACGCTTGAACATCATGGTCAGCAGACGAGAAGCAGCGATCCGCCTCGACATCCCGTTCGAGATGGCGACGCGCAACGGCATCCCCTCGCGCCTCAGCGAGGAAGAGCTCGCCGAGATCGACGCGAACCCGCCCGCCTGGCTGGCGCAGTCCCGGGCCAACCGCACCGGCAAGAAGCCGGTCTGGGTCGAGCTGACGTGCGTCATCTGCGGTTTCAGCGAGCAGGCCCGCCCGAAGAAGTGGTGGCCGGAGTTCACCTACCTGAGCTGCGACGACCACGACATGCACGAGCTGCCCGAGCCCGCCGCGGGCCTCAGCCGCAGCGAGGTCTACGGCGTCGGCAGCCGCTTCATCGGCATCGTCGACGAGCGCCCCTAGCCCTCCCCGCCGCGCGGCAGGCCGGCGACCTCATCGATCGGGGCCCGCCGCACAGTGCGGCGGCCCGGATCTGTGCAGAAGCCCCCGCTCGACGTGCGAGCGGGGGCGTCTGCCGCGGCTAGTTCGCGCGGGAGCGGAAGCTCCGCAGACGCAGGCTGTTGCCGACCACGAACACGCTGGAGAACGCCATCGCGGCCCCGGCGAGCATCGGGTTGAGCAGGCCGAGCGCGGCCAGCGGGATCGCGGCCACGTTGTAGGCGAAGGCCCAGAACAGGTTCACCTTGATCGTGCCGAGCGTGCGGCGCGACAGCCGGATCGCGTCGGCCGCGCTGCGCAGGTCGCCGCGCACCAGGGTGAGGTCGGCGGCTTCGATCGCGGCATCCGTGCCCGTGCCCATCGCCAGGCCGAGGTCGGCCTGGGCGAGCGCTGCGGCGTCGTTCACGCCGTCGCCGACCATCGCCACCACGCGGCCCTCGGCCTGCAGCTGGGCGATCACGTCGACCTTGCCCTGCGGCAGCACCTCCGCGATGACCCGCTCGATTCCGACCACCGCGGCGATCTGCCGGGCGACGGCGTCGTTGTCTCCGGTCAGGAGGATGGGGGTGAGCCCCAGCCGCGTGAACTCGGCGATCGCCTCCGCGCTCGTCGGTTTGACGGCGTCCGCCACCATGAGGACTCCCCGCGCCGCCCCGTCCCAGGCGACGACGACGGCGGTCTGCCCGCGCTGCTCGGCGGCGGCCTTCGCGTCCGCGAGCTCCGCGCCCAGCGGGATCGCCCACTCGGCCAGCAGCGAGTCGCGGCCGACGAGCACGAGGTGCCCGTCGACGACGCCCTGCACGCCCTTGCCCTCGATGTTCGCGAAGGACTCCACGGCGGGCAGCGCGCCGGCCCGCTGTGTCGCACCGGCGGCGATGGCCTGGGCGATGGGGTGCTCCGAGGCGTCTTCGACGGCTCCGGCCAGACGCAGCAACTCCTCCTCGCGCGTGCCGTCGGCGACGGTCACCGCGAGCAGGGTCATCTTGCCGGTGGTGACGGTGCCCGTCTTGTCGAGCACGATGGTGTCGACGGTACGGGTCGATTCCAGCACCTCCGGGCCCTTGATCAGGATGCCGAGCTGGGCGCCGCGTCCGGTGCCGACGAGCAGCGCCGTCGGGGTGGCCAGGCCCAGCGCGCACGGGCAGGCGATGATGAGCACGGCCACGGCGGCCGTGAACGCGGCGGCGGCCGGGTAGCCGGCGCCGAGCCAGGCACCGAGCGTCGCCACGGCGATGCCGATGACGATCGGCACGAAGATGCCGGAGACGCGGTCAGCCAGGCGCTGCACCTCGGCCTTGCCCGACTGGGCGTCCTCGACGAGCTTCGCCATCTGCGCCAGCTGCGTGTCCGCACCGATGCGGGTGGCCCGGATGACGAGCCGGCCGCCGGCGTTGACGGTGGCGCCGACGACGCTGTCGCCGGGGGCGACCTCGACGGGCACCGACTCGCCGGTGAGCATGGAGGCGTCGATGGCGGAGCTGCCGTCGACGATCACGCCGTCGGTGGCGATCTTCTCGCCGGGGCGCACCACGAACTCGTCGCCGACGGCGAGGTCCTCGATCGCGATCTTCGACTCGACGCCGCCGCGCAGCACCGAGACCTCCTTCGCACCGAGCTCGAGCAGGGCGCGCATGGCGGCGCCGGCCTGGCGCTTGGAGCGCTTCTCGAAGTAGCGCCCGGCGAGCACGAACATCGTCACGCCGGCTGCCACCTCGAGGTAGATGTTGGCGGCGCCGTCGCTCGGCCCGACGGTGAGCTCGAAGGCGTGCGTCATGCCCGGCTCGCCGGCCGTGCCGAGGAACAGCGCGTAGACCGACCAGAGCAGCGCCGACAGGGTGCCGATCGAGATGAGGGTGTCCATGGTGGCCGCGCCGTGGCGCAGGTTCACCCAGGCGGCCTTGTGGAACGGCCAGGCCGCCCAGACGACGACGGGCGCGGCCAGCACGAGTGAGGCCCACTGCCAGTAGGTGAACTGCAGCGCCGGCACCATCGCGAGCAGGATCACCGGCACCGACAGCACGATGCTGCCGATGAGTCGCTGGCGGAGGCCGCGCAGCTCGGTGTCCTGGCCGGACTCGCCCTCGCCGGCGCCGCCCCGCACGGCGGCCTTCGCTGCTTTCACGGGCACCGCCGCCGTGTACCCGGTCTTCTCGACCTCGGCGATCAGCGCGGCGACGTCGAAGCCCTGCGGCGCGCTCACGCGGGCCTTCTCCGTGGCGTAGTTGACGCTCGCCGAGACGCCGTCCAGCTTGTTCAGCTTCTTCTCGATGCGCATGGCGCAGGAGGCGCAGGTCATGCCGCCGATCTCGAGCTCGACGCTCTCACTCAGTTGCACCGGCTGCTGTTCGGCGGTTGTCATGATGCCCTCCCGGATGCCGCAGGCTGCCCGATGCCCGCGCTGTGTGTCATGGTCGGCTGCTCGGTCGGGGCGCCGGCGCCCGCCGGGGCGAGCAGCTGGGCGGCGAGGAAGCTCGCGAAGAACAGGGCGACGAGCCCGGCCACATAGAGGCCGATCTTCAGCGGGGCGGTCATGCCTTCACCCGCGCGGCCGTGTAGCCGGCCTCCTCGACGGCGGCGAGGACGGCCGCGTCGTCGAGCGGCACGCTCGAGCGGACGAGGAGTCGGCCGGTGGCGGCGGAGACATCAATGGCCTCGACGTCGCTCAGCTGGTCCAACTCGCTCGCAATCGCGCGCTCACAGTGTGAGCAGGTCATTCCGGTTACCTGGTACTCGGTGTTCACTCTTCTGCACTCCTTTCGGGATACCCCCTAGGGGTATTCTCACCGACAAGGAACATCATACCCCGCACGGGTATTCCCGCGCGGCGCGAACGCCTAGCCGAGCGGCTTCCACCCCGTCGGGGTGGTGATGAGCACCCGCTTGCTCTCGGCCGCGCGGTCCTCGGCGAGCTCGACGAGCGCCTGGCCGACGTTGGCGAACGGCAGCGTGGGCAGCCCGGGCACCGAGCCGACCTTGCCGAGAGGCTTGACGGCCGCGGCGGTCAGCGGCGGCGCCTCCTTGAGGTTCACCGGGTAGGCGATGGTGTAGGTGATGCCGGATGCCGGCAGCGCGCGCTCCGCGAGCGCCTTGTCCTCGAACAGCGGCGCCGTGCCCAACCGATAGACGAGCCGGGCCAGGCCGGAGGCCTGCGCCAGCGTGTCCCCGGCGCCGAACGCCGACACCAGCACGAAGCGCGGCACGCCGGCCTGCTTCACGGCCGCGGTCATGCGCGGCAGCACGCGCTGCATGAAGTCGATCGGCTTGCGGGAGCCCATGCGGAAGGCCGGGCCGACGGCGCTGATCACGGCATCCGCGCCCGCGAATGCCTCGACCATCGCTGCCTCGTCCTCGACGCTGCCGACGACGACGCGCACGCCGAGCAGCGGCGGCACGGATTCTGGGCGGCGCGCGAATGCGACCACCTCATGGCCGGCTGCGACCGCCGCCAGCAGGGTGTGGCGGCCGATGTTTCCGGCGGCTCCGAGTACGACGATCTTCATATGGTGCTCTCCTTCTGGGATGATTCTGGTCAGTGGCCGACGGCGGCTGCGCCGGTGACGGCGGCGAGCGCCTGCAGGCAGAGGCGCGTGACGGCGTCGCGGTCGACGCCGCCAGCAGTGGAGGATGCGGCGGCGACCTGCTCGACGAAGCCGAGCCAGCCACCGATCGCGAGGCGCGCGAGCGGGGTGTCGTCAACCCCGAGGAACTCGACCACCCGCTCGAGCTGCACGGCGTGGTTGCTCGCGGCAATCTCGTGCACGACGGCCGGCGCGGAGGCGCGCGGTACGTAGAGCTCGCGCAGGCCGCCGCCGCTGGCCGCGAAGTGGTCGAGGTAGGCCCCGAGCGCGCGCTCCAGGTTCTCGCGCGGCGAGAGTACGGGGTCGGGGGCCGTCGCCGCCAGCAGCACCTCGGCCTCCCGCCGCAGCACGGCGTCCAGCAGCGCGTCCTTGCCCGGGAAGTAGTGGTAGACGAGCGCCCGGGTGACCCCGGCCTGCTCGGCGATGTCGCGCACGGACACGGCCTCGAAGCCGTCCCGACCGAAGTGCCGGGCGGCCACGCGCAGGATCTGCTCCCGCCGGCCGTCCGGGGTCAACCGCGCGGCATCCGCCTTGTTTGACATGTGTCAAACCTAAAACACTGTTTGACAGCCGTCAAATTGAGCGCGGATGCCGTGCGGCGCTACGGCCGCAGCGACGGCAGGGGCCCTCCCCCGCGGGCGTCGGCCCACAGGTCGACCCCGGCGTCGCCGGCGAAGCCGTCGATCTCGGCGAGCTCCTCCGCGCTGAAGTCGAGCCGGTCCAGCGCCGCGACGTTCTCCTCCAGTTGGGCGACCCGGCTGGCTCCGATGACGAGGCTCGTCACCCGCTCGTCGCGCAGCGCCCAGGCCAACGCCATCTGCGCGAGCGTCTGGCCCCGGCGCCGGGCGATGGCGTCCAGACCGCGGATCCGCGCGAGCGTCGGCTCGGCGAGCATGCCGGCGCCGATCGATCCGTCAGAGGAGGCACGGGAGCCCTCCGGTACCCCGCCGAGGTACTTGCCGGTGAGCAGGCCCTGGGCCAGCGCGGTGAACCCGATCACGCCGAAGCCCTCCTCGGCGGCGACGTCGAGCAGCCCCTCGGTCTCGACCCAGCGGTTCAGCATCGAGTAGGAGGGCTGGTGGATCAGCAGCGGGGTGCCGAGCTCGCGCAGCAGCTCGGCGAGCGCGCGGCTGGCATCCGCCCCATAGGAGGAGATGCCGACGTAGAGGGCCTTGCCAGAGCGCACGGCCCGGTCGAGCGCCGCCGCGGTCTCCTCGAGCGGCGTGCCCGGGTCGGGGCGGTGCGAGTAGAAGATGTCGACGTAGTCGACGCCGAGGCGGCCGAGCGACTGGTCGAGCGAGGAGAGCAGGTGCTTGCGGCTCGCCCCGACCCCGTACGGGCCGGGCCACATGTCCCAGCCGGCCTTGGTCGAGATGACGAGCTCGTCGCGGTGCGGGGCGAGGTCGCTGGCCAGCAGCCGGCCGAAGGCGGTCTCGGCCGCGCCGTAGGGCGGGCCGTAGTTGTTGGCGAGGTCGAAGTGGGTCATGCCGAGGTCGAAGGCGCGGCGCACGATGGCCCGCTGCGCGTCGAACGAGCGGTCCTCGCCGAAATTCTGCCAGAGGCCGAGCGAGAGCACGGGCAGCTTCAGCCCCGAGCGCCCGGTGCGGCGGTAGGTCATGCGGTCGTAGCGGTCTGCAGCGGCGAGGTACGGCATGCCTCCATGCTAGCCACCGCCCGCCGCAGCCCCTCGGATGCCGCGGCCCGACGTCACCGACCGCGCACCCGGTTCGGTAACGTTGAACCTCCACTGCAGCAGCGGCAGCACAGAAACGAGACAGCATGAGCACTCCCATTCGCATCGGCATCGCCGGCTACGGCAACCTGGGGCGCGGCGTCGAATCCGCCATCGCCCAGAACGCCGACCTCGAGCTGGTGGGCGTGTTCAGCCGCCGCGACCCGGCCACCGTGCAGACCCTCCGGCCGGAGACGGCCGTCTTCGCCCAGGACGAGCTGCCCGCCCGCACCGCCGACATCGACGTGCTGATCCTCTGCGGCGGCTCGAAGAACGACCTGCCTGAGCAGTCCCCCGAGCTGGCCGCCCTGTTCAACATCGTCGACAGCTTCGACACGCACGCCCGCATCCCGGAGCACTTCGCGGCGGTCGACGCCCCCGCCCGCGCCGCCGGCAAGACCGCGCTCATCTCGTCCGGCTGGGACCCGGGCATGTTCTCGATCAACCGGGTCTACGGCGAGGCGCTGCTGCCCGACGGCGACACCTACACGTTCTGGGGCCGCGGCCTGAGCCAGGGCCACTCCGACGCGATCCGCCGGGTGCCCGGCGTCGCCGGCGGCGTGCAGTACACGATCCCGAACGAGCAGGCCGTCGCCGCCGTGCGGAGCGGCGCCCGGCCCACCCTCAACACCCGCGAGAAGCACACCCGCGACTGCTTCGTGGTCCTGGCCGAGGGGGCGGATGCCGCGGCGGTGCGCGACGCGATCGTGACGATGCCGAACTACTTCGCCGAGTACGACACCACAGTCACCTTCATCAGCGCGGAGGAGCTCGCGCGCGACCACGCCGCGATGCCGCACGGCGGCTTCGTCATCCGCAGCGGCAACACCGGCGCGGGCAACTCGCAGGTGATCGAGTACAGCCTGAGCCTCGACAGCAACCCTGAGTTCACGGCGAGCGTGCTCGTCGCCTCGGCGCGTGCCGTGCACCGGCTGAACCAGCTCGGACAGGTCGGCGCCCACACCGTGTTCGACGTGGCCCCCGGTCTGTTCTCGCCGAAGTCGGCCGCCGAGCTGCGCGCCGAGCTGCTCTAGCCCCTTCGCGGCCCTCGTTGTGTCTCGCGGCCCCGGGCATACCGGGGGCCGCGAGACATTTCGAGGGCCGCGAGCGGTTTCGGCAGGCTCAGCCAGTGGGCACACTGTCCGTATGAGTTCAGCAGAGAAGCCAGCGGAGAAGTACGACGTCAAGCGCGCCCTGAAAGCGCTGTACGCGCCGAGAGCCCGCGACTTCTCGCGCATCGTCGTTCCGCCGCTGCAGTACCTGGCGGTCGACGGGCACGGCGACCCGAACACCGCTCCCGCCTACGCCGAGTCGATCGAGGCGCTGTACGGGGTCGCGTACACGCTGAAGTTCGCGAGCAAGAAGGCACTCGGCCGCGACTTCGTCGTGGCCCCGCTCGAGGGTCTGTGGCGCGCGGCGGATGCCACGGCGTTCACCCGCCGCGACAAGGCGGCGTGGGAGTGGACCATGCTGATTCATCAGCCCGACTGGGTCACCGCCGAGATGGTCGAGGCGGCGCGCTCCGAGGTGCTCGCGAAGAAGGGCCTCGCGGCGGCCGGTGCGCTGCGCCTGCTGCGGCTGGACGAGGGCGAGAGCGTCCAGATCCTGCACCTCGGCTCCTACGACGACGAGGCGCCCACCCTGGCGCGGCTGCACGACGAGTATCTGCCCGCGCACGGACTGGCCTTCAACGGCGACCACCACGAGATCTACCTGAGCGATGCCCGCCGCACGGAACCCGCCAAGCTGAAGACGATCCTGCGGCAGCCGGTTCGCCCGAACGCAGCAGAGTAACCCGGAAACGAAAAAGAGGCCGGCATCCGAAGATGCCGGCCTCGCGCGTGGACCCTAGGAGATTCGAACTCCTGACCTCCTCGATGCGAACGAGGCGCGCTACCAACTGCGCCAAGGGCCCGTGCGGTTTCCTACGATACCACCGCTCGGCACCCAGAAATGACACCGCCCGCCCGAGACGCGCCGGAGTGGCTCAATTGGTGATGGTCGGCTCCCCGCCGGAATCGTGCTCGCCGACGAAACGGTACGGCACCGGCTCCTCGGTCTCGTGCCCGAGCCGCCAGGTGCGGGTGATCTTGCCCTCCGGCTCGTCGTATTCCGTCACGATCTCCGGCTGGTAGGAGCCGTTCACGTACTCCAACTCCAGCTCGTCGCCATGGCCGATCATGCCCGGGCCGAACAACACGGCGGTGTAGGTCGTCTTCTCGCTCATCGCTCACCTCACATCACGGTTCCGGATGCCGCAGGCCGCCGCATCCGACTGACTCCAGACCATACGCCCCTCGGCCCACCCACGGCGAGGGTTCAGCGAACAATCGACCGTGCAGCGGGCGGCGCGGACTGTGCGGCGGGGTGTCAGCCGGCGGCGCGACGGCGGCGCAGCACCGCGTCGAGATCGCCCATGCCGGGCGCCGCGTCGTTGACCATGCCCATCGCGGCGAAACGGCTGGGGATGGCGGGAGCCGAGGGCGCAGCCGGTGCGGCCGGGCGGGCGAGGGCGGTGACCGTGGCGGCGGGTGCGGCCGTCTCGGCGTCGAGTGCCGCGGCCTTCTCGAGCAGGGCGGCGCGGGCGGCGGCGCGGCGCAGCTCGGCGGCCGCATCGACGGAGGCCCGGGCGGCCGCGGCGACGGATCCGCGCTCAAGGTAGGCGGGCTTCGGCAACGGTCGCGGGGTCCAGCTCTGCGGCGCGGAGGCGCGCGGGGCGAACTCGACGGGGGTGAAGCGGGCGGGCGCGGCCGGCGCAGCGGGCGTGGCGCGGGCGATCTTCGCGGCGACGCGGCCGGCCTTGGCCAGCGAGCCCAGCGTGAAGAAGGCGGCGACGCCGACGACGAGCCCACCGCTGAGCAGCATCGCGGGCCCGCCGACGGCGGCCACGATGGCGCCGGCGATCACGGCGACGAGCGAGGCCAGCAGGGCCAGCGCGGTGATGCCGCGCGCCCGGCGCAGGGTGCGCAGCCGAGCGCGGGCGATGAGAACGGGGTTGGCGGCGACGCGGGCGGCCTCTGCCCGCACCTTCTCGATGCGCAGGGCATCCTCGGCGCGGCGGGTCGTCGCGGCGGCGGCGGCCTCGGCCTTGACCAGCTCGCGGGCGGCGTTCTCACGCTCCCGCAGAATCTTGGATTGGGTGACGGCCGCCCTGGCGGTCGCCTCGACGGCGATCTGCTGCGGCGCCTCGGCGGTCTCGGCCAGCGCGCGCAGCGTCTGCTGCAGCCGCACGGCGTTGCGTTCGCTCGTCAGATACTGGCGGCGGTGCAGCCAGGTGGGCAGCAGGTAGGCAAGCCAGAGCACGGCGGCCGCGGCCACCAATACTCCCCCACCCAGCGCATCTGCACCCATAGTCTCTAAATTAGGGGGAATGGTGCATACCGCGCGACTAGCGTGGGGCGTGTCTTCAGGTTTTTCCCAGATTGCCCCCGTTCTGGGTGTTCGCCGGCCCCGTTCAGCTGCGCGCGCGGGGCAGCGGTTGAGCGGCACGCCGGGCATCCGCCTCCGGAATCGCCGCGGCATCCATCGGGACGAGCCCGTTCTTCCAGCGCTCCAGCACGCCCCAGCGCAGCTCCTCGCGCACGAGCGCGAAACAGAAGTGGTCGCGCCAGTCGCCGTCGATGTGGATGTAGCGCCGCCGCAGGCCCTCGTAGCGGAAGCCGAGTTTCTGCACCACCCGCAGGCTCGGGCCGTTCTCTGGCCGGATGCAGATCTCCATGCGGTGCAGGCCGAGCTGGCCGAAGCAGTAGTCGGTCGCCAGCGCGACCGCCATCGGCGTGATCCCCCGGCCGGCGAAAGACTCCGCCACCCAGTAGCCGAGCGTGGCAGAGCCGAGCGAGCCATAGCTGATCGAGGAGACGTTCAGCTGCCCGGCGAGCTGCCCATCGCATTCGATGACGAAGGGCAGGCCGTGGCCGCCCCGGGCATGCGCCAAGAGATTGCGGATGCCGGAGCGCATGTCGAAGGAGCCGACACCGCCCGGGCTGGTGGCCTCCCACTTGCTCAGCCAGCTGCGGTTGTCGAGCAGCAACTTCTCGAGTGCGCGCGCGTCACGCAGGCGGATCGGGCGCAGGGTGACTGCGCCCTCCCGCAGCGTGGGCAGCACCATTGGCTCAGGCCAGGTCGCCGACGAACTGCTTGAGCCAGACGCGCAACTCCGGGCCGAGGTCGTCGCGGTCGACGGCGAGCTGGACGATGGCCTTGATGTAGTCGAGGCGGTCGCCCGTGTCGTAGCGGCGGCCGCGGAACACGACGCCGTAGACGCCGCCGGTGTTCTCGGCATCCGCGGCCATCACCTCGAGGGCGTCGGTCAGCTGGATCTCGCCGCCCTTGCCGGGGGGCGTGTTCTCGAGCACCTCGAAGATCTCGGGCTTCAGCACGTAGCGGCCGATGATCGCGTAGTTCGACGGCGCTTCCTCGGCGCTCGGCTTCTCGACGAGGCCGGTGATGCGCACGACATCCGGGTTCTCGGTGAGCTCGATCGCCGCGGCACCGTACATGTGGATGTTCTCGGGCTCGACCTCGAGCAGGGCGACGATGGTGGCGTTGCGTGCCACCTGCTCGTCGAGCATGCGCTCGAGCAGCACATCACGGGCATCGATGATGTCATCGCCGAGCAGCACGGCGAACGGGGCGTTGCCGACGTGCATCTTGGCCCGCAGGACGGCGTGGCCGAGGCCGAGCGGGTCGCCCTGGCGCACGTAGTGCATGTCGGCCAGCTCGGTGGACTCCATCACCTTGGCCAGCCGGGTGGTGTCACCCTTCTTCTCGAGCGTCGCCTCGAGCTCGGTCATCCGGTCGAAGTGGTTCTCGAGCGCGTTCTTGTTGCGCCCCGTGATCATCAGAACGTCGTGCAGGCCCGCGTTCACGGCCTCCTCGACGACGTACTGGATGGCGGGCTTGTCGACGACGGGGAGCATCTCCTTCGGCATCGCCTTGGTCGCCGGCAGGAACCTGGTCCCCATTCCTGCGGCGGGGATGACGGCTTTCGTTGCGCGAACACTCATACCGGCAAGCGTACCCACTCCCCCACACGAGCGCGCGACCGCCCTCCGTTCAGGGGGCGGCGTGTCCCGTCTGGGCGTTCCTCCAGCCCGGTGCAGGCGCAGCGCCTAAGATGGGGCCATGTCCCCCGATCCCACGTTGGCCAAGCGCGCACTGCGCGCGGAGCTCCGCGAGCGGCGCCAGAACCTCTCGCAGCGCGAGCGCGACATTGCAACGGCCGGGCTGACCGCGAACCTCGAGGCCATCACCACCGACCTCTCCGCCCGGTCCATCTCCTGCTTCCTCTCCACTCCGATGGAGCCGAACACGCGCCCGTTCATCAACTGGGCCGAAGCGCAGGGCATCCGCGTGCTGTTCCCCATCTCGCGCGACGACGGCCTGCTCGATTGGACGGTCGGCGAGGAGAGCGTCGAGACCGAGGGCCTCTTCGGCATGCCGGAGGCTGTGGGTGAGCTGCTCGGGCCGATCGCGATCAACGATGTCGACCTGATCATCGTGCCGGCGGCATCCGTCGACAAGTCCGGCATGCGCATGGGCTGGGGACGCGGTTATTTCGACAAGACGCTCGGCTCGATGGAGAATTGTCCTCCGGTGTATGCGGTCATCTTCGACAGCGAGTTCGTTGACGAGGTGCCGCGCGAGCTGCACGACCAACCGGTCAACGGCGTCGTCACCCCCACCCGCATCGTCAGTTTCTAATCCTCTGCCGCACACGCGGCGCCACCCCGCATCCACACAGCACGGAGACTCAGTGCCCACCTATTCCTACCGTTGCACCGAGTGCGACAACGCCTTTGACATCCACCAGGCTTTCACCGACGACTCGCTGACGGTGTGCGAGGTGTGCAGCGGCAAGCTGCGCAAGGTGTTCAACAGCATCGGCGTCACCTTCAACGGCAGCGGCTTCTACCGCACAGACTCGCGTTCCGGCGGCAGCTCGCTGCCCGCGGCGCCTTCTTCGACGAACGCCGGCACGTCCGCACCGGCGGCGGCCGCGCCCTCGGCTAGCGTTTCCAGTGGGCCATCGGCGCCGAAGAGCGCCGCGCCCTCCAACTAAGCCTCGGCCACCGAAAAGGGGATCGGAACACATGCTCAAGGGATTCCGCGAATTCATCATGCGCGGCAACGTCATCGACCTGGCGGTTGCCGTGGTCATCGGCGCGGCGTTCACCGGCGTCGTCAACTCGATCGTCGCCAACCTGTTCACGCCGCTGATCGGGGCAATCTTCGACGCGGAGAGCCTCGATGAGGCGATGATCCTCCCGTTGCCCGGCGGCGGCGGCCTGAAGTTCGGTGCCGTTCTGGGCTCGATCATCACCTTCCTGATCGTTGCGGCTGTCGTCTACTTCGTCTTCGTGCTCCCCATCAACAAGATGAAGGAGATGCAGGAGGCCAAGCGCAAGGCGGGCGTCGAAGACGCCGCCGACGTTGCCGCCCCCGTCACCGAGCTTGACCTGCTCACCGAGATCCGCGACGCGCTCGTGGCCAGCGAGGACAAGCAGCTCCGCTAGCTCTCGCCACACGTACACGCGCGCCGACCGCCTTCTGGTGGTCGGCGCGCGTGCGTGTGCGGGCTACCAGTGCGGCGGTTTGTCGGCGCGCAGCCGGGCGTCGTTGGGGCCGGCTGCCGAGGGGCCGGATGCCGCGGCACCCGTGCCCGGCGCATCGAAGACGGTGTCGGCGTGCAGGATCGGCGACTCCGGGCTCGCGTCGGTTCCGGCCACGGGCGTCAACCGGGAGCGGCGGCTGGTTCCCGGAACCTTCTCCACCCACTGCCGGGGGCCGGCGTTCTTGTCATTCATCGCTTCCAGCCTACGCGCCCGCCGGACGGGGGTTCCGACAGGCTCGACCGGCGGGCCCACCCAGCGTGCGGGGCTAGCGGGCGGGCGTGAAGCCCAGCACGGCCGCGACGCGGGCCGCGACGGCGTCCGGGTCGCTGAACAGCTCGAAGCTGTGCACGCGCAGGTAGTGCCAGCCGAGCCGGCGCAGAACCTCGGGCTTCAGTCGCAGCGACTCGCGCAGGCTGGACGTGCCGATGGCGCCATCCGTCTCCACGACGAGCGCGCGCCCCTCGTGCGAGGCAGCCAGCGCCAGCTTGCCGCGGTGCCCCAGCTCGACCCGGATGCCCATCTTCTGCAGGCGCGCGGCGAGGTCCAGCAGCATCGGCTCGCTGTCGTCGGGCAGGTGCACCTCCGCCTCGCGGGCCTCCGTCTGGCTGAGCACCTGCGAGAGGGCGAGGATGCCGTGGCGCTGCCTGTCCTCGTCGATGTCCTCCGGGCGGAAGCAGGAGACGATGTCCATGGCGCGGCGGGCGCGGGTCATGCCGACGGCCAGCAGGCGGTCGCCGCCCGGCTCGCCGAGGGCCCCGAAGTTGGAGAGCAGGCGCCCGTGCGGGGTGCGGCCGTAGCCGATCGAGAAGATGACCCGGTCGCGGCTCTGCGCCACCGACTGCTCGAGGGTGAGCACGGTGAACGGCTCGGCACGGTCGCCGAGGATGAAGTCGCTGAGGTCGGTGCGCTTGGCAAAGGCGGCGAGCACCGACTGGTGCACCCGCACCGCGTGCCGGTTGCTGGCGGTGATCACCATGAGCGATTCCCGTGGCCGGTTCATGGCGTGGTCGAGCACCAGGGCGACGACCTCGGCGACCTCGGCGTCCACGCTCTCCACGGCGCCGGTGTCGGCATCCGGCATGCCGTGGCCGCCGCTGACGTAGTGCAGCGCCAGGCTGCCGTGCCCGAGGAAGCTGCCCGCCCAGGGCAGCGAGTCGATGCGGCCGCCGTAGAAGCGGCGGTTCACCAGCTCGGCGAGGTCCTCGCCGCCGGCGCGGTAGCTGCGGGTGAGGGTCAGCGTGGGCAGCAGCTCGCCGAGCCGGGCCAGCGCAGAGTCGGCGTGCAGCGCGTCGACGGCACTGCGGTTCTCCGGCGTCTGCTCCTCGGCTTGCACGGCCGGGGTCTGGTCGGCCAGCGCGGCCTCGCTGATGGCCGTCGCGAACGGCGCCGGCGACTGCGTCACCGGGTCGCCGAAGGCCACCAGCTGCTTGCCGCGGCGGATCGCGCCGAGGTTCTCGGCGAAGGTCGTCGCGCCGGCATCCACCAGCATCACGGTGTCGAAGGCGATGCGGTCGGTGATCTCGGCGACCTCGTAGGGCGAGGCGAGCCAGACCGGTGCCAGCACGCGGGAGAGGTGCGGTGCCGCGTCGTGCAGCGAGGCGGGCGTCGTGCGCTCGGTGCGCAGCAGCTGGCGCAGCGCGTCGGCCTCCTCCGGCCAGTCGACGACGCCGATCTTCCACGTCTCGGCCAGCAGCCAGGCCAGCTGGGCGCCGGACGCCCCGGCGTGCGCCTCGTCGACCAGGCGGAAGTCGGCCTCCAGCCTGTCCAGCACGTGCGTGTTCGCGTTCAGCAGCGCCTTGTCGTTGCCGAGCATCGACTCGAGCACGGACTGCCACCAGGCCAGCTCCAGCTCGGCGGCGACGGCGGCCTCCGGAACGTGGCGCTGGGAGAGGTCCATCAGCAGCGGGTCGAGGGCGAGCTCGCGCAGCTGCCCGAGGATCGCGGTGCGCTCCTGCAGGTTGGCGAGCACCTCGGACTCGGCGGCGAGCCCGCTGAGCGCGCTGGTCAGCTCGCCGATGGGGCGCGAGGCCAGCTGCCTGGCCGTGCCGGTCACGCCGAGGGGCGCGTCGAGCTTGGCCAGGTCCTCCGCCACCCGGGTGTACGCCACGTGCACATCGGCGATGCCGACGGGCACCTCGGGCGTCGACCCGGCGACCACGTAGCGCTGCCACAGCGTGCGCTGCTGCTGGATGCGCTTGAGCGAGTCGTTCATGTCTGTCACGTGCACGCCGGGGCGCAGGTACTCCTGGGCGAGCTTCTTCAGCCGGCGCCGGTTGGCGCCGGACATCTCTGGCGACTCCCGGCGGGGGGACGTCGCTGCGATGACCTCGCCGAGCGGGCGGTCGAACACGGCGGGCTGGAACTTGTCCAGGCTCTCGCGCATGTCGAGCAGCAGGCGCAGGTAGATGCCGAGCTCCGCCACCGACTCGAACGGGCGCAGCCGGGTCTGCGAGATGAGCGCGTTGGCGCGCTCCATCAGGCGGGGCAGCTCGACGCGGTCCAGCTGCTTGGCCAGCTCGTGCGTGGCCGTGGCCTCCACCGTCGAGCTGAACGAGGCGCCGTACCAGGGCGAGTCGCCCGGGCCGTAGCGGAACTCGCCGAGGGCGGCGGCCTTGATCAGGGCGTCGGCGGCCGCGGTACGGTCGTGTGCGAGCGCCTCCAGCGACACCCGGTCGAGGCGGGCGGTCGTCGACGGGGATGTCGGCAGCAGGGCGAGCCTGGCCAGCTCGCCGAGGGCGTCGAGCACCGAGACGCCGAGCGTCGGGTCCTTGCGGGTGAGTGCCCCGCGGTAGTCGAGCAGCACCTTGCGGAGGCGCACCAGGGCGTCGTCGACCTCGCCGACGCTCGGCTGGGCGGCCTTCTCGTTGCGGCCGATCGACTGGATGACGTCGCGGCGCAGCGTGCGGCGGGTGACGGCCAGGCCGTTCAGCCCGACCTGGCCGAGCCGGTGCGTGATGCCGTCCAGGGTGGAGCGGCGGGCGCTCACGACGAGCACGCGTTTGTGCTGGCCGACGAGCGCGCCGAGGGCGTTGACGATGGTCTGCGTTCCACCGGTGCCCGGCAGCGTCTTGACCACGAGCGAGTTGCCCGCCGCGATCTGGGCGACGACGTTCTCCTGCTCGGCGTCCGCGTCCAGCAGCAGGGTGTCCGTGGCCGGCGGGCGGGCGTCCTGGCTGGGCGGCTGCACCGGGGTGTAGGCGGCCTCGATGCCCTGGCGTGCGGCCGGGTTGCCCGCGATCGCGTCGATGACGGGGTGGTCGAGCACGGCGGCATCCGCCGACATGGTGCTGCCCACCTCGACGAAGGAGGACACGACGAGGCGCGGCATGACGTTGAACCAGGGCAGGTGCGAGGTGAGGCCGCGGAGCCTGTCGATCACGGGCTGCGGCTTGAAGGCGCCGTTGCTGAGGGCCAGCGCGACGAAGGCGTCGGCGTCGAGCGAGATCTGGAACTGCTCCTGCAGGGCGCGGGCCAGCGCCGGGTTCAGGTAGGGGGCCCCGGTGAGCTTCAGCTCGTAGTCGCGGCCGTAGCGGCGGATCGCGAGCGGGCGCAGCAGCACGGGGGCGAGGTACTCCTGGTCGCCGTAGCGCCACTGGGCGAGGCCGATGGCCAGGTGCACCGATTCGAGGCCGCGCATCGAGCGCAGCTCGATGCCGCGCTGGGTGATCACGCCGGCGGCGAGGCGGGCGTTGCGCAGGGCCAGCTCGTCGCGGATCAGGCTGGAGAGCATGGTGGTCTTGCCGGTGATGAACTGTGGCAGCCCGCCGGGGTGGGTTACGCTCAGCTCGATGCGGGTGCGGGTGTTGTCGTCGAAGTGCAGCAGCGGCGAGCGCCCGCCGAGGGCGGCCAGCTCGGTGCGCCAGCGTTCCCAGTCGTTCTCGGCGATGTTGCCGGCGACGAGGCTCGGATCTCCCAGGCTCACCGTGTGCGGCGACGCTGTGCGGGCAGGGCCGGGCGCGCTCCCGCCCTCCGTGCCGTCCAGCTCGGACAGGAAGTCTTCTTCGTCGTCGTTCTTCTTATCTACTCGCCACACACCGACACCCTATTTCCCGCGGGTGGCAAAGCCGTGCACGTGAGCGGAGTTTCGCTCAAAGACGTCTCCCGGTGAGCGTTCTCCCAGACTGCCCCTATACCCTTGGGGTATCCGAAGAGAAGGAGTTCAGTGAGCGAGAACACACCCGTCACCGTGATCGTCGGCGGCGTCGCCGGCGGCATGTCGGCCGCCACCAGACTGCGACGCCTCGACGAAGAGCGACAGATCATCGTCGTCGAGCGCGGCGAGCACGTCTCGTTCGCGAACTGCGGCCTGCCGTACCACGTCTCCGGCACCATCGCCTCGCGCGGCTCCCTGCTGCTGCAGACCCCGGCCGCGCTGGCCCAGCGCTTCCGCCTCGACGTGCGCGTGCAGACGGAGGCCGTCGCCATCGACCGCGCCGCCCGCACCATCACGCTGCGCGACGTCGCCACCGGCACGGAGACCAGCCAGCGCTTCGACACCCTCGTGCTCTCCCCCGGCGCGACCCCGAACACCCCGGCCGCTCTCGCCGGCGACGCCCGCGTGCACACGCTGCGCGACGTGGCGGACCTGGACCGCATCATGGAGAGCCTCGCCGCCACGGTCGAGGACGCCCCGCTGCAGAACGCCGTCGTGCTCGGCGGCGGCTACATCGGCGTCGAGCTGGCCGAGAACCTGGTCGCCCGCGGGCTGTCCGTCACGATCGTGCAGCGCGGGCCGCAGCTCCTCTCGCCGCTGGACGCCGAGATGGCCGCGCCCTTCGCCGACCACGTGCTCGAGTCCGGTGTGGCCCTGCGCCTCGGCGTCGAGGTCACCGGCGGCGACGCCGAGTCGCTGACCCTCAGCGACGGCAGCGTGCTGCCCGCCGACCTCGTGTTCTCCGCCATCGGCGTGCGCCCGGCGAGCGGCCTCGCCGCGGAGTCCGGCCTCGCACTCGGCCCACACGGCGGGATCCTGGTCGACGAGCTGCACCGCACCTCCGACCCGGCCATCTTCGCCGTCGGCGATGTGGCCGAGAAGACGGATGCCGCCACCGGCGAGCCCCGCCTGCTGCCACTCGCCGGCCTCGCCAACCGGCACGGCCGCGCCGTCGCCGACACCATCGCCGGCACGGCCACCCCGTCGCCGCGCGCGCTCGGCACCGCCATCGTCGGCTTCCGCGGGCTGACCGCCGCCAGCACCGGCTGGAACGAGCGTGAGCTGCGCGCCCAGGGCCGCTCGGTCCGGGTCATGCACAGCCACCCGCTCTCCCACGCCGGCTACTACCCCGGCGCCCAGATGCTCTCGATCAAGCTGATCGTCGACCCGGCCAGCGACCGCATCCTCGGCGCGCAGGCGGTGGGCCGCGACGGCGTCGACAAGCGCATCGACGTGATCGCGACCGCCATGAGCGCCGGCCTGAGCGCATCCGCCCTGGCCGACCTCGAGCTCGCCTACGCCCCGCAGTACGGCTCGGCCAAGGACCCGGTCAACCTGCTCGGCTACCTGAACCGCAACCGCGCGGCAGGCACCGACGCCACCCTGCAGTGGCACGAGCTGGAGGCGGCGCTGGACTCCGGCGCGTTCCTGCTCGACGTGCGGGCGCCCGGCCAGCTGGCCGAGGGCCTGATCCCCGGCGCCACCCACATCCCGGTGGAGCAGCTGCGCGAGCGCCACCACGAGCTCCCGGCCGGCCGCATCGTCGTGCACTGCCGGGTCGGCCAGGGCGCGCACACCGCCGCCCGGCTGCTGCGCAACCTCGGCCACGACGTCGTCAACCTCGACGGCGGCTACCTCACCTGGCGCGACGCCCAGCGCTCCCACGCGATCCGCGACAACTCCCCCGTTTCCACCCCGACCCCAGAAGGTGCCACACGATGATCGAAATCCAGCCGACCGAACTCGCCGCCATCGACGGCGCCATCATCCTCGACGTGCGCGAGGACCACGAGTTCGCCGAGGTGCGCGCGGCCACCGCCGTGAGCATCCCCATGAGCCAGTTCGTCGAGCGCTTCGACGAGGTGCCGGCCGACGAGACGCTCTACGTGATCTGCGCGGCGGGCGGGCGCAGCGCCCAGGTCGCACAGTACCTGGAGCAGCGCGGCTACGAGGCCGTCAACGTCGCAGGCGGAACCGGCGCCTGGGTCGCCGCAGGCCTGCCCACCCTGACCGGGGCCCCGGCATGATCGAGACGCCCGACGACGCCCAGCGTCGCATCCTCAACCGCCTGAAGCGGGCCCGCGGCCAGCTGAACGCCGTGATCGACTCGGTCGAGCAGGGCGCGGACTGCCGCACCGTCGTCAGCCAGCTCTCCGCCGTCACCGGCGCCCTCGACAAGGCCGGCTTCGCGATCATCTCGACCGCGATGCGCGACTGCGTCACCGCGGATGCCGCGGCATCCGCCCCGACCGATGCGGCCGACCCGGCCGCTCAGCCCCTCACCGTCGGCGAGCTCGAGAAGCTGTTCCTCACCCTCGCCTGATCCATACTGAAACAACGCTCACCCCTCAAGAAAGCGAGCCCATGGCTACCATCGACATCACCGAAGCGACCTTCGACCAGACCATCACCGAGAACGACATCGTGTTCGTCGACTTCTGGGCCGACTGGTGCGGCCCCTGCCGCAACTTCGCCCCGGTCTACACCGCGGCCTCGGAGAAGCACCCCGACGTGGTCTTCGCCAAGGTCGACACCGACGCCAACCAGGGCCTGGCTGCCGCCGCGAACATCACCTCGATCCCGACGCTGATGGCGTTCCGCGACAAGGTGCTGGTGTTCTCCCAGCCCGGCGCACTGCCCGCGAGCGCGTTCAACGAGCTCGTCGACGCCGTCAAGGGCATCGACATGGCCGCTGTGCACGCCGAGATCGCCAAGCAGGACGCGGCCGAGGCCGCACCCGCCGAGGCTGCACCTGCCGAGTAAAGCGGGCAGAATGGGGCGATGCGCCTGCCCTTGGTTGAACTGCACCTGCACCTCGAAGGAACCCTCGAGCCCGAACTGATCTTCGAGCTCGCGGAGCGCAACGGGGTGCAGCTGCCGTGGCGCTCGCTCGAGGAGCTGCGCGCGCAGTACGCGTTCAGCGACCTACAGTCGTTCCTCGACCTGTACTACGTGAACCTCGGCGTCCTGCGCACCCGCGCCGACTTCGCCACGCTGACCACGCGCTACCTGGAGCGGGCGGCGGCGGCCGGGGTGCGGCACGCCGAGGTGTTCTTCGACCCGCAGGCGCACACCATCCGCGGCGTCGCCCTGGACGACGCACTCGGCGGCGTGCAGGAGGCCCTGCAAGAGGGCGCGCGCACGCTCGGCGTCAGCAGCAAGCTGATCGTCACGTTCCTGCGCGACCGCCCCGCCGCCGAGGCGCTGGCGATCCTCCAGCAAATCCTTGCCGGGCCGGTGCCGATCGACGGCATCGGCCTCGACTCGGCCGAGCTCGGCTACCCGCCGGAGCTGTTCGCCGAGGTCTACGCACTCGGCCGGGCCGCGGGCCTCCGCCTCGTCGCGCACGCCGGAGAGGAGGGCCCGCCGGCCTACGTCTGGACGGCGCTGGACCTCCTCGGCGTCGAGCGCGTCGACCACGGCATCCGCAGCCTCGAAGACCCCGCCCTCGTGCAACGCCTTGTCGACGAGCGGATGCCGCTGACGGTCTGCCCGCTCTCCAATGTGCGGTTGCGCGTCGTCGACACGATCGCCGACCACCCGCTGCCCCGGATGCTGGAGCTCGGCCTCTTGGTCACCATCAACTCGGACGACCCCGCCTACTTCGGCGGCTACATCGACGACAACCTGGCGGCCCTGCAGGAGGCCTTCGACCTCAGCGCGGCCGAGCGCGCGCTGCTCGCCCGCAACGGCGTCGAGGCGTCCTTCCTCGACCCGGCCGGCAAGGCGGCCCTGTACGCCGACATCGACGCCTGGTTGGCCGCCCAGCCGTAACCGCCAGAGCCAGTTGCGCAGTGCCCGTCGCGCTCAGAGCCAGTTTCGCTTCTTGAACACCCAGTAGAGCCCGAAGCCCATCGCCGCCATCAGCCCCACGGCGAACGGGTAGCCCAGGGCCCAGTGCAGCTCCGGCATCACGTCGAAGTTCATGCCGTAGACGCTGGCGATGAGGGTCGGGGCGAAGAGGATCGCGGCCCAGCTGGAGATCTTCTTGACCTCCTCGCTCTGGGCGATGCTCGTCTCGGAGAGGTGGCGCATCTCCTCGTTCTGGCGCTGCCCGACCACCGTCAGGTGCACGGTCAGGGCGTCCTGCAGCAGCTGGCGGTAGGTGGCCACCCGGTCACCGATCGGGATGACGTGGTCGAGCACGTCGCGCAGGTGCCGCTGCAGCTCGAGGTCGACGTTGTACTTGTCGACGCCGCCCTGCAATGCCTCGATCATCGCGCGCAGCGGGGCGATTCCGCGTTGGAACTCGATCACCTCGCGGGAGAGCCCGAAGATGCGCCGGGAGACGTCGATGGACTCGCTGAACAGCTCGTCCTCGATCTCGTCGATGTCGTTCTCCAGGCCGGCCACGACCGGGCCGTACTCGTCGACCACCTGGTCGAGCACGGCGTAGAGCACGGCCTCCGGCCCGAAGCGCAGCAGCTCGGGCGCGCCCTCGAGGCGGCGCCGCACGGCGGCCAGGTCCGGTGACTCCGCGTGCCTGATCGTGATGACGAAGTCTGGCCCGACGAACATGTGCAGCTCGCCGAACTCGACCTCCTCCTCGGCGTCGAGGTAGCGGGCCGGGCGCAGCACCACGAACAGGCAGTCGCCGTAGCGCTCGAGCTTGGCCCGTTGGTGCCCGTTCAGCGCGTCGGCGACGGCCAGGTGGTGCAGCCCGAACTCGGCGGCGACGGCGTGAATCTCCTCCGTCGTCGGGCGGTACAGCCCGATCCAGGCGAAGCCGCCGGACTCGCGCATGTCCTCGAAGGTCTCGTCGAGGCTCTCCGGGGTCTTCACCCTCATGCCGTCGCGGTAGATGCCGTTGTCAACCAATGCCATGGCGTGTTCCTTCCGAGGCGGAGGGAGCGCGCGTCGGGGCGTTCGCCGAACGGAGAGCGGATGCCGCCAGCCCCCAGACTATCGGCGCTACTCGCCGGGGAACGCCTTCGAGCAGGTGCTCTGCGCGCCCGTCTGGCCGGTGAGCCCCGGCACGACGGGCGCCCCGGTCGCGGCCGGGTCGGTGGGGTTCGCGGTCGCGCTGGGGTCGGCGGGCGCGCTCGGCTCGGCGGTCGGCGTCTCCCCGCCTCCCTGCAGCTCGACACCGTTGCCCACGGAATCCGGGGCCAGGCTGAACGCCTGGTCGTTCGCGATCATCGACATAAGCTCGTCGGCCAGGGGTTGCTCCGGCTGCACCTTGCCCGAGAAGTCGGTGGAGTCGACGACGGGGAACTGCACGAAGACGACGTTGTCGAGCGGGATGTCCTTGAGACTCAGCGCCAGCGCGATCATCGCGGCCGGCTCGGCCAGCGAGGTCGAGAACGTCATGTGGTCGGCGGCGACACGGGCCAGGCTGTAGAGCTTGGCCGGGTTGTTGAGCGTGGAATCCGAGCGCACCGTGCGCAGCAGCGAGGCCATGAAGGACTGCTGGTTCGAGATGCGCGAGAGGTCGCTGCGGTCGCCGATCGAGTAGCGCGTGCGCAGGAACGCCAGCGCCGTGGCACCGGAGATGACGCTCTCGCCGGCGGGCAGGTCGAGGTTCGCCCCCGGGTCCACGAGCGGCGCCGCCAGGCAGACGGGCACCCCGCCGACGGCGTCGCTCAGGGCGATCACGCCATTGAACGACACGAGGCCCGCGTAGCCGATGTCGATGCCGGTGACGCTCGAGACGGTGTTGACGATGCACGCCAGGCCGCCGCGCTCGTAGGCGTCGTTGAGCGGCTCTGCCGACGTCTCGCCGAAGGTCTCCCCGGTGTCGGGGTTCGTGCACTCCGGCTGCGGGATCACCAGGTCTCGCGGCAGGGTCAGCGCCACCGCGTTCTGGTGGTCGGCCGACACGTGCAACAGGATGTTCACGTCGTTGAGGGTGGCGTCGCGCACGCCGAAGGCGTCGCCCTGGTTGGCGTCGTTGTCCGTGCCGACGATGAGCATGTTGAAGCCGCCCTCGATGGCGCCGATCCCCGGCGGCGGGGGCGGCGGCGTCGAGCCGGGGAGCGAGATGTCGACGGCGTTCGACTTCACCTGGTTGAGCGTGTCGAAGACCGCGTAGGCCCCGACGGCAGCGGAGGCGATGAGCAGAATGGCGAGCGCGCTGGCCGTGAACTTCACCAGCTCCCGGCCGGGGCTCTGGGGGCGCTGACGGCCGTGTCGGACGGGTCTCCCCGGCGCGGCTTGCGCCACGTCGTCACCGACCGTCTCACTCACCGCTGGTTCCCTCCGCCATGCCCCGCTGCATCCGTTAAACATGACAATACAGTTCTCGTCCCCCGTTGCGGCTGTAGATCTGCCGGTCGCTCAGGTGTCGGCAGGGGGAGGATCGCCTAGGGTCGGTTCTAGGCACTTCCCGGTGCGATCAGCCCGATAGAACGGATCCCCCATGACTTCTCCCCGTGTTGCGCTCAGCGCAGCGGAACTCGACTCCCTCAGCGCCGACGTCCTCGTGCTCGGCGCCGTCTCGGGCTCCGACGGCCCCGTGCTGCTCGGCGACGCGCCCGCCGTCGAAGAGATCACCGCCCAGTTCGCCACCTTCGGCTTCGGCGGCAAGGCCGACGAGCTGCTCCGCCTGCCCACGGAGGACCCGTCGTTCGGCAGCGTGGCCATCATCGGGCTGGGCGCGGATGCCGGCACCGACGCGGTGCGGAACGCGGCCGCCTCCGCCGTGCGCCAGCTGGCCGGCGCCGAGTCGCTCGTGCTCGACCTCGGCATCAACAGCGTCGCCGACACCGTCGCCGCGTTCGAGGGCGCGACGCTCGGCGCCTACGCGTTCAACGCGTTCCGTGGCAAGACGAAGGACGCCCAGAAGCCGACCGCGGCCTCCGTCACCATCCTCAGCCCGACCGCGGTGCCCGCCGAGGCGCTGGAGCGGGTCGACGTGCTGGCGGATGCCGTCAACTTCGTGAAGGACCTGACGAACACCCCCGGCGCCGAGCTGTTCCCGGCCTCCTTCGCCGCGGCCGCCGAGCGCGCAGCAGAGGGCCTGCCGGTCACCGTCGAGGTGTGGGACGAGGCTCGGCTCTCCGAGGAGGGCTGCGGCGGCATCCTCGGCGTCGGCCAGGGCTCCTCCCGCCTGCCGCGCCTGGTCAAGGTGAGCTACAACCCGGCCGGGGCGGCGAAGCACCTCGCCTTCGTCGGCAAGGGCATCACCTTCGACACCGGCGGAAACTCGATGAAGCCGGCCGACTTCATGCTCACCATGCACCACGACATGGCCGGCGCCGCCACCGTGCTCGCGGCGACCATCGCCGCCGCCCGGCTGCAGCTGAACGTGCGCGTCACCGCCTGGCTGTGCATCGCCGAGAACCTCGTTTCCAGCACCTCCATCCGCCCGAACGACGTGCTGACCATGCGCGACGGCACCACCGTCGAGGTGCTGAACACCGATGCAGAGGGGCGTCTGGTCATGGCCGACGGCCTGGCGCTGGCCAGCGAGGAGTACCCGGACGCGATCATCGACGTCGCCACCCTCACCGGAGCGGTGATCGTGGCGCTCGGCCGCCGCACCGCCGCGGTGATGGGCGAGACCGGCCTCGTCACCAGCGTCGTCGAGGCGGGCCAGACCGCCGGAGAGGCGCACTGGCCGATGCCGCTGCCCGGCGAGCTGCGCGGCCTGCTCGACTCCCGCTTCGCCGACCTGGCCAACCTCAACCCCTCCGTGCGCGATGGCGGATCACTGCTCGCCGGCGTGTTCCTGCGTGAGTTCGTGGGCAAGACCGCCGACGGCTCCGGCACCATCCCCTGGGCGCACCTGGACATCGCCGGCACCGGCACCAACAACGGGGCGGCCTACGGCGTCACCAGCACCGGCGGCACCGGCGCCTCGGTCCGCACGCTGGTCACCGTGCTGGAGGACTTCGCCGGCTAGCCGGCACCGGCCGCCGACGGTGTTGCCGCGCTACTCGCGCGGCAGCACCGTCAGCACCCGCCGGATGTGGTCGCGGAACTCGGTCATGAAGTTGGCGAGGAACACCGAGGTGCTCTCGATCAGCACCTCGCCGCTCTCGGCGAACATCTCCGGCGTGTAGTGGATGTACGCCTCGGGCGCAGTCATCTGGCGGGCGTTGACGAAGCTGAGCACCCCGCGCAGACTCTGCTGCGCGACCGCCGTGCCGATGGAGCCGATGGAGGCGCCGATCACCGCGGCCGGGATGTGGTCGAAGGAGTTCTGCCCCCACGGCCGGGATGCCCAGTCGATCGCGTTCTTCAGGCCGCCCGGGATGGAGCGGTTGTACTCCGGGGTGATGAAGAGCACGGCATCCGAACGGCCGATCGCGTCTTTCAGCGCCCGCGCCTCCGGCGGGAAGTCGGCGTCGTAGTCGGCGCTGTACAGCGGCAGCCCGCCGATCGGGATCTCCGTCAGCTCCAGGTCTTTCGGCGCGAGCGCCACCAGCGCCTTCGACAGCGTCCGGTTGATAGACGTTGAGGAGAGGCTCCCCACGAAATAGCCAACCTTGTATGTGCTCATGGTTACTCCTTCGGCGCCTCAGGGGGCGCGACACGGGGTCATCGTACGCTCGGCGCCTCCGTGCGGCCACAGATCGGGCGGCCACGAAATAGGGAGAAAATACCGATGCCCCCGCCTCGACCTCCCCGCAATGCTTGACGGTTGATGGCTTCGCGGCCGGGCCCTCGCCCGGTGCGCGCGGGATGGTGAGCCGTGCTGAGTGCGACGTTCAAGGGGATGCCGGCCGTGCAGCCCGCTCGGGTTGACTCCCGGGCTTCGGGCGCTGCGCTGCTCCTTCGTCGCGGCGCGGCCCCCTCCAGCCGACGTGGAGAGAGGCGCGGCCCCCTCCAGCCGACGTGCACCTCCCCGTTGGCTCGAGGGAGCGCCAGCGGATCCGGCGCAGGGGCCTCAGGCGGGCCAGACCTCCTGGGTGTCGTGGGTGACGCGCGCCAGGTTCTCCGGGATCGGCTCGACGCCGAGGCCCGGGCCCTGCGGCACGTCGATGTGGCCATCGCGCAGCACGAACGGCTCGGTGATGTCCTCCCTGTAGAACCGGTCGGAGGCCGAGATGTCGCCGGGCAGCGAGAAGCCGTCGAGGGCGGCGAGGGCGGCGTTCGCCGCCCGGCCCAGGCCGGTCTCCAGCATGCCGCCGCACCACACGGCCACGCCGTGTGCGCGGGAGAGGTCGTGGATGCGCTTGGCCTCGAGGTAGCCGCCGACCCGGCCCGGCTTGATGTTGATGACGGATGCCGCGCCGAGCGTGATGGCGTCTGCCGCATCCTTGGCCGACTCGATCGACTCGTCCAGGCAGATCGGGGTCGACATGGCCGTGGCGAGCTTCGCGTGCTGCACCAGGTCGTCCTCGGCGAGCGGCTGCTCGATCAACAGCAGGCCGTAGTCGTCGAGGCGGCGCAGGTGCTGGGCGTCCGCGAGCGTGTATGCCGCGTTCGCGTCGACCTGCAGCAGCACCTCATCGCCGAACTGCTGGCGCACGGCGGCGACGGGCGCCAGGTCCCAGCCGGGCTGGATCTTCAGCTTGATGCGCACGTAGCCCTCGTCGAGGTAGCCGCCGACGGCGCCCAGCAGGGCGTCCACGGAGGGCTGGATGCCGACAGAGACGCCGGCGGGCACCCGGGTGCGGGTGGCGCCGAAGTAGCGGGCAAACGACTCCCCGCGGGCGCGCAGCTCCGCGTCGAGCACGGCCATCTCGATCGCGGCCTTCGCCATCCGGTGTCCGACGACCTTCTCGAGCAGCGCGCCGACGGTCTCGGCGGTGACCTCGCGGCCCTCCGCCTGCACCCGGGCGAGCATGGGCAGCAGGTAGAGCTGGATCATGCGCTTGGCGCCATCGATGTACTCGGGCGAGTAGAGCGGCTCGCCGAGTGCGACGCACTCGCCCCAGCCGACGACGTCGACCCGGCCGTTCGGCGTCGGCACGCTGCCGGCGACGCGCAGCACCAGAGTGTTGCGCTCGGTCTGGGTGCTGAACGAGGTGGTGAACGGGGAGACGAGCGGGAGCCTGAGCTCGCGCAGTTCGACGGATTCGATGAGCATGGGTTACCTCCGGGTGAAAACGTAGTGGTGTGCGGGATCGAATCCGGCGGGGAGCCAGTCCGGCGATCCGAAGAGCGGTTCGAGGGCGCCGCGCAGCGCGCCGCGCCAGGCGCGGGCCGTCGAGGGAGCCTCCAGCCGCATCCGTTCGATGTCGGCGGGGATCTGCACCACGACCGTGTCGGCGTTGGTCGCGCTGGAGTCGTAGACCGGCCGGCCGTCGGCGTTGGCGAGCAGCAGCGCTCCGGCGCCGTCCGTGCTGACCGGGGCTGGCCGCTCCGCCGGGTCGAGCGCCCACTCCACGAGCAGCCGGTCGCTCTCATCCCCCGCGTTGATGCCGTCGGACATGGTGCCGTAGCAGTTGGCGATGTAGCCGCTCAGCGTGGCGCCCAGCGAGTTGAGGTTGAAGTGCGCGTTGCGGGCGATCAGCGGGTCGTAGGTCCAGCGGATGGTGCCGATTCCGCGTTCCAGGCACCACTCCCGCTGGTGCTGCTTGAGCCGCCGGCCGATCCCGCCGCCGGCGATGTCGGAGCGCACCCCGGCGATGTGCGAGTGCAGCGCGGAGCCGGCCGGCTCGGCGAAGAAGCCGACGCAGCCGCCCACGATGCGGTCCCCGGCGAAGGCGCCGGACACGTAGTTACCGCTGTGCTTCAACGCGATGAGCATCGACAGGTCGAACATGGTGTGTCCCGGCTGCGTTCCCCAGATACTGTCGAAGACCGCCACGAGCTCGGTGAGCTCCTCGACCGTCGTGAGTGACCGCACCTCGGTGATGACGAGCGCGTCAGCGTGACCCGGCATGGTTGCCTCCCCCCAGCACAGACTGTACAAGCGCGGCGACAAGCGCCGTGCGCGGGGCGAAACCGGCCACCACGGCATGCTCGTTCTCGGCGTGGGCGCCGCCGCCCCAGACGCCGATGCCATCGAGCGTCGGCACTCCCAGACCCGCGGTGAAGTTGCCATCGGATGCCCCGCCGACGGCGATGCCCCGCAGCTCCGGCAGTCCGAGCACGGTCGCGAGCCGGTGCGCCTCCGCGAAGAGCGCGGCAGAGGCGCCGGCCTCCAGCGGCAGGCGGTTGATGCCGCCCTCGACGCGCAGGGCGGAGCCGGGCACGGCGGGTGCGATGGCGCGGATGGCCGCGTCGAGGCGTTCCTGGGCCGCCGCCGAGTGCGAGCGCACGTCGACGGAGACGGATGCCGCGGCGGGCACGGTGTTCGTGGTGGTGCCGATCGCGGCGCGCGTGGGCACGACGCTGAGGCCCGGCTCGCTGCCGTGCAGCGCGGCGATCGCGATGATGGCGTGGGCGAGCGCGACGCCGGCGTTGACCCCCTTCTCCGGCTCCAGGCCGGCATGGGCGGCGCGCCCCTCCGCCTCGACCCGGTACAGCGAGACGCCCTTGCGCTCCACCTTCAGCTCGCCGGCATCGCCGCCGGCCTCCAGCACCAGGGTGGCCAGGGCTCCGGCCGCCGTCTGCTCGATGAGTTCGCGCGAGCTCGGCGAGCCGAGCTCCTCGTCGCCGGTGATCAGCAGGGTCACTCCGTCGAGGGCGGCATCCCCGCCCCGCTCGCGGAGCAGGCCGAGGGCGTGGATGGCCACGGCCAGCCCGCCCTTCATGTCCACGGCCCCCGGGCCGCGCAGCACGCCGTCGGTGACGGCGGCCGGGATGCGCGCCAGCGTGCCGAGCGGCCAGACGGTGTCGTGGTGGCCAAGCAACAGCAGGCGGGTCTCCGCGCCCCAGCGGGCCAGCACGTGCGTGCTGCCGCCGAGGACGATCTGTTCGGCGCGGGCGCCGAGCCGCTCGGCGAGGAGGGCGGTGACGGCATCCGCGCTGCGCGCGACGGCGACATGGTCGGCCGACGGCGATTCCACCTCGATGAGGGCGATCGCGTCGGCCAGGATCTGCTCCAGCCGGTTCTCGGCGGATGCGAGCAGCTCAGTCATTCGACACCACAGCATCCGATACCTCGGGGAATGCGCGGCTGCCGAAGTGCAGCAGGCGCCCGCCCTCGTGCTCGACCAGCCAGACCCGGGTCCATCCGGGGCGACCGGCCGCCCCGGCGGCGAGGTGGCCGCCTGCGCCCGGGTGCACGGTGAACTCGGTCGTTCCGGCCATCTCCTCGCGGCCGGACGGGTTCCCGCCGTCGACGCGGGTGGCCACCAGCGCGCCATCGGTGACGGCCAGCGTGATCTCGGCCGACGCGTCACGGTAGCGCCCGGCGAGGGCTGCGGCGGTCTCGGCGTCGACGGGCTCGAGTGAGCTCGCGGCGAACGGCGCCGTCATCCGGGCCCCGGCGATGCTCTGGGCGATCTCGGCGAACAGCTCGTCGCTGGCCGCGGTCATGAGCCCGCCGTTGGTGAGCAGCACGAAGGCCACCCCCTTCGACGCAATCGCCCGGGCAAACGCCTGCTGGCCGATGGTGCCGCCGTCGTGGCCGTGCACGCGCACGCCGTTCCAGTCGTACTGCAGCCAGGACAGCCCCATGATCTCGGCGACGCCCTCGGAGTCGGAGACCTGCTGGTCTTCGAGCATCAGCCGGTGGCCGGCGGTGCTGAGCAGCCGGGGTTCGGCCGACATCGAGTCGGCCAGGAACGCGAGGACGTCATCGACCTGGGCGCTGATCAGCCCGGCGGGCCGGGCCGAGGGCACGATGCTGGTCTGCGTGACGGGAGTGGCGCTGCCGCTGCGGGCATCGCCGCCGTGGCCAAGCGCGTGGCGGAACAACATGGTGTCCTCCTGCAGCATCGTCGTCGCGCCCAGGCCCAACGGCTGGAGGATGCGCTCGGTCACCACCTCGTGCCAGTAGGCGCCGCGCAGCACCTCGATGATGCGGCCGAGCACGACGAACCCGGTGTTGCAGTACGACCAGTTGACGCCCGGTGCGAAGTGCGAGGTGACCTCGCCGAGCGAGTCGACGAAGAGCTCGACGCAGTCGTGGCCGCGGCCGGTGTCCGTGAAGATGTCGCCGTCGATGCCGCTGGTGTGGGTGAGCAGCTGGCGCGGGGTCACGGTGGCGGAGGCGTGCGCGTCTGCGACGGTGAATCCGGGCAGTACCGCGCGCACGGGGGCGTCGAGGTCGAGCAGCCCCTCCTCGACGAGCTGCATGATGAGCGTGCCGGTGTAGACCTTGGTGATCGAGCCGATCTGGAACAGCGTGTCATCCGTGACGGGAACACCGGTGGCCGTGCTGGTGAGCCCGGCAGACACGACGGTGGTCTCCGTTCCGGAGCGGGTGGTGGTGAGGATGCCGAGGGCGGCACCGGGAATGCCGTACTTCTCGATCACGGTCTCCAGACGGGTCTGCCAGTAGTCCCGCTCGACGGTGGCCGCGGCGGGCGTCGGCGACAGGTGCCGCTCGAACCAGTCGACCAGGCGGCGGCTGTAGTCGACCCGGTGCGACGGGGGCCCGACCAGCACGAAGGCGTGCGAGCCGCCCGGGTAGAGCACGAGCTCCGACTCGACGCCGGCGAGCAGCAGCCCACCGTGCCACTGCTCGGCCTGGAGCGCGGGGCAGAGCAGGTCGGCCGCGCCGTGCAGGATGAGGGTCGGCGCGGTGACCTGATCGACCCGGTCGAGCGGCGACAGCGCGCGCGCCCGGCCGCTGCCGCGACGGAACTCGAGGTGGTCCAGCAGCACGCCGTCATCCGAGGCCCCGGTGAGGTGGGCGAGGTCGGCCACCAGCCCGCCGGCGACGGCCACCGCGAAGCGGTCGGTGAACGCGGTCAGCGCGCAGGTCATGAAGCCGCCGTAGCTGTAGCCCGTGACGAGCAACTGGGCCGGGTCGGCGACGCCGTCGGCGACGAGGGCATCGATCGGCTCGAGCAGGTCGGGCAGGTCGGCCTCGCCCCAGGCATCCTGCACGCCGTTGAAGAAGGCCTGGCCGTAGCCGTCGCTGCCGCGCGGGTTCAGCATGAGCACGGTGTAACCGCGGGCGACGAGCTCCGCGTGGTGCGGCTGCATGATCGAGGGGGTTCCCGTCCACGCGTTGTGCGGTCCGCCGTGCACGTCCAGCACGAGCGGTCCGGCCTGCGTGAGGGACGGGTCGCGCAGGGTCCAGCCCTGCACGCGGGAGCCGTCGGAGATGTCGAACCAGCGCTCCTCGGCGACCGGCACGGCGACGCCGGCCAGGGGCGCGCCGAAGGAGGTGAGCGCCACCGGCTCGCCTCCGGCGATGGGCACCTCGACGATCTCGCCGAAGCTGCTCTCCGTGGCCAGCACCGCGCGGACAGAGCCCTGCGACGCGGCGAAGCCGGACACCACGCGCTGCGCGCCGCCCAGGATCTTTCGTGCCGGGCCGCCGGCGATGGGCACGGCGTGCAGCTCGGTGGAGCCGCCCTCGCGCAGGCAGAACAGCACCTCGCCGTCGGCGGTCAGCGTCGGGCGGCCGCCCGGGTAGGCCATGCCGCCCGGCATGACGTTGCGGTCGAGCGCCGCCGTGAGGCTGACATCGGCGAGGGCCGGGTCCAGGTGCAGCACGATGAGCTCGGCGTTGCGGATGCCGGGGGCCTCCGCCCCGACGGCCAGCACAGCGTCGCCGGCCGGTGCCCAGAGAAGCGGCGCGTGCACGGCACGCGAGCGGCCGACCGGCAGCGCCGCGGCGGTGCGATCGGTCAGGTCGATGACGAGGACGCGGGTCTCCAGGGTGCGATCCGCGTCGGCGTCGATCCCGGCGCTGAAGGCCAGCTTCCTGCCGTCCGGTGAGTAGGCGGCCTCCGAGGCGTCCCAGTCGCCATCGCTCAGACGGGTCAGGGCGCCGGAGGCCAGGTCGAGCTCGAACAGGTGGGCGCGGGCCGATCCCCGGGCGCCGACGCCGTCGACCTTGTGGCGGAGGCCGCGGGAGACGAGGGCGGCAGCGGATCCCCGGGACACGGTCGCGGAGAACGCGACCCGGGTGCCGTCCGGCGAGACGACGGGGACGCCGGCGCCCTGCGGCAGCCGGGCCGCGGTGGTCAGGGGGCGAACAGCGCCGCCGTCGGCGTTGATGGCGTGCAGCTGCGCGGTCCCGCTCGCGTCCGGGCGCAGGAACAGCACGTCGCCGGTGGCGGAGTTCCACACCGGGTTGCTGTCGTTCGGCCCCTCGGTGAGGGCGCGGGCGGCGCCGTCTGCGCCGATCAGCCAGAGCGAGCTGGTGTTGCTGTCGCTGGCGCGATCGTTCGCCTGGCGCGCGAAAACGGTGCGGCCGGCGGCATCCGTGGCCAGGCCGGCCGGGATGACGACGTCCAGGTAGTCCTCGATCGTCGCCGGTCGCGGGGCGGCCTGCTGTGCGGGCAAGATCTGGTCATTCATCGGAACATCGGCTCCCCGAGTTGTGGAATCGCGGCCATGAGCTCGCGCGTGTACTGGTGTTGTGGGTTGTCGATGACGTCGAGCACGGGGCCCGACTCGACGAGTTCGCCGTGCCGCATGACCGCGACGTGGTCGCAGACGTAGCGCACCACGGCGAGGTTGTGGCTGACGAAGAGCATGGTGAAGCCGAGCTCCCGCTGCAGCTCGAGCAGCAGGTTGAGCACGGCGCCCTGCACCGAGACGTCCAGCGCCGAGGTGATCTCGTCGGCGAGCAGCACGCTCGGCCCGGCGGCGAGGGCGCGGGCGATCGCGACCCGCTGGCGCTGGCCGCCGGAGAGCACGGACGGGTAGCTGTCGGCGCGGTCGGCGCCGAGGCTGACGGCGTGCAGCAGCCGCTCGACTTCCCGCGTGCGCGCCGCGCGGCCGCGCCGCGCGCTGCGATCGCGGCGTTCTGCGGCGCGCAGGGCCTCGCCGATCGACTCGCCGATCGTCATCCGCGGGTCGAGGCAGGAGGACGGGTCCTGGAAGATCATCTGGATGCGGCGGCGGAGCCTGGCCGTCTCCCCCCTGGCGCCCACGACGTCGACGCCGTCGACCAGGATCCGCCCGGAGCTGGCCTCGACGAGGCCGACGGCGGCACGCGCCAGGGTGGACTTGCCCGAGCCCGATTCGCCGACGAGCCCCATGATGCTGCCCTGCGGGATCGTCAGCGAGACTCCCTTGACCGCGTGGAAACGGCTCGCGCCGGCGCCGAAGTGCACGTGGACGTCGTCAAACTCGATGGCGCTCATCGCACTGCCTCCAGCGGGCCGGCCGCGAAGGTGGACCGCAGCTGCTCGTCGATCGTGGCGAGGGGCACCCCGCGCGGGCTCGTCATGGTCGGAACGGCGGCGAGCAGGGCTCGCGTGTACGGGTGGCTCGCGTTGCCGGCGACCAGCTCGCTCGTCTCGATGTCCTCGACGATGTGCCCCTCATACATGACCAGGATGCGCGTGCAGACGCTCGTGATCACGGCCATGTCGTGCGAGATGAGCAGCAGCGCGGCGCCCGTCTCCGCCCGCACATCGCCCAAGAGCGCGAGCACATCGCGTTGCACCGTCACGTCGAGCGCGGTGGTCGGCTCGTCGGCGATGATCAGCGCGGGCGCCCCCATCAGCCCCATGGCGATCATGGCGCGCTGGCGCATGCCGCCGGAGAACTCGTGCGGCAGTTGGCCGGCACGGCGCGCCGGGTCCGGGATGCGCACCTCGCCGAGCCGGGCGACGGCCTTGTCGTGCGCGGCGCCCTTGGAGAGGCCCTCGTGCAGCCAGCCGATCTCGGCGATCTGCGCGCCGACCCTGAGCGCCGGGTTCAGCGAGGACATCGGGTCTTGGAACACCATGGCCATGCGCGTGCCGAGCAGCTTCGCGAGCCGGCGCGGCGACAGCTCGGCCGGCCGCACTCCGTCGCGGATGATCGGCACGCCGTCGAACTCGACGAGTGCCGCGTCGCTCGAGACCGGGTACTGGGTCAGCTGGGCGACGGCGAGGCAGCTGAGCGACTTGCCGGAGCCCGACTCGCCGACGATTCCGACGGCCTCGCCGCGGCGCACCTCGAAGCTGATGCCGTCGACGGCCCGCTTCCAGGCGGAACCGGCCGGAACGGTGACCGCGAGGTCGCGCACACGCAGCACGACGTCGTCGTGGTTCGAATCTGCGGCGGGCTCTGTCGCGGTGGCCCGGGTGCGGGCGGACGACAGCTTCGGCATCCGCCGCCCGGTGCCGCGGTGCACGCCGGTGCCGCGGGCGATCGCCTCCCCGGTCACGGTGAACACCAGTCCGGCCAGCACGACGGCGATGCCGGGCGCCAGCGCCGTGGCCGGGTTCACGAAGATCTTCGAGAGGCCCTCGTTGAGCATGCGGCCCCAGTCGAACTCGGGCGGCTGGATGCCGAGGCCGAGGAACGACAGGCCGGCGAACGCGATCAGGCCGCCGCCCAGCGAGAGGCTCGCGTTCACGATCAGCGGCTCGCGGATGTTGGGCAGGATGTGGCGGAACAGCAGCCCGGCCTTGGAAACGCCCAGGATGCGCGCGGCGTCGATGAACTCGCGCCCGCTGACCGAGGAGGTCAGCGTGTGGGTGAGCCTGGCGTAGGCGGGGGCGATCGCGACCCCGACCGCGAGCACGGCGCTGAGCGAGCCCTGGCCGAGCACGATCAGCAGGAAGATCGCCAGCAGCAGGGCGGGGAAGGCGAGGGCGAAGTTCAGCAGCGCGACGAGGATGCGCCCGGCCCAGCGCGGCATCAGCGCGGGGATCGAGCCGAGGATCACGCCCAGGCTGACCCCGATCGCGACGGCGCCGACGGCCATCAGCACCGAGAGCCGGGTGGCGACCAGGGTGCGGGCGAAGACGTCGCGGCCGGCGGCATCCGTGCCGAAGATGTGCTCGGCGCTCGGGCCCTTCGACAGGTTCAGCGGGTCGGACACCGCGGCGGCCTCGCCCCAGATCATGGGCGCGAACAGTGCGAGGCCGAACAACAGCACGAGACCGATCGCGGCGAGGATGCCGAGCGGTGAACGCAGTGTTCCGATGATCCAGTGGCTGCGCACGGGCTTCTGGTTCACGTCACACCTCCTTGATGGTGGAGCGGGGGTCGACGAGTGCGAGCACGATGTCGACGATGAGGTTGACGAGCAGCACCATGCCGCCGTAGACGACGACGAGGGTCTGCGCGAGTGGGTAGTCCTTGCCGGTGATCGAGGAGACCAGCGTCTGGCCGAGACCCGGCCACGCGAAGATGCTCTCGACGAGCACCGTGCCGGCGATGAGGGAACCGAGCATGAGGCCGGCCATGGTCAACGTGGGCGTGAGCAGGTTCGGCAGGGCGTGCCGCAGGTAGAGCAGGGCGGTCGGCATCCGCTTGGCGCGGGCCGTGCGAATGTAGTCGGCGTCGAGCACGCCGAGCGCCTCCGCCCGGACGATGCGCGACAGCGAGGCGATGCCACCGAGGGCCAGCGCGGCGACGGGCAGGATGTAGCTCTCCGGGCCGGTGCGCCCGGCGACGGGAAGCACGGGGACCGTGACGGCGAACAGGTAGACGAGGCCGACGCCGAACAGGAACTCGGGGATGACCGCGAAGATGCCGGATGTCGCGGTGTAGCCGATCTCGACCCCCCGGCGCCGCCCGCCACGGGTGAGCGCGGCGAAGGCGATGCCGATCGGAACGGCGAGGAGCAGCACGACCACGATCGTCAACAGGGCGAGCTCCAGCGTCGCCGGCAGCCGGTCAGCGATGACCTGCACCACGGGAATGTGCAGCTTGATGGAATCACCGGGGTTGCCGGTGAGGAGGCCGCCGATGAACCGGGTGTACTGCTCCCAGAGCGGCAGGTCGAGTCCGAGGTGCGCCCGCATCGCCTCGACGACCTCGACGGACGCGTTCAGGCCGACCGCCATGCGCACGGGGTCGCCGGGGATCAGCTGCAGCATGAGGAACGCCGCGGTCACGAGCCCCCAGAGAGAGAGAGCGAAGACGCCGAGGCGACGCGCCAGAAACGACGGCCAGCCGCCGCGCGCGAACCAGGAGGTTCGCGCGCGGACGGCCGGCGTTACAGCGGGAGCAGCGGTCATCGTGTTACTTGAGCAGGCGCAGCGCCGAACCGACGATCTGCGACCCGAAGGCGAGCTCGGCGTTCTGCAGGTAGGTCTTCTTCACCGTGTCGGCGAACGGCACGACCGAGGTCTCTGCGAACAGGGCCTTCTCGGCGTCCGCCCACGCCGAGCACGCCTCGGCGCCGACCAGGCCGGATGCCGTGGCAACGGCCGCGTCGTACTCGGCGTTCTCGATGCCGGAGAAGTTCAGGCCGTCGGCCGGGACCGGGCCGGAGAAAAACGGGACGACCATGCTCGGCAGGTTCACGTAGACCGGCTCCCAGGCGACATCCCAGCCGGTGTTGTCGGTGCCGGAGAGCAGCACCTCGACGGTCTTGTTCGAGTCGCCGCTGGTCAGGGTGACGTCGATGCCGAGCGCGGTCCAGGCCTGCTGGGTGAGGTCGGCGGCGGCGTCGTAGGTGTCGCCCATGGAGTCGTAGAAGAAGTTCAGGGCCAGCGGCGTGCCGTTCTTGGCACGGGTGCCGTCGGCGCCGAGCTTCCAGCCGGCGGCGTCGAGCGCGGCACCCGCGGCATCCGCGTCGAAGCTCGGCAGGTTGCCGGTCACGGTGTCGTCGACGCAGGCGCGCGGGTTGGTGGAGACGAGGCTGGTCGAGCGGTGGCCGCGGCCGCCGGTGATGACGCTGGTGAGGTCGTCGAGGTTCAGGCCCTGCACGAGCGCGGCGCGGACGGCCGGGTCGGACGTCGGGTTCGCCTCGTTGTGGTTGAAGAACATCTGACCGGCGATCGCACCGCGCTCGGCGGCGTTCAGCCCGGCGGCGTCGAGGCGGTCCTGGTCCGCGCCGGTGACGAGGGCGGCGTTGAGCTCGCCGGAGAGCAGCTGGTTGGCTGCGGTGCTCTCGTTGGTGACGATGGACACGACGACGGTGGCCGGAACGCCGGGCGTCTCGGAGGTGGTGTCGTCCGGGCCCCAGGAGTATCCGTCGCGGCGCTCGAAGGTGTAGTGGTCGTTGGCGACGGCCTCGGTGACGGCGAACATCCCGGAGCCCGCGGAGCTGGCGTCGATGGACTTCGGGTCGGCGAGGGCGGCGTCGCACAGGATCGGCAGCCGCGCCAGGTTCAGCAGCAGGAACGGTGAGGCGGCAGGGGTCGAGACCGTGACGGTCGCGCCGTCCACAGCGGCGGCGGCATCGACGGGCACGTACACGCCGCGCAGCGCCGAGCCGTTCGCCTCGTCGGTCACGAAGGAGATGTTGTCGGCGACCGTCTGCGCGGTGAGGGCGCTGCCATCGCTGCAGGTCACGCCGTCGCGGATGGTGAAACTGGCGGAGGTCGTCGTCTCCTCCCAGCTCTCGGCCAGCCAGGGGCCGATCTCGCTGGTCTTGTCATCGACGTTGACGAGGAAGTCGTAGCTGAGCATCGCGAGCTGGTGCGTGGGCGAGCCGGCCGTCATCAGCGGGTTCAGCGAGCCGGGGTCGGCGTTCAGCGACCAGGCGAAGGTGCCGTCGACGACGGGGGCCTGCGAGCCGGACGTGTTCGCGCCCGTGCCGGCGCTGCAGCCGGTGATCGCGAGGGTCACGCCCGCCGCGATGGCGAGGGGTGCGAGGAGCCGTTTCGTCATGTTGCCTCCATCGACGGATGGACCGTCTGTGTTCAGGGTGGGGTGATTGCGCTGGTGCTCACTCCATCGTGTCGGAGCCGGAACAGCGAAGCATCGTCGAGTCCGACGAATCGAGACAGAGATCCTGTCCGATCCGACAAGTGGGCTATCTGCTGCCGGGGGCGGTCGCCGCGAACAGGCGCAGCTGCAGCATCAGGCTGAACCGCATCTCCGGGTCGTCGAGGTCGATCGCGGCGATCTCGCTCAGCCGGCGCAGGCGGTAGCGGAAGGTGTTCGGATGCAGGCCGAGGCGGCCCGCCGCAGCGCCGACGTCGCCGAACGCGTCGAGCCAGGCTTCCAGCGTCTCGACGAGGGAGCCACCGCTGCCGGCATCGTGCTCGCGCAGCACCGCGAGGGGCCCGGTGACCGATTCGCGCTCGGCCGAGAGCGAGTCGGAGAGGCGCAGCAGCAGTGACTCGACCTGCACCTCCTCCGCGTCGGCGACCAGGCGGCGGCGCGGGCCGCCCGTCGACCAGAGCAGAACACGCAGGGCGCGGTCCGCCCCGGCGCGGGCACGCTGCAGGCCGGTCACATCGGCCACGGGCGCGCCGAGCCCGATCACCACGGACGGGCCGCGCCGGTAGCGCTCGGCGAAGGTCGTGGCGATCCGCCGCGCATACTCGGGGCCCGGGTGGCCCTGCGCATGCGGGAGCACCGCGTACACCGTGCCCGCGATCGGGGCGGCGACCGAGAGGGCGTGGATCTGGTGCAGGTACATGCCGAGCGAGTCGGCCAGGCGCTGCACGGCGTCCTCCTGCGCGATCGAGCTGGTCGCGGTGTCGGTGAGGCCGACGGCGAGCACCGATGTCGGCGCGGAGCCGTAGCCGAGCCGTTCGGCCGCCTCCTTCGCGCGCACCCCGCCCTCGAGCAGGTCGAGCACCTCGCTCACCCGCAGCCGCCTGGCCGCGTCGCTGCCCGCGCGCTGCCGGAAGAGGGTGATGGAGGCGACGGCCGCGGCCTCGACGAGCGCCGCCGACTGCATCTCGCTGGGCGGCTCGTCGACGATGGCCCAGATCGAGCCGAGCAGCTCGCGCCCTGCCCGGATGCGCACGGCCACGCGCGGTCGCACCCCCGGCCCGATCGAGGGCAGGAACACGGGTTGCGCCGACCGCTCAATCTGCCGGAACACGCCGGAGCTGGTGAGGATCTTCTCGTAGTTCGACGGCACCTGGTGCCCGAGCACGCTCTGCTTGCGCGCGTCATCACCCCTGGCCTGGTCGGCAGAGAAGGCGAGGATGCGGTTCGACGGGTTCTCGATGGTGACCGGCCCGCCGACCACCGCGGCGATGGAGTTCGCGAGGTCGAAGAGATCGGAGTCGGCCGCCGCGGCATCCGCTTCGAGCCCATACCGCGCCGGCTCCGGGGCGTCGACGAAGTAGGAGGCGAGTTGAATCCAGTCGGTGCCGGCCGGCGCACCGAGCAGGGCGACGCCGGTCGACTCGGCGAGCTGCTGGACCAGCGGGTCAAGACTCACCGGCTCGCGCACGACGAGTGCCAACGCGCCCGCGGCGGCGCACTCCAGAAGCGCGTCAGCGAGCTGCTCGGCGGTCTGCACGCCCACCCCCAACACGAGGTCGCCCTCCGCGAGCGCCAGCGCGCCGGGTTCGAGCAGCCGCACTCCCCCGAACTCGCGGGCGTCGAGAGCGACCCCCGGCAGTACGTGGGACAGGTCGAGCCGAGTGATGAGGTCGATCGCCGAGACCCGACGGGCCCCCAGATGGGCGGTCACGAGATGCCGGCGGCCAGCGGCTGTTGGCGGTCGATCGGCATGGGTTCAATCCTATGTCGGGGAATCACCCGGTCTATGTGATGCCCCGCTTGAAGGCGCGGCGCAGGCTTCAAGAGACGGGCAGCGAGACGTGTGGAGGCGTAATCATGGAGCGTGGCGATTTTGCAACTGAGCCGCCGGAGACGCAACCGCTAGACCTCGCCGAGCTCTTCGAACATCGCGCGAAAGCCGCCGATTCGAGCGTCACCCTGGGCCTCGACGCGGGCACAGACGAGGGCTAGCCGATGCGGCGGCCCGTTCGGGTTCGGTAGCCACGGTGTCCTCCCACGGAGCGGCGCAGGGCATCATGCCGGCGCGGTGGACTCTGGTGCCGCTCGCACTGGCCCAGTTCATCTGCTCATTCGCGGGTTCGAACATGAACGTGATGCTCAACGATATGAGCCGCGACCTCGACACGACCGTGCAGGGCATTCAGGTCTCGATCACGCTGTTCCTGCTGGTGATGGCCGCGCTGATGATTCCCTTCGGCAAGCTCACCGTGCAGCTCGGACGGAAGACCTGCTTCGTGCTCGGCCTCTCCGTCTACGGGCTCGGCGCCCTGCTCAGCGCGCTGTCGCCGGGGCTCGGGGTGCTCATCCTCGGCAACTCGATTCTGGAGGGGGCGGGCACGGCCCTGCTCATCCCCCCGGTCTACATCCTGGTCACCTTGTACTGGACGGGGCTGGCGGACCGGGTGCGCGCCTTCGGCGTGGTCAGTGCCGCCGGCGGGATCGGCGCGGCCACCGGGCCGCTGATCGGCGGCTGGATCACCGCCGCGCTCAGCTGGCGGGCGGCCTTCCTCTTTCAAGCCCTCGTGATCGTGCTGATCCTCTTCCTCGCGATGCGCCTGAAAGACCCGCTCCCGAAGGAGCCCGGCCGCCCCTTCGACGTCACCGGAGCGGTGCTCTCCGCGCTCGGCCTGATCATCTTCGTGCTCGGCATCCTGGCCGCCGACAACAACCTCCTCTGGTCGGTCGGCCTGATGCTGATCGGCGCCGCGGTGATCGTCGTCTTCTTCCGCTGGGTGCGCAGGCTGGAACGGCGGGGGCGCGAGCCGCTGCTCTCCACCGCGCTGTTCCGCAACCGGGTCTCCAACCTGGCCCTCGTGACACAGAACTTCCAATGGCTGCTGCTGATGGGCACCTCGATGCTCGTCGCCAGCCATCTGCAGGTGGTGCGTCAGTACGACGCGATCGAGACCGGCGTCATCTTCAGCGCCGCCACCCTCGGCATCCTCGTGTCCTCGCTGTCCGCGTCCTGGCTGGTCCGGCACTTCTCGCAGCGCGCGCTGATCATCTCGGGCTTCCTGGTCACGGGCGTCGGCCTCCTCCTTTTGCTCCTCGTCGGCGCCGTCCCGGGCGCCTGGCCGTTCGCGCCGGGCCTGCTGGCGATCGGGTTGGGCCTCGGCGCGACGCTCACCCCGAGCGTCAACATCGTCCAGTCCGCCTTCCCGGAGGAGACGCAGGGCGAGATCTCCGGGCTCTCGCGGAGCGTCTCCAACCTCGGTTCCAGCTTCGGCACCGCGATCGTCGGCACGCTCCTCGCGCTCACCGCGGTGGGGCCGGCCGACGGCTACCTGGTGGCGATGATTCCGCTACTCGCGGTCGCGCTCGGCGGCGCCGTCGTCGCCGGGTTCCTGCCCGGGCGCTCGAAATCCCCCTCGAACACAGGAGCATCAGCATGAACCGCTACCCCTCGATCGCCGATCACGGTCTGATCGGCGATCTGCAGACGACCGCACTGATCGCAACAGACGGCACGATCGACTGGTTCTGCAGCCCGCGCTTCGACTCGCCGAGCATCTTCGCATCGCTGCTGGACCACAGTCGCGGCGGCCACTTCAGCGCACACCCGCACGACGCCGTCTTCGAGACGAAGCAGCTCTACATTCCCGACACCGCGGTGCTCGTCACCCGGTTCCTCACCGAGAACGGCGTCGGCGAGCTGATCGACTTCATGCCCGTCAGCTCCGAGGCGCCCAGCACCCGGCACCGCCTCTTCCGGGTGCTGCGCTGTGTGCGCGGCGCCATGGACTTCGACGTCGAAATCGCACCCCGTTTCGACTACGGCAGGCAGCAGCACGAGCTGAAGGTCGCCGATCACGGCGTGACGTACACGGCCGGCAACACCCGGATGTCACTCAGCCTCATCCGCGAGCCGGATGACGAACGGCTGGCGCGCTGGCAGGAGACGAGCGACGGCGACCTGCACTTCTCGCTGAGCCTGGTGGAGGGACACATGCGCGGGGTGGTGCTGGAGACCGGCAGCGAGGCACCCCCGCAAGACGTGCCGGTCGCGACGGCCCAGCGGCTTTTCGATGACACCGTGTCGTACTGGCAGGACTGGATCAGCCGGTCCACGTACACGGGCCGCTGGCGCGAGGAGATCGACCGCTCGGCGATCACCCTCAAGCTGCTCACCTACTCCCCCTCCGGCGGGCTCGTGGCCGCGCCGTCCGCTGGCCTGCCGGAGCAGCTCGGCGGCGAGCGCAATTGGGACTACCGCTACACCTGGGTGCGGGATGCCTCCTTCTCCATCAACACCCTGGTGCGGCTGGGCTTCCTCGATGAGGCGGCGGCGTTCGGGCGCTGGCTGCGCGACCGCGTGGTGGAGCCGCTGGACAGCGATACCGGCCCGCTGAACATCATGTACCGGATCGACGGCGACCCGGACCTGCTCGAGGAGATCATCGAGGGCTGGGAGGGGTACCGCGGCTCGTATCCGGCCCGCATCGGCAATGGGGCGGCCGAGCAGCTGCAACTCGACATCTACGGGGAGGCGATGGATGCCATCTGGAACGCGCACCTCGCCGGGATCGAGTTCGGCCAGGCGGGGTGGCAGGCCATCTGCGATCTGCTGGACTGGCTGGCCGACAACTGGGACCAACCGGAGGAGGGCATCTGGGAGACCCGCGGAGGGCGCAAGAACTTCACCTACGGGCGGCTGATGTGCTGGGTGGCCTTCGACCGCGCCATCCGGCTCGCCGCCGCGTACGGCAGACCGGCGCCCGTCGCACGCTGGACAGTGGAGCGCGACGCGATCTACACCCAGATCATGGAGAAGGGGTGGGACCCGACGCGGCGAGCGTTCGTGCAGCAGTACGGCGAGCCCGTGCTCGACGCATCGCTGTTGAAGATGCCCCAACTGGGCTTCATCGCGCCGCGCGACCCGATGTGGCTGGACACGCTGGCGGCCATGGAGACGGAACTCGTGTCAGACAGCCTCGTCTATCGCTACGACCCGAGCGCCTCCCCCGACGGCCTGCGCGGCTCGGAGGGCACGTTCTCGCTCTGCACCTTCCTCTATGTCGACGCACTCGCCCGCAGCGGCCAGCTCGCCAAGGCCCGCATCACCTTTGAGAAGATGCTGAGCTACGCGAACCACCTCGGCCTGTACTCGGAGGAGATCGCGCTGACCGGCGAGCAGATCGGCAACTTCCCGCAGGCGTTCACGCACTTGGCGCTCATCGACGCCGCCATCACCCTGAACGACCGCCTCGATGAGGCGGCGGCTCGGGGCCGGCACTGACCCGACGCCGGACGCCGAGCGCACCGTGCGCGGCGAGAGACTGCCGATGCGGGCACGGGCTCTTTCGCGCGATCGGCATGATGCGGTGCGGCGCGTTCGCGGATGCAATGGGCTTCCGGCGACGCTGCCGCTCGCCGGACACCCACTGCAGAAGGTTGGAATTCTCATGACTGACAACACCGACGACGCCCCCGTCCTCGACTTGCTCGCCCGCATGACCGCAGACTCCGTGGAGTCCTCCAGCCTGGACCCGCGGTCCCTGTTCATGGTTCGAGTCGCCGCGCTGGTCGCGATCGGGGCCTCGCCGGTGTCGTACGCGCTGAACCTTGAGGTCGGCGAGGAGATGGGGTTGAGCGTGGAGGACATCCGCGGGGTGCTCACCGCCATCGCCCCCATCGTCGGCACGGCGCGGGTCGCTGCGGCGACCGGCAACATCGTCACAGCCCTCGCCGCCGAACTCGAGCTGCTCGACCTCGAGGTCGCCCTGCTCGACGACGAGGAGTAGCTTTCGCCATGCCGAGCGCCAGCGGAGCGGGCTTGCCCGGTTGCGGGGCGCCCGCATGAGCGATCAGCTCACCGTCATCCTGGGCGGCATCTTCCTCGCGCTGGATCTCGCGATTCGCATCGCGGCGCTCATCATCGTTCCGCGCGGGCGCAAACCGACGGCCGCGATGGCCTGGCTGCTGGCAATCTTCCTCATCCCGTACGTCGGCATCATCCTGTTCCTGCTCATCGGCAACGCCCGCCTGCCGAAGAAGCGGCGTGAGAGGCAGGCCGAGCTCAATCGGATGATCACGGCCCGGGCCAGCCAACTTGACCTCGCCGGGGACCGGTCGAGTTGGCCGGACTGGTTTGCCTCGCTCACCCACCAGAACCAGGAGCTGGGGGCGCTGCCCGCCGTCGGCGGCAATACGGCGCTTCTCATCGACGACTACCGCGGGGGCATCGACGCGATGGCCGCCGAGATCGACGCCGCGGCCCGCTTCGTGCACGTCGAGTTCTACATCGTGTCGTTCGACAACACGACCCGGGGATTCTTCGCGGCGATGGAGCGGGCCGTGCAGCGGGGCGTGAGCGTGCGCCTGCTCGCCGACTATGTCGCCTCCCGGCGCACCGCAGGCCAGGAGGAGACCTTCGCCGAGCTGACCCGCATCGGCGTGCAGTGGAGCTGGATGCTGCCGGTGCGGCCGCTGAAGGGCGAGTACTCGCGCCCCGACCTGCGCAACCACCGCAAGCTCGTCGTCGTGGACGGGCTGGTCGGGTTCGTCGGCTCGCAGAACCTCATCGACCGCAGCTACAACTCGAAGAAGAACATCGAGCGCGGACTGCAATGGCAGGAGCTGATGAGCCGGGTGACCGGCCCGATCGTCAGCGCCGTCAACGTGGTCTTCCTCTCCGACTGGTACGTGGAGACCGGCGAGCTGCTCGGCGACGAGGAGCTCGTGCCCGCCACCGCGGTGGCCGCCGACAACTCGCCCGATGCCCTCGTCTGCCAGATCGTGCCGAGCGGGCCCGGCTACGAGGATGAGAACAACCTGCGCCAGTTCCTCACCCTCGTCACCTCCGCCCAGCGGAAGGTGATCATCACCAGCCCCTACTTCGTCCCGGACGAGGCCATGATGTACGCGATCACCTCGGCCTGCGCGCGCGGCCTGGACGTGCAGCTGTTCGTCTCCGAGATCGGCGACCAGGGTTCCGTCTGGCACGCGCAGCGCTCGTACTACGACAGCCTGTTGCGAGCCGGTGTGCAGATCTGGCTCTACCCGGCCCCGTTCATCCTGCACTCCAAGCACCTGTCGATCGACGAGGACGTCGCCGTGATCGGCTCGAGCAACATGGACATCCGCTCCTTCGCCCTGAATGCGGAGGTGACAATGCTGGTGCGGGGCGAGGCCTTCGTCGCTCAGATGCGGGCGGTGGAGCAGCGCTACCGGGATGCCGGCCGGCGGCTCACTCGCGAGGAATGGCAGAAGGAGCCGGCATCCGCGACGTTCCTGGACGGCGTCGCCCGCCTGACCTCGGCGCTGCAATAGCGCCAAGCGGAGCAGCGGCGCCCCATTGGAGCGACTCGCACCCCACCCGACGGGCTGTCAGTACCGGTTCAGCGAGGACGAGACCTGCTGAGCTTCACGAAGCTCCATGTCATGTTTCCGCAGCGCCGAGAGCACCGCCCCACGGATGATCGCCCACAGAGTCAACAACGTGAGGATCACGACGAGGAGCCACCAGGCAACGCTCGCAATCATCATCGGTCAGAAACTTGAATCCCCCATGCTCACAAGATAGCCCGGCCTGTGGAGGGAACCGACCCCCAGAACAGGAGCAGTATCCGAAGGCACATCTTCGAGCGCGCTCTGCGACGCCGAAGCGCGCGGCCGCGCACCATACTCGGTTGAATCAGCTGGTGCCCCTGGAGGGACTCGAACCCCCAACCCTTTCCTTAGGACGGAACTGCTCTTCCATTGAGCTACAGAGGCTGACCCAGAGAGTTTACCGGTTTCTCGATGACGAGATCGGCACCCGCGGGGGCCCGGTGTGGCGGGCGCCCGCCGCCAACGGTTCGCGCATGCACTCGCCACGTCGGCGTGAAGCATTTTGCGACCGAGGCCCGAGCTGGCCTGCGGGCACAGAGCGTTCGCGAGTTTAGAAGGGCGGGGTGTCGGCGAAGCGAGCGGGCGGTTCGGGCGCGGATGATGATTCGGAATCCGGTGGCCCTGTATGGGGCGGTGCATGTTGGATGCGGGACGGTGTGGTCATGTACTCGCGGCCGCCCGGCGAGTTCCACTTCAGGTTCCCGCCGCCGGTCTGCTCGACCCGCCACCTGGAGTTGTGCTTGAGCCGGTGGTGCTTCTTGCACAGCACGGCCAGGTTCTCCTCGACGGTCAGCCCGCCGCTCTCCCAGGCCCGGGTGTGGTCGGTCTCCGAGCGCTCCGCCTTGCGGGTGCAGCCGGGGAACCGGCACGTCTCGTCCCGGTAGAGGATCCAGCGGCGCATCGAGGCGCTCAGCCGGTACTGGGTGGGGTCGAGCTGCAGCGGGGTGCCGTCGACCGGGTCGGTGAGGATGCGGTGCAATGTCGGCGCCTGCGCGACGAGCCGGCGGGCCGTGTCGGCGTCGATCGGGCCGTAGCCGTGCAGCTCGGCCGGCTCCTCGGAGGTGCCGATGAGCGTGTCGATGCCGATGGTGATCTTCGGGACGGCGACGAACACCTCGGGGCGGGCGAAAGCCAGTGTCGGGATGTGGCTGCTCTCGCCGTCGGACGAGCCAGCGGGGAGGCCGAGCAGCAGCTCGGCGGCGATGTCCGCCTCGAGCTGGGCGTGCGTGCCCGCGCCGAGGATGCCGTCGGTCAGTTCGCCTGTGGCCTCGTCCGCTGCCACCACGTCTGCCCCCAGCTCGCCGGCCTCGGCGGCCTCCTTCTGCGCCTCCGTGGCGAGGTCGCCCACCCGGGTGCTGATCGCCAGCGCCTTCTCCGCCTCCAAATACAGGTGCAGCCACGCCATCCCGTCGGCGTCCGGCTCGAACACCAGCCGCCGGTCGCCCCGGGACTTGGATGCCCGAGCTTCGAGGGCGTCGGGGTGCAGCCGGTCGCGGATCCGGGCAACCGCCTTGTGGAATGCGGAGACGTTCATGGTGCGGGCTTTGACCAGGGATTCCCGCTCGAAGCGGGCGTGCAGAGTGGGCGGCAGGAAGACGGCCGCGGCGAGGATCTCGCGGGCGTGCCGCTGGGTGATGGTGCCGGCTGAGAGCTCGGCCAGCGTGTTGGCGAAGGGGCCGCAGAGCTGCGCGGCCTCATAGATCAGGCCGACCATGGTCCGCTCGTGCACGCGCAGGATCAGGGCGAGCTCGGCGGTGATGCTGCGCCTCGCGAACTGCTCGTCCAGGGACTGGCGGCCGCCGAGCGGGTCGGCGATCGCCACCGCCCGGCGCACGGCGGAATCGATCCGCCGGTAGCGTTCCGCCTGCAGCGCACACTCCGCGGAAGCACCCAAGGACAGCTCGGCCAGGTCCGCATCCAGCACCGGATCGAACCCGGATGCGGGGGCCTGCGGCGGCTGCGTTTCCATGACTGAAGCGTCTCACCGACCTCTGACACTGCGAGGCGAAAACAGGCCCGAATCGGGGCAAATGTGGACAACTTCGGCCGTCGTTACCTGATTGTGACCTTGCGGTGCGGCCGGCGCGGGCGAGTGTTGCGGGTGGGCTCCGGGGCTTCGCTCGTTCCTCGCTCAGCCGACGTGGGGAGGGACGTTCGGTCGACGTGGGGAGGAGAGTTCGGTCGACGTGGGGAGGGGTGTTCAGCCGACGTGGGGATGAACGAGGAACGTGGAGAACGGGGCCCGGGGGCGGGTTGGCGAGGCCGGGTCACCGGGTCTCGATACGGCGCTGGCGCGCCTACTCGACCAGCGGAGGTGGGCGCGGCATCCGGGCAAGCGAAGCGGCGATGTTGGCTTCGGTCGCAAGCTCCCTCGAGCCAACGGGTGCGGTCGCACGCTCCCTCGAGCCAACGCTGCGGTCGCACGCTCGCTCGAGCCAACGGGTGCGTTCCGGGGTTACGGCGGCGGGTAGAGGAAGAGGTCGACTTCGCCGATCGGCACTGTGCGCCGGTGGTACGAGTGATCGTTGCCCCAGTTGTACTCCTCGAGCACGACGGTGCCGTCACCGGGCACCGACTGCACGTAGGCGACGTGGTTGGCGGTGAACCACGCGACGGCGCCCGTGATGGGCTCGTAGCTGGTGGTCCAGCCGTTGCTGTTCCACGCGTTGGCCCAGTTGTAGGCGTTGCCGCCGCTCGGGGTCAGCGTCGACCACACCCATTTGAACGGCCCGGTCGCACCGGCATCGCGGTTCAGCCGCCAGGCGACGAAGTCCACACACTCGCGGTAGTAGTAGTTCATGGGCGAGAGGCCGCCGCCCTGGTCGTCGGTCGCCTCCCACGGCCACGGGTAGTCGTCACCTTCTTGGCGCACGCCCGGGGTGGTGTTCGCGCCGGCCCGCACCCGGGCGCTGGCAGCCTCGGCCGCGGCCAGCTCGGCCGCCTGCCGCTCCGCCTCCGCGGTGAGGCGCTGGATCTCTTCCGCGCTCACGGCGGTGAAGCCATCGCTGGTGACGCTGACCTCGGGCGAGAAGCTGGTGATCTTCACGCTCTGGGCGCCGGCCGTGCTCGCCTCGCGGGCGCTGCTCGCCCCGAAGCCCAGCCCGCCGTCTGCGCCGAGGGCATAAGCCGGCAGCGCCGCGGTCAGGAACAACCCGGGCACGACGGCAAAAGTCACGAGCGAGCGCATGGCGCCGCGACGGGCCTGCTGCGGGCGGCGCGGCGCGCTGAGCGCCCGACGAAGTGGGGCGGATGCCGCGGCGGCCCGCTGCACGGAGTCGCGCACCGCGCGGCTGAGCTTCGGGTCCGCACGCGGAACCACGGGGGCGGCGACTTCCGGAGCGGCATCTACGGACTCGACCAGCACGGGTTCGGCCCCACTGGGGGCAGACGCCGAGGCGGATTCTGCGGCGGCCTCGATCGCCCACTGCTCGCGCATCGCACGTCTGCTGGGCAGGGCGGCATCCGTGCTCGGCTCACCGTTGAGTCGGCTTGATGCGGGTTCCGTCACGCGTGGTCCTTTGCGGCACGCGAACCGCGACGGCGGGGCGCCGTATTGCGGTGCTGCTGTGCGTCGTGCTGGGGGCTTCGTACAAGTGGAGCCCGGAGGACTCCAACCTCGCCCACATTACGGGAGCGTAACGGCCTTGTCACCCTTTATCTGGGCAACTCTCACCCGCCTGTTGAGGGTTTGCGGGCCCGTGCCTACTCGTAGGCGCGGCTCACTTCCTCGTCGATCTCCTTGTCGTCGACGGCGAGATCCTTCACGGTCACCCTGGTTGCGTGCGTCAGCAGTTTCTGCACCCGGTCACTCTCCGCCGGGTCGAGGACCAGCACGATCCCGGCGCTCCCGGCATCCAGCGTCTCGCTGATCGCCTCGAGGTCCTTCGACGGCGTCTTGCGCGCGATGTGCCCGGCGATGGCGCCGACCCCGGCGCCGGATCCCCCGGCCACCAGGAGCGCCCCGCCCAGCGCGACGGCCGGGAACAGGGCTACGGCGAGGCCGCCGGCCAGCCCGATGCCGAGCCCCTTCCGCACGCCATGGTGCTTGTGGCCGTCGTCGCGCTTCGGGATGGTGAGCTTGCCCTCCATGTCGCGGTTGATGACCGCAGCGTCGAAGGAGCCGTGCTTGTCGGCCTCGGTGAAGTACTCGTGGATCTTGTCGAAGTCGGCCACGGCCTCCTCCTCGCTCGCGTACTGCGCCGCAATCGCGATGTACGTCTGGTCGGCCATGTCAAAGCTCCCGTCGTCCCCGGCCGGCGACGCGCGGAGGGCTCGCCGACCGCCAGTGTGAGTGGTCGTTGAGGCGACTCTAGGGTGGCCGCCCCGCGTCGCCATCACGCACATTGGATGACGCTTGCTACGCGGCAGGCTCCAGGAACTCGTCCCATTCGGGCAGCGTCCGCTCGGCAACGCGCAGCCGCCAGCCGCCCTCCCTGGGCACGTAGGGCGCGAAGCGCAACTGCCACCCCATTTCGACGGGAGTCCTGTCGCTCTTGACGTTGTTGCAGCGCAGGCAGCAGGCCACCAGGTTCTCCCAGGTGTCACGCCCGCCGCGCGAGCGCGGCAGCACGTGGTCGATGGTGCTCGCCGAGCTGCCGCAGTACGCGCAGCGGTGCTCGTCCCGCCGCAGCACCCCGCGCCGGCTCACCGGCACCATCCGCCCGCGCGGGAGGCGCACGTAGCGGGTCAACAGGATCACCGACGGCCGATCCCACACTCCGGACGTCGCCCACACCGGGTGCCCCGTATCGATCTGCAGCACACGCGCCTTGTCGTTCATCACGAGCGCGAGCGCCCGCTTGAAGCTCACAACGGCGAGCGGTTCGTAGCCGGCATTCAATACGAGCGTATGCATGGTCTCCCTCTCGAAGCAGGCTGCACGGCTTGCAGCCATTCGACTCTCCGACGGCGGGAATACCAGAGCGAGCGTTCAAACAGAAAAGGACACCGTCATGATGACGGTGTCCTTCGATCCACGGCTAGGGCCGGGGCAAGTTTGACTGCTGTGCCTCAGGGCGAATAGGCGCTGGGCATCCGTGGTGTGGATGTTCCGTGCCCTGTCCATCGGCTCTCCGAGATTCCTCAACATGTCAGGGCTTCAGGCTAAACCACTTTTTCCGCAATGAGGCCCCGCAGCACGCCGCATTCTCCACTCGCCACCCAGAGTTCACCCGAGGGGCATGACAAAGGGGCGAGCGGATGCCGCCGACATCCACTCGCCGCTCCCCATCAGAGAGCCCTGACGGGCCTCGGCTAAATGCCGATGCGCACGATGTAGTAGTCGCTCGTCCAGATCGGCTGCACCCGCACCGAGGCGCCCTCGTACGGCGCGTGCAGGATGTTGCCGTTGCCGGCGTAGAAGCCGTCGTGGCCCTCCATGATGACGAGGTCGCCGGGCTGGGCGTCGTCGATCGAGATGCGGGTTCCCGCCGCGCCCTGGCCGTTCGAGGAGTGCGGCAGCGAGATGCCGAACTGCGCGAAGACGTACATGACGAAGCCGGAGCAGTCGAAGCCGGCCGGGGTCGCGCCGCCGTAGACGTAGGGAACGCCCTGGTACTGCGAGGCCACACTGTAGACGGAGCCCAGGTCGTAGCTCGGGTAGGCCGGGTTCGCGAGGAAGTCACCGACCGACGGGCCGGAGTACGACGCGGCATACGAGGTCATCTGTGCGGCAACCTCTGCAGCACGCTCGGACGCGGCCTGGGCCGCCGCGGCGGCCTCAATGTCGGCCTCGCTGACAGCGTCATAGCCGTCGGCGGACACGGTGATCTTGGCGGCCTGCTTGTCGACCTTCACGTCCTGCGCCTCGGCCTGCTTGAGCGCGGTGGCAGCGGATGCCGCGAACTGCTGGTCATCCGCGCCGGGCGCGAACGCGTAGGCGGGCAGCGCGATCGTGCCGATCATCCCAAAGGAGAGAGTGATGACGACTGCGTTGCGCAGGCCCTTGCTGCGGGGCTTGGAGCGCATCGCCTCCGGGGGCATGACCGCCCGGTTTGCGGCTGCAGTGCCGGCCGCGGGGACCACTGCACTGCCTGGTGAAGATCTTCTGACTCCTCGGGGGGAGCGCTTAGAACCTAATAGAGCCAAAGTTACCTCCGGCGCCCCAGCAGCACTAGGTAGCTGCCCCGTCCAATGCGCTTACGCGTATTGTTTTCGATTGCAGAGACGGGTCTGGGGGACGTCTGCTCTCGAGTCCATCGACCGGCTTCTGGTCAGTGGGACTGAACCGAGGTTACCCGGTGACTGCCGCAAAGTCACATCCCGGAGGCGCATTTCTAACAAGTAGATAACGCTTGTCCCGGTGAATACCGCGCGGTTACTGGGATTGCGCGGTCACAAAAATGTGGATCGCAACCTCGTTCGGCAGCTCCAGTCCGTCGTCGAAACCGTCCACCTTCACCGACACATAGGAGCCGGCGGCCGAGAATGTGCCCGTCGCACCGGGCATGACGCCCGACTGCTTGAGCTGCAGCAGCAGCTCCGGGTCGAACTGCACGGGCTCGCCGAGGCGGCGGAGCACGGCCTGAACCGGCTCCGGGTTGCGGCTGACCAGGTCGACGATGCTCTCGACATCCGTCATGAATGGGGCCGCGGGCGGCTGGCCGAGCTCTTCGAGCCCGGGAATCGGGGTGCCGTAGGGCGATTCGGTGGGGAATTTGAGGATCTCGAGAAGCTTGCGCTCGACCTGCTCGCTCATCACGTGCTCCCAGCGGCAGGCCTCGTCGTGCACGAGTTCCCACTCGAGGCCGATGACCTCAGAGAGCAGCACCTCGGCGAGGCGGTGCTTGCGCATCACGTGCACGGCCTTGCTCCGGCCGGCCTCCGTCAGCTCAAGGTGTCGGTCGCCAGAGACGACGACGAGTCCGTCACGCTCCATACGGGCGATGGTCTGCGACACGGTGGGACCGGAGTGGCCGAGCCGCTCCGAGATGCGCGCACGCAGAGGAACGATGTTCTCCTCTTCCAGATCAAGGATCGTTCGGAGGTACATCTCCGTGGTGTCGATGAGATCCGTCATTCGCGCCTCCCCGTTTTTAACTCACGCAGGCGTGCGCGACAAGAAGACGCGCACGCAGGTAACAAGACTACCCGCCCGGCAGGGCACACCTAGACTTGTTGCATGCCGCAGATCACGATTCCCGCTTCCCTCCTGCCCGCTGATGGTCGATTTGGATGCGGGCCGTCCAAGGTTCGACGCGAACAGCTCGACTACCTGGCCGGCGCCGGGGCCTCCATCCTCGGAACGTCGCACCGCCAGGCACCGGTCAAGGACATGGTCGGCCGGGTGCGCTCTGGCCTCAGCGAGCTGTTCCGCGCACCGGAGGGCTACGAGGTCGTTCTCGGCAACGGCGGCTCGACCGCGTTCTGGGATGCGGCATCCTTCGGCCTCATCGAGCGCCGCAGCCAGAACCTGAGCTTCGGCGAGTTCGGCTCGAAGTTCGCCACCGCAGCCGGCGCCCCGTGGCTCGAGGCCCCGGATGTGCGCAAGGCCGAGGCCGGAAGCATCGCCAGCGCCGAGGCCGTCGAGGGCGTCGACGTCTACGCCTGGCCGCACAACGAGACCTCGACCGGCGCCGCGGCCCCGGTCAAGCGCGTCGCCGGCGACGCGGGCGCGCTCACCGTGATCGACGCGACCAGCGCAGCGGGCGGCATCGACTTCGAGCTCTCCGAGACGGACGTCTACTACTTCGCACCGCAGAAGAACTTCGCCTCAGACGGCGGCCTTTGGTTCGCGCTGTTCTCCCCTGCGGCGATCGAGCGGGTCGAGCGCCTGGCCGCATCCGACCGCTACATCCCCGAGTTCCTCAGCCTGAAGAACGCCGTCGACAACTCGCGCCTCAACCAGACGCTGAACACCCCGGCGCTCTCCACCCTGCTGCTGCTCGAGAACCAGGTCGACTGGATCAACGGGAACGGCGGCCTGAGCTGGGCCGGCGCACGCACCTCGGAGTCATCCGGCGTGCTCTACGACTGGGCCGAGAGTGTCGACTATGCGACGCCGTTCGTGACGGATGCCGCGCACCGCTCCCCCGTGGTCGTCACCATCGACTTCGACGACTCGATCGACGCCGCGGCCGTGGCCAAGGCGCTGCGCGCCAACGGCATCGTCGACACCGAGCCGTACCGCAAGCTCGGCCGCAACCAGCTGCGCGTCGCGACGTTCACCGCCATCGAGCCCGACGACGTCCGTGCGCTCGTCGCCTCGATCGAGTACGTGGTCGGCCAGCTGCGCTAGCCCATCGAGCGGGCCGCACCAACTTGACGGGCCCGGCCCGCTCGCCACACACTGGCAGTGATGCGATTCTGGTTGAAAGACAGCGAGCGTCGGCCAGATCCGGCGCCGGCACGGGCCGATGCGCGCAAAGCCGTGCTCGCCGGAACAGGCCTTTGGCTGATCGCACTCGTGCTGTGCCTGGTCTTCCTGCCGCAGCTGGATGCCGCCGGCTTCGCCTGGTGGCTCGGCTGCGCCGGGTTCGGGGTCGCCCTGGGCGTCATCGGGCTCGTCGTCGTACAGCAGCGCCGGCGCTAGCCGGCATCGCCCCTCGGCTCAACAAAAAGTGTCCCAAGACTCTCGTCTTGGGACACTTTTTTGTGATTCGCCTACGCGGAGCGCGGGAGGACGCTACTTCTCCGAGTCGGACCGATCGTCGTCATCTTCGTCATCGTCGTCGTCGTCGTCGTCCGACTCATCGTCGTCGTCGTCGTCATCCGACTCGTCATCGTCGTCATCGTCGTCGTCGTCATCCGACTCGTCATCGTCGTCGTCGTCATCGTCATCCGACTCGTCATCTTCGGCGTCATCCGACTCATCGTCGTCATCGTCCGTGGCCGGGACGTCGAGGTGATCGATGTCCAGGCCGTCGATGTCGCCGGCGTGCCGCTGCTGCTGCAGATCGTCGGCGTAGTCGTCGTCGAAGCCGTCGTCGGTGTCGTCGTCGCCCTCGGCGTCGTCGCCGAACTCGCCATCGAGCTCGTCGCCCTCGTCGTCGGATTCGGCCTGCTCGTCGTCGTGCGACAGCTGCGCCGCCTGGTAGTCGGCCAGACGCTCAGACCACGGCACCCACTCGGGAGCGAGCAGCGCGTGCTCACCGGGCATGAGCTCGGACTCGAGAACGGTCGGCTTCGTCTCGTCGCCGATGCGCGAGAGCGTCACGGTCCAGTGCCAGCCCGGGTACCCCGCGAGGCGGCACTCGAACAGCAGGGAGAGCACGTGGTCTTCTTCGGCGACGTGGCCGATGACACGGCCGATCGTCGCCGGCGCGGTGAAGTCGAGCAGTGCGGCGCGGGCCATGTCGACGGCCGCGAGCAGCACGTCGTCGGCCACCGGTGCCGGGCGTTCTGCTGCGGGCTCGGCGTCAGGCTCGGCGTCGGGCTCGACGGCAGGCTCGACATCGAGCTCCGCGGTCAGCTCATCGCTCGTCGCAACGGCCTGCTCTTCGGCCTGCTCTGCGGCATCCGTCTCGCTGTGCATGTCGCCCACGCTATGCGTCGAGTTCGTCGGCAACACGGCGCAGCATGGCCGCCGTGGTGGTCGCCTTGTGACCCTCGGGGTACTTGCCGCGACGCAGCTCGGAACCGATGCCGTCGAGCCACTTGATGAGGTCTTCGACGAGCACGGCCATGTCGTCGGCCTTCCGGCGCGAGGCCTTGGCCAGGCTCACGGGGGCATCGAGCACGCGCACCGAGAGCGCCTGCGCGCCCTTCTTGCCGTCGGCGATGCCGAATTCCAGGCGCGTGCCCGGCTTGACAGAGACGCCAGCGGGCAGTGCCGAGGCGTGCAAGAAGACTTCTTGGCCGTCATCTGAGCTGATGAAGCCGAAGCCCTTCTCGTCGTCGTAGAACTTGACCTTGCCGGTAGGCATATTGAACCTCACTGAGTGAAAACGCGGGCACACCGAATCGCGGCGTCGTCCAGCTCTTAGCTTATTGGGTTGCGACGCCTCCTGCCCCGTATCCTAGAGATTGTGAGCCCGCAGACACCCGAACCATCTCAGCGCCTCGAGCGCGTATTCGCCTATATGGTCGCCGCTGTCGTCGGGGCCTCAATACTCGCCTTCATCGCCGTGATGATCGGCACAGCAGCCGGGGCCGGAGCCGATGACGGTTTCAGCCAGGGCGTCTGGCCGTTCGTGTTCATGTTCCCGCTCATCGGCCTGCCGATCGGTTTTGTCCTGATCATCGCCCTCATGGTGGTCTCCAGCCTTCGCCGCAGCCGTGCGGCTCGAGAGAACAAACGGTAGCGACCATGCTCTCCCTCGCCGCACGACTTCGCGCACTCACCGATGAGCAGTTGGCGGCGAGCCTCGCCCTGCGCGAGTTCCCCGTCGCGGGGGTGCGTGACTACTTCGACCTCGCCGAGGCCCTGCTCGCCCCCGAGTCGGTCCACGCCGCCCTGGCCACGCTCGATCGCACCAGGCTGGCCGTGCTGGCGGTGGCGGGCGATCTCATCGCCGAGGCCACCCCGGCGACGGATGTCGCCTCGAGCGCCGACACCGCCGGTGGCCTCCTGGTCGCCGCGGATGCCGCGGCATCCGCCTCGGCCATCGCCGACCGGCTCTCCGAACTTGGCCACAGCGCCGTCGACGCCGCGGAGGTGCGCGCGCGGGCCGAACGCCTGCACGAACTGCTGCTCGGCACGTTGAGCGAGAGCGCCGACGGCGAGGTGCAGTTCGCGCCGTTCGCCGCGGTCAGCGAGCAGTTGCGCGCCTGGCCCGCGTCCGGGCTGCCCAGCACCGCCGAGCTCGCCTCCCCGACACCGGCCAACGCCGACGACTCCCTCGTCGCCGCGGCCAGCAAGCCGAGCGCCGAGACCGCTCGCGACCGGCTCGCCGCCGAGCACGCATTCAGCTCCACCGCGGTCGTCGCCGAGCTCGTCGCCGCGCTCATCCTGGACCCGGCCCGTGAGCTGGCCCGTGGCGGGCTGTCACTGCCCGACGCCAAGCGCCTCGCCCTGGCGGCGGGGATCGCCTTCGAAGAGGTCCCGCGCTTTCTCGGACTCGCGGAGCGCGCGGCGCTGGTCGAGCGGGAGGGCGCCCTCTGGCAGCACAGCGACGCCGGCGAGGCCTGGTTGCACGGCAACGCCGCACAACGCTGGCGCACCCTGGCCGAGGCGTGGCTGGGCGGGCTCGCCACCGATGTGCGTGCCCTGCTGGCGGAGCGCGCGCACGGCCCGTGGGGCGACTCGTTGCAGACCGCGGTGAGCTGGATCTTCCCCGCCGCCGGCGACACTCTGCAGCAGCGCATCGATGACCGCACCGCCGAGGCGGAGCTGCTCGGCATCACCGCCGACGGCGAGCCGAGCGCGGCCGGCAGCGCCCTGCTCGAGCAGGACGGCGCCGCCGCCGAGCTGGTCGTGGCCGACCTGCTGCCGCCCGAGGTGTCCACCGTGTACCTGCAGCAAGACCTGACGGCGGTGGCGCCCGGCCCCCTGACGCCGAGCGTCGACGCGCGCCTGCGCACCATGGCCGAGGTCGAGAGCCGCGAGCTGGCCTCGAGCTACCGGGTCACCGCGTCATCCATCAACCGCGCCCTGGCCGCCGGCGAGACGGCCGAGAGCATCCTCTCCTTCCTCGCCTCGATCTCGCTCACCGGGATTCCGCAGCCGCTGGACTACCTCGTCACCGAGTCGGCCGCGCGCTACGGCCGGCTGCGGGTGGGCCCGGCCGACGACGAGCTGTTCCAGAGCGCGATCCGCTCCGAGGACGTCGCGCTGATTCACACGGTGGCCGTCGACCAGGCGCTCTCGGCCTTCGGGCTGCAGCAGGGCGGGCCGCACCGGCTGCTCAGCCGCTTCGCGCCCGAGCAGCTGTTCTGGGCCCTCAGCGACGCCCGCTACCCGGTCGCGCTCGAGGACGCCGGCGGCGACGTCGTGCACCTCACCCGGCGCCGGCCGCCGCGCGCCGAGGTTCCGGACCCCGTCGACCCCCTGCCCGGGCTGATCGCGGCGCTGCGCGACTCCGACGCCGACACCGCGCCGACCGGCCAGGCCTGGCTGGCCCGGCAGATCGACCTGGCTATCCGCTCCAAGCACGCCCTCGTGGTGAGTGTGCGGATGCCGGGCGGCGAGGTCTCCGACTACCTTCTCGAACCGGCCAGCGTCGCCAACGGACGCCTCCGCGCCCGCGACCGGCGGGCCGACATCGAGCGCACCCTGCCCCTGTCCAGCATCGCCGCCATCACCACCGCCTGAGCGCGGCAGCCACGCACACTCAGCCGGGCCGCGTAGACTCGGCGGTTATGTCGGATGGCCCCCTGATCGTTCAAAGCGACCGCACAGTTCTGCTCGAAGTCGCGCACCCCCTCGCCGAAGACGCCCGGCACGACCTGGCGGTGTTCGCCGAGCTGGAGCGCGCGCCCGAACACATCCACAGCTACCGGATCACCCGACTCGGCCTGTGGAACGCCCGCGCCGCCGGCCACGACGCCGAGGACATGCTCGCCACGCTCGAGCGGTACTCGAAGTTCCCCGTTCCGCAGACGGTCTCGATCGACATCGTGGAGACGGTCGGCCGCTACGGCCGCCTCGTCATCGAGCGCAACGCCGACGGCGAGCTGGTGCTGCGCTCCTCGGATGTCGCCGTGCTCACCGAGGTCGCGAACGCGAAGAAGATCGCGCCGCTCCTGATCGGCCACCCGAGCCCGGACACGTTCAACATCGAACCGTGGGCGCGCGGCGCCCTCAAGCAGGAGCTGGTCAAGCTCGGCTGGCCCGCGGAGGACCTCGCCGGCTACACGCCGGGCACGCCGCATCCGATCGACCTGGCCGAGGACGGCTGGGCGCTGCGCGACTACCAGCAGAAGGCCGTCGACAATTTCTTCGCCGGCGGCTCCGGCGTCGTCGTGCTGCCCTGCGGCGCGGGCAAGACGCTGGTCGGCGCCGGCGCCATGGCCACCGCCAAGACGAACACCCTGATCCTGGTCACCAACACCGTCAGCGCACGGCAGTGGCGCGACGAGCTGTTGCGGCGCACCTCGCTCACCCCCGAGGAGATCGGCGAGTACTCCGGGCAGGTGAAGGAGGTCAAGCCGGTCACCATCGCGACCTACCAGATTCTCACCGCCAAGCGGAAGGGCGAGTACGCCCACCTCGCGCTGCTCGACGCCATGGACTGGGGCCTCGTGGTCTACGACGAGGTGCACCTGCTGCCGGCCCCGGTGTTCAAGCTGACCGCCGAGTTGCAGGCCCGCCGCCGGCTCGGCCTGACGGCGACGCTGGTGCGCGAGGACGGCCGCGAGAGCGATGTGTTCTCGCTGATCGGCCCGAAGCGCTTCGACGCCCCGTGGAAGGAGATCGAGGCCCAGGGCTTCATCTCCCCCGCCAACTGCTTCGAGGTGCGCATCGACCTGCCGCAGCACGAGCGGCTGAGCTATGCGGCGGCGGCGGATGACGAGCGGTACCGCCTGGCCTCGACGGCCCCGGCCAAGCTCGGCGTCGTCAAGCAGCTGGTCGCCAGGCACCCCGGCGAGCGCATCCTCGTGATCGGCCAGTACCTCGACCAGATCGACGAGCTCTCCGACGCCCTCCGGGCGCCGAAGATCACCGGGGCGACCCCGGTCGACGAGCGCGAGCAGCTGTTCCAGGCGTTCCGCGAGGGATCGATCGAGGTGCTCGTGGTCTCCAAGGTCGCCAACTTCTCGGTGGACCTGCCCGAGGCGACGGTGGCCATCCAGGTGTCCGGCTCGTTCGGCTCCCGGCAGGAGGAGGCCCAGCGCCTCGGCCGCCTGCTGCGACCGAAGGAGTCCGGCCTGACCGCGAGCTTCTACTCGCTGGTCGCGCGCGACACCGTCGACCAGGACTTCGCGCAGAACCGTCAGCGCTTCCTCGCCGAGCAGGGCTACAGCTACACGATCCTCGACGCGCACGCACTGGACGCAGCGGAGACCGACGCCGCATAGCGGACGCGGCCGCCGCTAGCCGGCGCGCTCGTAGCGCAGCAGCAGCAGGTCGTCGGCGGGGTAGGCGTGCAGCAGCCGCATCCGCCGTGGGGCCTCGACCACGCCCCGGGCGATGCGCCCGGCCTCCCCGCCGAGCAACAGCGGGCTGAGGCTCAGGCAGAGCTCGTCGACGACGTCCGCGGCGATGAGTTCGCCGAAGAGGTGCGGCCCGCCCTCGCAGAGGATCTGCGGCATCCCCCGCTCCGCCAGGGCTTGCACGAGCAGCTCCGGCTCGACCGAGACCTCGCCGCAGTCGATCACCTCGGCGACCTCGGCGAGCGCCCGCCGCCGCTCGGCCGGGGCCGCCGCGTGGGTCAGCACCAGCGGGCGCACCACGGCCTCGGCGAAGAAAGGATGCTCCGGCGGCAGGTCGAGCGACGACGACACGACGGCAAGCGGCGGCTGCTCGCTCAGCCAGTTCTCCTCCCGCCAGGTGATGGCCTCCGCGGGGAGCTGCATGCCGCCGTACCCCTCTGTCCTCACCGTGCCGGCTCCAACCACGATGACGTCGGCGAGGGTGCGCAGCACCGTCATCGCCGCCCGGTCTGCCGCATTGCCGAGTCCGCCGCTTCGCCCCCGCGAGTCGCCGCCCCATCCAAGCTCGCCACGAAGTTCACTCGCAGGCGCGGTGCCATCCGCTCCGGCAGTGCGTAGGCCTCGAAGAGCTGTCGGCTCGACGGCCCGGTCACGTTTCCTCAATCATGAACATTGAACTCCCCCAAGTTGTGCTTCAGATGGTGTGGCGCCCGTAGGCCCAGTATGGCCTCAGTCATCCGCACGGAGGCGACACTTTGGGTAACGTTATGCATCCGCACGATGCGGGCGCCGGCCAGGATGCAGGCGACCATCGCGGCGAGGGAGCCCTCCACCCGCTCCTCCCGCTGCGCGTTGATGCTCTCGCCGATGAAATCCTTGTTCGAGACGGCGACGAGAACCGGGTGTCCGAGCGCCGTCAGCTCGCCGAGCCGCCGGGTGATCTCCAGGCTCTGCAGCGTGTTCTTGTTCAGGTCGTGGCCCGGGTCGATGACGATGCGCTCCTCCGGCACCCCCAGAGAGATCGCCAGGTCGACGCGTCGCAACAGGAAGTCGGCGACCTCGGTCATCACGTCGTCGTAGTGCGGGCGCGGGTACTGCGTGCGCGGGCTGGCCAGGCTGTGCGTGATCACCAGGGTGGCGTCGCTGTCGGCGACCACCTCGGCCAGCTCCGGGTGGTGCAGGCCCGTCGTGTCGTTGACCACCGTCGCCCCGGCCGCGATTCCGCGCCGGGCGACCTCCGGCTGGAACGTGTCGACGGAGATCACGCAGTCGGATGCCGCGCGGAGCGCCTGCACGACGGGCAGCACGCGTGCGCACTCCTCCTCGACGGGCAGCTCCGGCCCGGGCGAGAACGGCACCCCGCCGATGTCGACCCAGTCGGCGCCGGCTGCCACCGCCGCCAGGGCGGCCTGCACGGCGCTCTCCAGCGCGAAGGTCGCGCCCCGGTCGTAGAAGGAGTCCGGGGTGCGGTTCACCACCGCCATCACGGCCACCTGGCGCGAGAAGTCGAAACGCCGGTCGCCGATCTGCCGCAGCGGATGCCGCAGCGTCGGCTGCGGGAAGCCCGAGCCCGCCGGTGGGGCGGGGCGGACCCCCGGGAGGCTCACGCCGTGACCCCGGCGCCGCCGGGCACCCCGGACAGCAGCGAATCGAGCGGCACGGCGGGGTCGGCCAGCCGGGCGGCGTCCACCTGCACCTCGTCGCGGATCAGCGCCTGAACGGTCTCGTTCACGTCCCACACGTTGACGTTCATGCCGGCAACCACCCGGTCCTCCCGCAGCCAGAAGGCCAGGAACTCCCGCTTCTCGAGGTCGCCGCGCAGCACCAGCTCAGCCCCATTCATCAATATGCCGTAGCCGGAATACTCCATGCCGAGGTCGAACTGGTCGGTGTAGAAGTACGGGATCTTCATGTACTCGACCCGCCTGCCCGCCATCGATCCGCCTGCGGCGAGGCCGGCGTCTCTGGCCGTGGCCCAGTGCTCGACCCGCAGCGAGCGCGCGATCACGGGGTGGAACACGTTCGCAACGTCGCCGGCCGCGTACACGTCGGGGTGTGAGCTGCGGAAGCCCTCGTCGACGACGATGCCGTTCTCCACGGTGAGGCCTGCTGTCTCGGCGAGCTCGGCGTTCGGCAGGGAGCCGATCCCGACAACCACGACATCTGCAGGGATCAGCTCGCCGTCCTCCATCCGCACCCCGGTGGCCACCCCGTCGCTGCCCTCGATAGCAACCACCGAGCTGGAGTTGCGGAGGTCGACGCCGTTGGCCCGGTGCAGCGCATCGAACACCATCCCGATCTCCGGCCCGATCGCGTACTGCAGCGGCACGGCTTCCCGCCCGAGCACCGTGACGTCGTTGCCGTAGCCGCGGGCGGCGGACGCCGTCTCCAGGCCGATCCAGCCCGAGCCGATGATCACGACCCGTCGGCCGCCGGGCGCGAGTGCCGCGGCGAGCGCCTCTGACTCGCCGACTGTGCGCAGGTAGTGAACACCGGCCAGCTGCGCACCCGGGCCGGGGAAGCGGCGGGAGCGGGCGCCGGTGGCGAAGAGCAGCTTGTCGAATCCCACGACGCCGCCACCACCGAGGGTGAGGCTGTGCGCCTCGATCGAGAGCCCGGTCGCCGCCTGGCCGCGCAGCACGCGGATGTCGTGCTCCTCGTACCAGCCGTCGTCGTGCACGAAGATGCTCGAGCGCTGGGCGCTGCCGATCAGGTACTCCTTCGAGAGCGGCGGGCGGATGTACGGGTACTCCGCTTCCCCGGCGATGATGCTCACACGGCCGGTGAAGCCGGCATCCCGCACGCCCTCTGCCGCACTCGCGGCGGCCAGGCCGCCGCCGATGATCACGAAGTGGTCCCGCTCGCCGGAATCCAACATGCTCATGATCAGTTCCCTTCCTCCAGGGCGGCCCCGATGCCGCTCAACGTCAGAAACTCGGCCCTGGCCGCGCGGTCGCTGCGCAGCTCGCCGTGCCAGGCGCTCGTCGTGGTGCGGGTGCCGGAGACCCTGACGCCCCGTGCCGCCATGCACTGGTGCTCCGCCTGGAGCACAACGCCGACCCCGCGCGCGCCGAGCTCCTCCTGCAGCCAGTCCGCCACCTGCTGGGTGAGACGCTCCTGCACCTGCAGCGCGCGGGAGAAATACTCGAGGATCCGCGCGAGTTTGGAGAGGCCGATGATGCGCTCCCCCGGCAGATAGCCGATGTGCGCCGTGCCGTGGAAGGGCAGCAGGTGGTGCTCGCAGAGAGAGGTGAATGGGATGTCGCACACCAGCACGAGCGAGTCGTAGCCGGCCTCGTTCTCAAAGGTCGTCGCGGTGAACTCACTCGGCGTGAGCATCTCGATGAGGGCGTCCGCCACCCGGCGCGGGGTGTCGGCGAGATGCGGGGCATCCGGGTCCCGGCCCAGCGCCTGCAGCAACTGGGCCACCGCCGCTATCGCCTGTTCGCGATCCGGCGCGGGCCGTGCCGCGACCGCGTGCACGATGCCGCGCTCCGGCGAGTCCTCGTCATCGAACGCGGTGACAAGAGCGGCATTCTGTCTGGGCATCGTGTCCCTTTCCCTGCGTAGGGCCTCGGGCTGAGGCTAGATCGCTCGGTGGCACTCGTCAATGGCCCGCGCATGCTGCTGCCTGCCGACCACGGCGCACCCGCCGTCTATAACCGTCTGTCCCGAGAATAGATCGCAAAAAGTCTTGCGTCAAGATCTATTTGTTTTAGAATTGGGGCATGCCACCACCGCCACCACCCCTGCCCGAGCGCATCAGCGCGGTAGCCGTTCTGGATGACCCGGCCCGCCGCGCGCTCTACGAGCTGGTCGCCCAGAGCGCACAGCCGATCGGCCGCGATGCCGCGGCCGCGGCGATCGGCCTCAGCCGCAGCACGGCGGCCTTCCACTTGGACAGGCTGGCCGAGGCTGGCCTGCTCGCCGTCGAGTTTCGGCGCCTCAGCGGCAAGACGGGCCCGGGATCCGGCCGCCCGGCCAAGTTGTACAGCCGCGCCGCCGGCGAGCTCAGCGTCAGCCTGCCCGCCCGCCACTACGACCTCGCCGGGGAGCTGATGGCGGCGGCCATCGGCGAGTCCAGCGCGAGCGGCGAGCCCGTGCTCGAGGCGCTGGCCCGCGTCGCCGCACAGGCCGGGCGCGCGATCGGGGCGGGATCCGACGACCTGGGCAGTGCGCTCGAAGCGAACGGGTTCGAACCGCGGGAACAGGGCGATGGCGGGATCGTGCTCGGCAACTGCCCGTTCCATCGGCTTGCCCAGGCGCACACCGCCGTGGTCTGCTCGCTGAACTATCAGCTGCTCTGCGGCGTTGCGGAGGGCGTCGGCGACACGGCCCACACGATCATCGCCGACCCGGATGCCGGCGAGTGCTGCGTCCGCGCGGTCCCCGGCGCGGACTCCCCTCAATAGACACACAGGAAAGCTACAGCTAACGCGCAGATACTGTGACCATGACCGATGGACCTCGCATTCTCATTGTTGACGACGAGCCCAACATCAGGGATCTCCTCACCACCAGCCTGCGCTTCGCCGGCTTCGCCGTGCGCGCCGTCGGCAACGGCGCCCAGGCGATCTCCGCGGTGCTGGAGGAAGAGCCAGACCTGATCATCCTCGACGTCATGTTGCCCGACATGAACGGGTTCGGCGTGACCAAGCGCCTCCGCTCGGCCGGATACACGGCCCCCATCCTCTTCCTCACCGCGAAGGACGACACGGAGGACAAGATCACCGGCCTCACCGTCGGCGGCGACGACTACGTGACCAAGCCGTTCAGCCTCGACGAGATCGTGGCTCGCATCAAGGCGATCCTGCGCCGCACCATGCACGCGGAAGAGGACGCCATCATCCGCACCGGCGAGCTCACCATGGATCAGGACACGCATGAGGTCCTGGTCGGCGACGAGCCGATCGAGCTCTCCCCCACTGAGTTCAAGCTGCTGCGCTACCTGATGCTGAACCCGAACCGGGTGCTCTCCAAGGCGCAGATCCTCGACCACGTCTGGGAGTACGACTTCAACGGCGACGCCGGCATCGTGGAGAGCTACATCTCCTACCTGCGCCGCAAGCTGGACCAGCACTCCAGCGAGCCGCTGATCCAGACGAAGCGCGGCTTCGGCTACATGCTCAAGTCCAAGGGCTGAGACCTGCCCGGCCCGTTGCCCGCGCCGAGCGGCCTGAGGAGCAGCCCGGCTGTTGCTCAGGCTGTCTTCATAGACTGAAGGCCTCATGCACCAGTCACTCTCCGAACGTTGGAACCGCGTCTCGTTGCGCACCAAAATCACCGGTGTGACGGTGCTGATGCTCACACTCGGCCTGCTGGTTGCCGGCATCGGCACGATGACGATGCTGCGCGTCTACGTGCTCGCCCAGATGGATGCCCGGCTCGCCACGACCGCGGCGTCGCAGAGCACCATCGAGCAGCTCGTCACCGTCAGCTGCGAGCCGACGCTCAACACCACGCGCGAGCGCATGTCCTCCGAGTACTTCGTCGCGATCTTCGACGACTCCGGAAAGCTCTGCAACTACAACTGGAAGGACCGCCCGGCCGAGGAGCTGCCGGTTCCCACCTTCCCGCTCGACCTGGCGACGATGATCAAGGCCGAGGGCCGGGTCTTCGACCTGACTGACAAGCTGGACAACACCACCTTCCACGCCGTCGCCGTGCCGGTGACCCTCAACAATGGCCCAGACGGCACCATGGGGGTCGCCCTCGTCGCCGTCTCGCTCGCGGAGACCGAGAAGACCCTCGCCACGTACCTGTCGATCTTCCTGGGCTTCGGCGTCGGCGTCATCATCCTCGGCGCCCTCATCACCCGGATGCTGGTGACCAGCACCTTCGCGCCACTGCGCGAGGTGGAGCGCACCGCCGCCGCCATCGCCGACGGAGACTTCAGCCAGCGACTCGGCGGGGCCACCCCGAACACCGAGGTCGGCCGGCTGAACCGCTCGCTGAACACCATGCTCAACCGCATCGACCGGGCGTTCAAGGACCGCGCCCGCACCATCGACCAGATGCGTCGTTTCGTCGGAGACGCCAGCCACGAGTTGCGCACCCCGCTCGTGTCGGTGCGCGGCTACGCGGAGCTGTACCGGATGGGCGCGCTGCAGACCCCGGAAGAGGTCGCGCAGGCGATGGAGCGCATCGAGAAGGAGGCCATCCGCATGGGCGGGCTGGTCGAGGACCTGCTCGAGCTGGCACGCCTGGACGAGACCAAGCCGCTGGCGCTGGCCCCCGTCGACCTCGTGCCGCTGGCCAGGGATGCAGCGCTGGACGCGATGGCGTCCTCGCCCGGCCGCACCATCACCGTGCTCACGCCCCCGCCCGCCGAGCGCGCCAACACCGGCGAAGTCGCCCCGGTGCTCACCCACCCCGCCGCGCCGGAGGGCGTCAGCAATGCCACCGGCCCGATCGCCTTCGCCGGCGCCACGCTGGCCAGGCTGCGCAGCCGCAGGCCCCGGCGCCCCGGCGCCGAGACCCCGCTCAGCGCGGCCATCACGGCGGGGCCGATCGAGGACGCGCGCTCCGTCATGGTCTTGGCCGAGGAGAACAAGATCCGCCAGGTCTTCACGAACCTGCTCGGCAACGCGATGCGCTTCACCCCGGTGGAGAGCCCCATCGAGATCAGCGTGAGCCTGGACCGCAACACCGAGCGCGCCTCGTTCGCGATCATCGACCACGGTGAGGGCATCCCGCCGCAGATCCGGGAGAAGATCTTCCAGCGCTTCTGGCGTGCCGACACCTCCCGCGCCCGGGAGACCGGGGGCAGTGGCCTCGGCCTGGCCATCGTGTCCTCGATCGTGGCGGCGCACAACGGCACCGTCGACGTCGTGGAGACGCCGGGCGGCGGCGCCACGTTCCGGGTCAACCTGCCGTTGGCCGACTCGGCCGCCGCGCCGAAGACGGTCACCCCCGCCGAGACTCGCTAGCCCGGCCGCGCGGCTGCCGCGACCGCGCCTGCTGTGCACAGCGGCGCCAGCGGCATCCGTTCTGCACAGCGCCCGCTGCGGGCACCCGGCGCCCCCTGCGCCCGCCTAGCCTCTTTGCAGGGCGGTCCTCCGGTGCCGCCAGGACAGGAGCAGAGCATGTCGCAGTTCAGCGTCGACAGCGAGCAGATCATCGCCACCTCGAACGTGGTGCAGGCCGGCATCGAGCGGCTGCGGGCGGAGGCGCACAGCCTCACCGCGCAGGTGACCAACCTGCAGGGCGCCTGGGCAGGGCAGGCCTCGAGCGCGTTCCAGGCCGCCGCGGGCGACTGGCGCACCATGAACCTCCAGGTCGACGCGACGCTCGCCGCGCTGGCCCAGTCGCTGGGCTCGGCCGGCGCGCACTATGCCGAGATCGAGCAGGCCAACGCCCGGTTGTTCCTGCGCTAGCTCACCGCGCCGTTGAGGTTGGCGACGATGGCCGCAGCGAAATCGGCGATGTTGTCGCGGCCTACACGGATGTCGACACCTTCCGGATACATGAACTGATCCGGCAGGTAGGCCGTGAGGTTCAGTTGAATCCAGTTGCCGCCGAAACGGATGTCGGCGGTGCAGGCCTCCTCTGGCACCCCGCAGCGGATGACTGCTGCGTCCCCCGCCCGCAGGCCGGGGACGGTGTCGGCCGTGATCGTGCCGGCAGCCTTCCACCCCTCGTGAAGGGCGTCGAACCCCCACCCGCCGCCCGGGAGGTAGTCGAAATAGCCGATACCGCTGTCGGAGTCCGCCATGTTGAGGTGGCAGCGCTGCGCGCCGGTCTCATTCATCCCGTGGTTGAACTGCCCGACGCGCGGCCCGTCCCAGAAGACGCCGACCGACAAGGGCCCCGCCGCCGCGAACTCCTCCGCCTGGGCATCGCTGAGGAAGTCGGTGCAGTCGGCGGGCAGCGGCAGTACCGTTGTCGGCACCGTCCAGCGCGGCGGAGCCTCGGGTTCGGCGGAGAGCGTCTGGACGAGCGCGTCCGTCAGCGGAGTGATGAGCTCGACCAGTTCGTCGTCATTCGACGTGTCAGCGGCCCCGACCCCGGTGATGGTGAGGTCGACCCACGCCGCGCCGACAAGGGCCTGGAAGAAGCAAGACTCGATTTCGGCGACGCAGCGCGGCCCCAGCGCGTTCTCGCTGTGGGCAAACGGAACCTCCTGCCCGCCGCTGTACGTCTCCGCATAGGCCAGCCACGGGGCCTCACCCTCCGGCACGACGGTCAGGTGCACACCGCGATAGCCCTTCACGCTGGCGGACTCCCACGGCTGCAAGGTCTGGTCATTCGCCCAGACGCAGTTGACGGAGCCCAGCTGCAGCAGCGAGACGGCAACGGGACCGTTGGAACTGTGATCGAATCCGATCGGCCGCAGCGAGAGCTCCTCGGCGAACACCGGTACGAGGAGCGCGGGCGGCACCAGCTCGTCGCAACCGGCCGCCAATCGGGCGCTCGGGGCCGCCTCGATCGGGGCCGCGGAGGGGGATTCGCTCGGCTGTGGCCGTTCGCTCGGCGGCGCGGTGGACCCGGGCGCCGGTTGTCCGGCGCAGGCCGACAGGAACAGTGCAATCCCGAGCGCGGCAGCCGACATCGACCAGCGCCCCACGCGCGTGTACGCGCCATTCTGTGATCCGGCTGAATGCCTCATGCGCGAACTGTATCGTTCGCGCGCGATCGCCGCCAGTGCGTGCCCGAAACCGGCCGGAACGCAGAAACCGGGCGCCTCCCGAAGGAGACGCCCGGCTCAGTTACTGCGAGGTTGTTGCGCGGGGACTTAGAAGTCCATGCCGCCCGACGGGTCACCCATCGGGGCCGGGTTCTTCTCCGGCTTGTCGGCAACGACGGCCTCGGTGGTGAGGAACAGACCAGCGATCGACGATGCGTTCAGCAGCGCGGAGCGGGTGACCTTCACCGGGTCGTTGATGCCGGCAGCGAGCATGTCAACGTACTCACCGGTTGCGGCGTTGAGGCCGTGACCGACGGGCAGGTTGCGCACCTTGTCCGCGACAACGCCCGGCTCGAGGCCGGCGTTGAGGGCGATCTGCTTGAGCGGGGCGTCGATTGCAACGCGCACGATCTGGGCACCGGTTGCCTCGTCACCCGTGAGGGCGGCGATGGCAGCGCCTTCGAAGGCGGTCTTGCCGGCCTGGATCAGGGCGACGCCACCACCGGCGACGATGCCCTCTTCGACGGCAGCCTTCGCGTTGCGAACGGCGTCCTCGATGCGGTGCTTGCGCTCCTTGAGCTCAACCTCCGTTGCGGCACCGGCCTTGATGACTGCAACGCCACCGGCCAGCTTGGCCAGGCGCTCCTGCAGCTTCTCGCGGTCGTAGTCGCTGTCGGTGTTCTCGATCTCGGCGCGGATCTGCGCGACGCGGCCAGCGATGGCCTCGACGTCGCCGGCACCCTCGACGATGGTCGTCTCGTCCTTGGTGATGACAACCTTGCGGGCCTTGCCCAGCAGGTCGAGGGTGGCGTTCTCGAGCTTGAGACCGACCTCCTCGGAGATGACCTGGCCACCGGTGAGGATAGCGATGTCCTGCAGCTGCGCCTTGCGGCGGTCGCCGAAGCCGGGGGCCTTGACGGCAACCGACTTGAAGATGCCACGGATCTTGTTGACGACGAGCGTCGCGAGAGCTTCGCCGTCGACGTCCTCAGCAATGATGAGGAGCTGCTTGCCGGTCTGGATGACCTTGTCGACGATCGGCAGCAGGTCCTTGATGTTGCTGACCTTGCCGTTGACGATAAGGATGTAGGGGTCTTCGAAGACCGCTTCCTGACGGTCGGGGTCGGTCACGAAGTATGCCGACAGGAAGCCCTTGTCGAAGCGCATGCCCTCGGTGAGCTCGAGCTCGGTTCCGAAGGTGTTCGACTCCTCGACGGTGACAACACCCTCCTTGCCCACCTTGTCGATGGCCTCGGCGATGATGGCGCCGATCTCGGCGTCTCCGGCGGAGATGGAAGCGGTCGCGGCGATCTCTTCCTTCGTCTCGACCTCCTTGGCGTTGACGACGAGCTCGGCGATGACCGCAGCGGTCGCCTTCTCGATGCCGCGCTTGAGGCTGATGGGGTCGGCGCCGGCTGCGACGTTGCGCAGGCCTTCGCGGACCAGGGCCTGTGCGAGCACGGTGGCGGTGGTGGTTCCGTCGCCGGCGACGTCATCGGTCTTCTTGGCGACCTCCTTGACGAGCTCCGCGCCGATCTTCTCGTACGGGTCGTCGAGTTCGATCTCCTTGGCGATGGAGACGCCGTCGTTGGTGATCGTGGGGGCGCCCCACTTCTTCTCCAGAACGACGTTGCGGCCGCGCGGGCCGAGGGTCACCTTGACGGTGTCGGCCAGAATGTTGAGGCCACGCTCAAGGCCGCGACGGGCCTCTTCGTTGAAAGCAATGATCTTTGCCATGTGTGATTCTCGTCCCTTCCCGGACGTTCCCAAGACTTTGGATTTAGCACTCAGGTGTTGCGAGTGCTAAGCCAATTCTGGCACTCGGATGCCGAGAGTGCAAGCGAGCCGGGGGCACTCCCGGCGACCATTAGGGAATGATCTCCACGCCGCCGGAGCTCGGCACCAACTCGACCCAGGTATTCCCGGGCGCCAGGGTGATCGGCGTGCCCAGATCGCTGACGAGACGGATGCTTCCGGCCGGGGAATCCTTGCGCCAGACGCCGTGCACGGTGCTTCCACCGCTGGACACCCAGGCCTCCCCCGCGCCGATCATCAGGGTGCGCGGGATGTCCTCGAAGCTGTAATCGTCGATCTCGACGAGCAGCGTCACGACGTTGCTCGCCCGCAGCTGTGCGCCAGCGGCGTCCAGGTCGGGCTCGCCCTCCTGCGAGCGCAGCCAGCTGGCGCCCGCGGCGTCCCAGCCCCAGCTCGGCCACCGGGCGTCAGAGAAACGCAGCTGCACGACCGAGTTGGCGGCGCCCTCTGCAACGGATGTCGGCTCGCCATCGTCCACCGCGTACTCGAACTGCGCAGCCGGCGGCGGGAGCAGGGCGTTGCGCCGCACCAGCTCCGCGGCGTGCACGATGACGTCGTGCGGCGACTCGTGCACGTCGTCGCGGTAGAACAGGCCCGTGTCGTCGAAGTCGAACACGGCGTTGACCACGGGGGTGTTCATCATCATGTCGACGAAGACCTCCTGGCCGCCGGAATAGGCGATGATGCCGCCGAAGGGCGTGACGATGTCGGGGTCCATGGGGCGCACCGAGCGCACCGGGCCGATCTCGTCGGGCAGATCGGAGTGCCAGATGGCGACGTAGCGGGTGAGGCCGCCCTCGACGAGCTCCTCGAACACGATGTCCGTGCGCTCGAGGCCCAGCTGCGGCCGCGCACCCTCGTGGTTGTCGATCTTCGCGGCCAACGCGGGGCGCTCGTCGGCGCCCTCGGCCGCGACCGTGCCGCGCAGCGGGGCCAGCACGGGCGGCGGCGGCGTCGGCCGTGCGGTCTGGGTGGGCCTGGGCGTCGGGCCGGCCGCCGCGGGCTGTTCCTCGGCGGCGCAGCCGGCGGTGCCGAGCAGCAGGCCAACGGCCAGGGTGGCGGCAGCCCAGCGCGCTGCGGTCGGCATCCGAAAAAGCGTGGCGATACTCACCCTGCACAGACTAGGGCTGTGCAGCAGGGTGGCGGTGGACGCCGTGCCCGGTGTGTCGCCCGGCCGCGACTACTCGGCCGACTCGTCGATGGCCGGGTAGTTGGCGCCGATGACGACAACGAGCGAGGCCTCGCCGAGGTCGACGAAGTCCTGCGAGAGCGCGATGCCGGCGCCGGGAATCGACTGTGCGGCGCCGAGGGCCGCCCCCTCCAGCGACGGGTCGCTGTAGTAAACGGTCGACACGGTCACGTCTTCGGTTGCGGCGTTGGAGCGGGTGGTCACATTCCAGCCGGCGGCGGCGAGGGTGTCGCCGGCCGCGGCGGCGAGCCCGGCCCGCTCGGTGCCGTTCAGCACGGTCACGGCCAGGGCAGGGTCGACGGTGGGCTGCACGGCGGGAACCTCGGGCTCGGCGGGCGCGGGCTCCGAGCTCTGCGGGGAGGCAGCGGGGCCGGTGCCGTTCGAGAGGTTGTCGTTCAGCACGAAAAGTGCGACGACTCCGGCACCGACGAGGACGACGGTGGCCAGCGCCGCCCAGGCGAAGGAAACCCAGCCGCGGCCCCGCTTGCGCGGCACGCGGTGGGCGCCGACACGCTGCAGGTCGCTGGGGATCTCGTCGAAGCGATCGTGTTGGAACGAAGTTGCCATAGTGAGTGTGCCTGGCCTGATCTCTCTGGGTTGCTTCCGTCTGGTGTGATTCGGTCTGGTCTGGTTCGGGGCCGCGCCGGAGCGGCTGGCCGGCCTGGGTGCTGCCGGGTTCTGCCCGCGCGTGCGCTGGCCGTTACACCGTGCCCTGCCCGCCGAGGGAGCGCCGGGCCCGGGCCTCGGCCCTGGCCGTGCGCATCCGCAGCAGGCGCTTGACGAGCATCGGATCGTGGGCGAGCGCCGCAGGGCGGTCGATGATGGAGCCGAGCACTTGATAGTACCGTGCCGCCGACAGGCCGAGCTCGGAGCGGATCGCCTGCTCCTTGGCGCCGGCGTGCTTGAACCAGTGGCTCTCGAAGGCCAGGATGGCCAGCTCGCGCTCGCTCAGCGCCTCGCCGTCGGCACCCGGATCCGAGGCGGCGTCGTGCGGGGCCGAGCCATCCGACTGATCCATCGCCGTGCCCCTCTCTGCCGCGCCTCGCGCGGTCAATCCGCCTCAAGCTTTGTCGGGCCCATCATAGGCAGTCCAGATTGGAACTCACGTTGACGCGGTGGGCGGTTCGTCATCCGGAATGTCTCAGGCCCGCCGGGCGTTGCATGGGGAGCGGATGACGGAGGACACCGGATCGAGCGGCCCCGCCTGCTCAGGCACACCGCTTAAAATGTCCTCGGGGCCCCGCGGCCCCGCACGAACGAGGAGGAACGCCATGGGCTACGAAGTGAACAAGAGCGATGACGAGTGGCGGGCCGAGCTTGGCGAGGAGGAGTTCGCCGTGCTGCGCCAGGCAGCGACTGAGCGCCCCTGGACCGGCCAGCTGCTCGATGAGGAGCGCGCCGGCGTCTACACCTGCGGTGCGTGCAACGCCGAGCTGTTCCAGAGCGGCACAAAGTTCGACTCCGGCTGCGGCTGGCCGAGCTTCTACGAGTCGGTGCGCCCGGAGGCCGTCGAGCTGATCGAGGACGACACCCTGGGCATGAGCCGCACCGAGGTGCGCTGCGCCGCCTGCGGCTCCCACCTCGGTCACGTCTTCCCTGACGGCTTCGGCACCCCGACCGGCGACCGCTACTGCATGAACTCGATCGCACTCAACTTCACCGCCGCCGACACTCCCCCCTCCGCGTAGCCCGACATGTCCAAATCGCTCGACTCGCCCGTTCCGCCGCCCGTGCTCGCTGCGGCCCAGGCCCGGCGCTCCCACTCCAAGGTCACCGAGGACGCGCCGAGCACGGCCGAGCTCGAGCGGCTGCTGGGCGCGGCCGGCCGCGTGGCCGACCACAGCGCGCTGCACCCGTGGCGCGTGATCGCGCTGCGCGGCGAGGCCAGGGCGCGTCTCGGGCGGGCGCTGGCCGACGCGGCGGGGCTGCACGGCTCGGGCGCCGCGTCGCTGGCGGCCAAGCCGATGCGTGCACCGCTGCTCATCGCCGTCGTGTCGAGCCCGCAGCCCAGCCACAAGGTGGCCGAGTGGGAACAGGAGGCCGTCGCATCCGGGGTCGCCCACATGCTGAGCCTGCTGCTGCACGAGGCGGGCTGGGGCGTGATGTGGCGCACCGGGCCGCACACCCGCAGCAAGGCGGTGGCGGCCATGCACGGTCTCGCCCCGGGCGAGAAGCTGCTCGGCTGGCTCTATGTCGGCGGTATCCCAGACCGCCTGGGCAGCTCGCACGACAAGCGCGCGCCCCTGGAGCACCGGCTCAGCACGCTCGAGAGCTGAGCGGCGGCGGCGGTAATCGCGGTCAGCGGCGGCGGGCGAAGCCCCCGCTGGCGATGACCACCGCGACGAGGGCGAGCGCCGTTCCGGCGATCGTCGAGAGTGCGATGTCCTGGCCGTGCAGCACCAGGTCGATCGCCAGTGCGGCGATGAGCTGGCCGGCGATGGTGGCCAGGCCGAGCAGCAGCACGCCGGTCACCCGCACCAGGGCCGCCTGCACGGCGATGAAGATGCAGCCGAGCGCCCCGCCGATGTACAGCCACGGCTCGCTCGGGTAGCTGCTCGGCCAGCCGGCCAGCACGTTGTGCACCAGCGCGATCGCGACGAGGGCGATGCTGCCGATGAGGAAGTTGATCAGGGTCGCCGACAGCGCGCTGCCGGCGACGGCCCGCACCCGGCCGTTGACGGCCTGCTGCCACCCGACGAAGACTCCGGCGACCAGCGGCATCACGAGCATCCAGATCGGCACCTCGCCGCCCAACTGGGCCGAGACCGCCCAGCCGACGGCGACGAGGGTGAGCACCGATCCGATCAGGCGGCTGAGCGTCAGCTGTTGCCGGCCACCCGGGCCGAGCCCGATCCGGTCGAGCACGAGGCCGCTGACGGTCTGCCCGGCGACGATGGCCACCGTGAACAGGGCGACGCCGAGCACGGCGGCGGTCAGCCCCTGCGAGGCGACGAGGAGTGCGCCGCCGAGACCGCCGAGCACCATCCAGGGGCGCAGCACCCGCTCGCCCTGCTCGTTGCGGCGGAGCGCCTGCACCACCCGCGCCAGGCCGGCGCGGCCGGGGCGCCAGAAGCAGAGCACGACGAACATGATCAGGAAGCCGGAGCCGAACGAGATTGCCGCGGCCGTGAAACCGTCGTCGAGGCGGAGGCCGAGCTCGCCGTTGATGCGCGACTGCAGGGCGATCAGCGCGCCACAGGCGGTGCCGACCAGCATGGCGAGCCAAGTGGGCACGTGGCGGTGCGTCGGGGCGCCGGAGTCGGGGCGGGCGGGGGTGCCGCCGGCGGATTCCGCAGTCGTCGGCATCCGGGAAGCAGTCATCACTCCAGCCTAGGCCGCGCCGGAGCCGGCACTGGACTCGGCAGTCTTACGCCGTCGTGGCCCTCCGCCACGAGTTCAGCCAGCCGCTCGCGACCACGACGGCGATGAGGGCGACGAGCGTGCCGCCGATCGTGGAGAACGCGACCGCCTGGCCGGGCACGGAGAGGTCGAGAAGCAGCGCGGCGACGAGCTGGCCGGACACCGTCGCCAGGCCGAGCAGGAGCACGCCCGTCACCTTGACGAGCACCGTCTGCACGGCGATGAGCAGGCAGCCGATCGCCCCGCCGATGTAGAGCCAGGGCTCGGCTGGGAACTCGGCCGGCCAGCCGAGAACGGCGTTGCGCACCAGCGCGATGGTGATCAGTGCGGCGCTGCCGACGATGAAGTTGATCAGCGTGGCGCTCTGCGCGCTGGCCGCCGCCGCGCGCACCTGGCCGTTGACGGCCTGCTGCCAGGCTGCGAGCGCGCCCGCGATGAGCGGCATGATGAGCATCCAGAACGGCACGTCGCCGCCCAACTGCGCCGACACCGCCCAGACGACGGCCGCCAGCGCCAACAGCGATCCGATCAGGCGGTCGGCGGTCAACGGCCGGTGCCCGCCGGGCGCCAGGCCGACGCGGTCGAGCACCATTCCGCTGATCGTCTGGCCGGCCACGATCGCCACCGTGAAGAGGGCGACGCCGAGAACGGCAGCGGTGAGGCCCTGCGAGGCGACGAAGAAGGCGCCGGCGAGACCGCCGAGCAGCATCCACGGCTTCAGCTCCCGCTCCCCCAGCTCGTTCGGGCGCAGTGCCCGCGCGACGCGGCCGAGCCCGACCCGGCCCGGCTTCCAGACGCAGAGCACGATCAACAGGATCACGAGGCCGGAGCCGAAGGAGATCGCCGCCGCAGTGTAGCCGTCATTGAGTTGCCGGCCGAGCTCGCCGTTGATGCGCGACTGCACGGCGAGCAGCGCGCCGCTCGCCGTCGCGGCGAGGATCGCCAGCCACATCGGGAAGCGCCGGCGGGGCCGGCCGTCAGGCGCAGAGCCGGGCTCGGAGGGGCGGGGCACCGGATCAGGCTCTGACGTCACCGCCCAAGCCTAGATCCGAGCACCCCGAGACGCCGCGGTCGGCGCGCACTACCCTTGTGCCATGAACGCGGGGTTCGGGGCGGCCTGGTGGCGGTGAATCGTGATCGGCCGCGACGCCGAGTCGAAGCTCGGCACTGCCCGGATTCTGCTCGCCATGTTCGACGCACAGATCGCCTCGCACGACGAGCACATGAAGTCCACTGAGGCGATGAAGCAGCGCAGCATCAAGGCGAAGAAGTTCGACCCGACGATCATCGAGCGGATCGACGGGCTTCGGGAAGGGCGCGAGACGGGGGCTGCCCGCGTCAACGAACTCGAAGCACAGGCAGGAGAACAACCATGACCGACCCTGCATCCTCGCCGTGGTGCCAGGAGGCCGCGTTCCGGGAGTCATTCGCCGACGCCGCGTTCTGGCCCCACGTGCTCCAGAGGCAGGAGCGCGGCGACGAGCCCGACTTCGACCCTGACGTTCCGACCAGCTACCAGATCGACCCCTGCCCCGAGAGTGGCGAGCACGGGGCGTGCGCGTACGACACCGAGGGGCGACCCATGACACACATCACCGAGCGAGAGGACGAATGATGACGCTGGTATGTCTCACAAACGACATCCCCAATCTGCGGTCATGCACGGTGCGCGATCAGCACCAGGCGCACTGCAACGGCTTCGCGTGGCGGTACGACCGCGCGCTCGAGATCGACATGCCCACGAATGACGAGTGCACGGGATGCCTGCCCCGCCAGGCCGAGCACGGCTTGCTGTGCTGGTCGTGCTGGATGCGCGTCACCGAGGCGTGGTCGAAGGCGCACGACATGATCACGCACCTGCGATCCGTCGACCGGGCGCAGCAGATCGACAACGGCGGTGTGCGCGCGGATCCGGGCTGGGTGATCCCGGTGCCGATTACGTGGCGGATGGCCGACGAGCTGATCATGCTGCTCGGGCACCCGGCACCGGGGTTTCCCTCGGATGCCGTCGTGGAGGAGATCGACGTGATCACTGAGCGGTTCATCGACGATCTCGACCCCGAGGTGTGGGTGTCACGCCCGGCCGGCGCTGAGGACGCGCTGCGGTTCGTCGTGCTCATGCAAACGGCCATAGCAGGACACCCGATGGACGATCGCGAACATCGTGTGGTGAACGTGAGATGCCCGGAGTGCAGGCTCAAGGCGCTGCTGTGGAAACCGCCACTCGAGGCCGGAGACGAACTCGACGTGACCTGCACGAACTGCGGCTACGAGATGGATCACAACCGGTACGAGGCAGTCATGACGCTGCAGCGACTCGAACCGAAGACGAGGAAGGAAGCCTGATGGCAACCAGCAAACACGGCGGTGATTGCCGCGGCACATGGTGCGACTTCTGCGGCTGCTGCGAGCACGGTGAGCCAACGGACGGGATCGGATGCCGCGCAGCCGATGCACCATCAGGGATGAGCTGCCCAGGCGACGGTGGCGCTTGCGGGTGCGAGGGCGAGTTGGGACACCTCAAGCCCGTTCAGCCCCCGCCAGCCGAGGACGAGGACGACACTTCCAAGCCCGTGCAGCTGCATCAAGAGACGTCGCTGTTCTGATGTCTGAGCGTCGCTACATCCCCGACAAGGGCGACCACGACGTGGTGTCTGGTCGCCGCGGCCCGCTTACCGCAAGGCAGCACCAACAAATCAGGTTTCGGCTCGCAGAGGGCAAGCACCCCACCTCGACATTGCGCTCGAGGTGGGGTGCTGCGCCAACACAGTCGCGAACACGAAGAGACGAATGGAGAAGGCGAATGCCTGAGATCGACCGCGCCGCACTGCGCGCGCAAGCAGAAGCAGCAACCGAGGGCCCTTGGCACTGGGCCGGGAACTCCGACACCGGTGAGCCGTATCTCGCGACGTGGATCCCCGGGCGCCGGCCGGTGCCAAGTCATGTCCATCGGCAGGGAGGATCGGAAGACCACCGGGCGCGCGGCAGACCAGGTGCGCTCCGCAGCGCGCGAGTTCGACCTCGGCGATCCCGAAGAGCTCGTGGAGCAGTGGGCGCATGACCAGTACGGCGAGCCGGCGACCGACCCGCGCCTCGAGTTCATGACCGACCTCATGTGCGTACAGTCAAGGGACCTCGTCGTCTACCAGGTCGCACCGAACGCGACCTCTCGCGAAGACCCGAAGGTCTACCTCGCAGACGTTGTCGGCATCCGGCACCCGGACGCCTAGTTCATCGCGGCCGCGAACCCTCAGACGGTGCTCGCCCTGCTCTCGGCGCTCGAAGTGGCTGAGGGGAGGCTGGCGCGGGTGGCTGCCGAGGGCGAGGCGGTCCGGGCTGCGTATCTGTCGTTCTGGGGCGCTCACAGCTCCAATGACCTGACCGCCCTTGGGCGGAAGCCTACGATGCCACCGACACCGGAGCTGGACATCCTCAACGACGGCGCGGAGGAACAGCGATGAGCGACAACGAAGCACGCGACAAGGCATGGCGCGGGTACTCGGGCAGGGACGGGCGGATCAATCCGAGCAAGGACTTCCGGGCTGGCTACGACGCCGCGAAGGCTGAGCCGCTGACCATCGACCGGGACGCTATGGCGACTGTGATCCGTGAGGCAATGTCGGACGCCGACATCGACGGCTACGGCTACGGCTACGGCGACGAGGGTGCGGGATACGACTTTACGATTGTCGCCGACGCCGTGATTGCTCACCTCTCCGCACAGGAGGCGGCAACTGAAGACGAGTGGGAGTACCGCAGCCATATCGTCAATTCGCTGCAACGCCACGCGATCAGTGAGCGGACGGACGCAGAGACCGCGTACGTCTTCGTCCGGGACGCACGGCCTGGCGAGCGCGGATGGGTTGAGCGCCGGCGGCAGGCTGGCAATGTCGAGCGAGTGCCGGCGGCGCAGGAAGGCGAGCGCGGTGCCTGAGCCGCAGTCATACCTCCGAGTAGGTCACACGCTCGACACCCGCGAGGACTGGACTCGTCGGCTGGTGTCGCACCCACCCGACGCCATCCCAGAATCGCCGCGAGGTCGCATCATCGTTCAAAGCGGTTAGACGCGGCTCCGGGTACATGTCTCGGATCGCCCTCAGGGCTGCGCGTCCGACGCCCTGCCGCCGAGCGGAAAGCGCCACTTCGAACGCAAGAATGTCCAGTTGCCCCGTCGGCATCGAACCGAGCATTTTACGGGACAGCTGCCCTCCTGTGAGGTGGAACTTGCACCGCACGACCTCGATGCCGTCTCGCTGAATGGAGAGCCAATGCTCGCCCCGGTTGACCCACAGCTCTTGCTCCCACCAGGGTGCAGGGAACTCGCTCGACGGGGCAAACACACGCCACTGCTCACCCTCCTCGCGCGGGAAGACCTCGACAAGCGTCAACGATTCAGAAACCATGCACCGACACTAGCCGCAAGGCAGAAAGGAGAGACCGGTGGGTGAGCCGAAGGAGTGGGTGACGGTGAAGGAAGCCGCGAGTTAGAACGCTTCGCCTAGTTCGGCAGGCATACGCAGAGGAATGCTCTCAAAGCGTGCTCTTCCAGCGCTGTCCACCCAACGTGCGCGAGCGGTCGCCCCGTCCCAGACTCTGACCGCCGGGTAGTTATGGTATCTGTTGAGCGCGGCTGGCCATACGCGCCCGTCCGCGACAATAGGGGCGAATCCCTTGCCGTGAAGCGGCTCCGGGACGTGCGCATGAAATGTTGTGCTCGGCACATCGCCAGTCCCCACCACGAGCGCCTGGACCGTGATGTGGGCAGCAGTTCCGTCACCGAGATTGTGGACTACCCAGCGGTCGCCATCTGTGCGGCCGAGGATTGGGACACCTACCAATTCGAGCCTGGCGCGACCGCGCGCGCGTCGTTCGAGATGCGCGATCGCTGCCTGCCAGCCAGTGAATCCGGCAGCGAGAACGGAAACGACGAGCGCGATGAACGCTACAGGGTCAGTCTGCATGAGCTCAGCTTCGCAGATACCAGGCAGGATGCCGGCTCGTCCATCACGCTGACCTGGATGCCGCGCGGCGAGAGCCCTGTGATCTCGCCCGCGCGCTTCCAAGGCACACCGGACGCCAACGCGATCCGGAACGCGTGGTTGCGGTATCCGAGCTGCTCACGCGCTCCACCTCAAGGATACGAGCTTCGCCTGCGCAGCCGCCAGGTCGTCCTCGGCGGTCATACGGAAGGGCGGCACTCACTGGAAGGGGAAATCCTGGCGCGCGGGTATGTGCGGGGTGACCTCCGGCAAGGCGTCCGACGGGGACGGTTCATAGAGATACCGATCGGGAGGGAAGATGCATGAAGCCCTAGTCGTCAGGACCCTCGTTCACGACGACGCCCACCGTGATGCCCCTTGAGGACGCCTTGGGTGCATCTTCGACCCACTCAGCCAAGACCTGATCGGGGAACGCATGCCTGTAATCCCAAAACACATTAGGGGTGTTCAGCGCGAGAGCGAGCTCGTCGTCGATTAGTGGGGTGCTTCGCTCTGGGTCGAGACCCCACGTCCGTATGCGCTCCATGGTTCGGTGTTCCCTCCACCTGAACGCTTCGTTTCGCATGTTGCTCTTCCACGTGCCGCCAAGACCAGACGTCAATCTCTTGTCTGGGAACTCCTCGGATTTCGGCATCCGTTCGTGGCGGTGTTCAAGCTCCAGCTCGGTAAGTCTGAGAAGGCTCCGGGCGCCCGGAACAAGGCTCTGATCGAGTGTCGTCATCGCGTCGATTCGCGCGACTCTTGGGTCGCGCTCGACGGGAAGCGCGGGCGCACGAGGATCGTGCATCCAACCGCGGATCTCAAATGTGAGCCGGGCCCAGCGCAGCATGGCGCGTGCCTCTTCACGTGACATCGTGAGGAGGCGTTCACTGCGCTGTTCGGCATAGCGCCGTTTCTCATCAGCATCGCGCATGGACTCGATCTTCCGCGCCAGCACACTCGCCCGATGGCTAGTCCAAACGGCCACACCTGCCAGGATCGCGGTCACGATGCCGAGCGCTACCGGAATCCAGACTTGAGCCAGCCAGTCGTAAGAGCCCATTTCTGACCAATCGATATCACGCATTCCCGCAGCCTACTGACCACCACAGACACCACCCCACAACTGAACAGGAGACACCCATGAAGCAATGGCTCACGACCGCGGAGGCCGCCAGGCTGGCCGGCCGTCACCAATCCCGCATCTACGCCTGGATCGAAAGCGGAAAGCTCGCCGGGCAGCGGGCCGAGGATGGCACGATGGAAGTCGCATCGGCCGATGTCCTCCAAGTCGAGGCGAAGACACACCGCGGCCGGCCGTCTACTCCGGCAAGCCGGAAACGCGAGGTCGTCACGCACCAGCCGATCGTCTACTACCTGCGGTTTCGCAGCCGAGTCAAGATTGGGACAACCACTCAATGCCGCCGCCGTTTCGCCGCGATCCCATGCGAAGAGTGGTGCGCATTCGAACCGGGGAGCCGATCGTTGGAGAGCCAACGGCATCGTCAATTCGCAAAGAGCCGCGCATCTGGGCATCACGAATGGTTCGAGCCATCCCCCGAACTCGAACAGCACATGGCCGATCTACGCATGGCCCACGGCGATCCTCTGAAACTCTTCGAGGTCTCGACACACCGCACACGTTAGTTGACATAAAGCGCGAATGGCGCGAAGATCAATTCAGATGTTGGATCACTGTGTTCGACGGAAAGCCCCGGAGTCACTACGACTGCCGGGGCTTTCGTGTTGGCCGATCAATCAGGAACTAGACGCTCCGTGCTTGCTCACCATGCTTTGACTGAATGGCAATCGCGGCGTCACGCCATGAGTCGATAATCGTTTGGCCGTCGGCAACACTTCTCATCGCGATATCGAACTTCCGAAACGGCTTGCGGAGGTCTCTGCTCAGCCCCGAATACTTTCGAGCCATGTCGGCCACAGAGGTTATCTGCTCTGCAGCCGTAGTGCCCGCCTCCGCGAGGCCAAGGATGCTTCCCGTAACTTGAAGCGCCTCTTCCCCGCCGCTATCACCCTGATCGACGAGTTGCAAGAGCGCTCTCATGTTCGGATCGATGGCGATGAGTTGGCGAGTATAGGAGCTTGAGAGGTCTTCCAATCGCTCCACTGGGGCCTCAATTTGTTGCGACAGCTTCCTAAGCAACGACAGACGAGCGCCGATGGGGTTCGCTTGCGACTCAGCTGCCTTCAGAGCTGGCGTGATTGCAGTCATCGGACCTGTGAACGATTCGAGCGCAGGCTGGAAGCTCGCTATCGTTTCGGTCCATTCCTCGATGCCAGGCTGCAATTCAGCTAGTCGGTCAAGGATTCCTAGCTCATCGTCTTCCTCTTCCGGCTCGCCACCCTCAGTCTTGGCGATCTCGCCAGTTCCGGCCGAAGCTTCACTTTCGTCTGAATCCGTTCGTTCGAGAGGACGAGATTCAAGCGTCTCCTCGATCTCCGCCAAACGGGTCGCAAGTCGGTGAACGGCGGTTCGATACTCCGTACGTTCCTGATCGAGGAGCCGAAGCCCGTCCCAGGATACGTACTGGAGTGAGGCCACAATCTGCTTCACCGGATCTGTACTGTCGAGCGCCAAATCGCGCACGGGAAGGTAGACGATGGGCAAGATCAGCTCAGTCACGCCTAACTCCTTCGCGGAGGTATTGAACGCGATTAACTCATTGCGACACTCTGGCCTTGTAAAGAACGTTGGCGTGATGATCGGGATGAAGAAGGCAGATGAGCTAAGTGCGTTGTCGATCTTTTCGCGCCATCGATCACCCCATTCGAGCCCCTCTCTGTCAACAAAGATCTCGATCTCGCGGCCGGTAATCAACGCGAACTCGTCGCTCACTAGCTGAGCAAGTTCAGTGATACGACCACGATCGCGCTCATTGTCTGCGTGAGCGTAGCTCCAGAAGCCGACCATCTTGCTTTCAATATCCGCCATCGGATCAACCTAGCGATCTCTAGTCCGCAGAAGTAGCCCCCAAACTAGCGCCCGCTGGGCTATGCACATTGCTGTGATCGTCTCTGATCCACGACAGTCCAGGTGCCTCGCCGAACTCTTCCCGCAACGAGGTGATGCGCTGTGCCGAAGCCACTCACCGAAGAGAAGCGCCAACAGATCCTCGACCTCCACGCACAAAAGCTCAGCCGCAACGAGATCGCCCGCCAAGCCGGCGTCTCCCCCAGCTCAGTCTCCAAAGTGTGTGCCGCTGACGACCGCACCTTCGACCGGACGCAGACAAAAGACGCTACCCGGGCGAAGCAGGTTGACCTCGCTGAGGCGCGGATGAATCTGGCGCACCGAATGAACGCTGCGGCGAACGAGATGCTCGACATGCTGGACAAGCCGTTCACGGTGTTCAACTTCGGCGGCAAGGACAACACGTTCGCGTCTGAGGTTCTTGACTCTGTGCCTGTGGATGCGCGGCGCACGATCATCACGTCTTCGATTTTGTTCGACAAGATCAGTCGCATCGTCGAGAAGGATAACGGCGGGCTCGAGCAGACCGTTGGTGTGCTGGATGCTCTGGCGGGCAACCTGACCGCGGCTGCCGAGCTGCTGCGTGCCCAGGACGATGTCCCTGTCGGCGACGGTGATTGGCCCGAACCGGCCGCTTAAACCGGGTGTGCTCGATGAGCTGCTGAAGAAGATCTCGAAGGCTCAGCTGCTTTCAATCGTGGACAGCCGTCAGCGGCGCATTGCGTTGTGGCCTGGGTCTGTGTCGGCCGGGAAGACGTTCGCCTCCCTGATCGCGTTCCTGCTCGCTGTTAAAGGATGCGCCGACCAACGGTCTGATCGTCATCGTCGGCAACAGCATCGACACGATCTACACGAACGTGTTCGAGCAGCTGCAGAACGCTGAACTGTTCGGCTCCCATGTGGTGTCGCAGATCTCGTACACGCCTGGCGCGACCAAGTCCGTCATCCTTGGCCGCGAGGTCATCCTCGTTGGTGCGTCGAACTCGTCGTCGGTGTCTCGCATTCAGGGAAAGACGATCGGTCTCGCGTACGTCGATGAGGCTGCCCTGTTGGGTGAAGCGTTCTGGGACATGCTCATCACGCGTCTCCGTGTCGCCGGTGCTCGTCTCTTGGGCACGATGAACCCTGCTTCGACGAACCATTGGATTCGCAAGAAGTGGATCATGCAGGCCGACGCTCAAGACGTCATCCACTTCCACTTCACGATGCTCGACAACCCGGCCCTCCCGGCTTGGTATGTCGAGCAGATGAAGCGCTCGTTCGCGGGCGTGTTCTTCGACCGGATGATTCTCGGGAAGTGGACGAACGCCGCCGGCGCCGTCTACCCGATGTGAAATCCCGAGAAGCACATCATCCGATTCGACGACATGCCCCGCATCTCCCGGGTCCTCGCCGACGGCATGGACTTCGGTGTCTCGAACGCCTCCGCTGCCCTCCGTGTCGGCATCACTGCCGAGCAGAAGCCGCGCCTCGTCCTCATGGATGAGTGGCGGTACTACCCTCGCGACCACGACGGCGCACAGTTGGCACCGTCCGACCGGTGCGCCGGCTGGAACTCGGAAGTCACCGAGTACCGGTGGGATCCGAAAGCGACAGCCAAGGGCGAAGACGAAGTCGTGAAGGTTGACGACCACTCGCTCGACGCCGGCGGCTATGGCATCTACACGACCCGCTCGAACTGGCAGTACGAACTCGAAGCCGCCTGATCCCCGCCCGGGGTATTACCCCGATGGAGGTCAGCATGGCTGAACAGTTCCCACCCGCACCTTGGGCTGACGCATTCACGCAAATCGCGATCTATGACGCTCTGTACTCGAACCAGCTGCAGAACGTCCCGAACTGTGTCGGCTCCCCCGCAACGCACGTGCACCGCGGGGTGCCGCACACGGGCGGGATCGTCGGCAAGATGTCGGGTGCAGTGTTCGGTTCACCGTCCAGCGAGAATCAGTCGGCGATCTCGATCCCGGTTGCTGGTGACCTGGCGCAGCTGTCCGCTGACATGCTGTTCGCGGAGTCGCCGGCGATCACGCTCCCGCCTGCCGTCGACACTCCCGACGCCGAAGCGACACCGGAGAGGAAGGCCGCGCAGGCCCGCCTGGACAAGATCATGTCCTCCGACGAAGCGCACGCCGAGCTCCTCCGCTCAGGTGAGTACTCCGCCGCGCACGGCGTCGCGTATCTCGCGATCGTGTGGGACAAGGACGAGATCGACCACGTCTGGTTCCGTGCGTTCCGTGCTGACTGCGCGATCCCCGAGTTCCGTTACCAGCGGCTCTCCGCCGTCGCCCTCTGGACTGACTACCAGCGGAAAGAGGACACGTACCGTCTGCTCGAGCGCCACAGCAAAGGCTTCATCACCTACCAGCTGTGGAAGGGCACGTCGACGATCAAGGGCGCACAGGTGCCGATCGACACGATCCCCGAGACAGAGCACTAACTGGCCATCCGGGACGTCACCGATGCCGAGGTGCTGCCCGAAGCAGAGACGCTCGACGTCGTCGTCCGCACCGGCGTGGAATGGCTCACGGTCGAGTTCTACCCGAACATGCTTCCGAACCCCGTCTGGGACAAGAAGGGCGAGCTGGCCAACATGGGCCGCTCGGACTACTTCGGTATCGAACCGTTGTTCGCCCGCATCAACTCGATCTGGTCGAGCCTGATGCGCGACTTCGACAACGGCATGGGCCGGCTCACTGTCCCCGAGTCGTACCTGAAGCTCAACGGCCCCGGCCGGGGTGCTGAGTTCGACTTGGGTCGCCAGGTGTACTCACCGATTGGCGGTCTCGTCGATGACGGCAAGGGCGGCCAGATCACGATCTCGCAGTTCAAGATCCGCGTCGCTGAACACCTCGACACGATCGAAGGACTCAAACGACAGATCGCGAACTCGTGCGGCTACTCCGTCTCCCACTTCGGCATCCACGACACCGGCACGAAGACCGCCACCGAAGTGAACGACGACAGCGCCGACTCAGAACGGACCCGCGACAAGAAGGCGCTCTACGTTCGGCCGGCACTCCCACGGTTGGCACGCACCGCGCTCGCCATCGATGCGCTCGTGTTTCCCGGCAGGGGAGGCCAGAAGATCGACGACCTCCCGGTGATCACGTTCGCGGAGGTGTCGCAGGTTGACCCGCTCGCCCGCGCACAGACCGTGCAGATGCTCGACGCAGCTCGGGCGGTATCGACGCTCACGAAGGTGCGCATGGCTCAGCCGCTGCTCAACTCCACCGAGGCACAGACCGAGGCCGACACCATCCGGGAAGAGAACGGGCTCGGCCCGGTACTAGACCCCACACAGATCATCGACTGATTCACCGTCCACCGCAGGGGTGGGCGCAACCGATACGGCCAGGCGCCCTGAAGGAGCACCATGTTCAACCGTCACCCGTTCGGCCCGCGACGTCCGTCGAAGCTCGCCCTGATGGGCATCCGCTTCCTCGAGGGTGAGGAGGGCGCGACGCCGCCCAGCACTCCCGCGGTCGAGACTCCGCCTACGGCGTCGCCCGTAGAGCAGCCGCCCGCGAATGAGCCCCCGAAACCCGGCCCGCCCGCAACGACACCGCCCGCGCAGGAGGTGTTCGACGCCGCGTACGTGAAGAAGCTCCGCGAAGAGAACGCGGCCGCACGCATCAAGGGCAAGGAAGAAGCCGAGGCCGCGGGCAAGACCGCCAGCGAGGCCGCGTACAAAAAGCTTGGGCAAGAACTCGGCCTCATCGAAGCCGACGAAGAGTCCAACGTGGAGACGCTGTCCGCGGCGATCCAGGCGAAGGACACCACCATCACCGAGCAGGCAGCCGACATCAAAGCTTCCCGCCTCGAGAACGCTCTCCTCCGCGAGGCCGACAAGCACAACCTCGACGTCGACCTCGCTACAGACTCCAAGACCTTCCAGGCGAAGCTCTTGGCCATCAATACGACCGCTGACGATTACCGCTCCCAGGTGGACGAGCTCGTCAAGACGGAGGTCGCATCAAACACGAAGCTGCGGAAAGTCCAGGTGGCCCCGCGCAGCGGCAGTGAAACACCCCCAGCTGGCACGCCCAACCCGGGCGGACCGAAAACCATCGACGAGATCCGTGAGGACCGTCGGAAGCGCAGGACTGGCACCGCCTAGCCTGCCGGAAGGCCACCAACATGGCAAACAAGTTCCTTACCCCTAATGTGATCGCCGCTCAGGCGCTCGCGACGCTGTACGAGACCACGCACATGCTGCCTCTCGTGTACACCGACGTCACGTCGGAGTTCGCGACGCAGAAGATCGGCAACACGATCAACGTGCGCAAGCCCGCCGTGTTCGAGGCGAAGCTCTTCGACCGCGCCCAGGGCATCCAGCCGCAGGACGCGACCGAGGGTGACATCCCCGTTGTCCTCGACAAGATCGCTGACGTCTCGTTCGTCGTGACGTCGGAGGACCTGACCCTCGAGATCGAGAAGTTTGAGGAGCAGCTGCTGACCTCCGCGATGGGGGCCATCAGCCAGCACATCGACCGTGCGATCCTCGGCCTGCGTTCCACTGTGACGCAGACTGTCGGTGTCGCTGCTGGCCTCGAGTGGGACAAGCCGGAGTCGCTGATCGACGCCGGCCGCATCCTCGACATCAACAAGGTGTCGCCGTCCGACCGATACTCGGTCGTCGGCCCGACCACGAAGGCGAAGTGGCTGAACACCGACCTGCTCAAGCAGGCCGACAAGTCCGGCTCCACCGAGGCGCTCCGTCAGGGTTCCATCGGCAAGGACTTGTTCGGCTTCGAGTCCTACTGGACTCAGAACGTCGGCCAGGCGCCCGTCCCCGGTGTGACCGGCGACCCGACCACTGAGGTGAACCTCGCCTTCCACAAGACGGCGTTCGCGTTCGCTTCCGCCCCGCTTGAGATCGCGCCCGGCTCCAACGCCGCGGTCGTGAACTACAAGGGCATCTCGATCCGTGTCGCGTACGACTACGACATCAAGTACAAGCATACCGTCGTTTCCCTCGACACGCTCTACGGCGTAAAGACGCTCGACGCGAAGCGCGCCGTCCTGATCAATGGCGCCAACCAGGCGTAGCCCGCCACGGTGGGCGGTTCCTTCGGGGACCGGCCACACCCCACCACTTTCAAGAGAGCAGGAATTCTCATGGCACCACACGCATACCAGTCGCTCGAGCCGGGCGCACAGATCGTCATATCCGAGGATCCGCGCGAGGACCTCGAAGCGCTCGCCCGATGGGAGACGATCCCTGTCGCAGATGCGAAGGCGATCCTCAAGCAGCGGGACGCCGCCGCCTCTCCCAAGGCCCCCGCGAAGACGGCCGCCGAGAAGAAGGTGCAGAAGATCGCCGCCGACGAAGAGGCTGCCCGCATCGCCGCGCTGCCGATCCACGTCGGCGACACGGTCGGGCTCACCGTCGAAGCTCTCGCGCTGGTCGCCACCGAACCGGATGTCGTCGCTGAGGTCATCGAGAAGGCCGCCGCTTGGCGCGCTGTCGTCACGGCTGTGCGTCGCGACGACGACACCGACGAAGACGTAGCCGAGTTCGAGGACGGCCCCGCTGTCCTCGTCGCTGACCTCGCCCTCGACGAGATCAAGGAGTAGCGATGGAATCCCGAATCGTTCCCAAGCCGACGCCGCCGACCATTGGCCGCGTCGTTCACTACCGCTCCTACGGCACGCCCGGCGGCGAGTACCTGCCAGAGCCGCGGGCTGCGATCGACACCGAGGTTACGAGTGCGCAGCTCACTCCCGGCGCCGTCCTGGAGCAGGTCGTTGGCCTCTGCGTGCTGAACCCCACCGGGATGTTCTTCAACCAGCGCGTCCCGTTCTCGGCGGAGCCGAATCCCGGCCACTGGTCGTGGCCGCCTCGCGTGTAACCGTTCCATCGCAACCCCGCTGGCCAGAGTCGGTACTCCTGTCTCTGGCCAGCACCCAGGTTCGAGGCTCAGAGCGTCAGTCGAGCCCACAAGGCTATGGGTCGTCCCCAGCGCGCGATCGCTCAATTGGTGTCTAGCGAAGGACGAAGACCCAAAGATTGATCGCCAGATAGACAGCACAGCCAGCGATGAGCCCCAGAGTGTAGGTGTTTACCAGCTCTCTGGCTGAATCGGACTTGATCGATGGAATAAACGCCAACACCACTGCTCCAGCCGCTGTCCCGCTCGCAGCGACGGCAGTGATTATGTCAATCGTCCCGCTGAACCAGCTCGATGCGAAAGCGGAGCACACGCAAAGAAAGAGTGCCAAAGTCAGTGAGAGTAAAGCGATTCGCCATTGGGCACCCCGCGGCACTCCTGATGTGGACGGCTGTGCTGAGATGCTCGGGTCGGGAGAGGCCGGCGGCGTGGACTCCGTGAGTTCGGTCATCGCGACAACCTATCGCACGCTCGCACCGGGGCGAAGTTACGCCAACACAAGCCCTGATCCGGTATGTGCGTTACGCGTGGAGGTGTCTCGTGGCACTCTTCCTCCCTGACCCTGACGGGCTCCCCGTTGACGAACTGATTGAGCAGCTCGCCCTCGACATCGCCGCACGTTACGCGGCCGCCGAGGATGAACTGATCCGCGAGGTGGCCCGCCGTGCCGCCCGCGACCTCGCGCTGAGCGGGCAGATCCAGACAGCCCCGGCCGGCGCAGGCCTCACCGTCGCTGAGAGGCGCCGCCAGAACCGGATCCTCGCCGAGCTCGCCGGGCACCGCGCCCAGTCGCTCCGGGAGCTGCAGTACAGGGCGATCCAGCTGGTCGACCATCTCCGCAAGGACGACTTCGCGCAGCGGGTGGTGGAGATCGCATCCCGGGAGGGTGAAGCGGCCGCAGCCGCCCATCTCGGGCTGGCCGGGCCGATCCAGCCGGGCATCATCCCCATCCCGGTGATCGGCGGCCCGGTCGCAACCTCTGCCACCACCTTGGGCAGCACGGCGACGCAAGCGGTTGGTGCGATCGCGTTCTCGTTGGAGTCTCGCCTCGAGGTGCTGAACCAGCGACTCACCCGGTTCCCGCAGGACGCCTACCAGCGGATCGTGGCGATCTAGTCAGCGAACACGGTGCTCGGCATCACCACGAGCCGGGTGCAGCAGGCGCAGACCGTGCAGCGGTTCCTGTCCGAGGGCATCACCGACTTCGTCGACAGGGGCGGGCGCCGATGGACGATCGGCTCCTACGCGGAGATGGCCGGCCGCACCACCGTGAACCGGGCCTTCAACGACGCCGGCGTTTGGCGGATGCAGCAATCCGGAATCAGCCTCGTCACCGTCGTGCGCGGCCTCGACTCCCGCGAGAAGTGCGCCCAGTGGGCCGGCCGCATCCTCTCCACCGACGGCACCTACCAGCTGCCGCACACGACTGGCATGGGCACCGTCACCGTCGTGGTGGCCGGCACCGTCGACGGGGCGCGCAACACCGGCTGGAACCACCCAAACTGCCGGTTCCGTCTCGTCGCTTTCTTGCCCGGGCTGACCGTCCCCCAGGCTGACACGACCTACGACCCGGCCGCCGAGCGCGAGCGGGCTGAGCAGCGCCGCCTCGAGCGCGAGATCCGCGCGGCGAAGCGCAAGGAAGCCGTCGCCATGGACGACGTGCAGCGGGCCAAGGCCCGCGCGAAGGTAGGTGGCGCACAGGCCCAGATGCGCGGCTTCATCCAGGAAACCGGCCGGCATCGGCAGTCCTACCGCGAACAGCTGCATTTCGCGGATGGCCGCGGCGGCCGCGCGGCAGGCGGTGAAGCATTCACAGCCAGGCCACACCGCCCGCTGATCGCCGCCGACAGAGTCTCTGCACGCAACCTCGACGACGTCCGCGAGGCACAGCGCGGCGCCCAGTCTGTTCCCCAGGGTGCCTACCCACGAGCCCACGAACTCGCGACAGGCGACCGCTTGGCTCGCGCCGGCATCAACGTGCAGTGGCGCGTCGAGGACTTCACGCCCGGCGTGAAGAATCCGGACGTCACTATCGCCGGGCATATCTGGGACTTCAAGTCCCCCGAAGGCGGCGGCAAGAACACGATCTCGAATCAGTTCAGTCGCGCGAAGGAACAAGGCGTCCAGCGGATCGTGATCGACCTCGCTCGGAGCCCTCTCGACGCAACTGCGGCTCTCGCGGAATCCCGGCGCCGCCTCGCTGGTGGCGACTGGTTCACCGAGGTGATCTTCATCGACCAGGCCGGCACTGTCACCTGGCTCACCAAGGAATGAGAGAACGCGGCCCGACTGTCCGAGGGGACGGTCTGCCGCGTTCCCTCACATGATACCGCGCCGCGCTGGTGGCGTACAGAACTTTCCCGGCGGCGGTCAACGCGCTCTCTTCGGGCTTCGCGCGAAGGCTGCTCAAGACGCTGATCCTTTCCGGCAGAAGGTAGACCTGCCGCCGCCGGGAATCCCTCAGACCCCGTGTCGTCGCTGTCCCTGCACGGCGGCGGCACGGCCCCACCTTCCACGCGCAGGGCGTGGACGCCCGGCTGAGGCCGGGAACCAACGAGCTGGAGGCTCACACCATGACGAAGCACACACTCGCCCGCGCACGACGCGGCAACGACGACCTGGCCATCATCGGCCGCACGCTCCACGACCTCCGCGGCATCCGTTTCGAGAACGGCGAGGAAGGCGACGACCGCCACGAGGAGCTCACCACGCTCGTCAGGCAGGTCATCACCACGCAAGCAACTCAGGGGCTCGACATCGGCGGCATCCGCTCAGAGCTGCGCGCGCTCCGCAAAGACGATAGCGACCAGCGCGACCGGCTCTTCGAGCTCGAGCGCACCCGACCCAAGGAGTAACCATGGACATCACCCTCCCCACCATCCCCCTCGGCGTGCTCACGCTTCTCGCCCTGTTCGCCCCGTGCGCCGTGGCACTGATCAACCAGCCGGCATGGCCGGCGAAGTGGAAACGCGCCGTCGGGGTCATCATGGCCATCGTGCTCGCGGCCGTCGTGCTAGTGCTCTACTACGTACTCACCGGCGATGTGCTCCCGGACTGGCCTTGGCTGCTCCTGCTCGCCGTGCTCGTCTCTCAGACTTCCTACGCTCTCCTCCTCAAACCCAGTGCGACCCGGCTCGAGAGTTCGACTGCGAGACACCTTTAGCACCAATGCTTAGACCCCCAGCGATCGCCGTACCCGGGCGGCCGCTGGGGGCCGTTTCGTATTGAGTCGTCATGTGCGGCGGTCGGCCCGAGCCATCGCTCTGAGACCGGTAGTAGAGTACGAGGCCATTCACCCTATCGAGCGACTTGCAGACGCCGCGCATCACTAGTCATGTGTCGACGTAGTAGCGGATGGGCTGCGGGGTGGCTATGGGGGCTCCTGGTGATCATGATGAGCACCTTGATGTTGATGGCGGCGCGGTCAGGGTGGCACAGCTGGAGCTGGAGCTGGAACACTAGGCCACTGCGCCGAGGTCGGCCAGAAACAAATGACCCCTGCAGCTGTCCCGGTCAAGGACACGCTGCAGGGGTCATGCGATGAAAGCCTGCGCGCTATCTTCCACCAAGCGCGACGGCGAATTCTCATGTGGGATGAGACGTATCTAATCTAAGGGTGCGAATTTCAAAGAGCCTGCAATAACTTGCGAGGCCTACCGCTGGATTTACTCCGAGTCTCCAACCAACGCTCAACGGCATGCTTGCTCATCAAAGGCCCCTGGGCGGTCTCTATGACCGGCACCGGGAACCCCTCAATCTGAGCAAACTGCCTTGCGCGCTGGCGTGAGACACCTGCCAGCTCTGCAATCTCTGCGTATCCGACTACGTCGGGAAACACCGGGGTTGCGAGTTCTGCATCAAGCGCTTCTTCGCTCATCACGTCGAGACCGGTGATGGTCAACGCACCCAATATGGAGTTGAGTGCGTTTGTGATGATGTTGAGCGCTGATGTTGTTGCTTCAAGCGGTGTCGACGCTTCCACCGTGAGGACTACTCCACCCTCACGAAAGCTGCGCGAAACGCTCCCTGATGCACCGTGGTCAGCGAGTGCATCGATGAGCGCGGCAAAGTCATCCGCAACGAACGGCTGAGCCGTCTCGAAGCTGACGCGAGCATGCCACCAAGACATCTGTTCCTTCTCTTTCTGGATTGTCATGATTGATCACTATCGAAAACGGGTGTTAGATTGTGGGAAGCCTCAGCGACCAACTATGGCCTCCCACAATCTCATCCCACTGCTACTGCAACTGCAACTAGCCTGAGTAGCCGCTTCTCCGCAATTCAGCCATCATGTTCTTCCACGCTCTGTGATCTGACGGTGTTTTGTGGATTGCGACTCCGGACTTCTTAAGATCCGGAGGCCACGCGATCCAACCTGATTTGGTTGAATCGAGTCGCCAGCCCAGCTGTTCCAGCTCTTTCAGCAGTGCTTTCATCCGTTTTTCGATGGGATTTCTCACCTCCCTTTTTACTTGTCACTGACAAGCCTACCAGATGACTTGTCAATGACAAGAGAAGTGGCCGGCACGATGCGGCGTCGTCAGCTTGGACGCGCTACATTGCGTGCGGCTCCTGGGGGATCTGTGGAAGCCAGCTCTGCTCGGGCGCCCTCCGGGTGAGCGATGACCCTACTCACGAGCCCGACAGGCTTCGAGCTCTGCAAGGTGGCGCCGCTCAAGGGCGACGGGCCGGAGCTGGTCGGGCCAGTCTGACGAACCCTTCGGCGACCTGCGGCGGCAGCCCTTGGCTTCGCCCCCTCGGGCACGTCGTAGAGCACGAGCTCGTTGGGCTTCTGGAGGGAGTCGTGCACGCCGCGGAGGACTCGTTTGGCCGGGTCGAGGCCCCACCGCAATAGAAGGTACCGGTCGCCGTCGGCGCCGTGTACACGCTGGATGACGGCTTTCGGGAGCACCGGGTCGGTGCGCATAACGAGCCAGGTGTCGGCGTCGTAGCGGATCGGTTTCGGGAAGGGCCTGGCGGGCTCCTGGTGGTGGCGGAGCACTCGGGGTGGCGCAGCAGCGACGCTAGCCGCCTGGACTGACATCGCCCTCACTGCTGGCCGCAAGCCGGCCGCGTACCTCCCGGACAGGTTTCGGCGGCAGGATCAGCTCGGAGAGGTCGCCGAGATCAGCGGGCCGCGCCCTCCCCCTCGGCGGCAGGCCCAGGACAGCCCTTGCCGCGGCGAACCTTGCGGCGGCGTCGAAAATCCCGCTCAGACACGGCCAGGCCGAGCCCGTCGTCCAGATCCTTGTGCGGCATGGCGGGATTCTACGCCTGCCAATCCGGTGATTCACCACTCGATGCCCAACGCAGCACACGTTTCTTTGATCGCCGGACCTGCCGCACTCTGAGTGCCCGTCAGGTTATCTAGATCGGGGTTCTCCTCGAAAATGGCGCCCATGACCTTGATGTGCCCAGCAAGCTCGTCGTCGGCAAGCGAGGCCGCCTCCGTACGGAGCTTGATGGCGACGCCGGATTGAGCGACGGCACCGGTGCCACCGCTCACAGCCCCATCTGACAGAACCGTCGTGTACTGCCTGCATGCCGCCGCGTTGTCAGATGCGGGAGTTCCTGTGCAGCCCGACAGGAGCAGGACAGATGCAGCGAGTACCGGGAGAAGTCTGTTCATGGTGTGAGCGTATTCGAGGCCACAGACTTCGCCAGCAACTTTCGCGCTGTACCAAGACGACCCGACACGTCCTCCCGGCATCCCGGCATCCCCCAGCATTAATTGCTCTCTCGATGAGCTCCACCTCGGCCGCGTGGTTGCCGAGCTTACGCAAGATGATGGCTACCTCACGGATCCAACCTCCAGCACCTTTCTGGCCCCGAATGGACTGCACTCGTGCTGCCGCATCCATGCACGCGCAGGCGAGGATCAGAGCGTCGTCAAGCTGTCCGTCACGCTTGTGCTGATTGATCACGTCGATCCACTCGAAGAATGGGCGCCCTCGCACGATTGATTCCTGGGCGATCAGCTCGCATTGCGCGCGCAGACCGTCGAAGTATGCGTCGTCGAGCAACGTGCCGTGGAGAGCAACCACTGCCCCCAAAGCGACTCCCCTGCTTCATTTCCGCTGGGTAAGCGATGGATTGTTGATCAGAACCAGCGGTGGAGAGAGGCGTCCGGCGCGTGATTCCCAGTGTCTATCTAGCGGTACAGGGCCGGCTGCGGGACTTGAACCCGCAACCCCCGCTTTACAAGAGCGGTGCGCTACCAATTGCGCCAAGCCGGCGTGAGTGTTGTGCTCCAGGCGGAACACGACTCGGACTAACAATAACCGCTCGCCGCCCCGGGCAAAAATCTGCCGGGGCGTCGAGCGGTTACGGGTGAAGAGGCCGCGTGCCTAGCCGGCCGGGGCGGGCGTCGGAGTCGGCGTTGCGGTGGAGTAGGTCTCCCCCATCGCCTGCTGCACGAATGCCGCGAACTCCTTCGGGTCGTCCAGGGAGCCGGCGTACTGCTTGCCGTTGACGAGGACGGTCGGCGTGCCCTTGACCTTGGGCAGCTCGGTGTTCGGGAGCGGGCCGGTGAGGGCGCGGTCCGTGGCATCCAGCACCCACGCCTTGAACTGCTCGTCGTCGATGCACTTGTTGATCTCGGAGGTGTTGGCGACGCCGGCATCCTTGATGCGCTGCTTGAGCTCGGTGTTGTTCAACGCCGGGGTGTTCTCCTGCGGCTGGTCGATGAACATGGCCGAGTTGAAGGCGAAGAAGTCGTTCGGCGAGAAGTTCGCCACGCAGCCGGCCGCGTTCGCCGCGCGCAGCGAGTACTTGGTACCGGCCGACTTGCTCACCAGGGTGGCGATCGGGAAGGTCTCCAGCGTCGCGGCACCGGACTCGAGCCAGCCCTGGATCTGCGGCCCGTTGGTGCGCTCGAAGTCTCCGCAGTAGGGGCACAGGTAGTCGACCCAGACGCGGATGTTGGCGACGGAGCCGGTCTCGTCGGGCTGCGACGGGATGGGCACGGCGTTGGCGGGCAGCGCCGGGGTCTCCACCGCGACGAGGCCCTCGCCGATCAGGATGCCGTCGCTGGCCATGTTCTTGGGGCCGGGGCCCTCTGGGCGCACACTGTTGACGACGATGAGCAGGATCACCGCGACGACGGCGACGATGCCGAGCACGATGCCGCCCTGCAGCATCATCTTGTTGCGCCGGTCCTTCTTCTTCTGCTGCACGCGCAGCTCACGGGCCTTTTCGCGCGCGGCTTCGCGGCGCTGGTTCTTCGTGGGCCGGGGCTCGGGGGATGCGCCGAAGGTCATGTAATCAGTACTCCGAAGTGTGAAGGGCGCGCAGTTCATGCAAACGCAGTCAAAATAGTAGGTCTGTTGCCTGTGAAATGCCCAGAAGCGACGCGGCGACTCGAAAAACCGGCGGATTCGTCCGCGCGCCGCACGATGCCCGTCCGCCGCCGCGCACGTGCCATACTGGATGCGGTCGTCGCTGACCAGCAGTGGCACCATCCATCACAACGGATCGTCCGGCACGTACCTGCCGGTGAAGGAGATATTTCCATGGCATCTGTAACTTTCGACAAGGCAACGCGCGTTTACCCCGGTGGTACCCGCCCGGCCGTCGATGCCCTCGACCTGCAGGTCGCTGACGGCGAGTTCCTCGTCCTCGTCGGCCCCTCCGGCTGCGGCAAGTCCACGTCGCTCCGCATGCTCGCCGGCCTCGAAGAGGTCAACGGCGGCAACATCTTCATCGGCGACCGCAACGTCACGGACGTTCCGCCGAAGGACCGCGACATCGCCATGGTCTTCCAGAACTACGCGCTGTACCCGCACATGACCGTCGCAGAGAACATGGGCTTCGCCCTGAAGATCGCCGGCGTCAACAAGGACGAGCGCGCCGCCCGCGTGCTCGAGGCCGCCAAGCTCCTCGACCTCGAGGCCTACCTCAGCCGCAAGCCGAAGGCCCTCTCAGGTGGTCAGCGTCAGCGTGTTGCCATGGGTCGCGCCATCGTGCGTCAGCCCCAGGTCTTCCTCATGGACGAGCCGCTGTCGAACCTCGACGCCAAGCTGCGCGTGCAGACCCGCACCCAGATCGCGTCGCTGCAGCGTCGTCTCGGTGTCACCACCGTCTACGTCACGCACGACCAGACCGAGGCGCTCACCATGGGTGACCGCATCGCCGTGCTGAAGGACGGCCTGCTCCAGCAGGTCGGAACTCCGCGCGAGCTGTACGCGTCCCCGAACAACGTCTTCGTCGCCGGCTTCATCGGCAGCCCCGCCATGAACCTGTTCAACACCGACATCGCCGACGGCGGCGTCAAGTTCGGCAGCGCGCTCGTCGCCGTCGAGCGCCAGGCGCTCGACTCCGCGACCGGCTCGAGCGTCACCATCGGTGTGCGCCCCGAGGACATCATCGTCTCCACCACCCCCGGCCAGGGCCTCGAGGTTGACGTCGACCTCGTCGAGGAGCTCGGCGCCGACGGCTACCTCTACGGCCACTCCACCCTCAACGGCAAGCGCACCGACGTCGTCGCTCGCGTTGACGGCCGCTCGCACCCGAACGCCGGCGAGAAGGTGTGGCTCATGCCGGCACCCGACCACGTGCACGTGTTCGACGCCGAGTCGGGCGAGCGCCTGCTCAACAAGGCGATCGCGATCTAAGTAGTTCGCACCGCTGTCATTCGCACAGTGGCAACGGCCGGCGGGGCAACCCGCCGGCCGTTGTTGTTTGTGCGGATGCCGGTTCAGCCGGCATCCGCACCCCGTCAGCTCTCACCCCAGACGACTAGGCTCAAAAATCATGAGTGGCTCCCTCAACATCACCTCGGCGATGGCCGACCCCGCCCTGCTCGACCTGCCCTGGCACCTGCCGCTGGATGCCTGGCCGAACGAGAACATCGCCTCGCTGCCCAAGGGTATCTCGCGCCACCTGGTGCGATTCGCCCACCTCGGCGGTCACGTCGTGGCGATCAAGGAGACGACGGCCGAGATGGCGAAGGGCGAGTACGAGATGCTGCGCACGCTGCAGCGCATGGAGATCCCGTGTGTGGAGCCCATCGCCGTCATCACCAACCGCAGCGACGGCGAGGGCGAGATGCTCAAGCCGGTGCTGGTGACCCGGCACCTCAAGTTTTCGATGCCGTACCGGGCCCTGTTCTCGCAGTCGCTGCGGCCGGACACGGCGACGCGCCTCGTCGACGCCCTCGCCGTGCTGCTCGTGCGCCTGCACATCGCCGGCTTCTTCTGGGGCGACGTCTCCCTCTCCAACACGCTGTTCCGCCGCGACGCGGGCGCCTTCGCCGCCTACCTGGTGGATGCCGAGACCGGCCAGCTGTACACCGGCGGCCTCTCCAACGGCCAGCGCGAGAACGACCTCGAGATCGCCCGGGTCAACATCGCCGGCGAGCTGATGGACCTGGAGGCCGGCGGCCGCGTGGCCGACGAGCTCGACCCGATCCGCATCTCCAACGGCATCGTCGACGCCTACCGCAACCTCTGGAAGGAGCTCACCGGCTCCGAGTCGTTCCACTCCTCCGAGCGCTGGCGCATCAGCGAGCGCGTCGACCGCCTGAACAGCCTCGGCTTCGACATCGAGGAGCTCGCCATCAAGACCGACGACACGGGCGCCACCGTGCGCATCCAGCCCAAGGTGGTGGATGCCGGGCACCACCAGCGCCGCCTGCTGCGCCTGACCGGCCTCGACGCCGAGGAGAACCAGGCCCGCCGCCTGCTCAACGACCTGGACTCGTACCGGGCCAGCTACGGCAAGACCGAGTTCGACGAGGACATGGTCGCCCACGAGTGGCTGATGCGCGTGTTCGAGCCCGTGGTCCGCGCCATCCCGCTCGATCTCAAGGGCAAGCTGGAGCCGGCCGAGGTGTTCCACCAGCTGCTCGAGCACCGCTGGTTCATGGCGCAGAAGCAGGGACACGACATCCCGCTGGCCGAGGCGCTCAGCTCGTACATCAACGACGTGCTGCGGCACCGGCGCGACGAGGCGACGATGATCGCCCCGGACACCGGCCTCATCACGATGGCGATCGGCACGGTGCCCGACGACGAGGAAGACACCGACTGGCGCCTCAAGGTCTAGCCGCACCCGTTCTCCCCGCGCCGAGAGTGCAGAATATGTGCAGGAATCGCCGATTCCTGCGCATATCCTGCACTCTCGGGCGATGCCGGGCACTGCCGGGCGCCGTGCTCAGCGCGCCAGTTCCGCGCGCCGCGCCGCCACAATCGTGCGAACGCGCTCGATGAACGCGTCCAGTTCTTCGCCGAGGTCATCGGCGGTGACCCGGATCACGCGCCAGCCGGCAGCCTCGAACTTCTCGCGTCGCGCACCGTCAGTCGCCTGTCGGTTCTGCCCCCTGAGGCTTCCGCGCTTCGGGCTGCCGCCTTTCGTGATGCTTCGCATCACGCCCTCGTATTCGAGGACAAGCCGCAGATTGGGCCACGCGAGGTCGGGATGCAGCAGCAGCGTGCCGCGGTCCACCAGCACCGGGAGCCCGATCACCGGTTCGGGGAAGCCGTGTGCCACCAGCGTCAGACGCAGCCGGGTCTCCTTCGGGGAATCGACGCCGTCCCGCACACGTTCCAGCGCCCAGCGCAGTGCCCTCGCCCCACGACCGGCACGATGGCGGGATGTCGCAGCACGGAGCTGCTCGAGCGTCGCCAGCGAGCCGCTCCGGCCGCCGCCAGACTCGCGCCTGCCAGAGAGGATGAAGTCACCCGCAGCCGTGAGCTCCTCGCGGCTGAGCCCGTCGCGAGCTGACACCAGGTGCTCGCTGCATCCGTCACGGTGAAGCCACCGATCGACTCCACGCACGGTGTGTCTGTCGGCAGCCGGTGACCGACGACACCCGCGCGTCGCGGTCCTTGGCCGCCCAGCGCACCCACGTGGAGCCGCGTGTCAGCACGGATGGGCAGTGGCAACGGCAAGCCGAGAAGTGCCGCCGCCGTCTGGGCACAGAAGACATGGTTGCGGGCGAGCAGCGGTTCGTAGCTGAGGCAGCGGTCGAAGACGTTGTCAGCCCGGATGCCGAGGGTGCGCACACCGTGGAACGGTGCGTCGAGTTCCCGCGAACGCAGCCTCCCGGGTGTCAGCCCGTGGTGCCCGATCGCCGCCGTGCGGAAGGCCGCACCGCGCAGGTATGGCTGAAACGGCCTCTGCTCCGGCATGCACACCATGCTGCCGCATTCGCCGACCAGCCATCAGAAGTTATCCACAGCGCCTCGAGAGTGCAGAAAATGCGCAGGATCCGGGGATTCCTGCGCAATTCCTGCAGGCTCGACGGGCGGATGCCGCCGCATCCGCCCCGCGAACTACTTCTGGAGGGCGCGCAGGCGCGAGATCTCGTAGAGGGTGACGGATGCGGCGATGCCGGCGTTGAGTGACTCGGTCGCCGCGCTGATCGGGATCGACACGACGGCGTCGCACGTCTCGGTGACGAGGCGGGACAGGCCCTTGCCCTCGCTGCCGACGACGACGACGACCGGGCGGTCGGCCAGCTCGAGGCCGGGCAGCATCACGTCGCCGCCGCCGTCCAGGCCGAGCACGAAGACGCCAGCCGCCTTGAACGCCTTGAGCGTCTGCGTGAGGTTCGTTGCCATGGCGACGGGCGTGCGGGCCGCGGCGCCGGCCGAGGTCTTCCAGGCGGAGGCGGTCAGGCCGACGGAGCGACGCTGCGGCACGATCACGCCCTGGCCACCGAAGGCGGCCGTCGAGCGGATGATGGCGCCGAGGTTGCGCGGGTCGGTGATGCCGTCCAGCGCGACGAAGAGCGGGGTCTCGCCGCGGGCGATGACCTGCTCCAGCAGCTCGGTCGGGTGCGCGTACTCGTACGGCGGCACCTTGAGCGCGAGGCCCTGGTGCACGCTGTCGCGGCCGGCGAGGCGGTCGAGCTCCGGGCGCATGACCTCGAGGATCGGGATGCCGTTGCTGGTGGCCAGCTTGAGGGCCTCCTTGACGCGGTCGTCCATCTCGACGCGGGTGGCCACGTAGAGCGCGCTGGCGGGGATCTTGGCGCGCAGCGCCTCGACCACCGAGTTGCGGCCGGTGACGATCTCGATCTCGTCGGCCGACTTCGGCTTGCGTCCGCCGGCCGGGCGGCCGGAGACGGCGACGTTGCGCGGGGCGCCGTCGGGGCGACCGGCGTCGCGGGGGCGACCGCCCTCACGGCCGCCGTCGCGGGGTCCCGCCACACGGCGCTTGCCGCCGCTGGCCGCCTCGTAGCGCTCGTTGGCCGCCTTGCGCTTGCCGGCGGGGTGGTACGGGCGGTCTTCGGCCTTGGGGGTGGGCTTCTTGCCCTCCAGCGCCTGACGGCCCTGGCCGCCGGAGCCTACCTGGGGGCCGCGGGCACCCTTTCGGACGGCGCCGGCGCGGGGCTTTCCAGCTGTGTTCTTCATGATTCCAGACTCCAATGTGCACCCGTCTGGGTGTCTTCGAGGGTGATTCCCGCCGCCGTCAGTTCGGCGCGGATGCGGTCTGCTGCCGCATAGTCTTTGTTGTCGCGCGCGGTGGCGCGATCGTCGATCAGCCGGGTGACGAGCGCGTCGAGGGCGGCGCGGGCCGCGGTGTCCTCGTTCGACGCCCACTCCGGCGAGAGCGGGTTGATGCCGAGCACCTCGGTCATCGCGACGACCTCGGCCCTGGCGGATGCCGCGGTCTGCAGGTCTTCGGCGTCGAGCGCCGCGTTGCCGGCCCGCACGGTCTCGTGCAGCACGGCGAGGGCCTGCGGAACCGCCAGGTCGTCGTCGAGTGCGCTGGCGAAGGCATCCGGTACCTGCGCCAGGCCGCTGCCGGCGAAACGGGTGCCGGCCAGGCGCCGGTCGACCCGGGAGAGGAAGCTCTCGATGCGCTCGAGCGCCGCCTCCGCCTCGGGCAGCGAACCGGCCGAGTAGTCGATGGTGGAGCGGTAGTGCGCCGCCGCCAGGTAGTAGCGCAGCACGAGCGGCCGCGCCTGCTCGAACAGCTCGGCCGCGTAGACCGAGTTGCCGAGGGACTTGGACATCTTCTGGCCGCCGGTGTTGACCAGGCCGTTGTGCACCCAGTAGTTGGCGAAGGCATGGCCGGCCGCACGCGACTGGGCCAGCTCGTTCTCGTGGTGCGGGAAGCGCAGGTCGAGGCCCCCGCCGTGGATGTCGAACTGGGTGCCGAGGTAGCGCTCAGCCATGGCCGAGCACTCGATGTGCCAGCCGGGGCGGCCGGGTCCCCACGGGCTGTCCCAGTTGGCCGAGGCGGGCTCGCCCGCCTTCTGCCCCTTCCAGAGGGCGAAGTCGCGCGGGTCGCGCTTGCCACGGGGGTCGGCGTCGGCCGCCGCCTCCATGTTGTCGCGGTTCTGCCGGGTGAGGGCGCCGTACTCGGGCCAGCTGGCGGTGTCGAAGTACACGTCGTGGCTGTCATCCGCCGCCGGGTAGGCGTGCCCGCGCTCGATCAGCGAGGCGATGATCGCCTGCATCTGCATGATGCTGGCGGTCGCCCGCGGCTCATAGGTGGGCGCCAGGATGCCGAGGCGGTTGTACCCGGCGGTGAACTCGAGTTCGATCCGGTAGGCCAGGGCCCACCACGGCTCGTGCTCGCTCGCATTGGCGAGCACCTTGTCGTCGATGTCGGTGACGTTGCGCACGAAGGTGACGGCGTGGCCGCGGTAGTTCAGCCAGCGGCGCAGCAGGTCGTAGACGAGCGCGCTGCGCAGGTGGCCGATGTGCGGGCTGGACTGCACCGTGGGTCCACAGACGTACATGCTGACCTGCCCCGGTGTGATGGGGGTGAAGTCGCGCAGGGCCTGGGCCTGGGAGTCGTAAAGTCGCACTGTCACCCGACGAGTCTACCGGCGCGGGGCTGTACCCTACCTCAGTGCCCGGCTCGGGCTCGCCGCCGCCGCTCAGGCGGGCAGCAGCAGCGCCGTCGCGATGGCGGCGACGCCCTCGCCCCGGCCGGTGAAGCCGAGGCCGTCGGTGGTGGTGGCGGCGATGCTGACGGGGGCGCCGAGGATGCCGCTGAGCAGCGCCTCCGCCTCCGCCCGGCGCGGCGAGAGCTTCGGCCGGTTGCCGAGCAGCTGCACGGAGACGTTGCCGATGCCGAAGCCGGCCCGCTCGACGAGACGCTTCGTCTCGCGGAGGAACACCTCTCCGTGCGCGCCGGCCAGCCGCGGGTCGTCGGTGCCGAAGATGCCGCCGATGTCGCCGAGGCTTGCGGCGGCCAGCAGCGCGTCACAGACGGCGTGCACCGCGACGTCGCCGTCGCTGTGGCCGGAGAGCCCGCGCTGGCCCGGCCAGTGCAGGCCGGCGATCCACAGCTCGGGCGCGGCATCCGCCGCGTCGTCGCCCTCCGGCGAGAAGGCGTGCACGTCGACGCCGGTGCCGACCCGCGGGGCGGATGCCGTTGACGGCATCTGCGCGCCGGGTGCCGCCTCGGCGAGCAGCCGCTCGGCCCGGGCCAGGTCCCACGGGGTCGTGATCTTGAAGGCGCGCTCGTCGCCGGCGACCGTGCCGACGGAGTGGCCGAAGGACGCCAGCAGGGCGGCGTCGTCGGTGAAGTCGGCGGCCGGGTCGGCGTAGGCCTCGTCGAGCTCGGCGCGCACGAAGCCCTGCGGCGTCTGCACGGCGACCAGCTCGGAGCGGTCGACGGTCTCCCGCACGGCCCCGCCCTGATCGACGCGCTTGATGGTGTCGACGACGGGCAGCGCCGGAATCACGCCGGAGCGGGTGGCGCGCACGGCGGCGATCACGGCCTCGAACTGGGCGGTGGGCGTGAGCGCGCGGGCCGCGTCGTGCACCAGCACGATGCCGACGCCGGGCGCGACCGCCGCGAGGCCGGCCGCGACGGAGAGCTGCCGGCTCGCTCCCCCGGCCACGACGCTGGTGTATCCGACGGCCGGGCCGGCGGATGCCGCCACGATCGCCCTGGCGCTCTCCAGTTCGGCGTCCGGGGCCACCACGATCAGCTGCACGGGCTCGGTCAGCGCGAAGATGCCGTCGAGGGCATGTGCGAGCATCGGTCGCCCGGCGAGCGGGGCGAAGGCCTTCCGCTCCGGCCGGCCGAGCCGGGTACCGCTGCCGGCGGCCACCACGATCACCGCTGTCTGGACCGACTCCGCCTGGCTGTGTTCGCCCGAAAAGTTCATACTCCGAGGCTATCGCGGGCACCGCCCAGCAAGCGCCTGCGACAATGAGAGGCGTGAAACTGAGCGCCTTTGCTGACGTGTGCCTGCGCACCCTGATGCTGCTCGGGTCGCGACAGGGTCAACAGCTCACCAGCCGGGAGATCGCCGAGCAGATCGGCGTGCCATACAACCACGTCGCCAAGGCCGTGCTCGAACTGCGCAATCGCCGCGCGATCGATGTGACCAGGGGTCGGCACGGCGGCTCGCAGATCACCGCCACGGGGCTGCAGCTGAGCGTCGGCACCCTGCTGCGCGAGCTTGACGTGCGCGATGACGTCGTGGATTGCGTCTCCGAGGCGGGCGTTGCCTGCCCACTGCTGGCGCAGTGCCGGCTGCGCTCCGCCCTCCGACGCGCCCGCGAGGCGTTCTATGCGGAGCTGGACCAGCTCCGCGTCGAGGATCTCGGCGGGCCGGAGGCCTCGGTGCTGCTGCCGTTCCCCGTGCTGCGCTGAGCCCGGCGGGTCGATTTGCGCCCGAGTTCTACACGGCGTAGAACTTAAGCGTCAATCTTGCATATCCCCCGCAAGATAACGACCCACCCCTCATCAAGGAGCCACACCATGCTGTCTGAAAAGTCCCGCCCGGTCATCGAGGCGACGCTGCCGATCATCGGGGAGCGCATCGCGCACATCACCCCGAAGTTCTATTCGCGGATGTTCGCGGCACGCCCCGAGCTCCTGGACGGACTGTTCTCGCGCGCCAACCAAAACAACGGCACGCAGCAGCAGGCGCTGGCCGGGTCCATCGCCGCCTTCGCCACGCACCTGCTGAACCACCCGGAGTCCCTGCCGGAGGCGGTGCTGGTCCGAATCGCCCACAAGCACACCTCGCTCGGCATCGCCGCAGACCAGTACGCCCTCGTCTACGAGCACCTCTTCGCGGCCATCGCCGAAGACCTGGGCGACGCGGTGACCCCCGCGGTCGCCGAGGCCTGGACCGAGGTGTACTGGCTGATGGCAGACGCGCTGATCAAGATCGAGAAGGGCCTCTACGCGCAGCAGGCCAACAACGAGGTCTGGACCAACTGGACCCTCACCGCGAAGGAAGTCGCGGGCGTCGGCTCGATCACGTTCCGCTTCAGCCCCGCCGACGACACCCCGGTCACGGTCGCCAAGCCCGGCCAGTTCGTGTCCGTCCGGGTAGCCCTCGCCGACGGCATCCGTCAGTGCCGCCAGTACACGCTGAGCGACGCGGTGGCCTCGACCACGGAGCGCGTCATCACCACGAAGTTCGACGAGGGCGGCGAGGTGTCGCCGTTCATGCACCAGAACCTCAGCGTCGGAGACACCATCGAGCTCTCCAACCCCTACGGTGACCTGACCATCGACACCGTCGGCGGCCCGATCGTGTTGGCAACCGCAGGCATCGGCTGCACCCCGAGCGCCTCCGCGCTGGCCACCCTGGCCGCGGCCGGTTCCGACCGCCGGGTGCTCGTCCTGCACGCCGAGTCGACCGAGGACGCCTGGGCGTTGAAGGAGCAGATGCGCGAGTCCATCGCGGCACTGCCGAACGCCGAGCTCAAGCTGTGGCTCGAGGACGTCACCGCGAAAGCCGACGACACCGAGGCGAGCGAGGGATACATGTCACTGGCCGGCCTCGAGCTGCCGGACGACGCCCGGCTGTACCTCTGCGGCCCGTTGCCCTTCATGCGCGCGGTGCGCTCGCAGGCCATCGACGCCGGCATCCCGGCGACACACATCCACTACGAGGTGTTCGGCCCCGACCTCTGGCTCGCCGCCTAGGCTGCCCCGGGCAGGCAGCACGAAAGCCCCGGCCGTGGGGCCGGGGCTTTCGGATGATGCGGGTGGCGCGACGGCGGCCTAGGAGGCCAGAACCTCGTCGAGCACGGTGGAGGCCTTCTCCTCGTCGGTCTTCTCGGCGAGCGCGAGCTCGGAGATCAGAATCTGACGGGCCTTGGCCAGCATGCGCTTCTCGCCAGCGGAGAGTCCGCGGTCCTGGTCACGGCGCCACAGGTCGCGGACGACCTCGGACACCTTGATGACATCGCCGGACGCCAGCTTCTCCAGGTTCGCCTTGTAACGACGCGACCAGTTGGTGGGCTCCTCGGTGAACGGCGCGCGCAGCACCTCGAACACCTTGTCGAGCCCCTCACGGCCGATGACGTCGCGCACGCCGACGAGGTCGACGTTCTCGGCGGGGACCTCAATGGTCAAGTCACCCTGGGTGACGTTGAGCTTGAGGTAGAGCTTCTCTTCACCCTTGATGACACGGGTCTTGATTTCGATGATCGTTGCAGCACCGTGGTGCGGGTAAACGACGGTTTCGCCAACCTCAAAAAGCATGAATTGATATCCCTTCAGCAACCTCTATGATACCACAGCCGCAATAGTGGTAAGGTTCGCCTTGCTTCCGCGCCGGTCCCGCAGCGATAGGCTAAACTCTGGAGCGATATTTCGCACGCGTTCCCCCGCTCACCAGCCGTTCGGCCGGTGAGGGAGCGCAATTTTTTTGGAGGTCTTGTGAAGGCGCGTATTGCGGCATCCGTTCTCTTGGCTGCCGGCCTTCTGGTCGGCACCGCTGGTTGCAACCTGGTGGCCCCGCAGGCCACGACCAAGCACTATGACGCGAGCGATGGCGTGAGCGCCAACCTCGACGGTGTCGATGTGCGCAACGCGCTCGTGATCACTGAGGACGGCGAGCTGGGCAACCTGGTCGTCACCTTCGTGAACACCACCACCGAGAGCGCCAAGGTCACCGTGCAGTACGAGTCCGACGGCAGCAAGGAGACCGAGACGGTCACCCTCGACCCGTCCTCGAGCACCCCGTTCGGCCTGCCCGACGGCGAGCAGATCACGCTGGTCGACATGGGCGCACAGCCCGGCGCACTGCTGCCGGTCTACTTCCAGTCGGGCCAGAGCGAGGGCAAGCAGCTGCTCGTGCCCGTGCTCGACGCCTCACTGCCGGAGTACGCCGACCTGGTGCCGACCGCACCGAGCAAGTAATACTCAGCCAGCACCACACGAAGAGGCGCACCCGCGGGTGCGCCTCTTCTGCGTTGTCCGGGCGGATGCCGCCGGCTCAGGCCTCGAAGCGGTAGCCGAGCCCGCGCACCGTCAGCAGCATCGCCGGCTCCGACGGCACCGCCTCGATCCGCGAGCGGATCCGCTTGATGTGCACGTCGAGCGTCTTGGTGTCGCCGAAGTAGTCGGTTCCCCAGATCCGGTCAATCAGCTGGCCGCGGGTGAGCACCCGGCCGGCGTTGCGCATGAGGTACTCGAGCAGCTCGAATTCCTTGAGCGGCATGGGCGTGAGCTCGCCATTCACGCTCACTGTGTGGCGCTCCACGTCCATCCGCACGCTGCCGGCCTCGATCACGCTGTCGTCCGGGGCATCCGCCTCGACGTGACGGCGCAGCACGGCGCGCACGCGGGCCAGCAGCTCCCTGGTCGAGTACGGCTTGGTCATGTAGTCGTCGGCGCCGAGCTCGAGCCCCACGACGATGTCGACCTCGGAGTCCTTCGCCGTGAGCATGATGATCGGAACGCTGGAACGCTGCCGGATCTCGCGGCAGACCTCGGTGCCCGGGATGCCCGGCAGCATGAGGTCGAGCAGCAGCAGGTCGGCGCCGGCCCGGTCGAATTCGCGGAGCGCGCTCGGGCCGTCGGCGGCCACCGTCACCTCGTACCCCTCGCGCTCGAGCAGGAAGCTGAGCGGCTCGCTGAGGGCCGGCTCGTCTTCGATCAGCAGAATTCGTGTCACGCGGTGTCTCCCAGTGGTTCGGTGGCTGGTGCCGCCTTCGCATCGGGAAGGCGGATGGTGAAAGAGGAGCCGAGGCCGGGCTGCGACCAGACCCGGATGTCGCCGCCGTGGTTCTGCACGGCGTGCTTGACGATGGCGAGGCCCAGGCCGGTGCCGCCGGTGTTGCGGGCGCGGGCCTGGTCGACGCGGAAGAAGCGCTCGAAGACACGGTCTTGGTCTTCCTCCGGGATGCCGACGCCCTGGTCGGTCACGACGATCTCGACGGTGCCGGCACCGGTCTTGACGCCGACGCCGACCCGGGAGCCGGGCGGCGAGTAGTTCACGGCGTTGGCGACAAGGTTGTTCACGGCGGTGACCAGCAGCGACTCGTCGCCGAGCACCTGCGCGCCGGAGCGCTTGCCGAGCGCGATCTCGATGTCATTGCCCTCGGCGATGACCCGGTTCTGCTCGACGGCGGTCGCGACCACGGCGTCGATGTCGACGGGGTGCGCCTCGGCGACGGCATCCTGCGACTGCAGCCGGGAGAGCTCGATGATCTCCTGGGTGAGCCGGGCCAGCCGGGTGGACTCGCTGCTCAAGCGGTTCGCGAAGCGCCGCACCTGCGCCGGTTCGTCGGCGGCGGCGTCCAGCGCCTCAGCCAGGAGCCCGACCGACGCGATCGGCGTCTTCAGCTCGTGGCTGACGTTGGCCACGAAGTCGCGGCGCACGTCGTCGAGCCGGTGCGACTCGGTGCGGTCGTCGGCCAGCAGCAGCACGAAGCGGGTGCCGAGCCGGGCCACGCGCACGCTGAGGTACATGCTGGCGTCGCCGAACGGTCCGCGCTTCAGCACCAGCTCGCGGCTGATCGGCTCCCCGGTGCGGCGCACCTCGTCCGCGAGGGCCAGCAGCTCCGGGTGCACGAGCGTGCCGTTCCAGACCAGCCCCATGGCGTGGGCGCCCGGCGAGGCCTTCATCACGTTGTGCGAGGGGTCGAGCACCACGCCGGCCGATTCCAGCGCTTCGAGCACTTGGTCGATGCCGTCGGGGATGCGTGGGCTGACGACGCCCGCCGCCGAGGTGCCGCGGCGTTCGGCGACGTGCAGCAAGGTGACAAAGCCCGCGCCGACGGCTAGGCCGAGTGCCAGGGCGAGCAGCACCAACCAGGTGGAGTCCATGCCCACTAGAGTAGTGAACCCACCAGGTGGCCACCCCCTGTTCCACCGCAGAACGCCGCACCTTTGCCGAGTGTTCAGCGGTGCGGCACCGTTTGTTCATCTAACGGGGGCATCATCGAGCAGGGGGCCACAGGGGTCTTCGGATGCCGTGGTCACCCGTCGGCAGGAAGGATCAGATTAGCCGTGCGTGAAGTGTTTCAGCAGGAGCTCCGCGAGGTGCAGGACCGGCTCGTCGAGCTCAGCGGGCTCGTCGCCGTCTCCATCGACAAGGCCACCCGCGCCTTCAACGAGTCAGACGTCACCCTCGCCGAGGAGGTGATCGCCGACGACGACAAGATCGACGGCCTCACCGTCGCCCTCGACGAGCTCGCCATCATGATCCTGGCCCGGCAGCAGCCGGTTGCCCGCGACCTCCGCATCGTCGTCAGCGCCCTGCGCATCAGTGCCTCGCTGGAGCGGATGGGTGACATGTCGACGCACATCGCCCAGCTGGCCCGCTACCGCTTCCCCGACAAGGTGGTGCCCAAGTCGCTGCGCGGCACCTTCGCCGAGATGGGCCGCCTCGACGTGGAGATCGCGCAGAAGCTCACCGAGCTGCTCCGCAGCCAGGACGTGCAGCTGGCCGAGACCATCCGCAACGACGACGATGAGATCGACGCGCTGCACCTCAAGGTGTTCGACAAGGTGCTGGGCGAGACGTGGAAGGGGCAGGCAGCCGACACCGTCGACGCCACCCTGGCCAGCCGCTACCACGAGCGCTTCGCCGACCACGCGGTGTCCATCGCCAAGAAGGTGCTCTACCTGGCCACCGGCGACTGGGACCCGGACGCCCCGAGCGCCTAAGCCCTGAACGAACGAGACTCCGGATGCCGTGGCATCCGGAGTCTCTTTCGTTAACCCTGCGTGGCTACTTCTTGCCCTGGGCGGCGACCGCGGCGGCGCCGGCGGCGGCGGCCTCGGGGTCGAGGTACTCGCCGGGGCCGAGCGGCATGAGGTCTTCGCCGAGCTTGTAGACCAGCGGGATGCCGGTGGGGATGTTCAGCTCGGCGATGTCGTCGTCGCTGATGCCGTCGAGGTGCTTGACCAGGGCGCGCAGCGAGTTGCCGTGCGCGGTGACGAGCACGGTCTTGCCGGCGCGCAGGTCGACGGTGATGTCGCTCTCCCAGTACGGCAGCATGCGCTCGATGACGTCCTTGAGGCACTCCGTGCGCGGCATCTGCTCGTCGCTGAGGTTCGCGTAGCGGGGGTCGCCCACCTGCGAGTACTCGGCGTCGTCGGCCAGCACGGGCGGCGGCACGTCGAAGCTGCGGCGCCACAGCTGGAACTGCTCAGGGCCGTACTTCTCCAGCGTCTCGGCCTTGTCCAGGCCCTGCAGCGCACCGTAGTGGCGCTCGTTCAGGCGCCAGCTGCGGCGCACGTCGATCCAGGCGCGGTCGGCCTTGTCGAGGGCGATGTTCGCGGTCTGGATGGCGCGGGTGAGCACCGAGGTGTGCAGCACGTCCGGCAGCAGGCCGGACTCGGCCAGCAGCTCGCCGGCGCGGGCCGCCTCGGCCTCGCCCTGCTCGCTCAGCCGGACATCGACCCAGCCGGTGAAGAGGTTGGCCTGGTTCCAGGTGCTGTTGCCGTGGCGCAGCAGGATGAGTGTGTAAGGCGCAGTCATGCATTCCACTCTAGCGATCCGGCCCCGTGGTAATACTGAACAAGCCTCAGGTGGCAGAATTGTACGAATGCCGGTTGGAACAATTACACGTGGAACGACGAACACAAACCGGCTCCGCCGCATCGACCGTTGGACTCAGACCCTCCCGATCCTGCGCAGCAGCGCCGACCCCCTCGTGGTCGACCTCGGCTACGGGGCGAGTGCCGTGACCAGCCTGGAGCTGCACCAGCGCCTGGCGAAGACGCGCTCCGATGTCGAGGTGCTCGGCCTCGAGATCGACCCGGAGCGGGTGCGCGGGGCGAATTCGCAGCTGGAGGCCGTGCGGGCCGGGCTGACCGGTTTCACCCCGGATGCCGCGGTGCGCTTCGCCCTGGGCGGCTTCGAGGCTCCGCTGCCGGACGGGCGCCGGGCGGCCGTCATCCGGGCCCTCAACGTGCTGCGCCAGTACGACGAGCACGAGGTGCTGCCCGCCTGGCGGATGCTGGCGCCCCGGCTGCAGCGGGGCGGGGTGCTGATCGACGGCACCTGCGACGAGATCGGCCGGATCGCGGCCTGGGTCGCGGTCGGGCCCTCCGGCCCGGCGACGTTCTCGATCGCGCTGCGGCTGGACGAGCTGGAGCGGCCGTCGGTCGTGGCCGAGCGGCTGCCCAAGGTGCTGATCCACCGCAACGTCGAGGGCGAGGGGGTGCACGCGCTGCTCGGCCTGCTCGACCGGCACTGGCAGTACAACGCGGCGCTGGCCGCCTACGGCCCGGTGCAGCGCTGGCAGGCGACCGTGGAGGGCGTGCGCGCCGCCGGCTGGCCGGTGCACGGTCGCCGCAGCCGCTGGCGGCTCGGCGAGCTGACCGTGCCGTGGGCCTCGGTCGCCCCGAACGGCTTCCACTGGGGGTAGCGGCCGCCGCCTAGCTCCCGCAGCGGGCTAGACGCCGCGGGCGCCGAGGCGCGGCAGCCGCGGGATGTTGGCGGCCGCCCCGGCATCCGTCGGCACGATGGCCTGTTGGGCCGCGGCGACCTTCTCGCCGTGTGCGTGCACCTCGAGCGGGATGTCGGTCGGCACGGCGCGCTTGACCACGGCGAGCGCGATCGGGCCCAGCTCGTGGTGGAGCGCCGCGCTCGTGATCTGGCCGACGACCTTCCACTCGGCCTCGGTCTCCGGACGCACCTTCTCGGCCAGCACCTCGTCGCCGTGCACCGGCAGGATCGTGTCCGAGCCGTCCAGGTGCAGCATCACGAGCCGCCGCGGCGGGTGGCCGAGGTTGTGCACCTTGGCGACCGTCTCCTGCCCGCGGTAGCAGCCCTTGTTCAGGTGCACCGCGCTGCGCAGCCAGTCCAGCTCGTGCGGGATCGTCTTCTCGTCGCCGTCCAGGGCCAGCCGCGGCCGCCAGGCGGCGATGCGCAGCGCCTCGAGGGCGAGGGTGCCGGCCGCGGTGGGCTCGCCGGCGGCGACCCGCTCGGCGAGCGCGCCGAGCTCGGAGCGCGGCACGAGCAGCTCGTGCCAGTGCCAGGCGGATGCCGGGTGCTCGTCGGCGGCGGCGTACTGCCAGCCGCCGGGCGCGACGGCCGTCCACGGGTCGGTCCAGGCCAGCGGCACGCCGTTGGGCGCGGCCGCCGGCAGCGCCAGGGCGGCGAGTGCCGCGGCATCCGGGGCCATCGTCCCGATCGTGGCGTAGTTCTCTGTCTCGTCGGCAACCTCGACGCGCAGCATGAACCGCATGCGCTCCAGCCAGGCCTTCAGGCCGGGCAGCTCGGCCGCCTCGAGCAGCAGCCAGGTGGTGACGCCGTCGTCGATCACCCGCGCGTCGTACTCGACTCGGCCGTTGCTGTCGAGCACGAGGGTCTCGCTGGACTCCCCCGGGGCCAGCCGGTCGAGCGCCTGCGAGGTCATCGAGTTGAGCCAGCTGAGCCGGTCGGGGCCGGTGACGCTCAGCACGCCGCGGTGCGAGAGGTCGACGATCGCGGTGCCGGCCAGCAACTGGCGCTGCTCGACCATCGGGTTGCCGTAGTGGGCGGCGACCCCGGCGTCGAGGCCGTCGGCGGGCACGGCGGCGGGCAGGCCGAGGAACGGGGAGCTGGTCATGGTGTCAGTCAACCTTCGCGAGGCGGCCGGAGGCGTGCGTGCGCAGCGTCTGGCCGAGCGCGGCGATGTCCCAGGCCCAGAGCAGGTGGTTGTCGACGAGGCCGTACAGCCTGGTTGCCGCGGCGTAGTGCTTGGCCGTCTGGGTGCGCACGACGGCATCCGTCGCCAGGTCGATGCGCGGGCCGAGCACCTGGCCGAGGTAGAGCTCGCTCACGCCGTTGGGGTGCACCAGCGAGACCTCGATGTCGAAGCCGCCGGCGGCGTTGCGCAGCGTCTCGACCGACTCGGCGTCGGGGTAGCGCGGGGCGGCCGTGCCGGGCAGCAGGCCGGGGCCGGCGTCGGCGTCGCCGAGCGGCCGGGAGAGCCGCCAGTAGCCGGTCTCGGTGACGAGGGGCGTCGGCTCGCCGCCCTCCTCCTCCGGAAGCAGCCAGCTGTAGGAGTGGTAGCTCAGGTACGGCAGGCCGTCGTGGGCGAAGCTCACGCGCTGGCCGAACTCGCGGGTGACCTTCGTCGGCTCCGCCGTTGCCGGGGAGCCGGCCGGCGGGTCGATCGAGTAGTCGAGCACGCCGGAGCCCTCCCAGACGCCCAGCAACCAGGACAGCGGTACGAGCTCGGCGGGCAGGCCCAGCGGGATCTCAATCATGCGGTGTTACCGCTGACCCCGCCACAGCTTGTAGACGACGACGCCGGAGATCCACACAATCGCCAGGCTGGCGAGGCCGAGCAGGCCGATGAAGAGCAGTTCAAGAGCAAGGGGTGACATGCCTCGATTCTACCCATGCCGTCGGCGTTCACCGCAGCGGCATGCCCGAGCGCGCGGCCCTAGCTGTACTGCCCAGGGACGTTGGTTGAATCGGTGTGACGACTCGCTGTAGTCCTTCGGGAATGAGTGAGGACCTCCTGCTGCAGAGTGGAGCTGCTTAGAAACCAGTTCTGCGAGACCAGGAGGCCCTCATGTCCCACGCTAACGCTGCGCTGACTCCACGCCAAAGGCTGCGCATGGCGCGCCTGATCGTGGACGACCGTTGGCCGATCTCGCAGGCCGCGAGACAGTTCAACTGCTCCTGGCCGACCGCCAAGCGGTGGGCTGAACGTTACGCGGCGATGGGTGAGGACGGCATGCAGGACCGCTCCTCCCGGCCGCACCGGAACCCGAACAGGACCCCGCAGCGGCTGGTGCGGAAGATCGTGCATCTGCGGTGGAAGAAGCGTTTGGGGCCGGTCGCGATCGGCGCGAAAGTGGGCATGCCCGCGTCGACCGTGCACGCCGTGTTGACCCGGTGCCGGCTGAACCGGTTGAGTCACGTCGACAAGCGCACCGGGGAAGTCGTGCGGCGCTACGAGCACGACAAGCCGGGGGCGATGATCCACGTCGACGTGAAGAAGCTCGGCAACATCCCCGATGGCGGCGGCTGGCGTTACCTGGGCAAGCAGCAGGGCGGCAAGAACCGGGCCGCGACCGTTGGCGCGGGCCGGAGCAAGCGCCGGCAGCCGCTGGTCGGGACGGCGTTCGTGCACACCGTCATCGACGACCACTCCCGCGTCGCCTACGCCGAGATCCACGCCGACGAGCAAGCGGTCACCGCCGTGGGTGTGCTCCGCCGGGCCGTGTCCTGGTTCGCCGCCCGAGGCATCACGGTCGAACGGGTCCTCTCCGACAACGGCTCTGCCTACAAGTCCCACCTCTGGCGCGACACCTGCACCGAGTTGAACATCACACCCAAGAAGACCCGCCCCTACCGGCCACAGACCAACGGGAAGATCGAACGCTTCCACCGCACCCTCGCCGACGGCTGGGCATTCTCACGGTTCTACGCGTCCGAGTCAGCCCGCCGGAACGCCCTCCCGGCCTGGCTCCACGAATACAATCACCACAGGCCCCACACGGCCATCGGGAGCAAACCACCCATCAGCCGGTTAACCAACCTTGCTGGGCAGTACACCTAGCGGTGCAGCAGCTGGATTCCGTTGGCGGATGCCGCGAACGCGAACACCACGGTGGCGAGCGCGAGGATCACGGCGCTGCCGACGAGGCTCGCCGTCACCCGGCTGACGAAGCCCTCCTTGCGGCCCGTGGCCAGCTGCACGGCGAGGGCGCAGATGGTGCTGACGGCCAGCGTGAGGCTGACGCCGCCGAGCGCGAGCTCCGGCGGGGCGACGACGCCGGTGAGGATCGCGCCGACGAGCGCCACCAGCCAGATCGGGGCGATGCTCTGCCAGGCACGGCGCACACCCCTCTGCCCTTCCCACTCCGGGTCGGTGGGGATCTGCTGCTGAGCGGCTGCCATGCCCCTATTCTGCCTCGTGCCGCCGCGCCCCGCGAACACCCCGTGCCGCGGATGCCGCAGGCTGCGGTGTCTGCTGAGTCGCTCGGGGCGTCGGCCACGGCGCCAGCACCGCCTCCCCCGTCCTCGTGAAATGCGCGCGGATCGAGTGCGCGAGCAGGATATGCTGAGCGCCACGATAAAGCTGGAGGATGCGCGTGGCGCAGTTGTTGATCCTGACGTCGGCAGTGAACAATGATGTACTTCCCGCGCTCGCCCTGCTCTCTCACCGCGTGCGCACGCTGCCCCCGCAACTGGACCAGCTGCTCGCAGCGCCCGAGGCCGATCTGATCCTCATCGATGCCCGGGTCAACCTCGTGCAGGCGAAGAGCCTCTGCTCGATGCTGCGCACCGCCGGCCTCTCGGTTCCGGTCGTGCTCGTGCTCACCGAGGGCGGCCTCGCCGCGGTCAGCCCGGACTGGGGCATCGACGACGTCGTGCTCGAGACGGCCGGGCCGGCCGAGATCGATGCGCGCATCCGGCTGGCATCCGCCCGGTCGCTGCCGGCCACCCCGCCGACGATCAAGACCTCCGGCGTCGTCATCGACGAGGCCAGCTACTCGGCGAAGATGCGCGGCAAGACGCTCGACCTCACCTACAAGGAGTTCGAGCTGCTGCGCTTCCTGGCCGGTAACCCCAGCCGGGTGTTCACCCGTGAGCAGCTGCTCAGCGAGGTGTGGGGCTACGACTACTTCGGCGGCACCCGCACCGTCGATGTGCACGTGCGGCGGCTGCGCGCCAAGCTCGGCGATCTCGAGACCGTCATCGGCACGGTGCGCAACGTCGGCTACCGCTTCAACGAGAGCGACGAGGACGAGCGCACGCCCTAGGCCGCGTCATCCCGCATTTACCTTCACGCCACCGTGCACGCGGCGCGGGGTGCCATGATGTTGGGATGGATGTCGACAACCTGCTGGACTCCGGCCTCGGCCGTGACTTCGACGACGACTTTGAGCCCTTCGACACGGCCGGCGATGCCGACCTGCCCGAGGAGCGCTTCCTCGACCGCGAGCTGAGCTGGCTGGCCTTCAACCAGCGGGTGCTCGAACTGGCCGAGGACCCGGCGACGCCGGTGCTGGAGCGCACCAACTTCCTGGCCATCTTCGCCAGCAACCTCGACGAGTTCTTCATGGTGCGGGTGGCCGGCCTGAAGCGCCGCATCCTCACCGGGCTCGCCCTGCCGAGCAACATCGGCCGCGCCCCGCACGACGTGCTCGACGACATCTCGCGGCGCGCCCACGAGCTGCAGGAACGCCACGCCGCCGTCTACCAGAGCCTGGTCAGCCCGGCGCTGGCGGATGCCGGCATCGACATCGTGCGTTGGGAGGCGCTGGACGCCGCCGAGCAGGAGCGCCTGGACGACTACTTCTCGCGGCAAATCTTCCCCGTGCTGATGCCGCTGGCCGTCGACCCGGCCCACCCGTTCCCCTACATCTCCGGGCTCTCGCTCAACCTCTCGGTGCGCGTGCGCAACACCCGCACCGGCCGGCAGGAGTTCGCCCGCCTCAAGGTGCCGCAGATGCTGCCCCGCTTCCTCGAGATCACCTCGGAGGATCCGACCCGTCAGCGTTTCATCACGCTCGAGGACCTGATCGCCAACCACCTCGGCGACCTGTTCCCCGGCATGGAGATCGTCGCCCACCACGTCTTCCGCGTCACCCGCAACGAAGACGTCGTCGTCGACGAGGACGAGACAGAGAACCTGATCCAGGCGCTCGAGAAGGAGCTGCTGCGGCGTCGCTTCGGCCCGCCCATCCGACTCGAGGTCACCGACGACATGGATGACGTCACGCTCGGCCTGCTCGTGCGCGAGCTGGATGTCAGCGAGCAGGAGGTGTACCGGCTGCCCTCCCCGCTCGACCTCGGCGGGCTGTTCGACCTCGGCCGCATCGACCGCCCCGACCTGCGCTTCCCCAAGCACGTGCCGACGACGAGCGTGCAGCTGCAGCCGATCGAGCCGAATGCGAAACCGGATGTCTTCGCCTCCATCTCCCGCGACGACATCCTCGTGCACCACCCCTACGAGTCCTTCGCCACCAGCGTGCAGGCGTTCATCGAGCAAGCCGCCGCCGACCCGGACGTGCTCGCCATCAAGCAGACGCTCTACCGCACCTCGGGCGACAGCCCGATCGTGGAGGCGCTCATCGATGCCGCCGAGTCCGGCAAGCAGGTGCTGGCCCTGGTCGAGATCATGGCCCGCTTCGACGAGCAGGCCAACATCAGCTGGGCGCGCAAGCTCGAGAAGGCCGGCGTGCACGTCGTCTACGGCCTGGTCGGGCTGAAGACGCACTGCAAGCTGGCCCTCGTCATTCGCCAGGAGAAGGGCGAGCTGCGCCACTACAGCCACATCGGCACCGGCAACTACAACCCGAAGACGAGCCGCATCTACGAGGACCTCGGCCTGTTCACCGCCGACGACCAGGTCGGCAAGGACCTGACCCGGCTGTTCAACGAGTTGAGCGGCTACGCGATCGAGAAGAAGTTCAAGCGCCTGCTCGTCGCGCCGCTGCACCTGCGCAAGGGGCTGCTCAAGCGCATCGACGACGAGACCGCGAACGCCCTGGCCGGGCGGGCAGCCGGCATCCGGATCAAGGTCAACTCGATGGTCGACGAGGCCATCATCGACGCGCTCTACCGGGCCAGCAATGCCGGCGTGCCCGTGGACATCTGGGTGCGCGGCATCTGCAGCCTCAAGCCGGGCGTCGAGGGGATGAGCGCGAACATCCGCGTGCGCTCGATCCTCGGCCGCTACCTCGAGCACTCCCGCATCTTCAGCTTCCTGAACGACGGCGACCCGCAGGTGTACATCGGCAGCGCCGACATGATGCACCGCAACCTCGACCGCCGCGTCGAGGCGCTGGTGCGCCTGGTCGCGCCCGAGCACCTGGCCCAGATCGACGCCCTGTTCGAGCGCGCGTTCAACCCGCGCACCAGCGCGTGGGAGCTCGGCGCCGACGGCGTCTGGATCCGGCACCACCTGGACGATGCGGGGCATCCGCTCGATGACCTGCAGAATAGGTTGATGCAGCAAATCGCCCAGAGGAAGCGCCCAGGGGGCCGCCGGTGACAACCGCCATCTACGCGGCAGGTGCCGTCTGCTGGCGGATCGTCGACGGCAAGGTCATGGTTCTCGTCATTCACCGCACGGTGCATGGCGACGTCACCATCCCCAAGGGCAAGGTCGACCCCGGTGAGACGCTGCCGCAGACCGCCGTGCGCGAGATCCTCGAGGAGACCGGCCTGGCCATCGCGCTCGGCGTCCCCGTCGGCATCGCCAACTACCCGCTCGGCAACGGCCGCGAGAAGATCGTGCACTACTGGGCGGCCGAGGTCAGCGACGAGGCCATCCAGCGCTCCACCTTCGTGCCCAACGGCGAGGTCGCCGCGCTGGAGTGGGTCACCATCAAGCGCGCCCGCGGCTACCTGAGCTACCCGACCGACGTCGAGATCCTCGAGCACTTCGCCGCGCTGGTGGATGCGGGCGTCACCTCGACGTTCGCCATCATCGCGCTCCGCCACGGCAAGGCCGTCGCGCCGTCGGCGTGGGACGGCCCGGATGCCACCCGGCCGCTGACCGAGCGCGGCGTGCAGCAGGCGGCCGGCAACGTGCCGACGCTCGCCGCCTGGCACCCGCGCAAGATCGTCTCGAGCACGGCCACCCGCTGCGTGACCACCGTGACGCCGCTGGCCGTCGCACTCGGCCAGGAGATCCGCCGCACCGAGCTGATCAGCCAGGACGCCTGGGAGGACGGCACCAGCGACGTGCGCGCCGTCGTCGGCAAGCGCGTGCGCGCCCGCAAGACGGCCGTGCTGTGCAGCCACGGCCCGGTGCTGCCCGACATCCTGCGCGAGATCGCGCTGGCCACCGGCACCACGCAGGGCTCCTACCTCTCGGACGCCGCGGCGCTGGAGACCGGCGCCTTCTCGATCGTGCACCTCTCCCGCAGCAACCCCAGCTCCGGCATCATCGCGATCGAGACGCACTCCCCCCGGGTGTAGCCGGCCTCGCCCCCGCTCGCATCAGTCGCTGGCGCCCTCCCCGCTGGTGGCTTCGGTCGCACGCTCCCTCGACCAGCGGGTTTTGCGGCGCTCCCCTCCCGCTGGTCGAGTAGGCCCGCCAGGGCCGTATCGAGACCCTGACTCGGCGTGAAGCTGTGTCTGGTGCGAGGTCTCGATACGCTCGTTCCTCGCTACTCGACCAGCGGGTTCTGCGGAGCCCCTCCCCGCTGGTCGAGTAGGCCCGCCAGCGCCGTATCGAGACCCTGACAGCGCGGGACCGCTCCGCGTGCGAGGTCCCGATACGCTCGTTCCTCGCTACTCGACCAGCGGGTTCTGCGGCTCCCCTCCCGCTGGTCGAGTAGGCCCGCCAGGGCCGTATCGAGACCCTGACCGCGCGGGACCGCTCCGCGTGCGAGGTCTCGATACGCTCGTTCCTCGCTACTCGACCAGCGGGTTTTGCGGCTCCCCTCCCGCTGGTCGAGGAGGCCCGCCAGCGCCGCATCGAGACCCTGACAGCGCGGGACCGTTCCACGTGCGAGGTCTCGATACGCTCGTTCCTCGCTACTCGACCAGCGGGTTGTCGACAGGCGGGGATCGGGCGGGCTTCGGGCGTGCCTGCGAGAACGCCGGGAATCGGCATCCGAATGCGCACATGTCGCCCCGCGTTAACCTCGCGTTCACCGACCGGGGGGATGCTCGTTAACCGAGGAGCTTAGCTTCGACACCAGGCCAGCACCGGCCTGTGTCAAGCATCCGAACCCCCTGAAAGGGACTCACGTGAACATCAAGCGTCTCGGCCGCCCCGCGGTCGTAGCTGTTGCCGCTGCTCTTGTACTTTCCTCGTGCGCCGCGAACGAGGGCACCGCCCCCGCCGGCGACGCCCCCACCGAGACGGCGACCGCCCTCTCCGGCACCCTCAACGCCGCCGGCGCCTCCTCGCAGGGCTCCGCACAGGAGACGTGGACCGCGTCGTTCCAGACCGCGAACCCCGATGTCACCATCAACTACGACCCGACCGGTTCCGGCGCGGGCCGCGAGAGCTTCTTCGCCGGCGGCGCCGCTTTCGCCGGCTCCGACTCCTACCTCAAGGACGAGGAGCTCGCCGGCGAGTTCGCCATGTGCGCCCCCGGCACCACCGCCGTCGACCTCCCGGTGTACATCTCCCCGATCGCCGTGATCTTCAACATTGAGGGCGTCACCGAGCTGAACCTCGACGCGACGACCCTCGCCCAGATCTTCAAGGGCGACATCACCGTCTGGAACGACCCGGCCATCGTCGCCCTGAACCCCGACGCCACGCTGCCGGCCACCAACATCACCGCCGTGCACCGCTCCGACGACTCGGGCACCACCAAGAACTTCGCCGACTACCTCAACCAGGTCGCACCGGACGTCTGGACCGAGAAGCCGGCCGACACTTTCCCGTTCCAGACCGGCGAGGGCGCCCAGGGCACCTCGGGCGTCGTCTCCGCCGTCACCACCGGCGTCGGCACCATCGGCTACGCGGACGCCTCGCGCGCCGGTGACCTCGGCGTCGCCAAGATCAAGGTCGGCGACGAGTTCGTCCAGTACACGGCAGAGGCCGCGGCCGCCGTCGTCGCCGAGTCGCCGATGGTCGAGGGCCGCGCGGCCAACGACCTCGCGATCTCGCTGAACCGCAAGACCACCGACCCGACCCACTACCCGCTGGTTCTGGTGAGCTACGCGATCGTCTGCACCGACTACGCAGACGCCAAGGTGGGCGAGCTCGTCAAGAGCTACGTCGGCTTCATGGCCAGCGATGAGGGCCAGAAGGAGGCCGCAGCCTCCGCCGGTGCCGCCCCGCTCTCCGCGGAGCTGCAGACCAAGGTTGCCGATGTGATCGCCTCGATCAAGTAACACGGGATGCCGCTCGCCCGGCCGTCTCGGCAGTCATGCCGAAGCGGCCGGGCACACGGCTTCCCTCCCCCGCAGCACAGTCACACCGAACTCCGAAGAAGAGGGATCCAGTCCGCATGACGACAGCCGTCGCCCCGCCGATCAAGGCCAAACAGCGCCCAGGCGACCGCATCTTCTCCACCGCCACCGTGGTGGCTGGAAGCCTGATCCTTGTCGTGCTCGCCGCTGTGGCGATCTTCCTCGTCGCCCAGTCGCTCCCGGCCTTCACCGCCGACGAGTCCGCGTTCAAGGGCGGCATCACCAACTTCTGGGACTACGTCTGGCCGCTGGCATTCGGCACCGTCTGGGCCGCCGCCCTCGCCCTGATCATGGCCGTGCCCGTCGCGATCGGCATCGCGCTGTTCATCTCGCACTACGCTCCGCGGAAGCTCGCGCAGTCGCTCGGCTACGTCGTCGACCTGCTGGCCGCCGTGCCCTCCGTCGTCTTCGGCCTCTGGGGCATCACCGTGCTCGCCCCGGCCCTGCAGCCGCTCTACTCCCAGCTGGTCGAGTGGTTCGGCTGGTTCCCCCTCTTCGCCGGCCCGGTCTCCGGCACCGGCCGCACCATCCTCACCGTCGCCGTGGTGCTCGCGGTCATGATCCTGCCGATCATGACCGCGCTCTGCCGCGAGGTGTTCCTGCAGACGCCGCGCCTGCACGAGGAGGCTGCCCTGGCCCTCGGCGCGACCCGCTGGGAAATGATCACCATGGCCGTGCTGCCCTTCGGCCGCCCCGGCATCATCTCGGCCGCGATGCTCGGCCTCGGCCGCGCGCTCGGCGAGACGATGGCCGTCGCCATGGTGCTCTCGCCGGCATCCGTGATCAGCTTCGCCCTGCTGCAGTCGCAGAACCCCTCCACGATCGCCGCCAACATCGCCCTGAACTTCCCTGAGGCGCACGGCGTGGGCGTGAACGTCCTGATCGCGACCGGCCTGATCCTGTTCCTCATCACGCTGGCCGTCAACATGGTGGCCCGCTTCGTGATCAACCGCCGCAAGGCCTTCTCGGGAGCGAACTGATGAGCACCACCCTCACCGCGGCCCCCATCACGAACTCGCTCACCGCGGGCATGCTGCCCCGGCGCGCCAGCCTCTGGCTGTTGCTGACCAGCTTCGCCGTGACCGGCGCCTTCTTCGGCGTGCTCTTCGCCGCCGGCATCACCAACGACTTCAACATCGTCGGCACCGTCTTCTTCGGCGTGCTGCTGTTCTGCCTGCTGATCTGGAGCGTCTCGCGCGCCGTCGAGGGCTCCCGCAAGGCGAAGGACCGCCTCGTCACGGCGCTCGTCGCGCTCGCTTTCACGATCGCCCTGCTGCCGCTGATCTCGGTGACGTTCACCACCATCGTCAACGGCCTCCCCCGCTTCGACATCGACTTCTTCACCCAATCGATGCGCAACGTGGTCGGCCCGGGCGGCGGCGCGCTGCACGCCATCGTCGGCACCCTGCTCATCACCGGGGCGGCCGCCCTCATCTCGGTGCCGATCGGCCTGCTCACCGCGATCTACCTCGTCGAGTACGGCCGCGGCAGCCTGGCCCGCGGCATCACCTTCTTCGTCGACGTGATGACCGGCATCCCCTCGATCGTCGCCGGCCTGTTCGCGTTCGCGCTGTTCGCGCTGATCACCAACGACCCCGGCATCCGCTTCGGCATCGGCGGCGCCGTCGCCCTCAGCGTGCTCATGATCCCGGTGGTGGTGCGCTCGAGCGAGGAGATGCTCAAGCTGGTGCCGAACGAGCTGCGCGAGGCGGCCTTCGCCCTCGGCGTGCCGAAGTGGCTCACCGTTCTGAAGGTCGTGCTGCCGACATCCATCGCCGGAATCATCACCGGCATCATGCTCTCCATCGCCCGCGTGATCGGCGAGACGGCCCCGCTGCTCATCATCGCCGGCTTCACCTCGAGCATGAACTACGACCTGTTCAGCGAGCGCATGATGACCCTGCCCGTGTTCGTGTACACGCAGTACATGAACCAGGGCTCCGACATGCAGGCCTACATCGACAGGGCCTGGGCCGGCGCTCTCACGCTGATCCTCATCGTCGCCCTGCTCAACATCATCGCCAGACTCATCGCCAAGTTCTTCACGCCGAAGATCGCGCGCTAGCCCCTCGAAGGAATCAATGTCCAAGCGCATCGAAGTCAACGACCTCAACGTCTACTACAGCAAGTTCCTCGCCGTCGAAGACGTCACCCTCACCATCGAGCCGCGCACCGTGACGGCGTTCATCGGGCCCTCCGGATGCGGCAAGTCCACCTTCCTGCGCACGCTGAACCGCATGCATGAGGTCATCCCCGGCGCCCGCGTCGAGGGCGAGGTGCTCATCGACGGCAACAACCTCTACGGCCCCGGCGTCGACCCCGTGCTGGTGCGCCGCCAGGTCGGCATGGTGTTCCAGCGTCCCAACCCGTTCCCGACGATGTCGATCGGCGACAACGTTCTGGCCGGCGTCAAGCTCAACAACACCCGGATGAGCAAGAGCGACTCCGACGACCTGATCGAGCGCTCGCTGCGCGGCGCCAACCTGTGGAACGAGGTCAAGGACCGTCTGAACCAGCCCGGATCCGGCCTCTCCGGCGGCCAGCAGCAGCGCCTCTGCATCGCCCGCGCCATCGCCGTCCAGCCCGACGTGCTGCTGATGGACGAGCCCTGCTCCGCCCTCGACCCGATCTCGACGCTCGCCATCGAGGACCTGATCGAAGAGCTCAAGAACGAGTACACGATCGTGATCGTGACCCACAACATGCAGCAGGCCTCGCGCGTCTCCGACCGCACCGCCTTCTTCAACATCGCCGGCACCGGCAAGCCGGGCAAGCTCATCGAGTACAACGACACGACGACGATCTTCTCGAACCCGAGCGTGCAGGCGACCGAGGACTACGTCTCCGGCCGCTTCGGTTGATCGTCCCCGCCTGATCCGCCGCGCTAGTCCCGCGGAGAGAGCAGGTACTCGGTGAAGAGCTCCGTGAGCGGGGCGTCCACCGGCATCTGCACGCCGTCGAGCTCGATGACGGCCACGGCCAGGCGCACGCTGGAGACCAGCCAGACGGCATCCGCCGTGCGCAGCTCCTCGATGCTGATGTCGCGGTAGCTCACGGCGTGCCCGTGGCGCTCCAGGTAGTTGAACAGGCTGCGCTGGGTCGTGCCGTGCAGGATCGCGCCGCTCGGGGCGGGCGTCGAGAACACGTCGCCGTGCCGGATGATGACGGATGACGTCGGGCCCTCCATCACGTATCCGTCGCTGGTGACGAAGATGGTGTCGTCGGCTCCGCGCCGGTGCGCCTCGCGCAGGGCGGCCATGTTCACGGCGTAACTGAGTGTCTTGGCGCCGAGCAACAGCCAGGGGGCGCGCTCCGCGACGCCGCGGTCGTAGCCGCGGTCCAGGGTGATGGCGCGCACGCCGCTCTGCCGCACCGGGCTGAAGTCGCTCGCCGCGCTGGCGTGGAGCCAGGCGGTCGGGCTCGGGCCGTGCTCGACGCCGCGGCTGAGCACCAGCTTGATCGCCAGCTCGCCCTGGCTGGGGATGCGGGCGACCGCCTGCGAGATGGCGGCGGACCACTGCGCCAGGTTCGGCGCGGGCAGGTCGCAGATCTCGGCCGAGCGGGCGAGCCTGGCCAGGTGCGGCTGCACCTCCTGCGCGTGGCCGTTGACCACCGACAGCGTCTCGAAGACGCCGTCGCCACGTTGCGTGCTGAGCTCGCTGACCCGCAGGGCGGGCTCGGAGGCTTCCACCTCCGTGAAGGTCTCGGTGAACCAGCTCCCGTCATCCGGGGCGTCGGCGGGCAGCGGCGTAATCAGGAGCGTGTAGGGCAACGACATGCTCCGATGCTACGCCGCCCGATCGCCCCGCGGCAGTCGCACTCTGCGGATTGGGGCCTAGCTCGCGATCTGCACGATGGGGGCGCTGGTCGGCTCGGTCGACCCGCCGGCCGGTTCGACCGTCACGCCGACGACGTCGCCAGCGCTCATCTGCCCCTCGAGCACGTGCCAGGTGGTGCCGCTGCTGCTCGCCTCGAAGGTGCCGGCCGAGACCGGGCCCTCCGCCCCGATGTACCAGAGCTGGTAGGTCTGGTCCTGCGGCAGCGGGGCCAGCCCGTCGGCCAGGAGCGCGGACCGGCCGAGCTCCCCGGACCAGACCAGGGTCGCCGTTCCCCCGCCCGCGACCTCCGCGGCCGCGCGCTGGGCGTCTGGGGCGGCGGCGATGTCGGCCAGCTGCTCGGCCTGGGTCTGCCCGGTCGAGGGCGTGGAGTCCTGGAGCTGCCCGATGGCCAGACCGCCGAAGAAGAATGCAGCGGCTGCGGTCACGGCCACGAGCACGCCGACGGGGCGCCGCCAGCGTGCGGCCGCCCGGCGCTCGGCTGGGCCGGCGTGGCTCGGCTGGCTCGGTTCGCTCGGTTCGCTCGGTTCGCTCGGTTCGCTCGGCTTCTCTGCCGTGGGGGCGGCGGGCGCCGCCGGCACGGCGAGTGTCGGGGTGGCCGCCGTTGCGGCATCCGCGCCCTCCTCGAGCCGGGGCAGCTGCGGGGTCAGCGCGATGCGCGCCATCAGATCCGCGCGCAGCGACGCGGGCGGCTGCACCGGCGTTGCGGCGAGGCCGAGCTCGGTCGCCGTCTCGGCGAACTCCGCGGGTGCGGGCGCCGCGGCATCCGGCTGCGGCTCGTCGAAGGCGTGCAGGGCCTCGGATGCCGCCCGGCTCAGTTCGTCGTCTCGATCGCTCATGACGCCACCCCCAGTTCTTCTCTCAGGCGGATCATGCCGTCGCGCAGCCGCGTCTTCACCGTTCCGATCGGCACCTCGAGGTAGCTCGCGAGCTCGCTGTGGGAGAGCCCGCCGTAGTAGGCCAGGCTCAGCGCCTCACGCTGCAGCTCGGTCAATCGGGTCATCGCCCTCGCCACCCTCTCATGCTCGATCGTGATCTCTACTCTCTCTGCAACGTCGTCGTAGTCCACGGTGATGTCACGGCGGCCGATGCGCTGGTCGCGGTCGCGGCCCGCCTGCGACGCCCGGATGCGGTCGACCGCGCGGCGGTGTGCCATCGTCATCATCCACGACATGGCCCCGCCGCGGCTGGCGTCGAAGCGCGGCGCCGTCTGCCAGATCTCCAGGTACACCTCTTGGGTGACCTCCTCCGACTGCGCGTGGTCGACGAGCAGCCTGCGCACCAGGCCGAAGATGCGCGCGGCGGTGAGGTCGTAGAGCTCACCGAAGGCGAGCTGGTCGCCGTCGGCGACCCGCTCCAGGACTGCGGTCAGTTCAGCGTTCGCGGGAGAACTCTGTGACACGGGGATTTCGCTCACGACACCTAGCATGTCAGCAGCCCTCCCTTGTCACACTCAGGGTTCGGCGCGGCGGGCAGATCGGATTGCCGCGCAGGCTGGGAGAATGCGGGGCGCCGCCGTAGGGCGCAGGATCGCGCGTGTCGGTGGGAGGCGCCGGGGACGAATATGGCCGGGCCGCAGAACGCCTCTCGGCGCGAGGCCGCTCGTGGCGGCTAATTTTGGAGCCCGGGGTTACTGCGGCCCGACCGACATCTATTGTAATCGAGATCGCTGGGCGCGGTTTCCGCCGCGTTCGCGTCAGTCCAGCGAGTCGGAGCGCCAGAGCCGCGCGCAGGCGGTGAGCTCCGCCGCCATCTCCGTGAAGCGCAGCCCCCGGCGGGTCAGCTCGCTGGCCCGGTCGGGCTCTGCGGCATCCGCGTCGTCGGCCAGGCTGGTCGCCCCGGCCGACATGACCCGGCAGAACGCGGCGGCCCGGTCGAGGGCGACGGCGAAGTCGCCGGTGTAGATGCCGCGGAGGATGGCGTCGGCGAGCACGATGATCTCGTCTGGGCCGGTCGGGTGGGCGGCGCCGGCGATAACGGGGTCGATCGTGCGGGCGACCTCGACCCCGCGCTGGAACAGGAAACTCGTGCCGGTCGGGTCCTGGCGGATCAGCATCCGGAGCAGGTAGATGCGCCAGAGTGCGCCGGGCAGGCTGCGCGGTGTCGCGCGCGACCACAGCTCGGCGACCGCGTCGATGCCGTTCTCGTCGGTGTACGCGACGAGGCGCTCCACGACTCCGGGGTCGGGATCGGCCCGCACCCGCGACAGCAGCGCGTGCGCGGTCTCGTGGGCCACGCGGCTGATCGCGGCCGGGTCCTCCCCGCCCTGGAACGCCTCGAAGATGCGGTTGGGAAACTTCGTGGGCTTGTGGATGTGCTCGGCCATGTCGTCTCCTCACGATTCCGGGCTGCGCGCCGACCGGATCGGGCGGCGCGCGTGCGACACCAACGTTACGCGCGAAAACTCTGCGCGTTCAGCCTGTACATTGGTACGTGCCCCTATAGCTCAGTTGGTTAGAGCAACAGACTTTTAATCTGTGGGTCCAGGGTTCGAGTCCCTGTGGGGGCACCATATCTGGTTTCCGAGTCGCGAGGCCGAATCGATCGGCCGCCCTCGACGGGGCCCGCTTCGAGGCCCGCTTCAGGCCTGGCTCTGGGCGCTCCCGTCTCTGCGTCTCGCTGCGCCCGGGTCGCGGGGTCCGCGGCGGGCTCCCTGCTCGCCGAGCGGCGGGCAGGGAGCCGGCCGGCAGTGGCTAGCCGCGCGGCAGTGTGACGGCGCCAGAGCGCACGGCCGCGACGGTGCCGCCGTCGACGAGCAGGTCGGTGCCGGAGATGAAGGAGGCATCCGCGCTGAGCAGGAACGCCGCGGCGTTCGCGATGTCGTTCGGCGTGCCGAGCCGGCCGGTGGCCGAGCCCTCCACCATGGCGCGCATCGAGGCGCCGGACTCGCCGGCGAGCTCCTGCTGGCCCATCGGGGTGGAGATGACGCCGGGGCTGATCGTGTTGACGCGGGCCCCGCGCTTGCCCCAGGCGAGGCTCGCCGTCTGCACGCGCAGCTGGTTGCCGCGCTTGGCGATGCTGTACGCGGCGCCCGCGTTCGGCAGCGCGCCGTCGGCGAGGAACGGCAGCGAGAGCAGCTGGTCGCTGGGGGTGGATGCCAGCGCGGCCTCCAACTCGGCCGGGAACTGGCCCGCGGCGAAGCTGCCGGCCATGCTGGCGATGTAGACGCCGGCGCCGCCCGGCGCGATCACGCGGGCGAACTCGTCGAGGCTGAACGCGAAGCCGGCGAGGTCGACGCGGAGCACGGCATCCGTCGGCGCCTGCACGGGCGAGAGCCCGGCGGTGTGCACGACCAGGCGCACCGGGCCGAGCGCGGCCGCCGCATCCGCGAGCGCCGTGACGGAGGCGTGCGAGGAGACGTCGACGACCTGGGTGGCCACGTCGAAGCCATCGCCGCGCAGCCCGGCTGCGACGCGTTCCAGCAACTCCGCGTTGAAATCGGCCAGCAACACGGTGTTGCCCGCCCCCACGCGACGGGCGATCGCCTCGCCCATTCCGCCGACGCCGATGACCGCCAGGACGCTGTTCGACATGCTGCACCTTCCCATATTCGAGACAATTTGTCTCATTATGGGGCGAGCCTATACCTCCTCGCTACGCTGAGTAAATGTCTGAGCCACTCCCCCGCGGCCGCCCCCGCAGCGAGCAGTCTCGTCGCGCCACCCTCGAGGCCACGCGTGAGCTGCTGCACACCGTCGGGTACGACCGGCTGACGATTGAGGCGATCGCCAGCGCGGCCGGGGTGAGCCGCCAGACGGTGTACCGCTGGTGGCGCGCCAAGTCGGCCATCGTCGCCGAGGCGGTGCTCGACGGCGTGATCATACTGCCCGGCGCGGATGCCGCGGGCGGATCCATCCCCGGCATCCTGAACGCGATGGGCGCTTCCCTGGGCTCAGCAGAGAACGCGGGGCTGATCAGGGCCCTCGCGGCCGCCGCGGCGGACGACCCCGCCGCCTCCCACGCGTTGTACGAGAGGATGACGGGGCCCACGCATGCCGCCCTGGCCCGCTCCATCGCCGAGGGGGTGGCGCGCGGGGCACTCCGTGCCGACATCGATGCCGAGGTCGCGGCCGACGCCCTCATCGGGGCGGTGCTCTACCGCGTGCTCACCCGGCAGGACTCCCCGCCCGGCTACGGCGACGACCTGGCCGCCACCGTGCTCGGAGCCCCGCCCGCCTAGGGCTGGCCCGGCGCCCCCTCGAGCTCCGGGTCGACGAGCTTGGCATCCTGCGCCGGGAAGACGACCTTCTGGATGATGATCATGCCGGATGCCGCGACGGGGATGGCCACGAGGGCACCGAGCACGCCGCCGATGGTGCCGCCGGCCACCGCCGCGATCACGACGATCGAGCCGGGCACGTCCACCGCCTTGTTCATGATGCGCGGGCTGAGCACATACGCCTCGACCTGCATGTAGATCAGGTAGTAGATCGCCGCGACCAGCGCCGTCAGGGGCGAGGCGAGCAGGCAGATCAGCGAGATCAGGATGGCCCCGATCAGGGTTCCCACCATCGGGATCAGCGAGCCGATGAAGGCGATCAACGCCAACAAGGCAGGCAGCGGGGCGCCGATGATGCTCAAGAAGATGAGGCTCAGCACGCCGTTGATGAGGGCGAGGCTGAACTGGCCGATGACATAGCGGCCGACTGCGCCGGAGACATCGTTGGTGATCTCGGTGAAGCCCTCGCGCTGGTAGGCCGGCACGAAGCGGGCGGCCAGCTTCTTCATCGACGGCAGCGCGGCGAGGAAGTACAGCGTGAGGATCAACACGATCACGACGCCGGTGACGCCCCCGGCGACCCCGGCGCCCACTGCCACGATCCCGCCGCCGATCGAGGCGAGGTTGGCGGGGTCCTGCAGGAAGTGCAGTGCGCTGTTGAGGGCCTCCTCCACCGTCGAGCCGAACTGCGCCTGGATGTCTTGGTACCAGCCGGCGGCGGTCAGGTCCTTGATCATGCGCGGGAGGTCTTTGATCAGGTTGGTGCCCTGCTCGACGAGCACCGGCACGATCGCCACGACGATGCCCGCGAAGGCGAGCAGGACGACGCCCACCACGATCGCGATGGCGCCGGGCCGCGGCAACTTGCGCTCGAGCAGGGAGACGACCGGGTCGAGTCCGAGCGCGAGGAAGAGGGCAAGGCCGATGTACACCAGCACGGTGGAGAGCTGGCCGATCACGGCACCGATGAGCAGCGCGAGCAGCACGCCGAGGGTGCCGACGAGGCCGATCATGAACGGTCTGATCCGCGGCGGCGCCACAACCACCCCGCGGGCAGGCCTGGCGCTGCGCACGGCGGCGGCCTCGGTGACGGTGCGTTTGCGCATCTTGGTCCTCCTCTGCCGGGCGCTCCGTGTGGTGTGCCCGCCCCTCATCCTTGCACCGTCACAGAGGTTTCAGCACGAATAGGCTTGCCCCATGACTGCTCTTCCTGCCGTGCGCGGCGCCCACCTCGTCGGATCGATCAACCAGCCCACCGCGGCTGCCACCCTGCGCATCGTCGCGGAGAACCTCGGCACCGACGCCGCCCGCATCCCCGACGGCGAGGTCGGCGAGCGCTTCCACTGGATCCTGTTCCAGGGCGCGGCATTCGACGCCGTCGCCGGCCTGGAGCGCCTGCCGATCGATCCGATCATCATCGCCGGCTTCGACGTGCGGCCGTTCCGCCTCGATGGCACTGTGCCGGCGGCCGAGCTGGAGTTCGGCCCCCTCGGCTACGCGGATGCCGCGATCGCCGGGTTCGGCGAGTTCCTGGCCCTCCGCGACGCCGGCGTGATCGCGCCGGGCACCCGCTTCCAGGTGAGCCTGCCGAGCCCGCTCGCCCCGCACACCACCTTCGTTGCGCAGGACGACAAGCCGGCCGTGTACCCGGCGTACGCCGCCGCGATGGAGCGGGAGATCGCCGCCATCGCCGCCGCGATCCCGGCCGAGGACCTGGCGATCCAGATCGACATGGCCACCGAGTTCAGCTTCGTCGAGCAGATCAGCATCGGCGGCAAGCAGCCGGTGACCTGGTTCACGGCCACCCCGGGCGACACCTCGACCGCGGAGATCTTCGCGGCCGTCGGCGCGATGGCCGCTGCGGCCGCCAACCAGGTACCGGAGGGCGTCGAGTTCGGCTTCCACCTCTGCTACGGCGACATCGCCGAGAAGCACTTCGTCGAGCCGGCCGACGCCGGCAACCTCGTTGCCATGGCGAATGTCCTCGCGGCCGCCGTGACGCGCCCCATCAACTGGCTGCACCTGCCCGTGCCGATCGAGCGCGACGACGCCGCCTACTTCGCGCCGCTGACCGGGCTGGCGCTGCACCCCGAGACCAAATTGTTCCTCGGCCTGGTGCACCACGAGGACGGCGTCGAGGGCGCCCAGCGCCGCATCGCCACGGCACAGCCGGCACTCGCGGCCGCCGGGCTCAGTGAGTTCGGCATCGGCACCGAGTGCGGTTTCGGCCGCGGCCCGACCGACCGCACCGCTCCCCTGCTGCAGCTGCACCGCGAGATCATCGCCGCTTCCCACGCCGGCTGAGGGGGCCTGCGGCCAAAGCCCACACCCCGTTGGTCGAGGAGCGATGAACGAGCGTATTGAGACCATGCCGCCTGGCCTCGATGCGGCCCTGGCGGGCCTACTCGACCAACGGTGAGGATTTCGACGGGCTCAACCAGCGGGCTAGCCGCCGAGCAGGGCGTGCACGCCCGTCGCGACCGCGTAGATGGTGACGCCGGCGAGCGCGCCGACCACGGTGCCGTTGATCCGGATGAACTGCAGGTCGCGGCCGACCATGAGCTCGATCTTCTCGGTCGTCTCGGCGGCGTCCCAGCGCTCGACGGTCTCGGTGATCACCCCGGCGATGTCGTGCCGGTAGCCCTGCACCAGGTGGGCCGCGGCATCCGCCACCCAGTCGTTGACCTTGACGGCGAGCCCCGGGTCGGCGAGCAGGCGCGTGCCCACCTCGATCACCGCGGATTCCAGCCCGCGGCGCAGCTCGCTCTCCGGCTCGGCGAGAGAGGCGCCCACGCTCGCCTTGAGCGAGTCCCAGGCCTCGCCCGCGAACTCGCGCAGCCGCGGGCTGTCCAGCAGCTCGGCTTTGACCGCCTCGACCTTGGCGATCAGCCCGGGGTCGTGCTGCAGGCCCGCGGCGAGCTCGGCCAGGTAGTCGTCGATGGCCAGGCGCAGTGGATGCCGCGGGTCGGCCCGCATGGCCCGTGCCAGCCCGAGCGCCTCCCGGTACGCCTTGTCGTCGACGAGGCGGTCGACGAAACCGGGCAGCCAGCGCGGCAGGCGCTCGGAGACGGCGCTGCCGAATGCCTCGGGGTGCACGATCAGCCAGTCCTCCGCCTTGGCGAGCAGGGCGTCGATGGCGGTGCGCTGCTGGCCGGCCGCGACGAGCTGCGCGCCGACCCGGCCGAGCGCTGGCGCCCACTCCGGTTCGAACAGATGCCGTCTGGCGAGCTTCTCGAGCAGGTCTTTGACGTCGTCGTCGCTCAACAGCCTGAGCAGGCCCTGCGCGCCGACGGCGACCTCCCGGCCCAGCCGCTGCGCGTTGGCCGGCGCCGCCAGCCAGCCGCCGAGCCGACCGGCGACGTCGACGCTCTCCAGCTTGCCGCGCACGACCTCCTCCGAGAGGAAGTTGGTCTCGACGAACTCGCCGAGCGTTGCCCCGATCTCGTCCTTGCGGTTCGGGATGATCGCCGTGTGCGGGATGCGCAGCCCGAGCGGGTAGCGGAACAGCGCGGTCACGGCGAACCAGTCGGCGATCGCGCCGACCATGGCCCCCTCGGAGGCGGCGCGCACGTAGCCGAGCCACGGGTACTGGTCCTGCAGCGCGAAGGAGATGGTGAACACCACCGCCGCGGCGAGCAACAGGCTGGTGGCCAGCCGCTTCATGCTGCGGAGGGCGCTGGCGCGTGCGGCATCCGCCGGGGAGAGCTCTCTCGGCGCGGCGGGCGCGCCCCTGCGCCGTGTGCGTTCGCCCAGTGTCATGCCGACTCCTCCCGCTGCCGGGCGCCGCACGACGAAGTCGCTCCGGCCGCCCCGCTTCGACGCTAATGCAGCAGCGGGGGTTTCCGCGCCTCGGCCGCCGCACGATCCACGGCCGGCGGCCGGCCGAGACCGCCTAGAAGCCGGAGTGCCGGATGCCCCACTGGGAGACCCATTCCGCGCCGGGTGCGACGTGGACGAGACCGGCGCCGGTGTTGTAGGCGTTGGCCGGGCCCGTCATCGGCTCGATGGCGATCGCCGTGACGGTTGCGCCCGTGCCGTCGGCGGCCGCGCCGCGGGCCGGGAAGTTGCGGCTCACGTAGACCTGGACGAACGTGTAGTTCTCGTCTCCCCAGACGGCGACGGTGCGCCCGTCCGGTGCGGTGAGAGTGTGGACGGCCTCGCCGTCGACGACGTGCGCGTCGCCCCAGGCGTCGTCCAGCTGCAGGTCGCCGACCCGGCGGCTGAGCGGGCTGCCCGCCCGCAGGTCGAAGGCGGTGCCGTCCACGGCGGTGCTGCCGACGGGGTTCAGCCGGGCGTCGACGTCGATGTGCGTGTCCGCGTTGACGGTGAGCACGAGCTCCTCGGTGGGCACGTCGCCGATCATCGGGTACGGGTGGGTGCCGATGGTGACGGGCGCGTCGCCGCTGCCGATGTTGCGCACCGTGTGCGTGGCGGTCAGGCCGCCGTCGCCGAGCTCGTAGCGCACCGTCGTGTCGAGGTGGAAGGGGTAGCCGAGCTGCGGGAACACGTGGGCGCCGAGGGTGACGGACGACTCGCTCTGCTCGATGACGCGGTAGGCGGTGAAGCGCAGCAGGCCGTGGATGGCGTTGTTGAGGGCGACCTCGGTGATGGCCAGCTGGTGGGAGGTTCCCGCCGCGTCGACCCAGACGCCGTCCGGGATCCGGTTGCCCCACGGCATCAGCACCACACCGGCGCAGGAGGGCGGCGGAATCTCGGCGTCGAAGCCCTGCACGAGGTCGACGCCGTCGATGCTGAGCTCGCGGATGCCGGCACCGAGCTCGGTGATGACGGCGCGCAGCGTGCCGGACGGGGTCTGGTGCGCGAGCTCGAACTGCTCGCCGGTGGGGAAGGTCATGGATGCCAGCCTAGGAGTCGGAGGGGAGGAGGATGCGCACGCCGGCGTGCTCGAGGGCCGCGGAGAGCTCGTCGCCGAGGGCGGCGGGCGCCGCGGCATCCGTCACCAGTGTGTCGAAGGCCGCAAGCGGCGCCACCGTGCCGAGGTGCGCCCGGCCGAGCTTGGAGGAGTCGGCGACGATCACGGCGCGGGCGGCGGAGGCGACCATGCGCGCCTTGACGGCGGCCTCCGGCAGGTTGATGTTGCTGACGCCGTGCACCGCGTCGACGCCGTTGCAGCCGATGAAGGCGATGTCGGCGTGCACCTGGCCGAGCACGAGGTCGGCCAGCGGGTCGACGAGTGAGTGCTGCAGCGGGCGCAGGGCGCCGCCGGTGACGATCACGGTGAAGCGCGGGATCTCGCTCTCCAGCTCGAGCGCGATGCTCAGGCCGTTGGTGACGATCACGAGCTCGGAGAGGTCGCGCCGGGCCTTCAGCGCCCGGGCGACGGCCAGGGTGGTGGTGCCGACGTCCAGCAGCACGCTCTGCCCGCTCTGCACGAGGGAGGCGGCGAGCGCCCCGATCTGCTGCTTGGGCTGCACGGACTCGGCGAGCGCCACCTCGAAGGCGCGCTCCCTCTGCGCCTGCCCCACCGGCACCGCCCCGCCGTGCACCCGCTCGGCCTGGCCGGTCTCGACGAGGGCGTCCAGGTCGGTGCGCGCCGTCACCCCGCTCACCCCGAAGCTCTCGGCCAACTCGGCCACCCGCACGAAGCCGCGCTCGAGCAGCATCGCGGCGATCTGCTCGCGGCGCTGCCAGGCCGGCAGTGCGTCTCTGGCATCATTCGTCATCTGCCCATCATGGCCCCGCCGCCTGCGTTTTACAATGCGAAAGGGCATTGCTTTCACAAACGCAAACCGACTACGCTGGCCCTGCCATGACTGACACCACACCGGATGCCGCCGCGCCCGTGCGCGAGCCGCGCATCGCCCGCCAGAGCCACCTCCTCGCCGACGGCCGCGAGCTGATCTACTTCGACGACGCCGACACCCAGCTCGACCCGGAGCGCGCGCCCGACCTCCGCGAGCTGCCTCCGCGCCCCGCGAACGCCACCATGCGGCAGGACCCACTGACCGGCGAGTGGGTGTCGATCGCCGCGGCGAGGCAGAACCGCGTCGTCTTGCCGCCGGCGCACCTTGACCCGCTCTCCCCGCAGTCCCCCGGCAACCCGTCCGAGATCCCCAGCCGCTACGACGTAGCCGTGTTCGAGAACAAGTCGCCCTCGTTCGGGCCACTGCTGGCCGACTCCGACGACCCGGGCATGGACGCCCCGCGCTCGCTGGCCGACCTGGCGTCCGTCGGCCTCGGCCGCAGCCGCACCTCGGTTGGCCGCTGCGAGGTCGTCTGCTTCAGCCCGGAGCACGAGGGCTCCTTCGGCACCCAGACGGTCTCGCGCGCCCGCACCGTGATCGAGGCCTGGGCCGACCGCACCGCCGCCCTCTCGGCGATGCCGGGCGTGCAGCAGGTGTTCCCGTTCGAGAACCGCGGCGAGGCCATCGGCGTCACGCTCGGCCACCCGCACGGCCAGATCTACTCCTACCCGTACGTGACCCCGCGCACCGAGCGACTGCTCGACGCGGTCTCGCGCTACGAGCCGGCGGAGGGCGGCCGCGGCCTGTTCGCCGACATCCTCGCCTTCGAGCAGGCCGGTGAGCGCATGCTGCTGCAGGGCGAGCATTGGAGCGCCTTCGTGCCGTTCGCCGCGCGCTGGCCCGTCGAGGTGCACATGCTGCCGCACCGCCACGTGCCCGACTTCGCCGCGACCAGCCTGGCCGAGCGCGACGAGCTCGCCGTGCTCTACCTGCTGCTGCTGCGCGGCATCGACGCGCTCTACGAGACGCCGACGCCGTACATCGCCGCCTGGCACCAGGCCCCCGTCGGGGTCGGCCGCAACGACATCCGGCTCATGCTCCAGCTCACCAGCCCGCGCCGGGCCGCCGACAAGCTGAAGTTCCTGGCCGGCTCCGAGGCCGCGATGGGCGCGTGGATCGGCGACGTCGCCCCCGAGACCGCCGCGGCGAGCATCCGCGCCGCCATTGCCAGGGCGGATGCCGCCACCCCCGTCCTCCCCACCCCCGCAACCAAAGGATTCCCCGCATGACCGAGCTGCGCAGCAGTGTGACCACCGGCTTCACCTCCCGCTTCGGCCGCGAGGCGCACGGCCTCTGGTCTGCCCCCGGCCGGGTGAACCTGATCGGCGAGCACACCGACTACAACGAGGGCTACGTCTTCCCGTTCGCGATCAACCGGCGCACCCTGATCGGCCTCGCCCCGCGCGAGGACGCCGTGCTGCGGGTCGCCTCCTCACACGCGCCGGACGCCGTCGAGATCCGACTCGACGAGCTCACCCCGGACGCGCTGCACGGCTGGTCGGCCTACCCGCTCGGCGTGGCGTGGGCCCTCGGCCAGTTCGGCGCACCCCTGGCCGAGCTGCACGGTGCGGACATCTACATCGAGTCCGACGTGCCGATCGGCGCCGGGCTCTCCTCCTCGGCCGCGATCGAGTGCGCGGTGGCCGCCGCCCTCAACGACGTCTGGGGCCTCGGGCTGGACCGCCGCACCCTCGCCCGGGTCGGCCAGCTCGCCGAGAACCGCGCCGTCGGCGCCCCCACCGGCATCATGGACCAGTCCGCGTCGCTGCTCGGCGAGGCCGACGCCGGCGTGTTCCTCGACTGCCGCAGCCTCGAGGCCGAGGTGATCCCGCTCGGCTTCGACGCGGCCGGCCTCGAGCTGCTCATCATCGACACCCGGGTCAGCCACTCGCACGCCACCGGCGGTTACGCCTCCCGCCGCGCCTCCTGCGAGGCCGGGGCAGCGGCGATGGGCGTGAGCGCGCTGCGCGACCTGCACCCGGGCGACCTGCCCCGCGCCGAGCAGCTGCTCGACGAGGAGACGTTCCGCCGGGTGCGTCACGTCGTCACCGAGGACCAGCGCGTGCTCGACACCGTGCGCACCCTGCGCGAGGAGGGGCCGCGGGCCATCGGCGCGCTGCTGGACGCCTCGCACGCCTCGATGCGCGACGACTTCGAGATCAGCTGCCCGGAGCTCGACCTCGCCGTCGACACCGCCCGCGGCGCCGGTGCGATCGGCGCCCGGATGACCGGCGGCGGATTCGGCGGGGCGGCCATCGCCCTGGTGCCCCGCGAGCTGGTCGCTCCGATCTCCGCGGCCGTGCTGGGCGCCTTCGCGGATGCCGGCTACGCCACACCCACGCTGTTCACCGTCCGGGCCGCGGCCGGGGCCGCCCGCGAGCTCTAGCGCTCAGGCCGCGCGGGCAGACCGCGGCGGCGAACCCGGGCAGAAAAAGGGGAAGCCCCGGAGGTCACACGCTCAGCGTCCATTCCAAGCGTGCCCTCCGGGGCCCAAAGCCACTGGGGAGTGGCCGTTATGGGGCGGGCCGAGAATCTCGGCCCGCCCAGTCCTTCAGGTCTATGGCATACGGAGCCCTAGTCCTTCAGGTGGTATCGGAGGCTGGCGAGCTCCGCCTGGAGGGCGGCGGGCACCTTGCCGTTGAACTGCTCGAAGTACTCCTCGGTGAGGTCGCACTCGGCGCGCCACGACTTCTTGTCGACGGCGAAGAGCTGGCGCACGGCATCCGCGTCCAGGTCGAGCCCGTCCAGGTTCAGCTCGCCCTCGGCGGGGATGACACCGACCGCGGTGTTCTCGCCGGCGTGCGTGCCCTCGATGCGGCCGACGATCCACTCCAGGACTCGGGCGTTCTCGCCGAAGCCCGGCCAGAGGAAGCTGCCGTCGTCGCCCTTGCGGAACCAGTTGACCTGGAAGATCTCCGGCGCCTGCGTGCCGAGGGTGCGCCCCATCTTCACCCAGTGCGCCCAGTAGTCGGCCATGTTGTAGCCGCAGAACGGAAGCATCGCGAACGGGTCGCGGCGCAGCTCGCCGACGGTGCCCTCAGCCGCGGCCGTCTTCTCAGAGGAGATGGTCGCGCCCATGAACACGCCGTGCTTCCAGCTGCGCGCCTGCGCCACGAGCGGCACGTTGGTCGCGCGGCGTCCGCCGAAGAGGATCGCGTCGATGGGCACGCCGTCGACGTCCTCCCAGTCCTCGGCGATCGTCGGGCACTGCGCGGCCGAGACGGTGAAGCGGGAGTTCGGGTGCGCCGCCGGGCGGCCGGAGTCCGGCGTCCAGGGGTTGCCCTCCCAGTCGGTGAGGTGAGCCGGCGGGGTGTCCGTCAGCCCCTCCCACCACACGTCGCCGTCCTCGCGCAGCGCCACGTTCGTGAAGATCGTGTTGCCCCACAGGGTGTCAACGGCGGTCTGGTTGGTGCTGGTGCCGGTGCCGGGCGCGACGCCGAAGAAGCCCGCCTCCGGGTTGATCGCCCAGAGCCGGCCGTCGGTGCCCGGACGCAGCCAGGCGATGTCGTCGCCGATGGTCTCGACCTTCCAGCCGGGGATCGTCGGGCGCAGCATGGCGAGGTTCGTCTTGCCGCAGGCCGAGGGGAACGCGGCGGCCACGTGGTAGGACTTGCCCTCCGGCGAGGTGATCTTGATCAGCAGCATGTGCTCGGCCAACCAGCCCTCGTCGCGGGCCATCACCGAGGCGATGCGCAGCGCGAAGCACTTCTTGGCCAGCAGCGCGTTGCCGCCGTAGCCGGAGCCGAACGACCACACCTCTCGGGTGTCGGGGAACTGCACGATGTACTTGGTGTCATTGCACGGCCAGGCCAGGTCCTCGCGGGGCTGGCCGTCCTCGTCGACGAGGGAGTAGCCGACGGAGTGCACCGTGCGCACCCAGGCCTCGCCGCCCTCGATCATCCGGTACACCCGGTCGCCCATGCGGGTCATGATGCCCATGTTCAGCACGACGTAGGGCGAGTCGGTGATCTCGACGCCGAGCTGCGAGATCGGGCCACCGAGCGGGCCCATCGAGAACGGCACGACGTACATGGTGCGGCCGCGCATGCTGCCGGTGAACACCTCGCGCAGCTCTGCGCGCATCTGCTTGGGGTCGCGCCAGTTGTTGGTGGGTCCCGCGTCTTCTTCGTAGGTGGAGCAGATGAAGGTGCGGTCCTCGACCCGGGCGACGTCCTTCGGGTCGGTGCGGGCGAGGTAGCTGTTCGGGCGCCACTCCGGGTTCAACCGGATCAGCTTGCCCTCGGCGACGAGGAGCTTGGTGAGGTGGTCGGCCTCCGCGATCGACCCGTCGCACCAGACGATTTCCGCCGGCTGGGTGATCGCGGCAATCTCCTTGACCCAGGCCTGCAGGGCCGGGTCAGTCGTTCCTCGGTTGGCCGGGCGCGCCGAAGAGCCGGTTCCCACTGAGATCTCTGAGATTGTCATTGCGCTGCCTTCTCTGCTCGTCGTGCTCTGCTCGTCGTTGTGCAGCTCATCCCCGTCGTGCGGTGACTCGCCAGGCGATGTGTGACGCGGTTCCGGATGCCGGCCGGCAGCCGATTCCGGGTAATCTCGCCCTGTCATTCAAGAATGCGCCCCTTTTTGAGAGCCGGGGCGCCCAGAATGGGATTAAGAAATGCACTTCTTTACGTATTCTTAAGTCATGAAGGAAAGAAACTCCGACCTGGAGACGCTCGGCCACCGCATCCGGCACTTCCGCGGCCAGCGCGGCCTCACCCTGGACCAGCTGGGCGAGCGACTCAACCTGGCCGGCAGCCAGCTCTCGCTGATCGAGAACGGCAAGCGCGAGGCCCGGGTCGGCACACTGCAGGCGATCGCGTCCGCCCTCGACATCGACCTGGCCACGTTGCTCTCCGGGGAGGCCCCGAACGCGCGCGCCGCGCTGGAGATCGAGCTCGCCCGCGCCCAGAAGAGCCCGCTGTACGCGGCGCTCGGCCTGCCGCAGGTGAAGCCGACCCGGGGCATGAGCGCCGAGTCGCTCGAGGCCATGGTCGGCCTGCACCGGGAGCTGGCGCGCCGGGCATCCGAGGCCATCGCCACCCCGGAGGAGGCGCGCCGCGCCAACACCGAGCTGCGCGAGCGCATGCGTGCGCGCAACAACTACATGCCAGAGATCGAGGCCCTCGCCGAGGAGCGGGTGCGCGCCTCCGGCCACGTGTCCGGCGCCCTCACCCACCGCGAGGTGAGCGTGATGGCCGAGCAGCTCGGCTTCAGCCTGCTCTACGTGAACGACCTGCCGAGCTCCACCCGCTCGGTGACCGACCTCGCCAACGGCCGCATCTACCTGCCGCCGGCGTCGATCCCCGGCGGGCACGGGCTCCGCTCGATGGCGCTGCAGGCGATGGCGCACCGCCTGCTCGGGCACGAGCGGCCGGCCAGCTACGCCGAGTTCCTCTGGCAGCGGCTCGAGATCAACTACTACGCGGCCTGCTGCCTGATGCCGCGCGAGGCATCCGTCGCCTTCCTGCAGACCGCCAAGAAGGAGCGCCGCCTGGCCATCGAGGACTTCCGCGATGCCTTCGGCGTCACCCACGAGGCCGCGGCGCTGCGCTTCACCAACCTCGCCACCGAGCACCTGGACATGCGACTGCACTTCCTGCGCGTGAACGGCGACGGCGCCCTGCAGAAGGGCTACGAGAACGACGACCTGCCGCTGCCGACCGACGTCACGGGCTCGATCGAAGGCCAGTTCGTCTGCAAGCAGTGGAGCGCGCGCAGCGCCTTCACGCACACCAACCGCACCACCGAGTTCTACCAGTACACCGACACCCCGGCCGGCACGTTCTGGTGCGCCACCCAGACCGGCAACGCCCAGTCCCCCTCCGGCCGCGCCGGCGAGTTCTCGATCAGCGTCGGCGTGCCGTTCGCGCAGGCGAAGTGGTTCCGCGGCCGCGAGACGACGAACCGGGCCGAGTCGCGCTGCCCCGACGAGTCCTGCTGCCGCCGGGCACCGAGCGGCCTCGCCTCGCGCTGGAGCGGGCAGGCCTGGCCGAGCGCACGGCTGCACGCCCATGTGCTCTCGCCGCTGCCGTCTGGCACCTTCCCCGGCGTCGACGACGCCGAGGTATACGAGTTCCTCGAGAGCCACCAACGCGAGGCTTAGCCTCGCGAAAGGCGGCAGCCCCACCAAGGAAATCTAGAAACCGCCACCGATCGGCGCGCCACGAACTCACTCTTGCCATACTGTGCGACGCACACTATCGTGTGAGGCATGGATATGGATGACGCCAAGGCTCAACATGTGCAGGAGCTGCGCCGCGGCACCGTGGTGCTGGCCTGCCTCGTGCGCCTGGCGACGCCCGACTACGGCTACGCGCTGCTCGAGACGTTGAATGCGCGCGGTTTCGCCGTTGACGCCGGCACGCTGTACCCGCTGCTGCGCCGCCTCGAGAAGCAGGGGCTGCTCAGCAGCGCCTGGAACACCGAGGAGGCCCGGCCCCGCAAGTTCTACACGACCAGCGCGCTCGGCCACCAGCTAGCCGCACAGCTCACCGCAGAATGGGGCGCCATTGACCGCTCCCTGCGCGCCCTGAAAGAAGGAGAGTGATCATGAGCACGCCCTCGACCGGAACACTGAGCGAGCGATACATCTGGGCGGCCAGCCGCGGCATCCCCGAGAAGCAGCGCGCAGAGCTCGAACCCGAGTTCCGCGAGCTCATCGCCGACAGCATCGAAGCGCAGCGGGCGAACGGCCTGAGCGAGCGCGACGCCGAGCACGCTGCCCTCGTCGAGCTCGGCGACCCGGCACGCCTCGCCGCGCGCTACACCGATCGGCCGCTGCACCTCATCGGGCCGCGTTACTACCTTGACTGGTTACGCCTGCTGAAACTCCTGCTCGCCATCGTCGTGCCGATCGCGGCCGCGGCGGCGGGGGTCGCCCGGCTGATCGCCGGCGGTGATGTCGGCGACGTGGTCGCGGCGGTGGCGACGACGGCCATCGGTGTCGGCGTGCACCTCTGTTTCTGGGTGACGCTCGTCTTCGTCCTGATCGAGCGGCAGGGCGCCAACCGTTCCCGGCCGCTGCTCGAGTGGACGCCCGACATGCTGCCCCAGCTGCCGAGCGGCAACCGACGCTCGCTCGGCGAGCTGGTGCCCACCCTCGTGTTCCTCGCCGTGTTCGCCGCCTGGATCGTCTGGCAGCAGTTCAACTCCTTCTTCACGGATGCCGCGGGTGACCCGATCCCGCTGCTCTCCCCCGCGCTGTGGTCGAGCTGGCTGCCGTACTTCCTCGCCCTGATCGTCCTGGAGATGGGCTTCGCACTCTGGCTCTACCTGCGCGGCCGGTGGACGCTGACGCTGGCCCTGGTCAACCTGCTCCTCAACCTCGCCTTCACCGTGCCGGCGCTGTGGTTGCTGTTGACCGGGCAGCTCGTCAACCCGGCCTTCGAGGCGGCCGTGCCGGTGGACGGCTCCAACGTCGCCGCGGTGTCCGGCGCCGTCTACCCGATCATCGCGATCGCCCTCGTCGGCTTCGCGCTCTGGGATGCCGTCGACGGTTTCATCCGGGCGTGGCGGGCGCGGGAATAGCCGCGGGCCGCCCGCGTTGCACCGGACATGCCATTACAGGGAGAGTACGCGCCGAGCACCTCAGAGTGGGCGCGCAAGCAGGCCGAAGAGTACGAGCGCACGGGCGGCAGCGACGCCAACCTGCTGCGCAACAAGCCGATCATCGTGCTGACCACCAAGGGTGCGAAGACCGGGGCGCTGCGCAAGACCGCTCTGATGCGGGTGGAGCACGACGGCCGCTACGCCGTCGTCGCCTCCAAGGGCGGTGCGCCGGATCACCCTGCCTGGTACTTCAACATGGTGGCCGAGCCCCACGTCGAGCTGCAGGACGGCGATGTGAGGCGCGACTACCTCGCCCGCGAGCTGGCTGGCGCCGAGCGCGAGGAGTGGTGGGCGCGCGCCGTCGAGGCCTGGCCCGACTACGCGAACTACCAGCTGAAGACCGAGCGGGTCATCCCGGTGTTCCTGTTGGAGCCGGTCGCGCACTAGCGCAACACCGTGCGCTGGGCCCCGCCCCGCGCGGCGCCTAGCGCGGCTGCATCCTGATCGCCCCGTCCAGCCGGATCGTCTCGCCGTTGAGCATCGGGTTCTCGACGATGTGACAGACCAGGGCGGCGTACTCGGCCGGGTCGCCGAGGCGCGAGGGGTGCGGCACCTGAGCGCCCAGCGAGGCGCGCACCTCCTCCGGCAGCTGGCGCAGCATCGGGGTGTCGAAGGTGCCGGGCGCGATTGTCATCACCCGGATCAGGGACTGCGCGAACTCGCGGGCCAGCGGCAGCGTCATCGCGGCGACCGCCCCCTTGGAGGCAGAGTAGGCGGCCTGCCCGATCTGGCCGTCGAATGCCGCGACGGAGGCCGTGTTCACGATCACGCCGCGTTCCGGCGTCGGCCCGGTCGGCTCGGTCGCCTGGATGGCGGCCGCGGCGAGGCGCACGACGTTGAAGGTGCCGATCAGGTTGACCCGGATGACGCGCTCGAACTCGTCCAGCGGCAGCGGGCCGTCGCGGCCCACCGTGCGCGCGCCCGCAGCGATGCCCGCGCAGTTCACCACGATGCGGAGCGGGCCCTGGCCCGTTGCCGCGTCGACGGCGGCCTGCACGTCGGCCGCGCTCGTCACGTCGCCGGCGACGAATCGCGCCCGCCCGCCGAGCGCCCGGACGATCTCCTCCCCCGGCGCACCGGGCAGGTCGAACAGCACGACGCTCGCGCCGGCGTCATGGAGCGCGGTGACCGTGGCCAGCCCGAGGCCGGAGGCGCCGCCGGTGACGAGCGCCGTGGATCCGTGAATCAGCATTGCTACAGCCTTTCGATGATGGTTGCGTTGGCCATTCCGCCGCCCTCGCACATGACTTGCAGGCCGAAGCGGTCGCCGGCCGCCTCGAGGCGGTTGACCAGGGTGGTGAGCAGCCGCGTCCCGCTGGAGCCGAGGGCGTGCCCGAGCGCGATGGCGCCGCCGTTCGCGTTCAGCCTGGACTCGTCGGCGCCGGATTCGGCCAGCCAGAGCAGCGGAACCGGGGCGAAGGCCTCGTTCACCTCGTAGGCGTCGATCTCGCCAATGGAGAGCCCGGAGCGCCGGAGGACCTTGTGCGTCGCCTCGACGACGCCGGTGAGCATGAGCAGCGGGTCGCTGCCGGTGACGGCGAAGCTGTGGAACCGCGCTCGCGGCGTGAGCCCCAGTTGAGCCGCCCGCCCGGCGCTCATGATGAGCGCGGCGGATGCGCCGTCCGTCAGCGGTGAGGAGTTGCCCGGCGTGATCTGCCAGGCGATCTCGGGAAACCGCTCCGCCAGCGCCGCACTGTAAAAGGAGGGCGGGAGGCCGCTCAGGCCGGCCTCGGTGGTGCCGGGCCGAATCGTCTCGTCGCGGAGCGAGCCGACGCCGGGCACCGCGACGATCTCCCGGTCGAGGGCACCGGATGCCGCGGCGAGCGCGGCCTTGCCATGCGAGCCGGCGGAGTAGCGGTCGAGCATCTCGCGGTTCATGCCCCAGCGGGCGGCGATGAGCTCGGCGGCGACGCCCTGGTTGACGAGGCCGTCGGGGTAGCGCGCCCGCAGCCGGGGGCCGAGCACGTCGGCGCCGGCGGTGGAGCTGCCGAGCGGGACGCGGCTCATCGATTCGACGCCGCAGGCGATGACGATGTCCGCGGCGCCGGCGAGAACCGCCTGGGCGGCGAAGCTCGCGGCCTGTTGGCTGGACCCGCACTGCCGGTCGATCGTGGCGGCCGGCACCGAGACAGGGAAGCCGGCGGCCAACACCGCCTGCCTCGTCACGTTGCTGCTCTGCTCGCCGACCTGGCCGACGCAGCCTCCCAGCACATCGTCGATCTCGACCGGGTCGAGCCCGTTGCGCTGCACGAGCGCCTGGAGCACGCCGGCGAGCAGGTCGACGGGGTGCACGGCAGAGAGCAGGCCGCCGGCCTTGCCGCGCCCGCTCGGGGTGCGCACGACATCGACGATAACGGCGTCTCTGCTGTTCATGCGCTCAGCCTACGCCGCGCGCTGCGCCAGAAGGCGGAGGGCGGGTGCCGGATCCCGCCTAGCCGAGCGCCCACATGGCGACCGCGCTGGCGGCGGCCACGTTCAACGAGTCGATGCCGTGTTTCATGGGAATCTGCACCACGGTGTCGGATGCCGCGAGCGCCGCCTCGGTCAGCCCGCTCCCCTCCGCTCCCAGCACGAGGGCCAGGCGCTCGTGCTGGGAGCCGTCGAAGTCGCGCAGGCTGACGGCGTCCGGGGTCAGCGCGAGCGCGGCCACGTGGAAGCCGTGCGCGTCCAGCAGGGCCCGGGTGCTCGGCCAGTCCCCCGCGCGTGTCCACGGCACCTGCAGCACGGTTCCCATCGACACCCGGATGGCGCGGCGGTAGAACGGGTCGGTGCAGCTCGGCGTGACCAGCACGGCGTCGGCGCCGATCGCGCCGGCCGAGCGGAAGATGGCGCCCAAGTTGGTCGGGTCGGCCACATTCTCGACGATGACGATGCGGCGGGCGCCCGCGAGCAGCGCGCCGGGGTCTGGCAGGGCGGGCCGGTTCATCGCGGCGATGACACCGCGGTGCAGCACGTAGCCGGTCAGCTCGGCCAGGAGCTCGCCGTCGCCGGAGAAGATGGGCACGTCGTCGCCGACGAGGGCCGCGGCCTCCTCCGCCGTTCCGCCGAGGGCCAGCACCGATCTCGGGGTGTGTCCGGAGCGCAGCGCGCGCTCCAGCACCAGGGCGGACTCGGCGATGTAGATGCCGTGCTCGGCCGACCGCGCCTTCTTCAGCGCGACGTCCGTCTGATGCGAGTAGTCGCGCAGCAGGGGGTGGCTGAGTTCGGTGATCAGGGTTACGGGCACCCGTCTACCCTACGGCGATGCGTGCGGGCGGCGGGGGCACGCAGCGCGCTACGCAGCGCGGCCGGCCGCCCCGCGGGCTGCCGGCCGCTCTGCGCGAGAGGCTCAGGAGTGCGGGATGAGCGTGTACTTCGTCGAGAGGTACTCCTGGATCCCCTCGAGGCCTCCCTCGCGGCCGAGGCCGGACTGCTTCACCCCGCCGAAGGGGGCGGCGGCATTCGAGACGACGCCGACGTTCAGCCCCATCATGCCCGTCTCCAGACGGTCGATCATGCGCTGGCCGCGGGCCAGGTCCTGGGTGAAGACGTAGCTGACCAGCCCGTACTCGGTGTCGTTGGCGAGCCGCACGGCGTCGTCCTCGTCGGTGAACGGCGTGATCGCCAGCACCGGCCCGAAGATCTCCTCGCGCAGGATGTCGCTGCCGGGGCGCACCCCGCTGATGACGGTCGGGCGGTAGAAGGATCCGTCGCCGGCGATGGCCTCGCCGCCGGTCAGCAGCGTCGCCCCGCGGCCGAGCGCATCCTGCACCAGCTCGTCGGCCTTGGCGACGGCCTTGTCGTTGATGAGTGGGCCGATCACGATGCCGTCCTCCGTGCCCCGGCCGATCGGGAAGGCGTTGACGCGCTCCGTCACCCGGCGGGCGAACTCGTCGGCGACGGACTCGTGCACGATGAAGCGGTTGGCCGCCGTGCAGGCCTGCCCGATGTTGCGGAACTTGGCGATGATCGCGCCCTCGACGGCCTTGTCCAGGTCTGCATCCTCGAACACCACGAACGGGGCGTTGCCGCCGAGCTCCATCGAGGTGCGCAGCACGCCCTCGGCGGACTGGCGGATGAGGGCCTGGCCGACGCCGGTCGAGCCGGTGAAGCTGAGCTTGCGCAGCCGCGGGTCGGCGATGATCGGGTCGGAGACGGCGCCGGAGGTGGAGGTGGTGATGACGTTGACGACGCCGGCCGGGAGCCCGGCCTCCTCGAGCAGCTGCGCGAAGAGCAGGGTCGTCAGCGGGGTGAGGGCGGCGGGCTTGATCACGACGGTGCAGCCGGCGGCCAGCGCCGGGGCGATCTTGCGGGTGGCCATGGCCAGCGGGAAGTTCCACGGGGTGATCAGGAAGCAGGGTCCGACCGGGCGTTGGGAGACGACCATCGTGCCGGTCCCCTCCGGGTTGGAGCCGTAGCGGCCGCTGATGCGCACCGCCTCCTCGCTGAACCAGCGCAGGAACTCGCCGCCGTAGTTGACCTCGCCGAGGGCCTCCGCCAGCGGCTTGCCCATCTCGAGCGTCATCAGCAGCGCGAATTCGTTCTTGCGCTCCTGCAGCAGGTCGAAGGCGCGGCGCAGGATCTCGCCGCGCGCACGCGGGGCGGTCGCCGCCCAACTGTCGGCCGCGGCGACGGCGGCATCCATCGCGGCGGCGCCGTCTGCGACCGAGGCGTCGGCGATGGTCTTGATCACGGCCCCGGTCGCGGGGTCCTGCACGTGGATCGCACGCCCGGAGGTGGAGTCGACCCACTTGCCCCCGATGAACAGCTGGTTCGGGGTGCGCCCCAGCAGTGCGCTCTCGCGGGCTGCAGGCTCGACTACGGTCTTCTCACTCATTCGGTGGCTCCTTCGCCGTTGGTGTCTCTTTGAGGATAATTTCGGATACCGGGATTGGCGACCCTCAGGCCAGCATCCCGAGCCCCATCAGCAGCATGCCGAGGCTCATCGCCGGGTGGTGCAGGGTGGCGATGCGGATGCCGCGCGCAGCCGCGGCCTGCCGCCGGCAGAGGTGCAGCGCCAGCGCGGTGTGCGCGGCGGCCACGATCACGGTGCCGACCGCGAGCACGGCGGCGAACGGGGCGGCTTCGGCGCCCAGGTGCAGGTGCGCCGCCAGCTGGCTGCCCGCAGCGGGCGGCCGCTGCGCGGCCGCGGCCATCGCGAGCCACATCGCCGCCATGATCAGCCCGCTGCCGGCGGTCATCGCCGAGTCCAGCCGGTGCCGCCGGTCCAGCAGCCCGAGGAGAGCGGCCGCGAGCAGCAGCGCTGCCCAGCCGAGGGGCGATCCCGTCGCGCCGGGTCCGATGCCCGGCAGCAGCGTCGGCAGCACCATCGCGACGGTGGAGGCGGCCATCAGCCCGCCGGGGAGCGGGCTCGCCCCGAGGCGCGGGCGCCGCATCCGTGCCGCCCCGGCAGTGCCGAGGCCCACCACGGTGAACAGCACGGCGCCGCCGAGGCAGATCACAGCGAGCATGGTCCCCCCACTTCGGATCGCGCCGACCGCCTGGGGCGCGAATGGCCAGCGCTCCGGAGAGCACTGGCCATTCGCACGCGGTCAACAGACGCTTTTCGACTGACGACTACTTGATGCCGTAGATCTGGCCGACCGACTGTTCTGCCTCGTGGTCCGGTCCGAGCGGGATGCCGGTGCGGTCGCGCAGCAGCAGCGTCGCGATGAAGGCGAGCACGATCATGCCGGCGATGTAGAACGACACCGACGTGGACGATCCCGTGGTCTGCACCAGCCAGGTGCTGATCAGCGGCGCGAATGCCCCGCCCATGATCGCGCCGAGTGCGTAGGTGATTGACACGCCGGAGTAGCGGATGGACGCGGGGAACAGCTCGGTGAAGTACGCGGCCTGCTGGCCATAGGTCAGGCCGTTTCCGATCGTGAACAGCGCAAGGCCGAGGAAGAGCAGCCAGACGTTGCCGGTGTTCACGAGGGGGAAGAGCAGGAACACCGTGGAGAGGAACGCGATCCAGCCGATGATGTAGGTCTTGCGCCGTCCGATCTTGTCGGAGAGGTTGCCGGCGAACCAGGTTGCGAGCAGCCAGACCACCGCCGACCCCGTCACGGCCAGCAGCACCGGGGTGCGCTCCATGCCGACCAGGCCGCCGTCTTCGACGGGCAGCGTCGCGTAACCCTGCAGGTATCCGCCCGTGGTCATGTACCCGGCTGCATTGTTGCCGGCGAAGGTGAGGGCGGCGAGGATGACGAGCAACCAGTGCTTGCGGAACAGCGCGAGGATCGGGGTCTTCGTCTGCTCCTTGCGCGCGGCGATCTCGGTGAAGACGGGGCTCTCCTCGACAGCGCGGCGCACCACGATGCCGACGACGATCAGCACGAAGCTGAGCAGGAACGGAATACGCCACCCCCACTCGAGGAACGCGTCGCCCGGGGAGATCACGCCGGTCATCAGGGCCAGCATGCCCGAAGCCAGCAGCAGGCCGAGCGGTACGCCGATCTGCGGGAAGGCGCCCATCCGGCCGCGCTGGCCGTCGGGTGCGTGCTCGACGGCCATCAGCACGGCGCCGCCCCACTCACCGCCGGTAGAGAGGCCCTGCAGGATGCGCAGCAGGATGAGGGCGACGGGGGCTGCGACGCCGATCTGCTCGTAGGTCGGCAGCAAGCCGATCAGCACGGTGGCAGATCCCATCAGGATCAAGGTGATCGAGAGCATGGCCTTGCGGCCGATCTTGTCGCCGAAGTGGCCGGCCAGGAACGCTCCCAACGGGCGGAACAGGAAGCTGACACCCACCGAGGCGAAGGAGAGCAGGATGGCAATCTGCGGACCGGCCGGCTGGAAGAACAGCTGGGCGAAGATCAGCCCGGCGGCGCTCGCGTAGAGGAAGAAGTCGTACCACTCGATCGTGGTGCCAATGACGGTGGCGAATGCCACCCGCCGCAGCTCCCGCTGCCTCGTGGCCGGTCGCTCGGACAATACAGCTGACACGTGAAGACTCCCTCGTCTGAATGTTGTGGGTGTGAAGTGATGCCGTGGGCCGGGCCGGCGCTGCTGTGCGCCTGGCGATGCCCGTGACGGGTCCTTCAATGAATCAGAGGATATCATATACAATTTGAGATACGGCGCGTCTCGCCCCCTTCCCGCTCGGGGACCGGCTGATAGGCTCCGTGTCACGGACCCGTCCACAGTGCAGTAGCGAAGCCCGAGAACCCCCGAGGTGGTGCCCCCGTTGTCGAGTGAACTCCCCTCCGCGCCCGGCCTCCCAGCCAGCCGCCACAGCGAGGCCTCCTCGCGCGTGACGACCACCGTCGCCCGCGACTTCAGCGACTTCCGCACGGCGGTCTCCGAGTCCTTCGTGCCGCTGCACGTCACGAGCGCGCGGCCGGAGCCGTTCCGCGGCAGCATCCGCTCGACCGACGTCGACGACATCCACGTGAGCGAGGTGAGCGCCAGCCAGCACACGGTTGAGCGCACCCCCGAGCTCATCGCGCGCGGCGACCGGCACTACTTCAAGCTCAGCCTGCAGCTGGCCGGCAACGGGCTCCTGATCCAGGACAACCGCGAGGCGGTGCTGCAGCCCGGCGACGTCGCCGTGTACGACACCAACCGGCCGTACTCGCTCGTCTTCGACGACGACTTCCGCACCATGGTCGTCATGTTCCCGAAGCACCTCATCGACCTGCCCGTCGATGTGGTCGGGCAGCTCACCGCGGTGCGGATGCCCGGCTCCGAGGGTGTCGGCCGCATGATCGTGCCGTTCCTCTCCCAGCTGGTCGGCAACCTCGACCAGCTCGGCGGGGCGACGGGCACCAGGCTCGTGCACAGTGCGCTCGACCTCGTCACCACGATGTTCTCCAGCCAGCTCGACCTCGAGCGCAGCGCCGTGCACCCGCACCAGGCGCTGATGCAGCGCGTGCGGGCCTACATCGACGCGAACCTCGCCTCGACCGACCTCGGCCCCGGGCAGATCGCCGCGGCCCACTACATCTCGACCAGGCACCTGCATGGGCTCTTCCAGGAGGAGGGCACCACGGTCTCCACCTGGATCCGCACCCGGCGTCTGGAGCGCTGCCGGCGGGAGCTCGTGGACCCGGTCCACACGCACCGCCCCGTTGCGGCCATCGCCGCCCGCTGGGGGTTCGTGGATGCCGCGCACTTCAGCCGCGTGTTCAAGGCCGCCTACGGCGTCGCGCCGAGCGAGCTGCGGGCCAGGGCGACGACGGCTTAGGGCGCCGCCGCGTTAAAGAGAGAAAGCCACCCACATCGCTTTCACGAAGGTGGATGGCTTTCTTTCACGTTAAGTCCGGCGGTGTCCTACTCTCCCACAGGGTCCCCCCTGCAGTACCATCGGCGCTGAGAGTCTTAGCTTCCGGGTTCGGAATGTGACCGGGCGTTTCCCTCTCGCTATGGCCACCGGAACAGCTCATAGTGTTGATAGGTCTAAGTATATGCCCTGTTCAGCGGCGCAATTGACACAGCCGAACAGTCGGCGCGTTAACGCAAGAAAGCCACCCCGTGGGGTGGCTTCCTTGGTGTTGCTAAGTTAAGTCCGGCGGTGTCCTACTCTCCCACAGGGTCCCCCCTGCAGTACCATCGGCGCTGAGAGTCTTAGCTTCCGGGTTCGGAATGTGACCGGGCGTTTCCCTCTCGCTATGGCCGCCGAAACAACTGGTGATGGGCACCCTTCCGGGGCCGTCAAGTCATTCCAACAATCAACACGTGTTCAATTGTTGTGCCGCGCGTCCTGGGACGCGGGGCGTTGTTCTCGACCGTACATCGAGAACCACATAGTGGACGCAAGCTTCTCACGGACTCTCACCGTGCCGCACACACCAGCCTTACAACGGTGTGTGTGTAGTGTTTTTCAAGATATCGGCTTATTAGTACTGGTCAGCTCCACGAGTCTTTAGTCCTCGCTTCCACATCCAGCCTATCAACCCAGTCGTCTACTGGGAGCCTCTCCCCTAAAAGGGATGGAAATCTCATCTCGAGGCCGGCTTCCCGCTTAGATGCTTTCAGCGGTTATCCATTCCGAACGTAGCTAATCAGCGGTGCTCCTGGCGGAACAACTGACACACCAGAGGTTCGTCCAACCCGGTCCTCTCGTACTAGGGTCAGATCCTCTCAAATTTCCTGCGCGCGCAGCGGATAGGGACCGAACTGTCTCACGACGTTCTAAACCCAGCTCGCGTACCGCTTTAATGGGCGAACAGCCCAACCCTTGGGACCTACTCCAGCCCCAGGATGCGACGAGCCGACATCGAGGTGCCAAACCATGCCGTCGATATGGACTCTTGGGCAAGATCAGCCTGTTATCCCCGAGGTACCTTTTATCCGTTGAGCGACAGCGCTTCCACAAGCCACTGCCGGATCACTAGTCCCGACTTTCGTCCCTGCTCGACTTGTCAGTCTCACAGTCAAGCTCCCTTGTGCACTTACACTCGACACCTGATTGCCAACCAGGTTGAGGGAACCTTTGGGCGCCTCCGTTACATTTTAGGAGGCAACCGCCCCAGTTAAACTACCCACCAGGCACTGTCCCTGAACCGGATCACGGTTCGAAGTTAGATGTCCAATATGACCAGAGTGGTATTTCAACAATGACTCCACCCGAACTAGCGTCCGAGCTTCACAGTCTCCCACCTATCCTACACAAGTCACACCGAACACCAATACCAAGCTGTAGTAAAGGTCACGGGGTCTTTCCGTCCTGCTGCGCGTAACGAGCATCTTTACTCGTAGTGCAATTTCGCCGAGTTCGCGGTTGAGACAGCTGGGAAGTCGTTACGCCATTCGTGCAGGTCGGAACTTACCCGACAAGGAATTTCGCTACCTTAGGATGGTTATAGTTACCACCGCCGTTTACTGGGGCTTAAATTCTCAGCTTCGCCTTGCGGCTAACCGTTCCTCTTAACCTTCCAGCACCGGGCAGGCGTCAGTCCGTATACATCGTCTTGCGACTTAGCACGGACCTGTGTTTTTAGTAAACAGTCGCTTCCCACTGGTCTCTGCGGCCGTCAAAAGCTCCAGGAGTAAATCCCTTCACCCATCAGGCCCCCCTTCTCCCGAAGTTACGGGGGCATTTTGCCGAGTTCCTTAACCACGATTCTCTCGATCTCCTTAGTATTCTCTACCTGACCACCTGAGTCGGTTTGGGGTACGGGCACATTGAACCTCGCGTCGATGCTTTTCTTGGCAGCATAGGATCACCGATTTCGACTTACGTCTACCCATCGAGTCTCAGCCTTATATGAGAGACGGATTTGCCTATCTCTCGGCCTACATTCTTAGACCGGGTCAACCATCGCCCGGCTCGGCTACCTTCCTGCGTCACACCTGTTAATACGCTAACCGCACCAGCATAGGGTCGTGTGCTAGGCCCACACGCATCACCCCGAAGGGATCCGTCACGGGGATTCAGACACTTAGCATCACTGGATTAGCTTGGGCGGTTCTTCTGCGGTACGGGAATATCTACCCGTTGTCCATCGACTACGCCTGTCGGCCTCGCCTTAGGTCCCGACTTACCCAGGGAAGATTAGCTTGACCCTGGAAACCTTGGTCTTCCGGAGGACGGGTTTCTCACCCGTCTTTCGCTACTCATGCCTGCATTCTCACTCGTGTGGCCTCCACGGCTGGTTTACACCGCCGCTTCACTGGCCACACGACGCTCTCCTACCCATCAATACGGCTGGACCACGAAGGCCTACCAAAAATATCAATGCCACAACTTCGGTGGCGTGCTTGAGCCCCGTTACATTGTCGGCGCGGAATCACTTGACCAGTGAGCTATTACGCACTCTTTCAAGGGTGGCTGCTTCTAAGCCAACCTCCTGGTTGTCTGTGCAACTCCACATCCTTTCCCACTTAGCACGCGCTTTGGGACCTTAGTTGGTGGTCTGGGTTGTTTCCCTCTCGACAATGAAGCTTATCCCCCACTGTCTCACTGCTGCGCTCTCACTTACCGGCATTCGGAGTTTGGCTAACGTCAGTAACCTTGTAGGGCCCATCGGCTATCCAGTAGCTCTACCTCCGGCAAGAAACACGCAACGCTGCACCTAAATGCATTTCGGAGAGAACCAGCTATCACGAAGTTTGATTGGCCTTTCACCCCTATCCACAGCTCATCCCCTCAGTTTTCAACCTAAGTGGGTTCGGTCCTCCACGCGCTCTTACACGCGCTTCAACCTGGCCATGGATAGATCACTTCGCTTCGGGTCTAGGACCAGCGACTCATTCGCCCTATTAAGACTCGCTTTCGCTACGCATTCCCCTCACGGGTTAAGCTCGCCACTGATCACTAACTCGCAGGCTCATTCTTCAAAAGGCACGCTGTCACCAGAATCAGACTGGCTCCAACGGTTTGTAAGCAAACGGTTTCAGGTACTATTTCACTCCCCTCCCGGGGTACTTTTCACCTTTCCCTCACGGTACTTGTTCACTATCGGTCATGTAGGAGTATTTAGGCTTATCAGGTGGTCCTGACAGATTCACACGGGATTTCTCGGGCCCCGTGCTACTTGGGATACTCTTCGCGCCATTGGAACATTTCGACTACCGGGCTGGCACCGTCTGTGGCCAGGCTTTCAAACCTGTTCGTCTATATTCCTTTGTAACGCTCACTGTTCGGCAGAAGCAGCAGAAAAGTCCCGCAACCCCGACCATGCAACGCCTGCCGGCTATCACACATGATCGGTTTAGCCTCTTCCGGGTTCGCTCGCCACTACTAACGGAATCACTGTTGTTTTCTCTTCCTGTGGGTACTGAGATGTTTCACTTCCCCACGTTCCCTCTACCCGCCCTATATATTCAGGCGGGAGTCACCGGGTCACCCAAAGGGCCCGGCGGGGTTTCCCCATTCGGAAATCCTCGGATCAGGGTTCGTTTATCAACTCCCCGAGGCTTATCGCAGATTACTACGTCCTTCTTCGGCTCTACATGCCAAGGCATTCACCGTTTGCTCTTAGAATCTTGAAATCACATGAGTTTGAATCGATCTTTCGTTCAGAAAAATTGACCAATGATTAGTCGAACAACAAGCAAAGCCTGTTGTCCTAAAAATCTTTGTGATTGACACCGAAGTGTCAATCTAAGATGCTCGCGTCCACTGTGTAGTTCTCAAAGTACGGGCGGTACTCCCCCAACACCCGCCGGCTTGCGCCTGTGCCGGTGTCGGCCGAAGTCCAGAAGGTCGTCCACGTCCAAACGTGACCCGGTCCTTCAGGACCCAACAGCGTGCTCCAACAACCCTCCACCCCCCGACTCGTTCCTTCCACCGAAGTGGCGTACTGGAACCAGGGAATCTGATGTTGTTGCAATGTCAATGTTCCACCCATGAGCGCCACCGGGAAACATGTGTTCCCGTAACGGCTGGCAGTGTCTGATCGCCCTGTATACAGAGGCGGACTGCACGTGCTCCTTAGAAAGGAGGTGATCCAGCCGCACCTTCCGGTACGGCTACCTTGTTACGACTTAGTCCTAATCACCGATCCCACCTTCGACAGCTCCCTCCCACAAGGGGTTGGGCCACCGGCTTCGGGTGTTACCGACTTTCATGACTTGACGGGCGGTGTGTACAAGGCCCGGGAACGTATTCACCGCAGCGTTGCTGATCTGCGATTACTAGCGACTCCGACTTCATGAGGTCGAGTTGCAGACCTCAATCCGAACTGAGACCGGCTTTTTGGGATTCGCTCCACCTTGCGGTATCGCAGCCCTTTGTACCGGCCATTGTAGCATGCGTGAAGCCCAAGACATAAGGGGCATGATGATTTGACGTCATCCCCACCTTCCTCCGAGTTGACCCCGGCAGTATCCCATGAGTTCCCACCATTACGTGCTGGCAACATAGGACGAGGGTTGCGCTCGTTGCGGGACTTAACCCAACATCTCACGACACGAGCTGACGACAACCATGCACCACCTGTTTACGAGTGTCCAAAGAGTTGACCATTTCTGGCCCGTTCTCGTATATGTCAAGTCTTGGTAAGGTTCTTCGCGTTGCATCGAATTAATCCGCATGCTCCGCCGCTTGTGCGGGCCCCCGTCAATTCCTTTGAGTTTTAGCCTTGCGGCCGTACTCCCCAGGCGGGGAACTTAATGCGTTAGCTGCGACACGGAGACCGTGGAATGGCCCCCACATCTAGTTCCCAACGTTTACGGCATGGACTACCAGGGTATCTAATCCTGTTCGCTCCCCATGCTTTCGCTCCTCAGCGTCAGTTACGGCCCAGAGATCTGCCTTCGCCATCGGTGTTCCTCCTGATATCTGCGCATTCCACCGCTACACCAGGAATTCCAATCTCCCCTACCGCACTCTAGTCTGCCCGTACCCACTGCAGGCTGGGGGTTGAGCCCCCAGATTTCACAGCAGACGCGACAAACCGCCTACGAGCTCTTTACGCCCAATAATTCCGGACAACGCTTGCACCCTACGTATTACCGCGGCTGCTGGCACGTAGTTAGCCGGTGCTTTTTCTGCAGGTACCGTCACTTTCGCTTCTTCCCTACTAAAAGAGGTTTACAACCCGAAGGCCGTCATCCCTCACGCGGCGTTGCTGCATCAGGCTTTCGCCCATTGTGCAATATTCCCCACTGCTGCCTCCCGTAGGAGTCTGGGCCGTGTCTCAGTCCCAGTGTGGCCGGTCACCCTCTCAGGCCGGCTACCCGTCGTCGCCTTGGTGAGCCATTACCTCACCAACTAGCTGATAGGCCGCGAGTCCATCCTTGACCGAAATTCTTTCCACCCCCAGGAGATGCCTCCGAGGGTCGTATCCGGTATTAGACGTCGTTTCCAACGCTTATCCCAGAGTCAAGGGCAGGTTACTCACGTGTTACTCACCCGTTCGCCACTAATCCACCAGGTGCAAGCACCCGGCTTCATCGTTCGACTTGCATGTGTTAAGCACGCCGCCAGCGTTCGTCCTGAGCCAGGATCAAACTCTCCGTAAATGTTTATACGACTAACCAGCAAGCTGGCGTCACATTTTGCGCTTCGAAACCGCCGGAAAAAGGCGGACATCTCAGCAAGTTTGAAACTGACAGAACAAATCATTACTGACTTGCTTTGTTGTTTAAATGTTTTCCAAAGGAATCCCGATCACCGAGGTGATCCGGGTTTTTTGGCATTTGACATTGTGCACGCTGTTGAGTTCTCAAGGATCGGATGCACCCGGATTCTCCCGCTTTCTCGCGGGTGTCGCTCCGAGGCAACTTGTCTAACTTACCAGACCCCCGCTGCCCCGCAAAACCGGGCGAATCAGACACTCCGGGCAGGAAAACCTGCGAAGTGAGGACTCGAACCCGAGACGGGGAGTTGGAGAGGCAAGAAGCAATCTTAGGCATGAAACCGGTCAAACGCAAATGCGCAGACACACGATGTTTGGCTGAGATGCTGTGCCGCGGTGAGCGGAGAAGCTGTTTCGCTTCCCGCCGTTGCGGCGACAAGAGACAACAATACGGCCGCCCCGACAGGCGCGCAAAGCGGGCCACCCTCCGGGCGTGTCGACGGCTTCGGCGGGCTGCTCCCCCGGCCCCGCAGGCCACAACGCCAGTGGCCCCCGGCCCGAACGCGCGTTCGGGCCAGGGGCCATTGGGCACTCGGTACTAGGCGTCCCCGAGCTGAGCGTCACCGGCATCCGCCCCATGCCCGATGCGGGCATAGACCTCTGGACGACGGCGCTTGATGACGTACGCCCAGACGATGCCGATGACCCCGGGCAGGATCGCGATGGCCGGCAGCAGGAAGGTCGTCGCGTTCGACTCCGGCTGGCCGAGCAGCACGTCGAAGTTGCTGAGGATCAGCAGGAGGATCGCGGCCAGCGCCACGGCCGAGACGATTGGCGCAACGAGCCTGCTGCCGACGCCGACGCCGCGGGCGTCCTTGCGGAAGAACCCGATCACCGCCAGCGAGACCACCGCCATGAGCAGCACCAGGCCGAGGGCGCCCGTGTTGGTGAGCCAGGTGAAGAGGGTGATGACGGGGTATGGCCCGGATTCCGGGTTCCAGCCGGCCTCGCCGACGGCGAAGGCGATCACGACGATGACGGCGATGACGCTCTGGGCGAGCGAGCCGACCCAGGGGGCCCCGGTGCTCTGGCGCACGGCGGCGAGCTTGGCGGGCAGCACGCCCTCGCGGGCCAGGGAGAAGAAGTACCGGGCGACGGCGTTGTGGAAGCTGACCAGCGCGGCGAAGATGCTCGTGATGAACAGCACCGACATGATGTCGACCCAGATGACGCCGAGGTTCTCGGCGACGAAGCCGAAGAACAGCGGCGGGCCGGCCTCCTCGCCGGAGATGCCGGCGGGGTCGGTGATCTTGTCGACGCCGATGCCGAGGGCGAGTGCCCAGGCGGAGAGCGCGTAGAAGACGCCGATCACGGCGACGGCGAGGAAGGTGGCGCGCGGGATGGTGCGGCGCGGGTCCTTCGACTCCTCGCCGTAGATGGCGGCCTGCTCAAAGCCCATGAACGCGGCGATGCCGAAGGCGAAGACGGCTCCGACGCCGGGAACGAACAGAGCAGCCGGGCTCATCGGCTCGGTGGAGAAGCCGGCGGCGGGGTTGGTGAACGCGACCACGTCGAAGACGATCACGACGAGGAACTCGAGCGCGACGAGCACGCCGAGCACCTTGGCCGAGAGGTCAACCCGGTTCACGCCCATGATGCCGACGATGACGATGCCGACGAGCACGCCCACCCACCACGGGATGTCGAGTCCCGTCTTCTCGCCGATGAGCATCGATACCTGGAAGCCGAACATGCCCCAGATGCCCAGTTGCATCATGTTGTAGGCGACGAGCGCCACGAGCGAGGCGCCGACGCCGGTCGGGCGGCCGATTCCCTGGGCGACGTAGGCGTAGAAGGCGCCCGCATTGTTGATGAAGCGGCTCATCGCCGCGTAGCCGATCGCGAAGATGGCGAGCGCCGCCGCCAAGATCAGGAAGCCGAGCGGGACGCCGGCGACATGGGTCACCGAGAAGGTCGAGGTCACGCCGCCGGCGATCACGGTGAGCGGGGCCGAGGCGGCAACGATGAGGAAGGCAACGGCGAGGACGCCGAGCTTGCGGCGTTCCGGCGCCGGCGCCCCTGCTCGCGCAGGGCTGGCTTGGGCCGTCGAGGGTGAGCTGCTCACGGAATCTCCTTTGATTCGACTGGTGGCCGGTGCCGGCCACTCTCCGTGCGGGTATGCCACTCAGTGTGGCCGCCGTCCCCGCCGGCCACTGTGTTGTGCGCGCACGCCACTTGACTGGGCGGGCACAAGCGCGCCGGCTGCGCGCTCAGCGTCAAGTCGCTCACGCTCGCAGACAAGTCGGGGGCGGCGGGGCGGTCGATACTGGAGGCAGGTAGCTACCGCAGCGCCGCCCATCCTGGCCTGCACCCTGTAAGGAACTGCAATGACGCACACCCCCGACACCCTCCACTCCCACGCGGCCGCGACGAGCGAGCCCGCCGCGGTGCGGCACCCGCTCGACCCGCTCACGGCGGAGGAGCTCAGCGCCGGTCGCGCCATCCTGGTGGCGGCCGGCCTGCTCGGCGAGACCGTCCGGTGCGCCCAGGTGCTGCCCGTCGAGCCGGACAAGGAGGCCGTTGCCGGCTTCCGCACGGGCGATGCGATCGAGCGCCGGGTGCACTACGTGCTGCTCGACATCGCCACCGGCGTCGCCTCCGAGGCCGTCGTCTCGATCACCGGCAACGCCGTCGTCGAACAGCTCTCCCTCGCCACCGACCAGCCGCCGTACGGCCAGCCGCAGTACCTGTTCGAGGAATACGACCGCGCCGCCGCGATCGCCAAGGCCTCGCCGGAGTGGCGCGCGGCGATGGCCCGCCGCGGCCTCGCCGACCGCATCGAGCTCGCCTTCTGCGCACCGCTGGCCCCCGGATTCTTCGGCCGCGACGACGAGGTGGGGCGCCGCGTCATCCGCTCGCTCACCTTCCTGCGCGACTTCGAGGAGGACAGCCCGTGGGCGCACCCCGTCGAGGGCCTGATCGTGCACATCGACCTCACGACCGGCGGTGTCATCCGGGTCGAGGATGACGGTGACGTGCCGGTGCCGGCCGCCTCCGGCAACTACGGCGTCGACGCGATCGGCCCGGCCCGCACCACGCTGAAGCCGATCGAGATCACCCAGCCGGAGGGCCCGAGCTTCCACGTGGACGGCTCGCACGTGGAGTGGGAGAACTGGAAGTTCCGGGTCGGCTTCAACGCCCGCGAGGGTCTCGTGCTGAACCAGGTCAGCTTCCGCGACGGCGACGAGGACCGTCCCGTGCTGCACCGGGCCAGCGTGCCCGAGATGGTGGTGCCCTACGGCGACACCAGCTCGACCCGGTTCTGGATCAGCTATTTCGACGCCGGCGAGTACCTGCTCGGCAAGAACGCGAACTCGCTGACCCTCGGCTGCGACTGCCTCGGCGTCATCCACTACTTCGACGGCTTCGTCGCCGACGACCACGGCCACCCGGTCAAGATCCCGCAGGTCGTCTGCATGCACGAGGAGGACTACGGGATCCTCTGGAAGCACACCGACCTGCAGGGCAAGAGCGAGGTGCGCCGCAGCCGCCGCCTCGTGGTCAGCTACTTCTCCACCATCGGCAACTACGACTACGGCTTCTTCTGGTATTTCTACCTCGACGGCACGATCCAGGTCGAGGCCAAGGCCACCGGCATCGTGTTCGCCGGTGCCGGCCACCCCGGCGAGGCCAACCCGCACGCACCGGAGATCGCCCCCGGCATCTTCGCGCCCGTGCACCAGCACCTGTTCTGCGCGCGCCTGGACGTCGCCATCGACGGCGAGGACAACGTGCTGCGCGAGATCGACGTCGTCGGCATCCCGATCGGCGAGAAGAACCCGTACGGCAACGCGTTCACCTGGACGTCGACCCCGCTGAGGACAGAGCAGGAGGCACAGCGTCTGGCCGCCCCCGCGGCCGGCCGCGTCTGGGAGGTGGCGAGCGCGCACCGCACCAACCACGTCGGAAAGCCGACCGCCTACCGGCTGCACCCGCAGGGCGGGCCGACGCTGATGGCCCAGCCGGAGTCCACCGTGCACGGCCGCGCCACCTTCGCGACCAAGCACCTCTGGGGCACCGCCTTCGACGCCGCCGAGCGCTTCCCCGCCGGCGACTACCCGAACGCACACCAGGGCGGGGCCGGCCTGCCGGCCTGGACGGCGGCCGACCGCGACCTGGACGGCACCGACATCGTGCTCTGGCACGTCTTCGGCCCGACCCACGTGCCGCGCCCGGAGGACTGGCCGATCATGCCCGTCGACTACTCCGGCTTCATGCTCAAGCCGCACGGATTCCTCGACCGCAACCCGGCAATGGATGTGCCCGACGGCGTGCGGCCAGGCGCCGGGGCGTGCGCCAGCACCGGCGACGCGGAGTGCCGCTGCGCGCACTAGCCCGCACCTCCCGAGCGGGGGCGCCGTCCCGACCGGGCCGGCGCCCCCTCTGCGCTCCGGCTTGTTCCGGCGGACAGGGTGTGGCCGCGGCGAAGTGGTGGTTGAGTAGCGGCATGTCCAACGAAGGCACCCCCGACGCGCCCACCGCCGCCCACCCCACGGAGCACCATAGCGGCGAGCCGCACACCGGCGGCATCGCGCAGAAGCTCAACTGGCTGCGGGCCGGCGTGCTCGGCGCCAACGACGGCATCGTCTCGGTCGCCGCCGTGGTTGTCGGTGTCGCCGGCGCGACGCGCGACCCCGCCGCCATCCTCACCGCCGGAACCGCCGCTCTCATCGGCGGCGCGATTTCGATGGCCCTCGGCGAGTACGTCTGGGTGAGCAGCCAGCGCGACACCGAGCACGCCCTCATCGCCAAGGAGTCTCGGGAGCTCGCCGAGATGCCGGACCAGGAGCTGGCCGAGCTGGCCGCCATTTACCAGGGGAAGGGCCTCTCGCCCGAGACGGCCCGGCAGGTCGCCGTCGAGCTCACCGCGCATGACGCGCTCGGCGCGCACCTCTCGGCCGAGCTGAACATCGACCAGGACGACGTCGTGAGCCCGTGGCATGCCGCCTACGCCTCCGCGATCGCGTTCACCCTCGGCGCGATCCTGCCCATGCTGGCGATCCTGTTGCCGCCGGAGGCCTGGCGGGTTCCGACCACCTTCGTCGCCGTGCTGCTCGCCCTCGCCGCGACCGGCGCCATCGCCGCGCACCTCGGCGGGGCGCCGAAGGGGCGCGCAATGCTGCGGGTCGTGCTCGGCGGCGCCCTCGCCCTCGCGGCCACCTTCGCGATCGGCACGCTGCTGAACACGAGCGGCGTCGTCTAGGGCGCTGAGGCACTCTTCGCGCACAGTCAACCCCTGTGCCGCAGGGGTCAACCGGCCCAGGAAGCCGCGACTTATCGTGGGACTCGAGCCGGCTCCGGCCCGCGGCCGAGGCGCCGCGCCGGGCGCCGTTCCGCCGCCGACCTCCCACCCCGGAAAGGGCACCATGACTGACAACGCCGTCACACTGAATCCCGCAGACACCAGCACCTGGCTGCCGCTGGACGGGCTCGCGCCCGGCTTCGACGCCAACAAGGCGCCGCACACACTCGACCTGGCCGGACGCACGTTCACGGTGGTCGACGAGCGCGGCACCCGCATCCGCCATGTCTTCGCCGAGCACACGGTGGCCTGGGACTACGCGCCGGGGGTCGGCGACGAGACCGCGCCGGCATCCGAGACCGACGACTACGAGGCCTTCCTCGTCGACGACGGGCTCTACTTCGTGCAGTTCCACCACGACTACCTGCCGAACGAGGCCGTCTCGCTCGTGCTCGACCTGCGGTCCGGCCGGGCGCTGGCCGTGATCAGCCTGATCGGCGAGCCGGGCCCCGGCCGCACGGCCGTGCAACAGTTCTTCGTGCCGGGCCTGATCGAGGAGATCCTGACGACCGGCGCGGAGGCGGCTCCGACGACGAGCCTCGTCGGCCGCCGCGTGCAGTGGGTGTACAGCACCGAGCACGCCTACGAGCACGTGTACCTCTCGCCGAGCTGGTACAGCTGGCAGTGCCTGGCCGGCCCGGAGCGCGGCCTCGCCGACACCGACGAGAACACGGTGTGGCAGGTGCGCCCCGGCATCTACATCTTCGCCTGGCGGGAGAAGGTCATCCCCTGCGGCTCGGTGACGATCGCCGACCACCGCGATGCGCGAAACATCCGCTCGCACGGCGTCTTGTTCGGCCTCGACGCGAGTGGCGAGGTGCCCACGCACTTCACATTCGGCGCCTTCGGCCGGCTGCTGTCGACGACCGTGCACCCGGAGCAGTACGACCCGGCCGCCATCGGCACGGCGGTCTGAGAGCCATGACGACCGCAGATCTCATCGTGCTGGACGCCACCGTCTACACGGCCGACCCCGCCCAGCCCTTCGCCGCCGCGTTCGCCGTGGCGGCCGGGCGCCTGCTGACGGTCGGCAGCGAGGCCGATGCGCTGGCCCACCGCGGCGCCGACACGGTGGTGCGCCGTCTGGGCGGGGCCTTCGTGATGCCCGGGCTCGTCGACGTGCACAACCACCATGCCCTGGCCGGCAAGACCGAGCTCTACGAGCTGTCGTTCGCCGCCACCGCCACCCTCCCGCAGATCCTCGACGCGGTGGAGGACTATGCGGTGCGGCTGCCGGCCGACGGCTGGGTGCTGGGCGGAAGCTGGGGCTCCGGCCTGATGGACGTCCTGTCGACGGATTCCGCGCGCGAGCGCCTCGACGCGGCATCCGGCGGCCGCCCGGTCATGCTCAGCGACGACAGCCGGCACAACCGCTGGGTGAACAGCCGGGCGCTGGAGCTGGCCGGCATCACGGCCGCCAGCACGCCCGCCGCCGGCGGCGTGATCATGCGCGACCCGGTCAGCGGCGCCCCGAGCGGCGTGCTGCTCGAGGCGGCGGGCATGCCCGTGGAGGAGGCGCTGGCCCGCACGCACACGCTCACCGCGGCGCAGCACCGCCGGTGCTCGCAGCGCGGCATCGAAATCCTGGCCAGCTATGGCGTGACCGCGTTCCAGGACGCGGCCGCCTCGCTGCCGATTCTGCAGTCGCTCAAGTCGCTCGATGACGCCGGCGAGCTGAACGCCTGGGTGGTGAGCTCGCTCACCGTGAACGACCAGATCTTCGGCTACGACCCGGTCGGCGAGGAGCTGCTGGCGCGCGGCGAGGAGTTCCGCAGCGAGCACCACCGGCCCGACTTCGTCAAGATCTTCCTCGACGGCGTGCCCCCGGCCCGCACGGGGGCGTTCCTCGAGCCGTTCCTGCCGGACGACGAGCACGGCGCCCACTTCTGCGGCACCACGGCGATGGCACCGGAGGAGCTGCTCGACTGGCTGCGCAGCACCGCCGAGCGCGGGCTCTCCGCGAAGATCCACTGCACCGGCGACGCCTCGGCCCGGCTCGTGCTCGACACCGTCGAGCAGCTGCGCACCGAGGGCCACACCGACACGCGCTACCAGATCGCGCACGGCCAGTTCGTGGCCGAGAGCGACCTCGCCCGCTTCGCCGAGCTGGGCGTCGCCGCCGACATCTCGCCGTTCATCTGGTTTCCCGGCGTCATCCCGGATGCCATCGCCAGCGTGCTGCCGGCCGAGCGGGCCGCGCAGATGCAGCCCAACCGCAGCCTGATCGACACCGGCGCCCTCGTGGCCGGCGGCTCGGACTGGCCGGTGAGCGAATCGCCGAACGCGTGGGAGGGAATCCAGGGGCTCGTCACCCGGGCCGACCCGCACGGGGTCTTCCCCGGCACGCTGTGGGCGGAGCAGGCCATCACGCTGGAGGAGGCGATCGCGGCGTTCACGATCAATGCGGCCACGGCGATGGGGCTGGGCGCGGAGACCGGCTCGCTGTCCGCCGGCAAGTCGGCCGACTTTGTACTGCTCGACCGCAACCCGTTCGACACCCCGATCGACACGCTGATCCAGGCGCGGGCGAGGGAAACCTGGTTCGCCGGGCGCCTGGTGTTCGCTCAGGAGGCCCTCTAGACCGGCGGACCGCAGGCCCTCCACCCGTTGCTCTACACTTGTTGACTATCTGTGCGTTCCCAAAACGGGCAGACTGGATGCAATTCAGAGCTAAAGGGGGCCTGCATGCCGAAGGTGATCGACCACGATCAGCGTCGCCGCGACATCATCGAGGTGACCCGCGGGCTCATCATCCAGGGCGGCATCGAGGCGGCCACCATGCGCGAGATCGCCGCAGAGGCCGGGTTCGCCAATGGTGCGCTCAAGCACTACTTCCCGGGCAAGGACGACATCATCCAGGGCACCTACGAGCTCTCGCTCGCCCAGATGAGCGAGGTCGTGCGGTTGGCGGTCGAGGGCAAGCGCGGCCTCGCGGCGCTCCGCGGCATCAGCGAGGCGTCCCTGCCGCTGGATGCCGAGCGCACCACGGCCGCCCGCGTTCTGCTCTCGTTCTGGGAGCGGGCCGCCTCCAACGAGCACCTGCACGAGATCTACGTCGACCACCTCGTCATCTGGCGGCAGGCGCTGGCCCAGTTCATCGCCGAGGGCCGCGCCGACGGCGACATCCTGAGCAAGACCCCCGACGAGCAGCTGATCCAGGAGCTCGTCACAATGAACGTCGGCGCGACCCTGATGAGCGTGATCAACCCGGAGCAGAACACCCCGGCGCTGCAGCAGGCCCAGCTCGACAGCTTCTTCGAGCGGCTCGGGCGGCCGTAGGGGTCCCGACGACCGGCGGGGCGCTCGACCGGCGGCGCTGGGGTCTCGACGGGCCCGACCAGCGGGAAGCCACTCTCCACCGTTGTTGAGGGGGCGCCAGCGGCCGAGGCCGACGCCCGCACCAGGTCGCTGCGCCAGTTGGGCGGGCTCCGCGCCAGCTCAACGGGCGCGGACCCGCCCGAAGTGGCGCGGAAGCCGAGCACGCCGGCGGCTGGGCTTCGGGGGCTGCGCTGTTCGTTCCTCGCGGCGCGGCCCCCTCTAGCCAACGTGCAGATACACACCGCGCTGGGGTCTCGACGGGCCCGACCAGCGGGGGCACCACCGCTGATCGAGCCTGCCGAAACCCCAGCAGCACGCGGGCCCGCCCGCGGTCACTCCGGGCCGGGCTCCCGGAAGGTGAGCGCCCGGGCGGGATTGTCCACCATGATGGCGCGGATGACGTCGTCGCCCACCCCGAGCCGGCCGAGCGCGGGCAGGAAGTGCTCGGAGATGTAGCCGTAGCCCTGCCCGCCGTAGCGTTTCAGCTGCACGCGCTGGCAGACGTCGCCGCCGAGCACGATGCGGTCGGCGTGGCCGTCGTCGACGAGCGCGGCGACACCCCTGGCCACCGCGAGGTCGGTGAACGGCCAGAGGGTGCCCCATGGGCTGCCCGGCGTGCCGAGGAAGTCGAACTCGACGAGGACGCCGCGGGCGAGGAGCCGCCTGGCGAAGGGCAGGTCGTCGCCGAGGGTGCCGGCGTGGCCCATCACGACGTGGCGGAGGTCGACCCCCTCCTCCTCGAGGATGTCGAGCACCCGGAACTTCTCCTCGCCGAAGCCGCCCTGGTGGAAGGTGATCGGGGCGCCGGTGATGCGGGAGGCCCGCCCGCTGGCGCGCACGCTCTTCAGCTCGTTCGGCGTGAGCGGGTTGCCCTCGACGCCGACCTCGCCGATGATGCCGGAGCGGATCGCCGTGCCGTCGACGCCGGCGGCGATGTCGCGCACGATCTCGGCGCTCATCTGCTCGACCGTCTTCTCGTCCATGTCGGCCGGGTGGAAGTTCTTCTCGTACCAGCCGGCGCCCATCACGATCTGCAGGCCGCTGGCCCGGGAGAGCTTGGCGAGCGAGCGGGCGTCGCGGCCGAGCCCGGTGTTGGAGACCTCGACCATGGTGCCGCCGCCGAGCGCGCGGAACTCCCCCACCTCGGCGAGCATCTCGTCGAAGTCGCCGAGCAGGTCGTTGTGCTCGATGATGCGCCCGCGCCGGACGGCGGCGAGGTTCGCGAGGCTGAGCGGCTCGGTCGATTCCGGGGTGCCCCGGCCCGGCCGGGGGTTGTGCGGTGGGCGCCGGATGTCGATGAAGATGTGCTCGTGCATGAGCACCTGGCCGAGGGATTCCGGGGCGACCGGGCCGGTGACGGTGAGCACCTGGCCGGCGATGTTCGGGATGGCGGCGCTCGGGATGGCGGCGTTCACGCGCGCTCCTCCCGGGCCGGCATGGAGAGCCAGCGCTGCGGGTTTGTCTCGGTCAGGGCGGCGAGCAGGCCGTCATCCGCCCCGAGCATCCGCAGGTAGGGCAGGTATTGCTCGAGGACGAAGCCGTAGCCGTTGCCGCCGAAGGCGTTCAGGTCGATCTTGCGCCGCACGCCCTGCGAGATCAGCAGCTGCCCGGCCAGGCCGCGGGCGGCAAGGCCGAGGATGCCGAGCGCGATGTCGTGGTCGCTCACCTCGGTGAGGATCGTGGGGATGTCGCCGAGACGGTCAAACTGCGCGTAGACGCCGCGCGCCAGGACGGCGTCGAGCTCCTCCGGCCGCGCCAGGAGCGCGGCGGCGTCGCCGAGGGCGACCGCGGACGGCTGCACCCCCTCGGCCTCGAGGATGTCGAGCACGGCGAGCGTGTCGGCGATGGTCGCGGAGCGGGTGATGCTGATGGGCGCCCCGGTCTGGCGGGCGGCGGCGGCGACCGCGAGCAGGAGTCTCCGCTCGTCGTCCTGGGCGGGGTCGATCGCGCCGACCCGGCCGATGAGCCCGGCCCGGATGCCGTCGACGCCGACTTCGAGCTCCGCCGCAATCTGGGCGGCGATGCTCGCCGGCGATCGCTCGGCCAACTCCGGGGACCACGCCGGGTGGTGCCACCCGGCCCCCATCACGACGGCGAGACCGGTGGCGTCTGCGATGCGCCGGAGAGCGCCGGGGTTGCGCCCGAGGCCGATACTCGTCTGGTCGACGATGGCCCCGCCGCCGAGCCGGCCGAACTCCCCGACCTCCGCGATGGCCAGCAGCTCGTGGTCCAGGCGCAGGTTGTCGCGGTTCGGGGCGCCGAGGTTGAGCGCGCCCAGCATCTCGATGCCGACCGCGGCCCCGTAGAAGGCGGCCTCGGTGGCGGCCGCCGGGCGCGTGCGGCCCAGCCGGCGCCAGCCGTCATCCGACTCCTCCGGTGTCGCGAAGTTCGCGATGAGGTGTTCGTGGGGCAGGGTGACGCCGAGGGAGTGCGGCGCGCTGGGGCCGCTGACGGTCGAGACGAACATGGTGCTCCTCGGGGTTCTGGGGTGCACCCCGCCGACCGGGCGGGGACTCGGTCGGCGGGGTGCTCGTGCACGCGGAGGGCTAGACCGCCTCGGCCACCAGGATGCGGGGGCTGCCCGGCAGGGCGATCGTCTCGACGGGCTTCCACCCGGTCGCGCCGAGCCATTCGGCCACTGTCGACTCGGGGTAGACGACCGTCCCGTCGATGTTGAAGTACTCGCCGGCGTGCAGGGCGTCGATCTTGCGCTGCACCGGGTTGTCATCCAGGAAGAAGTCGAGCACGACCAGGTGGGCGCCCGGTGCGGCGGCGGCGCGCGCGTTGGCGAAGATCACGCGGTTCTGGGCGTCGTCGAAGCGGTGGATGACGTGGTTGACGAGCACGAGGTCGTGCTCGCCGCCCGGCTGCGCGGTCTCGGTGGCGCCGCCCTCGACGCGCGAGCGCTCGGCGACCCCGGCCGCCTCGACGGCCTGCTGCACCGAGTCGGTGAAGTCGGGGGCGAAGACGAAGCGGGTGTTCAGCTCGGGGTTGGCCTTCATGCCGTTCACGGCGAAGGCGGGGCTGAGACCGCCGAAGTCGAGCGCGTTGCGGTAGCGGGAGAAGTCGAAGTGCGCCGCGAGCTGCTCGGCGTGCAGCTCGTTGTAGGTCATGACGCCGGCCATGAAGCCGCCCCAGCCGGCCTCGTCGAGCTCGAGGGTGCCGGCGGCGCCGCTGTCGACGGTGTCGTCGTAGCGCAACCACTGCTTGTAGCTGACGTCGTTGAGGAAGGCGAGGAACGGCGTGAGGTCGATGCCGTCGCCGCCTGCGGTGAGGTAGGCCGCGGCATCCGGGGTCAGCTCGTAGCGGCCGTCGGTGCGGGTGATGAGGCCCTGCGCGGTCATGCTGTCGGCGAGGATGCGCAGCTGCTGGGCGGGCACGCCGGTCGCGGCGGTGAGCTCGTCGAGCGTGCGGGGGCCGTCGGCGAGGGCGCTGAAGAGGCCGACCCGGCTGGCGGCGAAGAGCTGCTTCGCTCCCATGAAGCCGATCGCGATGTCGAGGATCGCCTCGGGGGTTGCTGTGGTCGTCGGCTGCGTTGCCGTCATGGTGTTCTCCTTCGGAGTGCGGGGCCGGCGTCGTCGCGCAGCCCGCGGCTGGTGCGGTCTCGGGAAACTCTACAAGCGTTGACAATAAACATGCAAGCGCCTCGCGCCCGGCTCGCCCCCAATTTCAACATGCGTAGAATAACCGCAGGCGCGACGATGCGCCCCGAGCGAATGCGAGTGCAACCATGGCCCTTTCCATGCAGACCTTCTCCCCCGCGGGCGGCGAGGTCGCCGCCCAGACTCCCCCGGTGGTCTTCCTCCACGGCTTCGCCTCCTCCGGCACGGCCGACTGGGTGGCCGGCGGATGGCACGAGGCCGCCACCGCCTCCGGGCGCACGGCGGTCGTTGTCGACCTGCCCGGCCACGGCGCCAACGCCTCGGCCGTCGAGGGGGCCGCCGGCACGACCGCGGTGGTGCGCGCGCTCAGCGAGGCCGTGGACGCGGCCATCGCGGCGGCCGGGGCGGAGCAGGCGGATGTCGTCGCCTACTCGCTCGGGGCGCGCCTGGCCTGGGAGCTGCCCGCGGCCAACCCGCGCGTGCGCCGGCTGGTGCTCGGCGGCCTGAGTCCGTTCGACCCGTTCGCCCAGCTGGACACGTCCGCACTGCGCGCCGCGGCCGCCGGCACGGCCGAGCCGGACTCCCCACTGACTGGAATGATGGCGCAGATGGTGTCGGCACCGGGCAACGACCCCGCGGCGCTGATCGCGCTGATCGACGGCCTCGCGAGCGAGCCATTCCTGCCCGGCCGCACGGCCGGCGAGGCCACGCCGTCCGGTGCCCCGCAGCTGCCGACACTGTTCGTGGCCGGCAGCGACGACATGATGACCGGCGGCATCGAGGGCCTCGTCGCGCTGGTGCCGGATGCCGCGCTGCTGCGCGTTCCCGGCGACCACCACGGCGCCCTCGGCTCGGCCGAGTTCCGGGCGGCCGCGCTCGACTTCCTCAGCTGAGCACCGCCGCCGCGGGCGGCCGCTACCAGGTGCCGTCCGCGTTGACGCCGCGGTCGACCCAGAGTCCGGCCGTGGCCGCCCGCACCTCCTCGGCGCCGACCCGGTCCAGCAGCTCGAGCGCGCCGAGGTTGTCCTCGAGCTGCTCCAGCCGCGACACCCCGAACAGCACGTTCGCGGTGGCCGGGTTGGCCAGGCAGAAGGCGATGCCGAGCTGGGTCGGCGTCGCGCCCAGGCCGGCGGCGATGCGCTCGAGCTCGGGGTAGATGGCGACGATCTGTTCGCGGATGCCGCCGACATCCGCCCCGATCTTGCGGGCCGGTGCCAGCTTGCCGGCGAGGATGCCGCCCTCGAAGACGTCGGAGGCCTGCAGTGCGAGGCGGCCGGAGCGAAACAGCTCGCCGTAGTGCGCACCCTCGGCCATCGTGCGCCGCGCGAGGCCGTACTTCAACTGCGCGAAGGTGGGCGGCGTGAGCCCCTCGGCCTCGGCGAAGTCGAGGGCGAGCGTGATGTCGGCCGCCTGCCAGTTGTTGACGCCCCAGCTGTCGAAGCGCCCGGCCGCGATCTCGGCGGCGACATCCGTGACGATCTGCCGCACGTCGATGGTGCTCATGTAGTCGCCGACCACGACGGTGTCGGCCTTCTCGATGCCGATGCGGGAGAGCGAGGTCTCCATCTGGCTGGCGAAGCTGGTCGTCGGGTACTCCCACAGCCAGAGCTTGCCGCAGAGCAGGTAGTCCTTGCGGGCGAGACCGGCGGCCCGCACGGCCTCGCCGAAGATCAGGTCGGTGCGGGCGTTCTCGGCGTGCGGGCCCATGTTGTAGTGGGCGACATCGAAGAACGCGGCTCCGACCTCCGCGGCCCGCCGGATGAGCGCGACAGCGTCGTCGAACTCCATTCGGTCCCAGGTGTTCCAGGAGCCCAGCGCGAAGACGGGCACCTCCGGCCCGGCGGGGCCGAGGCGGCGGGTGGGGACGGTTCCTCTAAAACTCATGGGGTCTCCTCGAAGCATCATCGCTTTATTTTCTACGTTCGTATAATATAACCCCATGCACGCCGCCCGGCGTGAGACGAAGGAGTTTCCACCGTGACCGAATCCCGCACCGTGCTCATCACCGGCGGAGGCGGCGGCATCGGCCGCGGCATCGCCCGGGCCTTTCTCGCCCAGGGCGACCGCGTCGTGCTCGCCGATGTCAATGCGGATGCCGTGGCCGCCGCCGCGTCCGAGATCGGCGCGGCCGCCGTCGCGTTGGACATCACCGACCCGGCCGCCGTCGCCGCCGCGGTCTCGGAGGTCGCCGCCGAGCACGGCCCCATCGACGTGCTCGTCAACAACGCCGGCATCCTCTCGGTGCACGGCGCCATCACCGAGCTCTCCGCCGAGGCCTACGCCTCGATCGTCAACGTGAACATCGTCGGCACCTTCAACGTGACCCAGGCCATCGCGAACCAGATGATCGCCACGGGGACGAGGGGCGCAATCGTCAACATCTCGTCGATCGGCGGCAAACAGCCGACGCCCGGGATGGGCGCCTACGAGTCGAGCAAGGCGGCCGTCGACTCGCTCACCCGCTGGGCGGCGATCGAGCTGGCCGGCCACGGCATCCGCGTGAACGCCGTCGCGCCCGGCCCCGTGCTGACCCCGATGCTGCAGATGGGCATGCCGGAGGGCTCCCCCGCCCGCGCCGCGTGGGAGTCGCGGGTCCCGCTTGCGAAGCTCGCCGCGGTCGAGGACATCGCCCCCGCGGTCGTCTTCCTCGCCGGGCCGGGGGCCGGCCACATCACGGGCGTGAGCCTGCCCGTCGACGGCGGGCAGCTGCTCGCCTGAGCGCCACCCCGGAATGCACGATGGCCCCTGCGGTTCCGCAGGGGCCATCGTCGTCTCGCCGGTCGGACCTCAGCCGACGAGCGCCGCCTCGCGCTCGAACACGACCTCGCCGTCGACGACGGTCAGGTCGACGGCGACGTCGGGCAGCTCGGCCGGCGCAACCGTCAGCGGGTCGGCCGCGAGCACGACGAGGTCGGCGACCTTGCCGGGCTCGAGCGAACCCTTCCACGCCTCGGCGCCGTCTTGCCGGGCCGGGGCGACGGTGTACGCGTGCAGGAGCGCGAGCATCCGCTCTTCCTCCGCCCCGGGCGCCGGCGCGCCCATCCAGGCATCGGCCGCCGCAATGCCTTCGCGCCAGTCCGGCGAGAGCACGGGGGCGTCGGAGCTCAGCGAGAGCGAGACCCCCGCGGCGAGCGCCTCGGCCACCGGCCAGGCATCGGCCGCGGCCTCCTCGCCGAGCACGCCGGCGAGCCAGGGCGCGGTGAGCACGGCGATGCCGGCCTGCACGTTCAGCCCCATGTCGAGCCTCGCCATCGCAGACAGCGTCTCGCGCGCAACGAGGTCGCCGTGGATCACGTAGTGGCGCAACTCGGCCGGCGCCGCCGCCTGCGCGTGGGCCACGGCATCCGCCACCACCTCGATGGAGCGGTCGCCCGTCGCGTGCACGCCGACCTGGAAGCCGGCCAGGTGGGCGGCGCTGATCATCTGCCGCAGGCTCGCCTCACGCTCGGCGATGTCGGCGCCGGCGACGAGCAGGTCACCGGAGCTGCCGTCCGGGTAGCTCCGGTGGGTCCATGCCTGGAGCATCGGCGGGATGCCGTCGGCGAAGATCTTCACCCCGGCGATCCGCAGCCAGTCCGGCTGACCCGTCTCGCGCACCGTGGCGTTCAGCCGGGCGGTGAAGCTGCCGAGCTCGCTCGGGCCGTCGAGCACGCCGAAGAGCATGAGCACGGTGACGCGGGCCGTGAGCGCCCGCTCCGCGGCGAGCGCGCGGTACTCGTCGAGCACCAGCTGGCCGAAGCAGCCCGTCGCACCGGCGTCCTCGCCCGGGCCGAGCCCCGGCTCGGTGTAGCTGGTGATGCCGAGCGACGCCGCCAGCCGGCCGGCCCGGAGGATCGCGGCCCTGGCCTCCCCCGCCGAGGTGATCAGCGGGGCCGCCGGCGCTGCGTCGTGCGGATCGCCCTCGAACGCCACAGCGTCGCCCTGCCCTCCCATCGCGCCGAAGACCGTGTCGGGCCAGAGGGCGCCGAGCCAGCTCCCGTGCAGGTGGGAGTCATTGATGCCGGGGATGACGGCACGGCCGTCGAGCTCGATGACGCGGGTGCCCGCCCCGATGAGCGGCTGCACCTCGGCGTCGCTGCCGACGAGCACGACGCGCCCCCGCCGCACCGCGACCGCCGTGCCCCGCGTTCCTGCGGCATCCAGCGCGAGCACGGCCCCGCCTCGCAACACCAGTTCGGCTGGGCCGTCGGTTTCGTCCCGATTAGATCGCTGCACATCTCCTCCTCGAGAGCTTCGCAATGTAAGTCAACGTATGTAGAATAACCCAAACCGGCGACAGGTTCGACAGCGTTGCGATCCGCGGGCCGCACAAAGGAGCATTCAATGACGATTTCCCTTCCGACATCGACCCGCGCCGCGGTGCTGACTGCACACGGCGAGGATCTCACGCTGCAGGAGATTCCGCTCCCGGGCGAGATCGAGCCGGGCGCCGCCCTCGTGCACATCGCCTGCACGACGCTCTGCGGCACCGACATCGAGATCTGGCAGGGCAGGATGACCTTCCCCGGAATGCTGCCGATGGTGCTCGGCCACGAGATGGTCGGCGAGATCGTCGCGGTCGGACCCGGCACGACAGACGCCCTCGGCCGGGCGCTCGCGGTCGGGGACCGCATCGGCTGGTCGGAGTCGACCTGCGGCCAGTGCTTCGGCTGCACCGTCTTGCGCGAGCCGGTTGCCTGTTCGCAGCGCGGCTACGGCTTCCTGCAGCGCTCCGACGTGCCGCCGTATGCGACGGCCGGCCTCGCCGAGTACGCCTACGTGACGCCGGGTGCCGCCAAGCTCCGGCTGCCCGACGAGGTGAAGGACACCTGGGCGTCGATGGCGGGCTGCGCTGCGAAGACCGTGCTGCGCGCCTTCCAGCGCGCCGGCGGCGTGCGCCCCGGCTCCCGCGTCGTCGTCCAGGGCTCCGGCGCCCTCGGCATCTTCGCGACCGCCGTCGCCCACCTCTCCGGCGCCGGCACCGTCATCACCGTCGGCGCCCCCGCCGACCGGCTGACCGCGGCCCGCCGCTTCGGCGCCGACGCCGTCGTCGACATCGCGGGCGGCTCGGAGGCCACGATCGCCCGGGTTCTGGAGCTCACCGACGGGCAGGGCGCCGACCTCGTGCTCGACTTCGCCGGCGCGCCGAGCGTCGGTCCGGAGGCCATCGCGATGGCCTCCCAGCGCGGCACCGTCGTGGTCGTCGGCTCGACCGGCCCCACCGGCGAGCCGATCACCCTCTCGGCGATCATGGGCAAGGAGCTCTCGGTCATCGGCTCCCTCAACGGCGACATCTCCGACTACTACCGGGCGATCGAGTTCTTCCGCTCCTTCGCCGAGCGGATGCCGTGGGATGAGCTCTTCAGCGACCCCGTCGGCCTCTCCGCCGCCTCCGCCAAGATCGCCGCCATGTCGGCCCTCGGCGAGATCAAGGCCGTCATCGACCCCCGCCTGCCGTAGGCAGCCCGACAAGCGAAAGAAGACCCCATGACCACCACCGTCTCCGCCCCGGCCATCCCGCGCCGCGGCATCGGCCGTTCCGGCCTCGAGGCCTCCGTGCTCTCGCTCGGCTCCTGGCACACCTACGACCGGATGCACTTCGAGGATGCCGTCGAGCTGGTCGCCACCGCCGCCGCCCGCGGCATCAACCTCTTCGACGTCGGCGTCTACGCCTTCCCCGGCGGCCCGCCCGCCTTCACCGACGTGCTGTTCTCGGCCATCGTCCGGGCGGCCGGGATCGCCCGCTCCGACTACCTGCTCTCCGAGAAGCTCTGGCTGGAGGGCTTCGGGCCCGACGGCTTCCGGCCCCAGTTGGAGCGGGCGCTGTTCCGCGTCGGCACCGACTACTCCGACCTCGTGATCCTCGGCGACCTCCGCCGCGACGACCTCGAGCTGCGCGACCTCGTGCTCGACCTCGCCGAGCTGCAGCGTTCCGGCAGCATCCGGGCCTGGGGCGTGAACAACTGGTCGGCCGGCAACATCCAGGCGCTCATCGACATTGCCGCGGCCGAGGGGGTGCCCGGCCCGCAGATCGCGCAGCTGAAATACAGCATGTCCCGCCGCTCGATCCCCGACGGGGCACCATTCGCCCGGCTCTGGGAGCAGGGCATCACGATGCAGGCCTCCGACGTGATGGAGGGCGGCATCCTCGCCGGCAAGGTGAACCCCGGCCGCGAGGTCGGCCGCGACCCCGGCGACATCCGGGCCGCCATCATCGCCTCGGTGCCCGGTGTGATCGCCCTCGCCGAGGAGCTGGAGGCGACGCCCGCCCAACTCGCGGTCGCGTTCACACTCACCCACCCAGCGAACACGACGACGCTGTTCGGCGCGACCCGACTTGCGCAGCTCGAGCAGAACATCGGGGCGATCCAGCTGGTCGAGCGCGTCGGCGCCGCCGAGCTCCGAGCCCGGGTCGCCCCGTTCTGGGCCGACAACGGCATCGTCGACCCCGAGGGCCCGTGAGCGCCGTGACGACGCCGGGCGGCGTCATCCCCGTTCCGTTCGACCCCGAGCTCGCCCCCGTGCTCGAGTACATGGCGGCCTCGCCGCAGCCGCCGCTCTCCTGGGAGACGCTGCCGGCGACCCGGCCGGGGCTGGCCACGATGTTCCCCGGCCCGGTCGAGGCCATCGGCGGCCGCGCCGTCGACACCGAGGAGCGCCTCATCGCCGGCCCGGCCGGCGCTCCCGACATCGAAGTCACCATCTTCCGTCCGCGCGGGCACACGGCGGCGGATGCCGCGCTGCCCGCGCTCGTCAACATCCACGGCGGCGGCATGATCATCGGCCACCGGCACTGGGAGTCCGAGCGCGTCATCCAGCTGGTGCTCGAGCTCGGCGTGATCGCCGTGAACGTCGAGTACCGCCTCGCTCCCGAGCACCCCTTCCCGGCCGGCGTGGAGGACTGCTACGCCGGGGTGCTCTGGACAGCGGAGCACGCCGCCGAGATCGGCGCGGACCCGGAGCGCATCGTGGTGATGGGCGGCAGCGCCGGCGGCGGCTTCTCCGCGGCCGTCGCCCTGCTCGCCCGCGACCGCGGCGGTCCGGCCCTGGCCGGGCAGCTGCTGCTCTGCCCGATGCTGGACAACACGAACACGACCGTGGCCAGCCACCAGTACGACGGCATCGGCACCTGGATGCGCGACGCCAACCTGCTGGCCTGGCGCTGTGTGCTCGGCGAGGAGCTGGCCCTCAGCACCGCGGCCTCACCGTACGCCGCGCCCAGCCGGGCCACCGACCTCAGCGGCCTGCCGCCGGCGTTCATCGAGGCGGGCGCCGCCGAGATGTTCCGCGATGAGGACGTCGACTACGCGACCCGCATCTGGGCGACCGGCGGCAACGCCGAGCTGCACATCTGGGCGGGCGGCTTCCACGGTTTCGACATGTACGCGCCGGAGTCGGAGCTGGCCCGGGCGGCGCTGGACGCCCGGCACTCCTGGCTGCGCCGCATCCTGCAGCTCGGAGGTGAGCGATGAGCGCGCACCCGGTTCCCTACGACCCGGAGCTCGTCGCCGGCCTGGCCGGCTTCCTCGAGCTGGTCGAGCGCATCCCGCTGCGCGCGGACACGGTCCTCGCCAACCGGGAGCACTTCACCACGATCATCCCGCCGATGGCCGCGCAGGTCGGTGAGCTGGCGGTCGACTGGGAGAACCGGGTCATCCCCGGCCCGGCCGGCGCCCCCGACGTCGAGGTCACCGTCGTGCGGCCGCGGCGCGCACCCGGCGCCGCCCCGGCCGAAGCCGCCCCCGGCGTGCTCGGCATCCACGGCGGCGGCCTCGTGCTCGGCACGCGCTTCTTCGGCACCGGCGAGCTCATCGACCTCGCGCTGCGCCACGGCGTCGTCGGCGTTGCGGTCGAGTACCGGCTCGCCCCCGAGCACCCGGGAACAGCCGCCGCGGAGGACTGCTACGCCGCCCTCGAATGGTTCGCGGGCCATGCCGCCGAGCTCGGCGTCGACCCCGAGCGGATCATCGTCTCCGGCGCCAGCGCCGGCGGCGGCCTGTCGGCGGCCGTCGCGCTAATGGCCCGCGACCGCGGCGGCCCCGCTCTGGCCGGGCAGCTGTTGAACTGCCCGATGCTCGACGACCGCAACGAGACCGTGTCGAGCCGGCAGTACGACGGCCTCGGCGCCTGGGACCGCAACAGCAACGACACCGCCTGGAGCGCGGTGCTCGGAGAGCTGCGCCACAGCGACGCCGTCTCGCCCTATGCGGCACCCGCGCGGGCCACCGATCTCGGCGGGCTCCCGCCCGCCTACATCGAGGTCGGCGCCGCCGAGGTGTTCCGCGATGAGGACGTCGACTACGCGCTGCGCATCTGGGCGGCGGGCGGCCAGGCCGAGCTGCACGTCTGGGCCGGCGCCTATCACGGCTTCTCCGGCTTCTCCCCCGACGCCATCGTGTCGCAGGCGGCGCTCGCCGCCCGCGACAGTTGGATCCGGCGCACGCTCGGCCTCTGAGCCGCGCGTGCGGCGGGTCGCCGCCCAACGGATGCCGCCGGCCGGCGGCATCCGCCACCTCCTCCGATTCGGAACCCCATGACCGCCACCGCCCCTGTCCGCACCATGAGCGTGCGTCGCAGCGTGCTCGTGCTCGGCGCCCTCGAAGCCTTCGGGCCGCTCTCGATGGACCTGTACATGCCGACCCTGCCCCAGCTGGCGGCGTCCCTCGACACCAGCGACACCCTCGCCCAGTCGACGATGTCGGTCTGCATGATCGGCCTCGGCCTCGGCCAGCTCCTCGCCGGCCCGCTCAGCGACCGCTTCGGGCGGCGCCGGCCGCTCCTCGTCGGGGTCGCCCTGTTCGCGCTGTTCTCGCTCGCCTGCGTGTTCGCGCCGACGATCGAGGTGCTGCTCGTCGCGCGGCTGCTGCAGGGGCTCGCCGGCTCGGCCGGCATCGTGCTGAGCCTGGCCATCGCGCGCGACATGTACAGCGGGGTCGAGCTCTCGCGCATGCTCTCGCTGCTCGCCCTGGTCGGCGCCTCAGCCCCGATCATCGCGCCGGTGATCGGCGGCCAGCTGGCGCTGTTCATGGACTGGCGCGGCATCTTCGGGGTGTTGGCCGGCATCGGCGTCGCCCTGTTCGTGCTTGCGTTCACCAGCTTGAAGGAGACGCTGCCGCACGGGGCACGGCACGGCGGCGGGTTCGGCACGACGATGCAGCATTTCGGCGCGCTCGCCCGCGACCGGCTGTTCGTCGTGATGCTCATCGTCTCGGCGGCCGGCGGGGTGGCGTTCTTCACCTATCTCTCCATGTCGAGCTTCGTGCTGCAGGGCGAGTTCGGGCTGACCCCGCAGCTGTTCAGCGTGTTCTTCGCCGTCAACGCCCTCGCTAACATGGGCGGCGCGCAGCTCAGCCGGCTCCTCGTGCGCCGGCTGGGCCCCGTGCGGATGTATCTGACCGGGCAGACCGCGACGGCACTCGCCGCCGTGGCGATGCTCATCGTCGTACTCTCCGGAGCCGGCGTCGTCGGCGTGCTCATCGTGCTGGCCGTCTTCCTGTTCAGCTCGGGCGTTGGCGGGCCCAACGGCACGACCCTGGCACTCGGCGGGCATGCCGAGCGGGCCGGAACGGCATCCGCCGTGCTCGGCACCGCCATGTTCGTCGTCGGGCCCATCGTCGCCCCGCTGGCCGCGCTCGGCGGCGCCACGGCGCTGGCCATGTCACTGACGGTGGCGATCTCCGCGGTCATCGCCACGACTCTCGCTCTGACGGTCGTGCGCCCGATGCTGCGGGGCGTCACCGTCGACCACTGACCGTCGCTCCTGGTCACCGTTGAGGAGGCGCCGCTCTCTTCGCGCAACGTCAACTGCTGTGCAGACGCGGTCAATCCCGCCGCGGGACGCCGACCTATCGTGGGTGCAGACCGGACTCATAGTGGAGGATCCATGCACAACTACGACACACTTCTCGCGGCGATCACGCCGCAGGCTGGCCCGGCGCGCGAGGTCCATGATCCCGCAACCGGCGCGCTGATCGGCACCGCCCCGGTGCAGGACGTCGCCGACCTCGAGTCGGCGATCGACCGCGCGGCGGCGGCGCAGCCCGCCTGGGCCGCGCTCGGCGACGAGGAGCGCAGCGCGCTCCTGCACCGGGCGGCCGATGCGATCGAGGCTGCGGCCGAGCCGCTCGCCGAGCTGCTCTCGCGTGAGCAGGGCAAGCCGCTCAACGGCCCGAATGCGCGCTTCGAGGTGTCCGCCTGCGCAGTCTGGCTGCGCACCGCCGCCGACACCCCGCTGCCCGTCGAGGTCATCGTCGACGACGGCGAGAACTACGCCGAGATGCACTACCGGCCGATCGGCGTCGTCGGCGCCATCGCGCCGTGGAACTGGCCGATGATGATCGCCATCTGGCAGATCGCGCCGTCGCTGCGGATGGGCAACACGGTCGTCGCGAAGCCGGCCGAGACCACGACGCTCTCGGGCCTGGCGCTCGTCGCCGTCATGAACCAGGTGCTGCCGGAGGGCGTGCTGAACATCGTGGCCGGCCCCGGCCGCACGGTCGGTGACGCCCTCACGAAGAGCCCCAAGGTCGGCAAGATCATGTTCACCGGCTCGACGGATGTCGGCAAGCGCATCATCGAGGCCAGCGCGAACAACGTGACGAGGCTGACCCTCGAGCTCGGCGGCAACGACGCCGGCATCGTGCTGCCCGACGTGGACGCCGCGGCCATCGCCGCCGACCTGTTCTGGGGCGCATTCATCAACACGGGCCAGACTTGCGCCGCGCTCAAGCGCCTGTACGTGCACGACGACGTCTACGACGAGGTGCTGGAGCACCTCGTCGCCTTCGCGAAGAGCATGCCGATGGGCGTCGGCCTCGACGAGGCAAACGTGCTCGGCCCGGTGCAGAACCGCGGCCAGTACGAGATCGTCGACCGGCTCGTCGAGTCCGCGAAGGCCTCCGGTGCGCGGGTCGTGCTCGGCGGCGACCCTGACCACGACGCGGTCGGCAACTTCTACCCGACGACGATCGTCGCCGACATCGACCCGCACAATGACCTCGTGCTGGAGGAGCAGTTCGGCCCGGCGCTGCCGGTGATCCGCTACACCGACCTGGACGCCGTGGTGGGCCTCGCCAACGAGCTCGAGTTCGGCCTCGGCGCCTCGGTCTGGTCGGCCGACCGGGACGCGGCGCGCCAGATCGCGGCCCGCCTGCAGGCCGGAACGGTGTGGATCAACTCGCACGGCGGGCTGCACCCCATGGTGCCGTTCGGCGGGGCGAAGCAGTCCGGCTACGGCCGCGAGTTCGGCGTGGAGGGCCTCAAGGCCGTCGCGGAGCCGCAGGTGGTCAGCGGCTAGTTGCTCCTCCCCCACAGGTTGAGAGCAGCGTAGCCTGAGGGCATCACACGAGAACCTCCGCCATCGATCGACTCGATCCGCGGAGGTTCTCGTGTCCCGGGCTCCTCATGCCAACGCCGGCCGGCCCACGTCGCCTGGTCCGCTCGTCATCGAAAACGTCCGGGCGAGGCCCCGGCCGCCCATCCATTACGCGAAAAGTGCGCCACCTGCAGAGCGGTGGCGCACTTTTCGCGTAATGGATGCATCGCGTGCAGGCGGCGGCCCGTCGCCCGCGCACGCGACGTCAATGGCCAGAGAACAGCGAGCCCGACACAAGCCGGGGCGCGTTCGCGCGTCCCGGCGACGAGGTGGGGCCGGCTGGATGGAGCGGCCCCGCCTCTGTCTCGGACGGCTGCCTACACGGCCGCGGATTCCTGTCGCAGCTCCAGCCAGGCCTGGCGCCGCTCGGCTTGGCCGGCCGGGTCGGCGATCGGGGACGCCGTCAGCAGGCGGCGGCTGTACGCGTGCTGCGGTTCCCGAGTGATCTGCTCGCCATCACCGGTCTCCACGAGGTTTCCCCGGTACATCACGGCGACCCGGTGGCAGACCCGGCGCACGACACCGAGGTCGTGTGAGACGAAGAGGTAGGACACCCCGGTGTCCCGCTGCAGCTCGATGAGCAGTTCCAGGATCGTCGCCTGGGTCGTCAGGTCGAGCGCGCTCACCGGCTCGTCGCAGATGATCAGCCGCGGGCGCCGCACGAGGGCACGCGCGATCGCGATGCGCTGCCGCTGCCCGCCGGAGAACTCGCTCGGGTACCGCTCGAGCACGTTCCGGGGCAGGCTCACCCGGTCGAGCATCTCGGCCACCAGGGATTTCGCCTCGCGCTTGCCGGTGCCCGCGGTGGCGAGCGGCTCGGCGAGGATGTCCCCGATGGTCATGAGCGGGTCGAGCGAGCCGTACGGGTCTTGGAAGACCACTTGGATGTCGGAGGCGAGTGCACGCCGCTCGCGCCCCTTCGCGTGGGTGATGTCGCGCCCGTCGAAGGAGATCCGACCGCCGGCGACCGGGACGAGGCCGAGAATGGCCTTGCCCAGGGTGGACTTGCCCGACCCCGACTCACCGACCAGTCCGACGCACTCCCCCGCACCGACGGCGAGGGACACCTCGTGCAGCACGCGCGCAGGCTTGCGCCGCGTGCCGTACTCGACGACGAGGTCGTTCACCTCTAGCAGGGGCTTGGTTGTCGCGCTCATGCGCGCACCTCCTTCAGTTCGGCCTCGGTGGCGGCATCCGCCGCGCTGCGGGCTGCGTGGTCTGCAGCGGCGTGCCCGGCAGCGGATGACGCGGCGGCTGCGTGCAGCCGGTCGAGCTCCGACCGGCTCTCTGCTCCGTCCAGCGACGCGGCGATGAGTTCGCGGGTGTACTCGCTCCGCGGCGCGGAGAAGATCTGGGCGGCTTCGCCGATCTCCTCGATCGAGCCGCCCCGCATCACGACGACGCGGTCGCAGATGTCGGCGACGACGCCGAAGTTGTGGGTGACGATGATGAGCGCCATGCGGTACTCCCGCTGCAGCTCGCGCAGCAGTTCGAGAACCTCCGCCTGCACCGTCACGTCGAGCGCGGTCGTCGGCTCGTCGGCGACGAGCACAGACGGTTTGCCCGAGATCGCGCCGGCGATGAGCACTCGCTGGGCCATGCCGCCGGAGAGCTCGTGCGGGTAGGAGCGCATCACCGCGGCCGGATTGGCGATGCCGACGCGCTCAAGCATGGCGAGGGCACGAGCCTTCGCCTCGGTGCGGCTCATCCGGTGCACGCTGCGCAGCGGCTCGGTGAGCTGGTGGCCGATCGTGAATGAGGGGTCGAGGTTCGTCATCGGCTCCTGTGGCACGTAGCCGATCTCGTGGCCGAGCAGGCGCGCACGCTCCGTGCGGCCCAGCGCGGTGACGTTCTGGCCGCCGATCCAGATCGCATCGGCCGTGTAGGAGCCCGACTTCGGCAGGAGGTCGAGCAACGAGAACACGGTCTGGGATTTTCCGGAGCCGGACTCGCCGACGATGCCGAGCACCTCGCCGGGCGCGACGTCGAGGGTGATGCCGTGCACGACCTCGACCGGGCCCCCGGCGGTGGCGTAGGTCACGCGCAGGTTCTCCAGCTGCACCGCCGATTCGACGGCCACGTGCGAGATGGAGCCGGTGGTCGTGGATGTCGCATTCGCCGGCCGCGTCGCGGTCTCGGCCGAGCGCGACCGGCGCCGGCTGCGCGAGAGCACCGGCGTCTTGACGCTGATCACGTCGGCCAGCGTGGAGCCGAGCACGGCGAGCGCGGCGATCGTGATGCCGAGGGCGAGGGAGGGCCAGAGCAGCAGCAGCGGGTCGGTGCGCATCACGCGGAAGCCCTCGTTCATCATCGCGCCCCACCCGGGGGTGGTGCCGCCGCCGATGCCGAGGAACTGGAGCCCGGCCTGCATTCCCATCGCCATGCCGGCGGTCAGCGCCGACTGGATGATGATGGGCGCGTAGACCTGCCGAATGATGTGCCGCCCCATGATGCGGGTGTTGGAGAGACCGGACACCCTGGCCGCGTCGACGTAGGCCTCGTTGCGCACCGAGAGCACGGTGGAGCGGGTGAGCCGGAAGTAGCCGGGCGCCATGAAGACGCCAATCGTGACCATGAGGATGTTGAAGCTGTTGCCGGAGTTCGCGGCGACGATGAGCAGGATGATCATGCCGGGCACGGACTGCAGCGCGTCGCTGACCCAGGTGCTGATGCGGTCGGTGGCGCCGCCGAGGTAGCCGGCGGCGAGGCCGGCGGGCACGCCGAGACCGACGGCGACGACGATCGCCAGCATGGCGCCCCAGAGCGTGATCTGCGTGCCCCAGATGAGGCGGCTGAGCACGTCGCGCCCGGTGGTGTCGCCGCCGAGGGGGTGCTCGGGGCTCGGCAGCGCGCGGCTGAGCGAGAGGTCGACGAAGTTGGGGTCGTGCGGCGCGAGCCACTGCGCAAACACCGCGACGAGAACCACGAGCACGAGCACCCCGAAGGAGATCGCGCCGGCTGGGCGCCGCAGGAGGCGGAGGAAGGCCGAGCCGCGGCGCACGCCGCGGGTGTCGATGTTGTCGGTGAGCGGAGAGGTCATTTCACACGCGCCTTCGGATTGACCCACCCGAGCAGGATGTCGAGCAGGAAGTTGATGATGACGACGAAGATCACGGTGATCACGGTGATGCCGAGCAGCATCGGGATGTCGCCGTTCTGCGACGAGGACTGGGTCAGCGGCCCGATGCCGGGCAGGGCGAAGATCTGCTCGACGATGATCGCGCCGGAGAGCAGGCCCACGAACATGAGCGCGAGGATCGTGAGCGACGCCGGCGCGGAGTTGCGCAGCAGGTGCACCACGATCCGCCAGGGTGGCAGGCCGCGGCTGCGCAGCGTGCGCATGTAGTCCTGGCTGTCGGCCTGGATGATCGCGTTCCGCAGCTGCTCGGCGATCATCACGATCGCGCCGAGCGCGAGGGCGATGGCCGGCAGGGTGATCGACTGCAGCCATCCGGGGATGGACTCGCCCGGCTGGACGTAGCCGACGGCGGGGAACCATTTGAGCTGCACGGCGAAGGTCATCACGAGCACGAGGGCGACCCAGAATCCCGGGAGCGCGAAGAGGATGACGGCGCCGGCCTTGACGACCTTGTCGATCCAGGTGTTGGGGCGGAGGCCGGCGAGCACGCCGAGGGTGCCGCCGAGGATCGCGGAGAGCAGGATCGACACCGTGACCACGGAGAGGGTGACGGGCAGCTTCAACGCGATCTGCTTGCCGACCGGTTGGAAGTTCTTCCAGGAGGTGCCGAAGTCGCCTTGGAGCAGGTTCGTCAGCCACTCGAAGTACTGCACGAGCAGGGGGCGGTCTGTCCCGATCTTCTGGGCGAGGGCTGCCTGCGCCTCGGGGGTGGCCGCGCTGCCGAGCAGGCCGAGGGTGGGGTCTGGGATCGCGGCGTAGGCGAGGAGGAAGGTGGCGGTCGCTACGGCAAACAGCAGGATCGCGCCAGAGACGAGCCGCTTGAGCGTGAAGGTGAGCATCGGATCTCCTGGATCGATTCGGGGTGGAGATGGGTGGGGTGGGGCCGCGCTTGCGCGGCCCCACCCCGTTGTCGCTATCCCGTGAACTCGATCTGTCGGAGGGTCGGGAACATCATCCCGATGACCGGGGTCACCGTGAACTCGGAGGTGGAGATGTAGGTGTTGGTCGACTGGCTCCACACCGAGAAGAAGGCCTGCTCGGTGACCATCGTGTTGAGCTTCTCGATCTCGGCCGTCTGCGCGTCGCCGGGCTCCGCCGAGAACACGGTGTCGACCTGCGCCTGGATCTCCGGGAAGGACTCGAGGCCGGGGTTCGGGTTGTACCACTGCGGCTTCGCGATCTGACGCTCGACGGTGGCGACCGGGTTGCCGTCCATCGCGATGACGGCGACGAACATCGGGTACTCGGGGGCGACCGACATGTACTGCATGAAGTCGGTCTCCTTGAACGTGACGCCGATGCCGAGCTCGCCGAAGTTCTGCTCGATGATGGCCTGCCACGGCTGGAACGGCGGGGCCATCGGCATCGTGATGTCGAAGCCGTCGGCGTAGCCGGCCTCGGCCAGCAGCGCCTTCGCCTTGTCCATGCTCGGCTTGTACGTGCCGTTCAGCGACTCGACGTAGCCGGGGGTGCCCGCGGGGAACACCTGGTTGGTCGCGACGCCGACACCCTGGCCGATCGTGTCGACCATCTCCTGGCCGTTGAACGCGTAGTTCAGGGCCTGGCGCACGCGCACGTCGCCGAGCGGCTTGCCCATCTCGGTGGCGCCGACGCGGTCGCTGAACTGCAGGCCGACCCACATCGACAGGCCGGAGCTCACGTTCCAGTCGTACTGGGGCGCCATGTCCATGCCGGTCTTGTCGCCGTAGATGAGGTTGAACTGGCCGCCCTCCATGCCGTTGAGCATGGCGGTGCCGTCAGAGAGCGGCGTGACCGTCAGCGGGTCGAAGGGGAACTGCTCTGCGGCCCAGTGGTCGGCGACCTTGTCGAAGTGGTACTCCGCACCCGCGACCGAGGAGTCGGACAGCGTGTACGGGCCGGATCCGACGGGCGTCTCGGCCAGCGAGCCGGCGTCGATCGCCTCGGGGGCCATCATGTAGCTGCGGCCGAGACCCATGAAGTAGAGGATCGTGTCGTCGCGCTGCGTGAGGTGGATCGCGATGGTGTCTGCGTCGACCGCCTCGAAGCTCTCCACCTTCTGGAAGGCCTCCTGCGAGCGCACGCCCGCCTTGAGGTAGTCGAGGCTCTTCACGGCGACCGCGGAGTCGAACGCCTCGCCGTTGGAGAACGTCGTGTCGGTGCGGAGGTTCATCGTGATGGTCTTGAAGTCCTCTGACACCTCCCAGTCCGTCGCCAGGGCGGGCTGGGGCTGGCCGTCGCCGTCGATGGTGAGCAGCGGGTCGTAGATGGCCGACAAGTAGGGGCCGTCGAAGCCGATGTCGGCGAGCGCCGGGTCCCACGAAGTGACATCGAGGAAATTGCCGATGCTGAGTTTGGTGGTGGTGGCATCGTCGCCACCGGATTCAGGGTTGGTGCTCGTGCCGCCGCTGCAGGCGGTGAGTACGAGGGCGCTGGCGGTGAGTACCGCAGCGATCGTTGCCTTCTTCATCTCTGTCTTCTCTCGGTTACCGGGGCAGGGGTGTAACAAGGGGAGAGATCGATACCGTGCACAGCTCGACCCACATGTGCGCCGTCGCGCAGCGACCCGGCGGAGTGCAGAGCTTGTCGCCTCGGGATGCGAGGTGGCTTCGTCGACACTCCACTGTGCCGTGCGGGTAATTCTACAGTTGTTGACAAGAAAGACAACTCCGACTTTCTCCGCCCTTCCGGCGGTGAATTTCCGCGACTTTCCCCACCGGCGCGCGGCATCGTATACGATCACTGAGTAGTCATCGACAAGGCAGTCACTGATAAAGGAATGGTGCCCCAGTGTTGGAACCCGCTCAGATCACCGCGATCGCCGACGAGCTCTTCGAGGCCGATCGCACACGCAGCATCGTTCCGCTGCTCACCGCCCGCAATCCCGACATGACCGTCGAGGACGCCTATGCGGTGCAGAGCCTGTGGGCAGCGCGCAAGATCGAGTCCGGCCGGCGCCTCGTCGGCCGCAAGATCGGCCTCACCTCCAAGGTGATGCAGGTCGCCACGGGCATCACCGAGCCCGACTACGGGGTGATCTTCGACGACATGGTCTACGAGAACGGCTCGAGCATTCCGTTCGACAACTTCTCGAACGTGCGCATCGAGATCGAGCTCGCCTTCGTGCTCGCCCGCCCGCTGAGCGGCCCGAACTGCACCATCTTCGACGTGCTCTCGGCCACCGACTACGTGATCCCGGCGTTGGAGATCCTCAACTCGCACATCGAGATGTCCGGCCGCACCATCGTCGACACCATCTCAGACAACGCGGCCATGGGCGCCATGGTGATCGGCGGCAACCCGGTGAAGCCGGATGCCGTTGACCTCCGCTGGGTCGGCGCACTGCTCTACCGCAACCAGACCATCGAGGAATCCGGCGTGGCAGCGGCCGTGCTGAACCACCCCGCCAGCGGGGTGGCCTGGCTCGCCAACAAGCTCTCCCAGCACGGCTCGAGCCTCGCGGCCGGCGACATCGTGCTGGCCGGCTCGTTCACCCGCCCGATGTGGGTGGAGCGCGGCGACACCATCCACGCCGACTACGGACAGCTGGGGGCGATCACGTGTCGCTTCGAGTAGAGAGGCACAGCGAGGGGTATCGCGCCCCGGGCACCGAGCCCACGCTCGCGGACGTGCTCGGATCGGCCGACCGGCCGCAGATCGGCCTCTGGGTGTGCTCCGGCAGCCCGCTCGTCGCCGAGATCTGTGCCGGCAGCGGCGTCGACTGGCTGCTCATCGACGCCGAGCACAGCCCGAACGGGCTGGAGTCCGTGCTCGCCCAGCTGCAGGCCGTTGCCCCGTACCCGGTGGCGCCCCTCGTGCGCGCCCCGATCGGCGACACCGTCATCATCAAGCAGCTGCTCGACCTCGGCGCGAAGAACCTGCTCGTGCCCATGGTCAACACGGCCGAGGAGGCCACGGAGCTGGTGCGCGCCATGCGCTACCCCCCGCTCGGCGTGCGCGGCGTCGGCGCCGCCCTCGCCCGCTCGGCCCGCTGGAACCGGATCGACGGCTACCTGGCCCAGGCGCACGAGCTCGTCTCGCTGTTCGTGCAGATCGAGACGGCATCCGCTGTCGAGAACGTGGCCGCCATCGCCGCCATCGACGGCGTGGATGGCATCTTCGTCGGGCCCTCCGACCTGGCCGCCTCGATGGGCGTGCTGGGCCAGCAGGAGCACCCGGACGTCGTTGCGGCGGTCGAGCGCTGCATCCGCGTCGCGGCCGATCTCGGCAAGCCGGTCGGCGTCAACGCCTTCGCCCCGGCCACCGCCGACCGTTATCTCGCCGCCGGCGCGAACTTCGTCTCGGTCGGCGCGGATGTCGCACTGCTCGCCCGCTCCTCGGAGGCCCTGGCCGCCCGCTACATCCCGGCCGACGGGCAATCCGACGGGGGGCGCGCCAGCTACTAGGTCGCCCTCGCGGCGCGCGCCGCTTCCTGGGTAGACTGATCTACCTAATGACAGACAACGGTGTGGTCTCCGGGCGCGGCCCGGCCGGCGAGCGGGTTCTCGTTGCGGCTTCGCGACTCTTCTACGAGCGCGGCATCACCGCGACGGGCATCGACACGATCACGGCCGCGGCCGGGGTCGCGAAGATGAGCCTGTACAACAACTTCTCCTCGAAGGAGGACCTCGTGCTGGCCTACATCCAGGCCCGCCACGAGGAATGGCTCGAGCTGTACCGGCTGCGTGCCGAGAGCGCGAGAACGCCGGTCGAGCAGGTGCTGGCCGTCTTCGACGCCTACATCGACCATGCCCGCTTCGAGTACGAACGCGGTTTCCGCGGTTGCGGGCTCCTGAACGCGGCGGCGGAGCTGCCTGTCGGCGCGCCCGGTCGCGCCGAGGTCCGCCGGCACAAGGAACAGGTCGAGGCGATCCTCGCGGACCAGCTCGCGCCGCTGGCTCGCGCTTCCGAGGTGCCGACGCTGGCCGAGCACCTGTCGTTCCTGCTGGAGGGATCGATGATCCGGGCCGGGCTGGAGGGCGGAGTCGGCCGCCTCGAGCACGCCCGAGCGCTCGCATCCCGACTTCTCGGCACGCCGTGAGCGGGTCGCGCCGGGTCGGGATCGCGGCCATCACGGGCGCCTCGCTGCTCTGGGGAACGACCGGGACCGCGGCCACGTTCGCCCCGGGCGCTGGGCCGCTCGCCATCGGTGCGGCCGCCCTGGGCATCGGCGGGCTACTGCAGGCGGTGATCGCCGTGCCCGCGCTGCGCGCCGCGGCCCCCGCCCTGCGCGCGAACCGGAGGGCGGTGGTCGTCGGCTCGCTGGCCGTGGCGATCTATCCGCTCGCCTTCTACAGCTCCATGCACCTCTCCGGCGTGGCCATCGGCTCCGTGGTGTCGCTCGCCTCGGCGCCGCTGGCCTCCGGTTTGCTGGAGCGCTTCGTGGATCGACGGCGGCTGAGCCGGTGGTGGATGCTCGCCGCCACGCTCGGCATCCTGGGCAGCCTGCTGCTCTGCCTGTCGAAACTCGACGGCCCCGCCGCGTCGGCGGGCGGGACGGTGGCCGGAATCGGCCTCGGGCTCGTCGCCGGAGCGAGCTACGCGGTGTATTCCTGGGCCGCCCACGGGCTGATGTCCCGCGGGGTGGGTCGGTCGGCATCGATGGGAGCGGTCTTCGGCGGCGGCGGGATCCTGCTGTTGCCCGTGCTCGTCGCCACCGGCGCCCCGCTCATCGCATCGCCGCAGGCGTTCGCGGTCGCCGGCTATATGGCGCTGATCCCGATGTTCCTCGGCTACGTCCTCTTCGGCCTGGGGCTGGCCCGGGTGTCTGCGAGCACGGCGACGACGGTGACGCTCACAGAGCCGGCCGTCGCGACCGTGCTCGCGGTGCTCATCGTCGGCGAGCAGCTGACGAGCGTGGGCTGGGCCGGCCTGGCGGTCATCGCGGGCGTCCTCGTCATCCTCGCCGCGGCACCCGCCACGAGCGCCAGGGCGCGGGGCGGCGCCGGCGGGCTGGAGCCGGCATCCGGTGCCCTGTCGGCCCCCGGCATGTTCTAGACTGGTCGCGTCAGACGGCCCGGCCGTCGTGTTCTCAAAAGGGACACTGAGCGAAGATGCGCAACGCGGTGCATTCCTCGTGAGACATATACGGACTTCGAAAACCCGCAATATGACTCAAGGAACATCATGACCGCTCTGTCGACCGCCGACGCCGTTTCCTCTTCGAGCCCGGCCGCCGCGCCCACGCCCGCCCCCACCGTTTCCGCGCGCATCGCCCAGGCCCTCGCCCCGCACGCCACCGAGGTGTTCGGCGTGATGGGCAATGGCAACGCCTACTTCATCGACGCGCTCGGCCGCGCCGGGCTGCGCTTCACCGCCGTGCGGCACGAGACGGCCAGTGTGGCCGCCGCCGACGCCCACTATCGCGCCAGCGGCCGCATCGCCATCGCCACCACGACCTACGGCGCCGGCTTCACCAACGCGGCCACCTCGCTGGCCGAGGCCGCGCAGGCCCGCATCCCGCTCGTGCTCGTCGTCGGCGACGCCCCCGGCACGGGCCCCCGCCCCTGGGACATCGACCAGGCCGGCTTCGCCGCCGCACTCGGCGCGGAGACGATCGTCGTCACCGCGGCGAATGCCGCCGAGCAGACCACCCGCGCCCTCGAGCGCGCCATCGCCGGCCGCGCGCCCGTCGTGCTCGCCATCCCCTACGACCTCTCCTCGAAGCCGGCCACCGACACGGCGGCGCTCCGCCCCCTCGCCCTGCCGGCGCCGCTGCGCGCCGACACGCTCGACACCAACGCCGCCGCCGCAGCCCTGGCCGCCGCGCAGCGCCCGTTCATCTTGGCCGGCCGCGGTGCCTGGCTCGCCGGCGCCGGCGAGGACCTCAGCCGCCTCGCCGATCTGACCGGCGCCGTGACGGCGAGCACCGCCCTCGGCCGCGGCCTCTTCGCCCGCGCCGAGTACGACCTCGGCGTCACCGGCGGCTTCGGCCAGGAGGAGGCGATGCGCCTCGTCGGCACCGCCGACGTCGTGCTCGTCGTCGGCGCCGGGCTCAACCAGTTCACGATGCAGTTCGGCGCCCTGATCACGCCGGGCACCACCGTCATCCGCATCGACGACGAGGAGCGCGCCCACCCCATCGTCACCCAGTTCGTGCGCGGCGACGCGAAGCTGAGCGTCGAGGCCATCGCGACGCGCATCGCGTGGCTGGGCGCCGAGCCCTCCGGGTGGCGCGAATCGGTCGCCGGGCTCGCCGACGGCAGCCTGCGCGCTCGACCGGCCGGCCAGGTCGAGCTGCCGGATGGGCTGCTCGACCCACGCCAGGTGGCCACCCGCCTGGCCGGTCTGCTGCCGGAGGACCGCGTCGTCGTCTCCGACGGCGGCCACTTCATCGGCTGGGCGAACATGTACTGGCCGGTCGCCAGCCCGAACCGAATGCTGATGGTCGGCACCGCGTTCCAGACCATCGGCCTCGGCTTCCCGAGCGCGGTCGGCGCCGCCCGCGCGCTGCCGGACTCCACCCTCGTCGTCACGACCGGCGACGGCGGCGGCCTGATGGCCCTCGCCGACCTCGACTCCGTGATCCGCACGGCAGACCGTGCCATCATCGTCGTCTGGAACGACGCCGTCTACGGCGCCGAGGTGCACCTCTACGGCCGGCTCGGCCTCGGCCAGGAGGCCATGCGCATCGAGCAGGCAGACTTCGCCGCTCTCGGGCGCGCACTCGGGGCGCGCGGCAGCGTCATCCGCTCGCTCGGCGACCTCGCCGAGTTCGAGCAGTGGCTCGCGGAGGACGGCAGGGGCACGTTCGTGCTGGACTGCCGGGTCTCCAGCAGCATCGTGGCGCCGTATCAAGAAGAGGTCTACGCGTTCAACACCCGCGCGCGTTGAGCGCCCGCGCGGCTGAGCGCTCCCGCAGCGCTCAGCCGCCCAGCCGGATGGCCACGATTCCCGTCACCGCGATCACGGTCGCCGCCAACCGCCAGGTGCTGAATCGCTCACGAAACACGACGTAGCCGATCACGCCTGCGGCGAGCACACCGGTTTCACGCAGGGCGGAGACGACCGCGAGCGGCGCCATCGACTGAGCCCAGACCACGATCGTGTACGCGACGAGGGAGAGCACGCCGCCGACGGCGCCCAGCGGCGCGTGCCGGCGCATGCCGCGGAGCATCTCGGAGCGATCCCGCGCGAGCAGGAAGCAGACCAGCGGGAGCGTCACCCCCTGCAGCAGGAACAACCACGCCGCATAGCCGAGCGGGTCTCCCGCGATCCGCACCCCCATGCCGTCGATCACCGAGTAGGCGGTGATTGTGACGCCGACGGCGACGGCCATCAGCGTTCCCGCGGTGGCGGTGCGCCCCCTCGGCGACCACGACAACGCGAACAGCGACACGGCCACAACCGCGACACCGCCGAACTGCGCCGCCGTCATCTGCTCGCCGAGCAGCGTCGTGGAGATCAGCGTCACGCCGAGCACGGCGATTCCGCGGGTCAGCGGGTAGGTCTTGCCGAACTCCGACTTCGCATATGCCGCCGTCAGCAGCACCAGGTAGAGCGTCTGCACGGCCGCGGAGACGAGGATGTACGGCCAGGCGGCCGCGGGCGGGAACGGCAGGAGCACACAGCCGACCGCCCCGACGACGAGGTAGACCAGGCCGATCAGGGCCGACGAGACGAGGCGGGCCGGGATCGCCTTGGCGATCGCGTTCCAGCTGCCGTGCAGCACCGCTGCGCCGAGCACGGCGAGGAGGACGCCCCCGCTCACAAGGCGCGCACCGGGACCCCCGCCGAGAGGCCGAAGCTGGCTGAGCTGGTCATCGTCATGCACTCCCTCGCGAATGTTTGCGTTATCAAGGCAGTGTACGCGCAGTTCATGTTTACGCAAACAAAGCGGCGGCCGAGGAGGCGCGGGCACCCCACTGAGGTCGGGCTTGTATTCGCCGCCAGATCGTATATCATTTGGAATAGCAAATGAAGACGAGGATGTCCATGAACGCAGATCTCAGCACCCAGGCGGCCGACGCCACCCCCGCCCACACCGCAGAACCCGGCACGCCGGGCGCTCCCGGCAAGATCATCGCGGTGCACCTGAACTACCCGTCGCGCGCCGCCCAGCGCGGCCGCACGCCGGCCAAGCCCTCCTACTTCCTCAAGCCGTCGAGCTCGGTCGCCGCCACCGGCGGCACCCTCGAGCGTCCGGCCGGCGCCGAGCTGCTCGCCTTCGAGGGCGAGGTCGCCCTCATCATCGGCCGGCCGACCCGCCGGGTCTCCCCCGCCGAGGGCTGGGCCGCCGTCTCCGGCGTCACCGCCGCCAACGACTTCGGCATCTACGACCTGCGCACCGCAGACAAGGGCTCGAACCTCCGCTCCAAGGGCGGCGACGGCTTCACGCCGCTCGGCCCGCGCGTCATCCCCGCCGCCGGGCTCGACCCGGCCGCCCTGCGGGTGCGCACCTGGGTCAACGGCGAGCTGGTGCAGAACGACACCACCGCAGACCTGCTCTTCCCGTTCGGCCAGCTCGTCGCCGACCTCTCGCAGCTGCTCACCCTCGAGCCCGGCGACGTGATCCTCACCGGCACCCCGGCCGGCTCCTCCGTCGTGCTGCCCGGCGACGTCGTCGAGGTCGAGGTCGACGCCCCGGACGCCGCGGGCGCCCCGAGCAGCGGCCGCCTCGTCACGACGATCACCGCCGGCACCGAGCCGTTCGGCGACTTCGGCAGCAAGCCGGCCGTCGACGACCTGCAGCGCATCGAGGCCTGGGGCAGCGAGGACGAGCACGCCGCCGCGGTGGCCGCCGGCCGCGCCAGCGCGCTCGAGGGCGCGCAGGCCGCGCAGCCGGCATCCGTGCTCACCGAGGAGATCAAGGAGCAGATCGCGGGCGTCGCGGTCGCCACCCTCTCTGTGGCACTGCGGAAGCGCGGCTACCACGACATCTTCATCGACGGCGTCTTCTCCAACCACCCCGGCGCCCGCATGATCGGCACCGCCAAGACGCTGCGCTTCATCCCGTTCCGGCCCGACCTCTTCGCCAGCCACGCCGGCGGCTTCAACGCCCAGAAGGTGGCGTTCGACACGGTCAACCCGGGCGAGGTGCTCGTGGTCGAGGCCCGCGGCCAGCGCGGCACCGGGACCGTCGGCGATGTGCTCGCTCTCCGCGCCCAGGTGCGCGGCGCGGCCGGCATCGTCACCGATGGCGGCGTGCGCGACTTCGACGCCGTCGCCCAGTTCGACATCCCCGTGTTCTCGCAGGGCGCCCACCCCAGCGTGCTCGGCCGCAAGCACGTGCCCTGGGAGGTGGACGCGACCATCGCCTGCGGCGGCGCGGCCGTGCAGCCCGGCGACATCATCGTCGGCGACGGCGACGGCGTGATCGTGATCCCGCCGCAGCTGCTGGCCGAGGTCGTCGCGGAGGCCGCCGAGCAGGAGCGCCAGGACGCCTACGTGGCCGAGCAGGTCGCGGCCGGCGAATCGGTGGACGGCCTGTTCCCGATGAATGCGGCCTGGAAGGCCCGCTACAGCGAATGGCTGGCCCAGCAGTGAACGCCCCCGACCCCACGCTGAGCAAGGCGCAGCGCTCCTACCGCTACATCCGCGAGCGCATCAACGACGGCCGCTACGTGCCCGGATTCCGGCTGGTGCTCGGCCAGATCGCCAAGGAGCTCGACGTCAGCGTCGTGCCGGTGCGCGAGGCCATCCGCCTGCTCGAGGCCGAGGGCCTCGTCACCTTCGAGCGCAACATCGGCGCGCAGGTGGCGATGATCAAGGAGACTGAGTACCTGCACACCATGCAGACGCTCAGCATCGTCGAGGGCGCGGCCACCGCGATGTCGGCGCCGCACATCACCGCCGACCACATCGCGCGCGCCAGGGCGATCAACCAGCGCATGATCGACTGCCTCGGCGACTTCGACCCGCACAGCTTCACCGCGCTCAACCTCGAGTTCCACTCCGTCCTGTTCGAGGAGTGCCCCAACCCGCACATCCTCGACCTGGTGCACCGCGGCTGGAACCGGATGAACGTGCTGCGCGACTCCAGCTTCAGCTTCGTCCCCGGACGCGCCCGCGCCTCGGTCGAGGAGCACGAGGAGCTGCTGCGCCTCCTCGAGGCGGATGCCCCGGCGCTCGAGATCGAGTTGGCTGCACGCGCGCACCGCACCCGCACCCTCGACGCCATGCTCGCTTACCAAGCCGAGCACAAACGCGCAGCCCCGGTCGGGGAGCTCGACGCGCCGGTCGCCTAGCCGCGGCATCCGCCCCCGCCAGCGGGGGCACCCCAGACAGCATCGCCAGCCCAGCCCGCACCGTGGCCAGACCACGGCCTCAGCAATGGAGTTATGAGAACCATGAGTCACTACATCCCCGAGAACCTGCCCAGCAAGATCCAGCACTTCATCGACGGCCAGTTCGTCGACTCGATCGGCGGCGAGACGTTCGACGTGCTCGACCCCGTGTCGAACGAGAGCTACGTGCAGGCCGCGGCCGGCCAGAAGGCCGACATCGACCTCGCCGTCGCCGCAGCCCAGCGGGCGTTCAAGACCGGCCCGTGGCCGCGCATGCTGCCGCGCCAGCGATCCCGCGTGCTGCACAAGATCGCCGACCTCATCGAGGCCCGCGACCAGCGCCTCGCCGAGCTGGAGACCTTTGACACCGGTCTGCCGATCACGCAGGCGCTCGGCCAGGCCAACCGCGCCGCCGAGAACTTCCGCTTCTTCGCCGACCTGATCGTGGCCCAGCGCGACGACACCTACAAGGTGCCCGGCCGCCAGGTGAACTACGTCAACCGCAAGCCGATCGGCGTCGCCGGCCTGATCACCCCGTGGAACACCCCGTTCATGCTGGAGTCGTGGAAGCTCGCCCCCGCGCTGGCCACCGGCAACACCGTCGTGCTCAAGCCGGCCGAGTTCACCCCGCTCTCCGCCTCGCTCTGGGCCGAGATCTTCCGCGAGGCCGGCGTGCCCGACGGCGTCTTCAACCTGGTCAACGGCCTCGGCGAGGAGGCGGGCGACGCGCTCGTCAAGCACCCCGACGTGCCGCTCATCTCGTTCACCGGTGAGAGCCGCACCGGCCAGATCATCTTCGGCAACGCAGCCCCGTTCCTCAAGGGCCTCTCGATGGAGCTCGGCGGCAAGTCCCCGGCCGTCGTGTTCGCGGATGCCGACATCGACGCCGCCCTCGACGCGACCGTGTTCGGCGTCTTCTCGCTGAACGGCGAGCGCTGCACCGCCGGCAGCCGCATCCTGGTCGAGCGCCCGATCTACGACGACTTCGTCGCCCGGTACGCCGAGCGCGCGAAGAACATCGTCGTCGGCGACCCGCACGACCCGAAGACCGAGGTCGGCGCGCTGGTGCACCCCGAGCACTACGACAAGGTGATGAGCTACGTCGAGATCGGCAAGACGGAGGCCCGCCTCGTCGCTGGCGGCGGCCGCCCGGAGGGCCTGGAGACGGGCAACTACGTATCCCCCACGGTGTTCGCCGACGTCGCCCCGGACGCCCGCATCTTCCAGGAGGAGATCTTCGGGCCGGTCGTGGCGATCACCCCGTTCGACACCGATGAGGAAGCCCTCGAGCTGGCGAACAACACCCGCTACGGCCTCGCCGCCTACATCTGGACGAACAACCTCAAGCGCGCCCACAACTTCTCGCAGTCGGTCGAGGCCGGCATGGTCTGGCTCAACTCGAACAATGTGCGCGACCTGCGCACCCCGTTCGGCGGCGTCAAGGCCTCCGGCCTCGGCCACGAGGGCGGCTACCGCTCGATCGACTTCTACACCGACCAGCAGGCCGTGCACATCACGCTCAACGAGGCGCACTCCCCCCGCTTCGGCACCGCGAAGTAACCCTTTTCACAATTTCGGCCCGAGTCCCCACTCAAGGAAGAGAACGCACCACAATGACTGAACCAATCGTCACCACCGACAGCCCGATCGCCGTGCCGGCCAACCGCATCGCGACGCCCACGTCGCCCGCACCCGACATCCTGCGCTGTGCCTACATGGAGCTCATCGTCACGGACCTGGCCGCCTCGCGCGAGTTCTACGTCGATGTGCTCGGTCTGGTCGTCACCGAGGAGGACGACGAGGTCGTCTACCTGCGCAGCTTCGAGGAGTTCATCCACCACAACCTCGTGCTGCGCAAGGGCGATGTCGCCGCTGTGGCCGCGTTCAGCTACCGGGTGCGGAGCCCGCAGGAGCTCGACGCCGCCGTCGCCTTCTACACCGAGCTCGGATGCCGCGTCGAGCGCAACCCGAACGGCTACAACAAGGGCATCGGCGACTCGGTGCGCGTCGAGGACCCGCTCGGCTTCCCGTACGAGTTCTTCTACGACGTCGAGCACGTCGAGCGCCTCGCCTGGGCCTACCACCTGCAGACCCCCGGCTGCCTGGTGCGCCTGGACCACTTCAACCAGGTCACCCCGGACGTCCCCCGCGCCGTCGCCTACATGGAAGACCTCGGCTTCCGCGTGACCGAGGACATCCAGGACGAGGAGGGCACCACCTACGCCGCCTGGATGCGCCGCAAGCCCACCGTGCACGACACCGCCATGACCGGCGGCGACGGCCCGCGCATGCACCACGTCGCATTCGCCACGCACGAGAAGCACAACATCATCGCGATCTGCGACAAGCTCGGCGCCCTGCGCAAGTCCGACTCGATCGAGCGCGGCCCGGGCCGCCACGGCGTCTCGAACGCGTTCTACCTGTACCTGCGCGACCCCGACGGCCACCGCGTCGAGATCTACACGCAGGACTACTACACGGGCGACCCGGACAACCCCGTCGTCACCTGGGACGTGCACGACAACCAGCGCCGCGACTGGTGGGGCAACCCCGTTGTGCCCAGCTGGTACACGGACGCCTCGCTCGTGCTCGACCTCGACGGCCAGGTGCAGCCGCTGGTCGCGCGCACCGACTCCTCCGAGATGGAGGTGACCGTCGGCGCCGACGGCTTCTCGTACACCCGCGAGGGCGACAACGAGAAGGGCTTCAAGCTCGGCAACACGCTCTAAACCGCAACACCCGCGTCAGGCCCGGCCGTTCTCGGCCGGGCCTGACGTCGTTCGGGGCGCTGTCGCAGCCGGCATCCGCCCGCTCGTTGAGCCGCTCGAAACCCCGCTGGTCGAGTAGCGAGGAACGAGCGTGGCGAGACCCCGCACGAGACACAGCGCCCCACGAAAACCCGGTTCTCAACACGGCCCCGACGGGCCCACTCAACCGGCGGGATCTGCACGGCGGTGTTGGCTTCGGTCGCTGGCGCTCCCTCGAGCCAACGTGGTTAGGCACGGCGGTGTTGGCTTCGGTCGCTGGCGCTCCCTCGAGCCAACGTCGGTAGGCACGGCGGTGTTGGCTTCGGTCGCTGGCGCTCCCTCGAGCCAACGTGGTTGGGCACGCAGGTGTTGGCTTCGGTCGCTGGCGCTCCCTCGAGCCAACGTGGGGAGGCACGCAAGCTCGATGGGGCCGCGCCGCGACGAAGGAGCAGCGCAGCCCCCGAAGCCCCCGCGCCGACCCGAAACGGTCGCACCGCTCCCGCCCGTTGCGCCCGCCGAAACCCCGCTGGTCGAGTAGCGAGGAACGAGCGTATCGAGACCCCGCACGAGACACAGCGCTCCGCACGAACCTGGTTCTCAATACGCCCCTGGATGGCCTCCTCGACCGGCGGGATCTGCACGCCGGTGTCGACTTCGGTCGCTGGCGCTCCCTCGAGCCAACGTGGCGATGCGCGCCGGCGGCTACGGGGCGGAGTCGACGATCTCGGCCCCGGCGTGGCCGAGCTCCGCCAGCGCGGCCACGGAACTCGCGGCGGCCACCCCGGCTACGAGGTCCTGCAGCACGCGCACGTGCTGGCCGTGCTCGAGCGCGTCCAGCGCGCTGGCGCGCACGCAGTAGTCGGTGGCGATGCCGACGATGTCGATCTCGGTCACGCCGCGCTCGGTGAGCAGCTGGGAGACGGTCTCCCCGTTCTCGCCGGTGCCCTCGAAGATCGAGTAGGCGGGCTTGCCCTGGCCCTTGCGGATGTGGAAGGTGACGGCCGTCGTGTCGAACGCCGGGTGGTACTCGGCGCCGATCGTGCCGGCCACGCAGTGCACCGGCCAGCTGTCGACGAAGTCCGGGGCGGCATCCGTGGCGAAGTGCCCGCCGTTGTCGTTGGCCTCGTCGTGCCAATCGCGGGAGGCGAAGATCGCGCCGTAGTCGCCCGCGTGTGCGGCGAGCAGGGCGCTGATGCCGGCTGCGACGTCCGCGCCGCCGACCACCCCGAGCGCACCGCCCTCGGTGAAGTCGTTCTGCACGTCAACGATGAAAAGTGCCCGAGTCATGCCCCCATTATCCCCGCCGAACGGGTGAATCGGCCGGGACTACAGGTTGGAGAGCGTGTTTCCGCAGCTGTAGAAGCCGGCGGTGAGCGCGTCGATCGCCGTCTTGGCGCTGTCGCCGACGTCGTCCAGCGCGTAGATGGCGAACGTGAGCGGGGTGCCGTCGGCGGCGTGGATGACGCCGGAGAGCGTGTACCCGGTGTCGATCCAGCCGGTCTTGGCAAACACGGATCCGTCGGCGATCGCGCTGTCCCCGCCGAACCGGTCGCTGTAGGAGAGCGAGCCGCTCTGCCCGGCGACGGGCAGGCCGTCGAAGATCACGCCGAGGTTGCCCTCGCGGGCGTTGATCTTCATGAACAGCTGGGTGAGGTAGCTCGGCGGGATGGCGTTGTCGTCGCTCAGCCCGGAGCCGTCGACGGCCACGATGCCGGTGGTGTCGATGCCGTAGCCGGCGAGGCCGGCGAGCGTTCCGGCCTGGATCGCCTCGAAGCTGTTGCCTGCGCCGGACTCCACGGCAACCAGGCGTGCGAGCATCTCGGCGATCGCGTTGTCCGAGACGATCAGCGTCTGCTGGATCAACGTCGAGACCGGCTGCGACTGCACGGAGCCGAGCACGGCCGCGCCGGCCGGGGCGGTGCCGCGCTCGACGCTGACGCCGCCGAGCTCATCGGCGAAGGCCTCGCCGGCGCGCCCGATCGGGTCCTCGCTGCGGCTGGAGGTGTTGCTGTAGGCGTTGTCACGGTCGCCGTCGACCTGCAGCGCGGTGATCGGGGGCATGTAGCCGTCCCAGAGTTCCTTGCTGTCCCAGCTGGGCTGCCACTCGGCTCCGCCGAACAGCGAGGAGTCCAGCACCAGCTTCGTCAGCGGCGGGTTGGCCGGGTTGGCGTCCCAGGCGGCGCGCACCTGCGCGGCGAGCTCGTCGAGGTGTGCGGCGCCGGCGTAGGCGGACTCGTCACCGCTCGGGGTGCGGCTGAGCGTGATGTCGCCGCCGCCGACGAGCACGACGGAGCCGGGCTCTGCACCCGCGACGACGGTGGTCGTCGCCCGGTAGTCGGGGCCGAGGACGTCGAGCGCCGCGGCCGAGGTGAGCACCTTCATGACGCTGGCTGCGCGGGAGGCGGTGTCGCCACCGCGGTCGTAGAGCACCTCGCCGGTGGCGGCGTTGCGCACCTGGGCCTGAAAGCTGCCGAGACGGGGGTCGCTGGCGAGATCGGCCACCGAGCACAGGCGCACGATGCTCGCGGCCGGTTCCGCGGCCGGCGCCGGCCGGCTCGTTTGCGTGGGGGTGGGCGTCGGGGTGTTGCTCGGGGTCGCCAGTGCGACGGATGCCGTCGCCGGGGCGCCGAACGCGCTGCCGGCCGCGACGGCGATGCCGCCGAACAGCACGAGCGCCAGCGCGCCGGCCGTGATCAGTGTGGCGCGCGGGTGCTTGCGCAGGGTGCCGAGGAAGCCGCCGCGCTCGCGCGTGGCACCGCTGCCCTGGGCGGGAGACGGTGCAGGGCGGGGCTGGTCGGAATCTGGCATCCCGCTATTTTAGGCCGCCAGCCTGAGCGCCCCGTGGGCGCGCTCGCGCCCCGCCAGCGGGCGGCCGCACCCGCGCCTACTCCCCCGGGTAGACGAGGCCGATCTCGGCGCGCACGGCGTCGAGGGTCTCCATGATCTGCACGATCTCCGACAGCGGCAGGCGCGGGTCGTTCAGCTCGCCGCGGGCCACGAGCTCCTCGAGCGCGACGGCCTGGTAGTGCTTGCCGCCGCCGTTTTGCTCGGTCGTGAACTCCTCGATGACGGCGCCTGCGGCATCCACCACCCGGAAGCTCGTCTGGGTGTACCAGACCCCGTCGATATCGATGCGGCCGTTCGTGCCGATGACGCTGGCGCGGTTCGGGCCCTGCACGTCGCTGGCGGAGAGAGTGGTGGCGATCGCCCCGGAGGCGTAGCGGAAGGTGGTGGCGATCTGCGCGTCGGCGCCGGTCGGCCGGAAGCTCGCGGTGGCCTGGATGCTCTCCGGCTGGCCGAACAGGGAGGAGGCGAAGGAGATCGGGTAGATGCCGAGGTCGAGCAGCGCGCCGCCGCCGAGTTCGAGGGCGTTCAGGCGGTGGGCGGGGTCGTCGGAGAGCTTCTGGGTGTGGTCGGCGATGAGGGTGCGCACCTCGCCGATCGTGCCGGCGTCGAGGATCTCGCGGATCCGCTGCATGTGCGGCAGGAAGCGCGTCCACATGGCCTCGAGCACGACGAGGCCCTGCGCCTCGGCCAGGGCCACGACCTCTCGGGCCTCCTCGGCGTTCAGGGCGAACGGCTTCTCGACGAGCACGTGCTTGCCGGCGTTCAGCGCCATGGTGGCGTGCTCGGCGTGGAACGGGTGCGGCGTCGCGATGTAGATGACGTCGACGTCCGGGTCGGCGACGAGCTCCTCGTAGCTGGCGTGCACGTTCGGGATGCCGAACTCGGCGGCGAACTGCGCCGCGCTCTCTGCACGCCGCGAACCGACTGCCTGCACCGTGATCCCGTTCGCAACCAAGTCGGAGGTCACCGCGTGAGCGATGCCACCGGTAGCGAGAATTCCCCAGCGCAGTGATGTCGTCGTTGTGTTCACGCGCCCAGCATAGTGCGGCCCATCGCGCGGCGCGTGGCAACGACCGGGCGCGATCGCTTGGCGGCGCACCCGGAAGCTCGTTCCGGCAGGCGGAACAGGCTTCCGCCTGCTGGCGTTGTCCGCTCCAGGCACCGAATCTAGTCTGGAGATCGGCCCCAAGCGGGGCCAGGAGAGGCTGGGTGCACCACATGATCGTAGGCGTTGTCGGCGCGGGTGCCATGGGGCGCGGAATCGCGCAGGTCTCGGCCGCCGCCGGACACGACGTCGTGCTCTTCGACAGCAACGCGGATGCCGTCACCTCCGGCCTGGACGCGATCTCCGCGAGCCTGGGCCGGGCCGCCGAACGCGGCCGCATCACTGCGGACGCCGCGGCGGCAACGGTGGCGCGCATCTCCGGCGTCGACGCGATCGAGCGGCTTGCCGGTGCCGAGCTGGTGATCGAGGCGATCGTCGAACGGCTCGACGTCAAGCGCTCGGTCTTCGCCCAACTCGAGGCAGTCGTCGGCCCGGACACGATTCTCGCCAGCAACACCTCCTCGCTCTCCATCGCTTCCATCGCAAGCGCGGTGCAGCGGCGGACGCGATTGATCGGCCTGCACTTTTTCAACCCCGTCCCGGCCATGGCGCTTGTGGAGGTGGTCGGCACCCCGTACAGCGCCGACGCCGTGCTCGAGCGCGCCAAGGCCTGGGTCGCCGGGATCGGCAAGACGGCGGTCGTCGTGCGCGACTCCCCCGGGTTCCTGGTGAACCTGGCCGGCCGCGCCTACGCGACCGAGGCGCTCGCCATCCTGCAAGACGGCATCGCCAGCGTCGAGCAGATCGACCGCATCGCCACCGCGAACCTGGGCTTCCCGCTGGGCCCGTTCGAGTTGATGGACCTCACCGGGCTGGACATCAACTACACCGTCACCGCCAACCTGTACGAGCACAACTTCGGTGACCCACGGTTGCGCTCCACCTGGTACCACCGCTACCTCTTCGACGCCGGCCTGCTCGGCCGGAAGACGGGCAGGGGTTTCCACGATTATGCGGGGCCGGACGCCACAGCCGAGCAGCCGGCGCCGACTGCTGTCAGCAGCGTCCGCGCGATCGGCGTCGCCCTGGCCGGCGACAACCGTGAGGCGCTCTCCTCCCTCTGCGCGCGGGCGGGCATCCCGGTGGTCGCGGCAAACGAGGCCGATCTGGTGCTGATCGCGCCCTGGGGATCCGACGCCTCCGCAAGCGCCGCCCGTTTGGGGCTCGACCCTCTGCGCACCGTCGCCCTCGACCTGCTCGTCGCCGAGCCGTCCGTGCACACCGTGATGGTCCCGCCCGGTGTGGACGCCGAGGCGGTCCACGCTCTCGCCGAGCGGCTTCGCGGCATCGGCGGCGTCGAGGTGATCCGGGACTCGCCCGGCTTTATCGCCCAACGGCTGCTGGCCGCCATCGTGAATCTGGCCGCGGACGTCGCCCAGCGCGGCATCGCCTCCCCTGGCGACATCGACACCGCCGTCACCCTCGGCCTTCGCTACCCGCACGGGCCGCTGGAGTGGGCCGACCGCGTCGGCCTCCACACCATCACCGCGATCCTGGCCGGCATGCACGAGACCACGGCCGACCAGCGGTACACGACGAGCGCCTGGTTGCGCCGTCGGGCAAACGCCGGGCTCTCGGCGCTCACCCCAGACTTCTCCTGAACCACCCCGACTCTGCCACCACACCACACCACACCGCACCGCACCGCGCTGCACCAAATGAAAGGGACAGCGATGTCTGCCTACGACTCCTACGAATACCTCCTCACCGACATGGTGGAGGACGGCATCCTGCGCGTGACAATGCACAGTCCCGGGCGGCTGAATGCCGCGCACGCCGGCATGCACACCGAGCTCGCGAAGATCTGGCGTGACATCGACGCTGACCCGGACGTCAATGTCGTCATCCTCACCGGTTCCGACGGTGCGTTCTCGGCCGGCGGCGATCTGGAGCTGGTCAAAGACATGTCGGAGAACTTCGACACACTGACCCGGGTGTGGAAGGAAGCCCGCGACCTCGTCTACGGCGTCATCAACTGCGAGAAGCCGATCATCTCCGCCATGGAGGGCCCCGCCGTCGGTGCCGGGTTGGCCGCCGGGCTGCTCGCCGACATCTCGATCGCCGCCAAGGACGCCCGCATCATTGACGGCCACACCCGCCTCGGCGTCGCCGCCGGCGACCACGCCGCCATCATCTGGCCCTTGCTCTGCGGCATGGCCAAGGCCAAGTATCACCTGATGCTCTGCGAGTCGGTCACCGGCGAGGAGGCGGAGCGAATGGGTCTCGTCTCGCTCTGCGTCGAGCAGGACCAGGTGCAGGAGAAGGCCCTCGAGGTCGCCCGCAAGCTCAACCGCGGGTCCAAGACGGCGCTGCGCTGGACCAAGTACTCCCTGAACAACTGGCTGCGCATGGCCGGCCCCACCTTCGACGCCTCGCTCGCCCTCGAGTTCATGGGCTTCAACGGCCCCGACGTGCGCGAGGGCCGCGCCTCGCTGGTCGAGAAGCGGCGCCCGCAATTCGGTGCGGCAGCTGAGACGCGCTAGGCCATGACGAGCCCCGATGGCGCGCCCGGCGCGCCCGCAACCGAGGACGAGGCGCTCGACCAGGTGCTGGTAGAACGGCCAGCGCCCGGCGTGGTGCTGGTGCGGCTCAACCGGCCCGAGGCGCGCAATGCGCTCTCGATGCCGCTGCGCCGACGACTCGCCGCCGTGTTCTGGGAACTGGAGGAGGACGCCACCGTGCGAGCTGTCGTGCTCACCGGGGCCGGGCGCTCCTTCGCCTCCGGTGCCGACATCAACAGCATGATCGGCGTCTCCGGCGTGGAGATGTACCAGCGGCATACGGAACGTCTGTGGGCCGCCGTCGGCCGCTTCTCGCGCCCTGTCATCGCCGCCCTCAACGGCCACGCGCTCGGCGGCGGGCTCGAGCTCGCGATGAACGCCGACATCATCATCGCTGGGGAGAGCGTCACCCTCGGCCAGCCCGAGGTACGACTCGGCATCCTGCCCGGCGCCGGGGGCACGCAGCGCCTGCTCCGCGCCGTCGGCAAGTTCCACGCAATGCGCCTCTGCCTGACCGGCGAGCTGATCAGCGCCCGCGAAGGCTACGACATCGGACTAGTCTCGCGACTCGTTGCCGACTCGGATGTCGAGGATGCCGCGATCGAGATGGCGACGGGCATCGCAGCCCTGCCCGGCATCGCCGTCGAGCAGATCAAGGAGGTGCTCCAACTGGGCGCCGACGCCTCGCTCGAGACCGCGATGGCGCTGGAGCGCAAAGCCCTGCACATCCTGTTCTCCACCCACGACAAGGAAGAGGGCCTGCGCGCCTTCACCGAGAAGCGGCAGCCGCAGTTCCGCGGGGAGTGACCGGGAGGCGTCCCACGGACGCCCGAGGCGGCGGATCAGTCGGAGAGCTCGTCCGCCGTTTCCCGGAGCATCTCGGAGAGCTCGCCGGCGACGTCGGTCTCGGCGAGCTCGTCAGTACGCGCGATCAGGCTGAGCGCGTACAGCTCGCCTCCAGCGCGGAACGCGGTCGCCACGCCGCCGACATCCGAGTGCCAGCCGCCGAGGCTCACGTATACCGGTTTCTCGGGCTCGGCCAGGCGGCGCTCGAAGTCCTCGACCGGCTGGCCGCGACGCTGCAGGTCGGCGTAGATGGCGTTCGTCACGCGCGAGCGGGTCGGTTCGTGCGTCGCGCGCAGGAACGCGACGCCGGCGGCCGACATCGAGATCGGCAGGCGCCCGCCGACAGCAAGCGGCACGGCACGCGCCTTGCGCGGCCGGCGAATCGCGAGAAAGGACATGTGCAGGTCGTCCCGCACGGCGAGCGCCGCGGTCATCCCGGCCGCATCGCCCAGCCGGTCGACTGCCTGCTGGGCTCGGCCGGCGATGGGCATGTTCGCCAACACCGGGTAGCCGAGCCGGAGGTTTTTCGGCGTGAGCATGTAGGCGCCGGATTCCGGGCTCACCCGCAGGTAGCCGAGCTGCACCAGGCTGTCGGTCAACCGCGAGATCGTCGACGGCGGCAGACCGGTCGCGCGGGACAGCTGGCCGTTGCCCATCGAGCCGCTCGCGCTCGACAGAACCTCGAGGACTCGCAGGCCCCGAGCGAGCGCTTCGATCGGTTGGCCAGCCATTCTGCCATCCTACCGACAGGCCGCCGTGCGGCCGGCGGGCGACCGTTCCGGCAGGCGGAAAGGGCTTCCGGCAAACGGCTTGGAGCGGTGCAAATCCCCCGGATAGTGTGACTGCGGGCTCGTCCCCCTGGCCGTTTCAGCATGGCCGTTCCCCCCACTGTGAACTGGAGTTCTTCTATGTCAACGATGACAAGACAGCGAGTGAAAACGTCGGCTTCGGAGAGGGTCGCCAGCTGGTACGCCCGTTACTTCCCCGACTCACTCATCTTCGCGCTCGTGCTCACCGTGGTCGCCATGGCGCTGGCCCTCATCTTCACGGACTCCGGCCCCGGCGATGTGCTGGACGCCTGGTTCGTCGGCATCCCGATGCTCTTCACGTTCGCCTTCCAACTCGCCTTCACCTATGCGGCCGCGCTCGTGCTCGTGGACACCCCCAAGGTGCAGCAGGGCATCAAGTGGGCCGCCAGCAAGATCACCCGCCCGCAGACCGCCTACATCGCGACCGGCGTGCTCGGCGCGCTGACCTCCTTCATCGGCTGGTACATCGGCCCAGTGGTGACGGCCATCTTCGCCCGGGCCATCGCCAAGGAGATGAAGAACGTCGACTACCGGCTCATCTCGGCCATCGCGTACTCCTCGTTCGTCATCTCCCTGACAGGAATCTCCGGCACCATCCCGCTGTTCGTCGCTTCCGAGGGCCCGCTCACCGAGACCATCGGCGGGCTCATCGGCCTGGAAGACACAACGTTCTCGGTGATGAACCTCGTCTCGGCGGCAGCCATCGTCATCGCGACCACCGTCACCTTCTACTTCATCGCCCGCAACAAGAAGGAGATCGTCTCCTTCGCCGACCTCGCCGTGTCCGGCGGCGTCCCGGCCTCGGCTGAGGCCGGCGGCAGCGAAGGTGAGGGCGACGACTCGCTCGGCGGCAGCAACACCTTCGCCGACCGGGTCAACAAGAGCCGGATCCCGATCCTCACGATCGGCCTGCTCGGCCTCGGCTACCTCGTCTACTTCTTCGCGCAGAACGGCCTGGCCGGCCTCAACCTGAACACGGTGGCCTTCATCGCCCTCGTCATCGGATTCCTCGCGCAGAAGAATGCGGTCGCCTATGCGGCATCCTTCGCCCGCAACCTGGTGTCGACGGGCTCGATCATGCTGCAGTTCCCGATCTACGGCGGCATCGCCTCCATCTTCGCGGCGACCGGTCTGGCCGGCGTCCTGACCGACGGCCTCGTCAGCGTCGCCACCCCGGAGACCTACCTGACGATCACCTTCCTGATCACCGGCGTGCTCAACCTGTTCGTGCCGTCGGCGGGCTCGCAGTTCGTCGCCACCGCGCCATTCCTCATTCCCGGCGGCGAGGCCTTCGGCATCGACAACACACTCACGGTCATGGCCATCACATACGGCGACATCTGGACCAACCTGATCCAGCCGTTCTGGGCCCTGCTCTACTTCCCCATCCTCGCCGTCGGCACCAAGCTGCGCGTGCGCGACTTCATGGGGTACTGCCTGCCCATCCTCATCATCGTCGGAATCATCTGGATCCTGGCGCTGAACTTCCTCCCGCTGCACCTGTAGGGCGCCGCACCCCGCACTACATCGCGCGGCCACACCGCGCCCCGGCTTGACCAGAAATGAGCACTCGAACAATGCGCGAACAGACCCGTCCCCCCTACTACCACGAGAGCATGGACTGGGACCGGCTCACCGCCGAGTACGAGCCGCCGTTCGAGTTCATGACCGGGGCTCGGCTGTGGTCGCCCGAACGCATCGCCGAGGAGCAGCTCCGCCGGCTGCGCGGCGCCGTCGAGCGGGCGGCCAGCGTGCCGTTCTACCGGCGTCTGTGGGCCGAGCACGGCTTCTCGCCCGCAGACATCACCTCGCTCGACGACCTGCGCCGCATGCCGAGCTACACCATCGACGACATCCGCGACAGCATCGAGCGCCAGCCGCCGCTGGGCGACTACCAGGGGGTCGGTTTCGCGGACGCCGCGCACACCCCGCTGCGCATCTACACCTCGGGCGGCACCACCGGCACGCCCAGGCCGACGATCTACACGCAGTGGGACCGCGAGGTCGGGGCGATCCTTTCCGCCCGCACCTTCTACATGCAGGGCATCCGGCCCGGCGACGCCGTGATCAACGCCTGGGCTTACTCCACCCACAACGCGGCCTGGATCATGGACCACGCGCTCTGGCATTGGCTGGGCGCAATCCCCATCACCACGAGCACCGGCAACGTGACGCCGACCGAGAAGCAAATCGAGTTCGCCCAGCTCTACGGCGCGGCGTCCATCACCGCCACCTCGGACTACCTGCTGCACATCGCTGACACCGCTCGCCGCATGGGCCTGGACCCGCGGACGGACTTCGATTTCAAGACGATTCTCTCCTTCGGCGATACCGCCGCCGTCGAGGAGGCCTTCGGTGTGCCCACCTACGACTCCTACGCCTTCCACGAGGTGCAGTACCTCGCCGCGGAGTGTGAGGCGAAGGACGGCCTGCACATCTTCGAGGACGCCTTCATCATCGAGATCGTCGACTTCGAGACGGGCGAGGCGCTGCCCCCGGGGCACAAGGGCAACATCGTCGTCACAGCGCTCTACAAGACCGGCACCTCGCAGTTGCGCTACAACATCCAGGACATCTCGGCCAGCTACGAGCTCAGCCAGTGCTCCTGCGGCAGCTGGCACAAGAAGCTGGACTACTTCCAGGGCCGCAGCGACACTATGGTGAAATTGCGCGGAGTCAACGTCTGGCCCGAGGCCTGCGGCAAGATCGTCGCCGGCCACCCCGGGGTCACCGGCGAGTATTACTGCTACGCGGAGCGCGTCGCCCCAGAGGGCAAGGTCGCCCGCGACGAGATGACGATCATGGTCGAGAAGGCCGACGGCACCGGCGACTCCGCTGTGCTGCGGGCCGAGCTCGCCGCCCTGCTCAAGCAGAAGACGGGCGTCGCCATCGGCGTCGAGCTCGTCGAGCGCGACGGACTGCGCGAGCTCACGGGGCACGGCCACCGGGCCAAGCTCAAACGCTTCGAGGACCGGCGGGAGGCCGGCCGATGAGGGCCCAGGTGCAAGAGCAGCACAGCAGCCCGCTCGTCGCCCGCGATCGGCCCTCCCCGATCGCGGGGCCCGGCGAGGTCGTCCTGCGCGTCGTCGCGGCCGGCCTCAACCACCTCGACCTGTGGTTGCAGCAGGGCGACACCGGCGACGCCCTGAGCCTGCCCCGGGTGCCCGGCAGCGATGTGCTCGGCGACGTCACGGCCGTCGGCGACGGTGTCTCCGACGCGCTCCTCGGCGAGCGAGTCATCCTCTACCCAGGCCGCGCCTGCGGCAGCTGCGCCTTCTGCACCGAGGGCAGCCTCTCCGCCTGCCGGCAATTCGAGATCCTCGGCTACAACTACGACGGCGGCTACGCCCAGGAGATCGCGGTCGCGGCCGACGCCGTCGTGCCCGTCGGCGCGGACGCCTCGCTCGCGTGGGCGGCCGTGCCGGTGTCCTACATCACCGCGTGGAACGCGCTCGTGCGCACGGGCGGCATCGCGCGCGGCGACGTCGTCGCCATCTGGGGCGCCAGCGGCGGTCTCGGCAACGCGGCGCTGCGCATCGCGAGCGCGCTCGGGGCTCGCGTGGTTGCAATCGTCGGCTCGGCGGAGAAAGCGCTCTGGCTCGCGGCCACGGGCTTCGACGGCGACGTGCTGGTGCGCGGGGACGACCTGGTGAAGCGCGTCCGCGCCGTGACTGGGGGGCGCGGCGTCGACCTCGTGCTCGATCATGTGGGCGCGGCCACGTGGAATGACAGCCTGCGCATGCTCTCCGTCCGCGGGCACCTGGCCTTCTGCGGCGTCACGACCGGGCACAGCGTGCAGACCGACCTGCGCCAGGTGTTCGGCAAGCAGCTGACCATCGCCGGCAGCTGGATCGGCGACCCGGCAGACCTGATGGCCGTGGTCGAGTTGCTGCGCGCCCACCCGGACGCGCTGCCGGTCATCCAGAATAGTTTCACCCTCGACAATGCCGTCGCCGCTCAGGAGGCTATCGCCGACTCCGCGGGCAACGGCAAGACGATCCTGCGCTGTGTCGAGGCCAGCACCGTACAAGGAGAAGACAGATGACCGAGGCCTTCCTCGTCGGCGGGGCCCGCACCCCAGTCGGCCGCTACGGCGGCTCCCTGAGCTCGGTCCGCCCCGACGACCTCGCTGCCATCACCATGCGGGCCGCCGTCGAACGGGCCGGCATCGACCCGGCCGACGTCGACGAGGTGATCTTCGGGAATGCGAACGGCGCGGGCGAGGAGAACCGCAACGTCGCCCGGCTGGCTTGGCTGCTCGCCGGCTTCCCCGACACCGTCCCCGGGATCACGGTCAACCGGCTGTGCGCCTCCGGCATGAGCGCCATCACCATGGCGAGTCACATGATCAAGGCGGGTGCGGCCGACCTCGTCGTCGCCGGCGGCGTCGAGTCGATGTCGCGCGCACCGTGGGTGTTGGAGAAGCCAGCTAAGGCCTTCTCTGGCCCCGGCGCGAGCTTCGACACGTCGATCGGCTGGCGCTTCACGAACCCGGCCTTCCTCTCCGGCGAGCTCTCCCGCGACGGCAAGATGGTGTACTCCATGCCTGAGACTGCCGAGGAGGTCGCCCGCGTCTACGGCACCAGCCGGACGGACTGCGACGCCTTTGCAGTGCGCTCGCATGAGCGCGCCCTCGCGGCGATCGCTGCCGGCCACTTCGCAGAGGAGATCGTGCCGGTCAGCGTAGCCCAACGCCGCGGCGCGGCCGTGCTCATCGACACGGACGAGGGTCCGCGCTCCGGCACCAGCCTCGACGTACTCGCGGAACTCCGCCCCGTGGTGCGCGGGGGAACCGTCGTGACCGCGGGCAACGCCTCCACTCTCAACGACGGGGCCTCTGCCATCGTCGTCGCCTCGGAACGCGCGATCGAGCGCTACGGACTCACTCCGCGCGCGCGGATCCTCGATGGCGCCGCCGCCGGCCTCGCGCCCGAGATCATGGGAGTCGGCCCGGTGCCGGCAACCCGCAAGGTGCTCGAGCGCCAGGGGCGCGGCATCGACGAGCTCGCGGCCGTCGAGCTCAACGAGGCCTTCGCCTCGCAGTCGCTGGCCTGCATGCGCGAGCTCGGTCTCGACGCCGAGATCACAAACCGCGACGGCGGCGCGATCGCGCTCGGCCACCCGCTCGGCTCCTCCGGCGCACGCATCGTGATCAGCCTGTTGGGGCGCCTCGAACGCGAGGCCGCCGCGGGCGACCTCGGACTGGCCACGATGTGCGTCGGCGTCGGGCAGGGCACCGCCCTGCTGATCGAGCGGGTGTGAACATGGCCAGCCGCGGCGCCCCGCCATTCTCAACGCTGCGCGTCACAGATCGCGACGACCACCTCGAGGTGCGGCTGCACCGCCCCGCCGTGCGCAACGCCATCGACCAGGCGATGGTCGATGAGCTGCTCCGGGTCTGCGCCGAGCTCGAGGCGCGCCCGCGGATCCTCGTCATCGCTGGCACGCCCGGCGACCCGGCGACGGGTGCCCGCGGCGTCTTCGCCTCCGGGGCCGACATCGCCCAGCTGCGCGAGCGGCGTCGGGACGATGCCCTGGCCGGCATCAACTCCGGCGTCTTCGACCGGATCGCCAAACTGCCGATGCCCGTCATCGCAGTGCTCGACGGGCACGCCCTCGGCGGCGGGGCCGAGCTCGCCTACGCAGCCGACTTCCGCATCGGCACCCCAGAGGTGCGCCTCGGCAACCCGGAGACGGGGCTCGGCATCATGGCGGCGGCCGGGGCGACGTGGCGACTCAAAGAGCTCGTCGGCGAGTCCGTCGCGAAGCAGATCATCCTCGCCGGCCGCGTGCTGAGCGGCGAGGAGTGCCTCGCCGTCGGCCTGCTCAGCGAGCTGCGACCGGCCGCAGAGCTCGTCGCGGCGACATCGGCCCTCGTCGCCCGCATCGCCGCCCAAGACCCGCTCGCGGTGCGGCTGTCCAAGTCGGTGTTCCACACGCCACGCGAGGCACACCCGGTGATCGACACGCTGGCCCAGGCCGTGCTGTTCGAGTCCGAGGCAAAATTCGAGCGGATGCAGGCGTTCCTCGACCGCAAGAGCAAGTGACCGCTCGCAGCGCGGCCCATTCCTGGGACGGATGCCGCAGAAAACGGGTCGGCGAGGCCGGTGTGTACACGAACATCCAAAACGTCAGCTAAGCTTTATTGCTGTGCCATTCACACGAGAAATCGTGCGGTTGCCACGCCGCCTTAGCTCAGTCGGCAGAGCGTCTCACTCGTAATGAGAAGGTCGTGGGTTCGATTCCCACAGGCGGCCCCACCAAGAACGGCCAGGATCCAGATGGATTCTGGCCGTTTTTCTTTTCACCCCTGGCGACACCCGCTCGGATGCGGGGCGGGGCCTAGGAGGCCATCGGCTCCCGCCGGAGCGGGCCCGACCCACCCGGCGCGCTCTCCCGCTCTGGGCCGGCGATCTCCGCCCACACCGCGTCGAGGGAGAGGCCGAGGGCCTGGGCGATCACCGCGACGGTCGGGAAGGCCGGGGCCGCCACGCGGCCGGACTCGATCTTCCGCAGCGTCTCCGGCGAGACCCCGGCCTCGAGCGCGATCTCGAGCATGGAGCGGCTCCCCCTGGCCTGGCGCAGCGCAGCGCCGAGGCGTTTTCCGCGCTCAACGTCCTCGGGCGCATGCGGCAGTCTGACCATGCCTCCAATCCTAGTCCGGGATAATAAGACCGGTATTGTTATTGGATTCTGAAAGGTGCCGCATGATCGAGATCCTCACCCCCGCCGAACTGGTCAGAGCCGGGAGAACCGGTGCGCTCGTTGCCGACATCCTGCAGGCGCTGAAGGCACGCAGCACGGTCGGCACGAATCTCCTGGACATCGACCGGTGGGCGCAGGCGATGATCGTCTCTGCGGGCGCGCAATCCTGCTACGTCGACTACTCGCCCTCGTTCGGCAGCGGGCCGTTCGGCCACTACATCTGCACCGCGGTCAACGACGCCGTCCTGCACGGGCTGCCGCACGACTACGCCCTGGCCGACGGCGACCTGCTGACGCTGGACCTCGCCGTCATCCTGGATGGCGTCGCGGCAGACTCCGCCATCAGCTTCCTCGTCGGGGAGGCGCGGCCCCCGGAGAGCGTCGCGCTGATCGATGCGACCGAGCGCGCACTCCACGCCGGCATCGCCGCGGCGGGCCCCGGTGCGCGCATCGGCGACATCTCCGCCGCCATCGGCGCGGTGCTCACCGCGGCGGGGTACCCCATCAACACCGAGTTCGGTGGGCACGGCATCGGCTCAACGATGCACCAGGATCCGCACGTCTCCAACACCGGCCGCCCCGGCCGCGGGTACAAACTGCGCCCTGGACTGCTCCTCGCCCTCGAACCGTGGGCGATGGTCGACACCGCCGAGCTCATCACGGATGCCGACGGCTGGACGCTCCGGAGCGCGACGGCGTGCCGGACGGCGCACAGTGAGCACACCATCGCGATCACCGGCGACGGGGCCCAGATTCTCACCCTCCCGTCGCAGCCGCACTCGTGATGCCCGGATCGCGCCGGCACCCCCTGCCGGGATCGGGCGCCGGCTCGTAGACTCTGGCCATGACCAGCGATGACGTCTACACCGCGATCCTCTACGGCGACGAGCTCGGGGCCGTGGGGTACGACATCCGCGTGCACTACCTTCCCGGCGACACTCCCCATGAGGAGCTGACGCATGCGGGGTTCACCTACCAGCTCATCGGCAGCACGGAGGGCGCGGACGACTCCTTCGACTACGGCCACCCGGTGCCCGCCGACTAGGCACTCGGCCACGCCCAGCTAGCGGTGAGCGCGCTCCCAGCGCCCCGGCGTACCGTATGGGCGTGAAGGTGCAGGGTCAGGCCGAGCCCTCGGCCGGCGCGGCCGTGGGGCGCCGCGCCCGGGGAGCGTTGCGCCGCGTGCCCGTCTGGGCGTGGCGGCTGCTGATGCGCGCCGTCAGCCCGGGCGAGCGGCGCCGATTCAACGTCGAACCGGTCAGCGGCGTCAGCTACTGGTTCGACATCGACTTCGTCGGCGACGGCATCCGCTCGCACCGGCTCGACGTCATGGCGCCGGCGAACACCGGCGGCCCGGTGAGCCCGCTGCCCGTCTACGTGTACTTCCACGGCGGCGGCTGGACCTCGGGCGACAAGGCGTCGCTCACGAAGTACTGCGCCACCCAGGCGGCCGACGGGGTGGTCGTGGTGAACGTCAACTACCGGATGGCGCCGCACTTCCACCTCGGCCATGTGTTGGAGGATGCCAACGCGGCGCTGGCCTGGGTGAACTCCACCATCGGCGACTTCAACGGCGACGGGCAGCGCTGCGTGCTGGGCGGGGATTCGGCCGGCGGACAGATCGCGGCCCTGATGACCGCGGCCACGTTCCAGCCCGAGCTCGCCGAGCACTACTCCCTCGACCCGGCGCTCCGCCTCCCCCAGCTGCGCGGCCTGGTGCAGCACTGCAGCATCGTCGACTTCTCGGTGTTCTTCGACAAGGGCTTCGTGATGAGCCTGAACTTCATCCGGATGCTGCTGCCGCACGGCGACGGCCGCACGGCGTCCGAGCGGCACCGGCTGCGCGAGGCCGCCCACTACATGTCGCCCATCGAGTGGCTGGACTCCCGCTGCCCGCCCGTGTTCATCACCACCTCGGAGCGCGACTTCTTCTACGCCTCCAACATGAACCTGATCGCCCGGCTGAAGGAGCACGGGGTTCCCGTGGACTCGCTGGTCTATGGCTGGGACAATCCGAATACGGAGCACACCTGGCAGCAGAATTATCGCTACCCGGAGTCACAGGAGGTGTACCGCCGCCTAAGCTCCTTCATAACGACGGTGGCGGCATAGCCAGAGCGTTCCGGGCTCGCCGCCCTGCGATGCGGAGGTGGGCGATGGGCGAGCAGGCGACGGATCCCGCGGCCGCGGCCGACGCCCAGCTGCCCGACATCGACTGGGCGCGGCTGCCGGACGGGGTGCGCGCGAGCACGTTCGCGGCCCCGAGCGGCTCACTCGCCCTGATCTCCTGCGGCGACCCGGACGCCCCACCCGTGCTCCTGGTTCCGGGCGCCACTGGCTCCAAGGAAGACTTCCAGCTGATGCTGCCGGTGCTGGCCGCGGCCGGCTACCACGCGCTGAGCTTCGACCTCGCCGGGCAGTACGAGTCGGCCGCCGCCGGTCCGGAGCACCTCTCGCCGCCGCGCGAGCACTACGACTACGAGCTGTTCGTCGACGACCTGCTCGCCCTGTTGGCGGATGTGGGCCGGGCGGCGCACGTCGTCGGCTACTCCTTCGCCGGCATCGTCGCCGGGCTCGCCTACGCTCGGGAGCCCGCCCGCTTCGCCAGCCTGACCCTGCTCAGCTGCCCGCCCCTGGCCGGGCAGAGCTTTCGCGGCGTCAGCCGGATCGGGCCGGTCACCGGCCTGGCCACCGGCAACATCGGGGCGGCGCTCATGATCTGGGGCATCCGGCGCAACCTGGTGCCCGTGCCGCCCGGCAGGCTGCGCTTCGTCCGGGCTCGCTTCGCCCTCACCCGGCGGCAGTCGGTGAGCGACATCGTGTCGCTGATGAAGCGCACCCCCGACCTCGGCCCGATCCTGCGCGAGGCGCCGCTGCCGAAGCTCGTGGCCGTCGGCGAGCACGACCTCTGGCCGACGGAGCTGCACGCCGAGTTCGCACGCTCCCTGGACGCCGAGCTCGCCGTCTACCCGGCCGGGCACAGCCCGTGCGAGACCTCGCCGCACCAGCTCTGCCGCGACCTGCTGCGCCTGTTCGCCGCGGCCGGGCGCTAGCCGTCCCGGGCTGCTTGCCCGCGCCCACCCGCCTGCCCGTCTGACCGCCGGCCCGCCTGTTACGGCCGGTGGCTGCGCTCCCACTGCTTGCGCTCCCGCAGCCGGCTCCAGGGGCGCTCCCGGCGGAACTCGTGCGCGAGCGTGGTCCACGCCTTGCCGAGCCGCAGCCCGAGGGCCCCCCACGACTCGAACGGGCGGGCGGAGACCGGCATCCGCATGGCGGGGTCCACGCGCACCGACATGTCCGGCCGCACCAGGTAGGAGACGTCGAGGTCGTCGTGGATGCGGGGCTCGTCCCGCACGACCGCCGGGCCGATCCGCTCCCACACGGCGGCGGTCATCGCGTAGTTCGAGCCGAACACCGGTGGGTGCCCGAGCATCGGCCCGACCACGTGGAAGTAGCCGCCCAGGTAGAGCACCCGTCCCGCCCAGCGCACGAGCGCCGTCCCGCCGTAGAAGTCGCCCGGCCCGGTGACGAGCGCGAGGTCGCCGGCGTCGCCGAGCGCCGCCTCCACCCGGGCGAGCCAGTCCGGGCCGGGCCTCGAGTCCGCGTCCAGCCGGGCCAGGATGCCGGCGCGCGCGGCGTCGAAGCCGACCGCCGAGGCGCCGCCGACGCCCGGCGCGGCCCAATAGATGCGCCGCACCCCGGCTGCCGCGCAGACCGCCGCCGTGTCGTCGCTGCTGGCGTTGTCGACGACGATGATCTCATCGGCCGGCCGGGTCTGGGCGGCGAGGCGGGCCAGGCAGACGGCGAGAAGCTGGGCGTCGTTGCGCGCCGGAATGACGACTGCGATCGTGATCGCGGTCGGATGTGCAGGCTGAGGCTCCCCGTCGGTGCCCATCGGCACACAGTACAACAGCGCCGGTCGCCCAGTCACGATTCAGCGTCGGAACGGGCGCGGCGGCATCCGCCCTGTTTGACTGGCCGCATGAACGAGCTCATCGCGCGGCTCTCCTGTGCGGCCCCAGCCACCGAGTGCGCAGACACCCACCCGGGCGCGCTGGGGCAGCTCGACCTGCTCACCGGTTTGTTGCAGCTGGGCGCCCTGGTGGCGATCGCACTCGTGGTCGTGTTCGTGGTTCGCGCGCACGGCGCCGCCTACCGGCGACGGCGCTGAGGCCGCCGCCGGGTTAGCAGCGCGGGTCGGCCCCGGGCACCGTGCCGGCGATGAGGTAGTCGTCGACGGTGTTGGCGATGCAGGAGTTCGACTTGTTATAGGCGGTGTGGCCCTCGCCCTGGTAGGTGACGAGCACGCCGCTGTCGAGCTGGTCGGCCAGGGCCTCGGCCCAGACGTATGGGGTGGCGGGGTCGTTCGTTGTGCCGATCACCATGATCGGCGGGGCGCCCTCGGCGTGAATCGGGCCGCGCTCGCCCTGGAAGGCGTAGGGCCAGTTGGCGCAGCCGATGTCGCCGTAGGACATGTAGGCGCCGATCACGGGGGCGGCCGCCGCGATCTCCGCGGCCTGCTCGCGCATCGAGGCGGGGTCGGCGTTGTAGCTGTAGTCCATGCAGTTGATGGCCATGAACGCCTCGGTGGAGTTGTCCGAGTAACTGCCGTCGGGGTTGCGGCCGTTGTAGCCGTCGGCGAACTGGAACGCCAACTGCGCGTCGCCCTGCATGACGCTCTCGAGCATGTCGCTGAGCATGCCCCACGCGTTGGCGTCGTAGAGCGGGTAGATGATGGCAGTGAGGAGGGCGTTGGAGCCGAGCTCGCGGCCGTCCTCGGCCCGGATCGGGCTGGCGTCGACGGACTGCAGCAGCGCGCCGATCGTGGCCATGCCCTGGTCGACGGTGCCCTCGAACGGGCAGGAGGTGCCCGACAAGCAGTCCTTGAGGTAGGCGCGCAGCGCGTTCTCGAAGCCGACGGCCTGCACCTTGGTCACCTCGAAGTTGCTCGCGGCGGGGTCGAGCGCGCCGTCGAGAACCAGGCGGCCGACCTTGCCGGGGAACAGCTCCGCATAGACGGCGCCGAGGAAGGTGCCGTAGGAGTAGCCCAGGTAGTACAGCTCGCTGTCGCCGAGCACGGCGCGCAGCAGGTCGAGGTCGCGGGCGGCGCTCTCCGTGTCGACGTGCTCGAGCAGCGGCCCGGTCTCGTCGGCGCAGGCCTCGCCGAAGTCGCGGGCCGAGGTGGTCATCTCGGCGATCCAGGCGTCGGTGCCGCGCTTGGTGGTGCTCACGTCGTAGAGGTAGGCGTCCATGCCGGCGGCGTCGTAACAGGTGACCGCGGTGGAGCGGCCGACGCCGCGCGGGTCGAAGCCGACCACGTCGAAGCGCTCCTGCAGGCGCTGGTCTGTGGCGTAGTTGACGGAGTCCTTCACGAAGTCGAAGCCGGAGGCGCCGGGGCCACCGGGGTTCACGAACAGCGAGCCGATCTTGTCACCGCTCGCGTTCTGGCGCACGATGGCCAGCTTGATGCTTCCGGATGCCGGATCTGCCCAGTCCAACGGGGCGTTGACGTCTGCACACTGCATCCCGCCGCCGCAGTTGCTCCACTGCACCGTCTGGCCGTAGAACGGCGCCAGCGAGGCGTCGACGTCCTCGCCGGTCGGCGTGGAGGTGGCGGGCGGCGGCTCGGGCAGGAAAGCGGTGACGCAGCCGGTGAGCGCGAGGGTGACGGCGAGGACACCAGCCAGTGCCGCCCCGAGGCGTCGCGCGCGGCGGCGCGGCGTGGTGGTGGGTGTGGGGCCGGTGGCAGTCGTCAACTGTCTTCGCTTTCTGTCGGCTGCTTCAGGGGGTCGGCTGCGCGCGGTGTCGTGCTCGCGCTAGCCGCGGCGGAACGACACGAGCATCGCCTCGAGCGCCAAGAGCGGGGCGACGTTCGCCTCGATCCGATGCCTGGCGGTGGTGATCGCGTCGAGCGTAACGAGCGTTTCTGCGGGAGTGCTGCGTGTCGCGGCCGCGGCGATCTTGCCCTCGAGCTCGCGGTTGATGACGGCATCCGTGCGGCCGAGCTGCAGCATGATCACGTCTCGGAACAACGAGGAGAGGTCGACCAGGATGCGGTCGATGCCGTCGCGCAGGCTGCGCTTGGCGCGCCGCTTCTGGTCGTCCTCCATCGCCTTGATCTGGCCGCGCAGGGCGGGCGGGATGGCCTGGCCGGGCGCGATGCCGAGCGAGCGCAGCGTGTGCTCGCGCTCCTGGGCGTCGCGCTGCTCGGTGATGGCCTCGGCGTCGGCCCCGGCGATGGCCAGCAGGCGGGCGGCGGCGAGCACCGCGTTGCTGACCGAGCGCACCTCGAGGGCGGTGGTCAGGGTCTCCTGGCGGCGGTCGCGCGCCTCGGCGCTGGTGGCCAGGCGCTGCGCCATGCCGATGTGGCTCTGCGCCTCGCGGGCGGCGCGCTCGGCCAGCTCGGGGCTGATGTCGTTGCGCTTGACGAGCAGCTCGGCGACATCCGCGACCGTCGGCACGCGCAGGCGCACGCTGCGCACGCGGGAACGGATCGTCGGCAGCAGGTCGGCCTCGCTCGGCGCGCAGAGGATCCAGACGGTGCGCTCCGGCGGCTCCTCGAGTTCTTTCAGCAGCACGTTGGAGGCGTGCTCGGCCATGCGGTCGGCGTCCTCGACGATGATGACGCGGTAGCGACCGACCGACGGCGAGTAGTGCGAGCGGCGCACCGTCTCGCGCACGTCGGCGATCTTGATGATGACGCCCTCGGTGGTGAGCACCTGCAGGTCGGGGTGGCTGCGCGCGGTGACCTGCGCCGCCGTTGCCTCGTCGCCATCGGGGTTGCCGCTGAGCAGCGCGGTCGCGAAGGCGAAGGCCAGGTTGGAGCGGCCGGAGCCGGCCGGGCCGGTGATCAGCCAGGAGTGCGTCATCTGGTTCGCCGGGCCGGATGCCGCGGCGCCCGACTCGCTCGCCGCCTGCGCGGCGTCGGCGCGGGCGGCGTCGCCCGCTGACCCCGGCTGGAAGCTCGCCGCGGCGCGGAACAGCGCGATCGCCTCCGCTTGCCCCGTCAGTTCGCTCCACACCGTCACCCCTCAAGGTTACCGGTCGGCCACCGACAGCCGCGCCCGCGCCGCCTGTCGGCTTCTGTCGCACGCTCTCTCGATCCGGCGGAGAACGGGGCGCCGACAAAAACAGGATGAGAGCGGTGCCGCACCCCGTCTCGGGGGCGGCGCCGCTCTCATCCTGTGTTTTCGCCCGTGCCCGCGATGAGGCGGGCGGGGCGTGTGCAGTGCGCTAGCTGTACTGCCCAGCAAGGTTGGTTAACCGGCTGATGGGTGGTTTGCTCCCGATGGCCGTGTGGGGCCTGTGGTGATTGTATTCGTGGAGCCAGACCGGGAGGGCGTTCCGGCGGGTTGACTCGGACGCGTAGAACCGTGAGAATGCCCAGCCGTCGGCGAGGGTGCGGTGGAAGCGTTCGATCTTCCCGTTGGTCTGTGGCCGGTAGGGGCGGGTCTTCTTGGGTGTGATGTTCAACTCGGTGCAGGTGTCGCGCCAGAGGTGGGACTTGTAGGCAGAGCCGTTGTCGGAGAGGACCCGTTCGACCGTGATGCCTCGGGCGGCGAACCAGGACACGGCCCGGCGGAGCACACCCACGGCGGTGACCGCTTGCTCGTCGTCGTGGATCTCGGCGTAGGCGACGCGGGAGTGGTCGTCGATGACGGTGTGCACGAACGCCGTCCCGACCAGCGGCTGCCGGCGCTTGCTCCGGCCCGCGCCAACGGTCGCGGCCCGGTTCTTGCCGCCCTGCTGCTTGCCCAGGTAACGCCAGCCGCCGCCATCGGGGATGTTGCCGAGCTTCTTCACGTCGACGTGGATCATCGCCCCCGGCTTGTCGTGCTCGTAGCGCCGCACGACTTCCCCGGTGCGCTTGTCGACGTGACTCAACCGGTTCAGCCGGCACCGGGTCAACACGGCGTGCACGGTCGACGCGGGCATGCCCACTTTCGCGCCGATCGCGACCGGCCCCAAACGCTTCTTCCACCGCAGATGCACGATCTTCCGCACCAGCCGCTGCGGGGTCCTGTTCGGGTTCCGGTGCGGCCGGGAGGAGCGGTCCTGCATGCCGTCCTCACCCATCGCCGCGTAACGTTCAGCCCACCGCTTGGCGGTCGGCCAGGAGCAGTTGAACTGTCTCGCGGCCTGCGAGATCGGCCAACGGTCGTCCACGATCAGGCGCGCCATGCGCAGCCTTTGGCGTGGAGTCAGCGCAGCGTTAGCGTGGGACATGAGGGCCTCCTGGTCTCGCAGAACTGGTTTCTAAGCAGCTCCACTCTGCAGCAGGAGGTCCTCACTCATTCCCGAAGGACTACAGCGAGTCGTCACACCGATTCAACCAACGTCCCTGGGCAGTACAGCTAGCCGAGCAGTGTGGCGACGCGGGCGCGGATGACGGCGGCGAGCTCCTCGACGGGCAGGGCGGCGTCCACGACGAGGAAGCGCTCCGGCTCGGCCGCAGCCAGCGCGAGGAACGCCTCGCGCACGCGGGCGTGGAAGTCGCCCTTCTCGGCCTCGAGCCGGTCGAAGCGCTTCTGCGCGGCTTCCAGCCGGCCGCGCGCCACCGACTCGTCGAGGTCGAGCAGCACCGTGAGGTCGGGCAGCAGCCCCTCGGTCGCCCAGAGGGAGAGCTGGCGCACTTCCGCGCCGCCGAGCACCCGCCCGGCGCCCTGGTAGGCGACCGAGGAGTCGATGTAGCGGTCCTGGATGACGACCTCGCCGCGGGCGAGCGCGGGGCGCACGGCCGTCTCGATGTGGTGCGCGCGGTCGGCGGCGTAGAGCAGTGCCTCGGCCCGCGGGGCGATGTGGCCGCGGTGGTGCAGCACGATCTCGCGGATCTCGACGCCGACCTCGGTGCCGCCGGGCTCGCGGGTGCGCATGACCGTGCGGCCCTGCTCGCCGAGCCAGCCGGCCAGCAGCGCGGCCTGGGTCGACTTGCCGGAGCCGTCGCCGCCCTCGAGAGTGATGAACACGCCGGATGCCGCGCCGTTCAGCTCGGTGGGGAGGCCGGTCACTCGGCCGCTCCGGCGGCCGCGGCGGCTGCCTTGTTCGCGGCGCGCGTCGCCGCGGCCTTCTTCGCTGCCTCGGAGCGCGCGGCGGAGACGGCAGCCGTGGCCTTCGTGGCGGCCGGCTTCTTGGCAGCCGGCTTCTTCGCAGCCGGCTTCTTGGCGGGGGCCTTCTTGGCCGCCGTCTTCTTGGGCGCCGGGCCCTTGTCGCGCTTGATCTGCAGCAGCTCGACGGCGCGTTCGAAGGTGAGGTCGTCGACCGTCTCGCTCTTCGGGATGGTCGCGTTCGTCGTGCCGTCGGTGACATAGGCGCCGAAGCGGCCGTCCTTCACCTTGATCGGCTTGCCGCTGACCGGGTCGGCCTCGAACTCGCGCAGCGCGCTGGAGGCGGCACGGCCGCCGTACTTCGGCTGGGCGTAGAGCTCGAGCGCACCGGGCAGGTCGATGTCGAAGATCTGGTCCTCGCTGGTGAGCGAGCGGGTGTCGACGCCCTTCTTCAGGTACGGGCCGAATTTGCCGTTCTGGGCGAGGATCTCGGCGCCCGTCTCCGGGTCGATGCCGACGACGCGCGGCAGCGAGAGCAGCTTCAGCGCGGTGTCGAGGTCGATCGTGGCCAGGTCCATCGACTTGAACAGCGAGGCGGTGCGCGGCTTGACCGCCGCGGCCTTCTTCGCGGCCGGCTTCTTCTTGGCCGCGGGCTTCGTGGCGGTGCCGGACGCCGCGGCATCCGTCGCTGCCGCCTCGATGACCTCGCCGGTGGCGGCGTCGGCGACGACCTCGGGGGCCGGGTCGAGCTCGGTCACGTAGGGGCCGAAGCGGCCGTCTTTCGCGACGATCTCCTTGCCGTTCTCGGGGTTGATGCCGATGACGCGGTCGGTGACGACCGGGGCGTCGACGATCTCGCGCGCCTTCGCCGGGGTCAGCTCGTCGGGGGCGAGGTTCAGCGGCAGGTTGACGCGGCGCGGAGTGGCGTCCGGGGCCGCACCCTCCTCGACCACCTCGAGGTAGGGGCCGTACTTGCCGATGCGCAGCGTGATGTCGTCGGTGATCGGCATCGAGTTGATGCTGCGCGCGTCGATCTCGCCCAGGTTGTCGATGACCTGGCGCAGGCCCTTGTGCTTGTCGGAGCCGAAGTAGAAGCTGTTCAGCCAGTCGACGCGGTCGGCCTCGCCGGCGGCGATGTGGTCGAGGTCGCCCTCCATCTCGGCGGTGAAGTCGTACTCGACGAGGTCGCCGAAGTACTCCTCCAGCAGCCGGACCACCGAGAAGGCGATCCAGTTCGGGATGAGGGACTGCCCGCGCGGGGTGACGTAGCCGCGGTCGACGATCGTGGAGATGATCGACGCGAACGTCGACGGGCGGCCGATGCCGAGCTCCTCCAGGCGCTTGACGAGGCTGGCCTCGGTGAAGCGCGGCGGCGGCGTGGTCTCGTGGCCGTTGGCGTCGAGCTCGGCGAAGCTGAGCTGCTGGCCCTCGCTGAGCTGCGGCAGCTTGGACTCGCTCGGCTCGCTCGGGGCGTTGCGCTCCTCGTCGCGGCTCTCCTCGTACGCGTTCAGGAAGCCGCGGAAGGTGATGACGGTTCCGGATGCCGTGAACTCGGCGAGCGCCTTCGAGGCGCGCGGGTTCTCGGACTCGCCGGTCGGGCCGGCCACGATCGTGACGGACGCGGTCTGGCCCTTGGCGTCGGCCATCTGCGAGGCGACGGTGCGCTTCCAGATGAGGTCGTAGAGCTTGAAGTCGTTGCCGCGCAGCGAGCTGGCCAGCGACGCCGGGGTGCGGAAGGTGTCGCCGGAGGGGCGGATGGCCTCGTGCGCCTCCTGTGCGTTCTTGCTCTTGCCGGTGTAGATGCGCGGCTTGTCGGGGATGGTGTCCGCGCCGTAGAGGGCGGTGGCCTGGGTGCGCGCGGCGTTGATCGCCTGCTGCGAGAGCGAGGGCGAGTCGGTGCGCATATAGGTGATGTACCCGTTCTCGTACAGAGACTGGGCGACGCTCATCGTCTGCTTGGCCGAGAAGCGCAGCTTGCGCGCGGCCTCCTGCTGCAGCGTCGAGGTGGTGAACGGTGCGGCCGGCTTGCGCGAGTACGGCTTCGACTCGACCTTGGTGACGGTCAGGTCGACGCCGGGCTGCAGCAGGGCCTCGCGCAGCGCCATCGCGGCGGCCTCGTCGAGCACGGATGCCGTGCTCTTCAGCTGGCCGTTGTCGTCGAAGTCGCGGCCGCTGGCGATGCGCTCGCCGTTCAGGCGGGCGAGGCGGGCGGAGAAGTTCGTGCCGGCGTCCTCTGCCCCGTCGACGGCGGTGCTGAGGATGGCGCTCAGGTCCCAGTAGCCGGCGGCGGTGAAGGCGAGGCGTTCGCGTTCGCGGTCCACGACCAGGCGGGTGGCGGCGGACTGCACGCGTCCGGCGGAGAGGCCGGGGCCGACCTTGCGCCAGAGCACCGGCGAGATCTCGTAGCCGTACAGGCGGTCGAGGATGCGGCGGGTCTCCTGCGCGTCGACGAGTGCGGTGTCGAGTTCGCGGGTGTTGTCCTTGGCCGCGAGGATGGCGTCCTTGGTGATCTCGTGGAAGACCATGCGCTTGACGGGAACCTTGGGCTGGAGCACCTGGAGCAGGTGCCATGCGATGGCCTCGCCCTCGCGGTCCTCATCAGTGGCGAGCAGGAGCTCGTCGGCATCCTTCATCGCCCGCTTGAGCTCGGCGACGGTCTTCTTCTTGGCGTCGGACACCACGTAGTACGGCTCGAAGCCGTTCTCAACGTCGACGGAGAACTTGCCCAGCGAGCCCTTCTTCAACTCGGCCGGGAGGTTCTTGGGCTCGATCAGATCGCGAATGTGGCCCACCGACGCCAAGACCTCGTAGCCGTCGCCCAGGTACTGGGCAATCGACTTCATCTTGTTCGGAGACTCCACGATGACCAGTTTTTTCGTGCCCGGCACCAGGTTCCTCTTGTTTCTATTGAGTACGAGCGGATCGATCGCGCCCCCAGCGCATCCTGCATCGTGTGATCGGCGACCTGTAGGCCTGCCATGGCACACCATACACATACACGTCGAGTGCGTGCCTAATTGAGACATGCTCATGTGGGCGCCGTCAACCCCTCCGCCCGGCGCGCCCTCACCCCTTGCGGTTGCATATAAAGGGAGCACAATGGCGAGCATGGAAACTACTTCGGCACGCAGCTACACCGCGAAACTCATTGACGGGCCGCTCGAGGGCAAGACCATCAGCACTGCCTTCCTCGACTCGGGAGAACCGCAACCGCTGATCGCCATCCCCGCCGAGTCGGGCGGCAAACGATTCTCCTACGCCCGCACCGCCGGGCTCGAGTTCGCCGGCGACTCCAGCGAGCTGCCGACGGCGGTCGAGTACCGCTACCGCGAGACGCTCTTCGATTGAGCTGATCGGCTGAGCCGTTCACGGCGCTCAGTGTGTTCACGGCGTTCATGGCGCTCAGTGTGTTCATGGAGTTCCCGGCGGCCCCGCCCGCGCGGCGGCGCTCAGCGCGAACACCCACCAGCCCAGGCTGACCTCGACGCGCGCGACCGCGCCGCTCAGCTCACACGACGAGAGCGCGCCCCCGTTGGCGGTCGCCGCGGCGGCCGCGGCCGCGCACGGCTCCCCGGGGAACGCCCCCGACGCGACGTCGGCCGCGGCAAGCGCCGCGGCATCCGCCGCGTTCGCCGCGCGCTGGCTGGCCAGGAACGCCCCGGCGACCGGGATCAGCGCTGTGCTCAGCGCGAGCACCGCCCCGACCATGCCCACGGCGAGCACCGCGGCGGCACCGCGCTCACCGCGCGCGGTGGTCACAAGCCACCGGCCAGCGCACAGGAGGATGCCGTCAGGCGCAGGCCGAAGCCGGCGGGGCCGAAGGACGCATCGCTGCTGAGCTCGGCGCAGACGAACTCGCCCCGCCGCTCCAGCCCGAGGCCCGCACCCGGAACCGCGCGCGCCACGAGCGCCAGCACCCGGGCCCCGTCGTCTCCACGGCCGGCCGCCCTGGCGGCGTCCGCCGCGGCATCGCTGAGGCGCAGTTGCTGACCGAGCAGGCTCACCGCACCCAGACAGAGCGCGAGCACCAGGAACAGCGCCGGCATGACGACCGCGAACTCGGCGGTGACACTGCCCCGGCTCCCCGTTGCACGTCGGCCGGGCGCCCTACCCCACGGTGAGCGCATTGCGCACGAGCTCGGTGAGGATGCCGCGCACCTCGTCACCGCGCAGGATCACGATGAGGAGGCCGGCGAACCCCACCGCGGCCATCGTGGCCACGGCGTACTCCGCAGTCGCCGCGCCGCGCTCGCCCGCCACGCGGCGCAGCAGCCGCCGGTGTGGGGAGAGCGGCTCCGGCTCGAGCGATGCGTGCGCCCGGTGCCGCGCGGCTCGGGCGAGCACGAGGCCCCCGGTCGGCGCCGTGGGCGCGTCGTCCCGGAACGGGGCGGCGTGGCGGCCGGAAGCCCCAGCAAGCGTGTCAGTCATGAGTGTCTCCTTTCGCACCCCGACGAAGCGAGGTGCTGCTCTGGGCCCGAGTCCCTCCAGCCTGCGCGCCCGCGGCCGGCTGTGCCGGTCCGGTGCAAATCTGTGCACTACGCCTCAGAACAGCCGGAGTGTGGAGGAGAGGACCGAGAGCAGCAGCGGAAGCACCCCGAGCAGCATGAACGCCGGCAGCACGCAGAGACCGAGCGGGATCATCAGGGACACGCCGAGCCGGGCGGCACGCTGCTGCCCGGCGCTCCGCTCCCGCAGCCGCGCCTGTCGCGCCTCGCTGCGCAGCAGCTCGCCGGCGGGAACACCGGCGCGCCGCGAGAGAGCGAGCACCGCGTCGACCACCGCGAGCTCGATGCCTCCCGCGGCCGGGAGATAGCGCTCGGCCGCGCCCGCGGCGAGCGCCCGCGCCCGCTCGGCCGCCATCCCTCCTGTCATCGCGATGGCGGCGAGCTCCACCGTGAGGCCGAGGCCTCCCGTGTCCCGGGCGGCCCGCCGCACGAGCGATGCACTCCATCTCCCGGCGGCCCAGACGAGGAGCGTCCCGAGCCCGAGGCAGGCCAACCCCGGCGGGGTGAAGAAGAGGGTGTGCACGGTGTCGAAGCCGAGGAGCGCGCCGAAGAGGACGGCGATCACCGGCATCGCCCCGACCAGGCGCGCCGTCGAGCGCGGGCCGGCGAGGGCGACGGCGAGCTCGCGCTCCAGCTGCGCCTGCTCGCGGAACGCCGTCGCCAGCTCGCGCAGGGTCGCCGCCAATGGGGCGCCGGCCTCGCCCGCGACGAACCAGGCCGCGGCCAGCGCCAGCCATGCCCGCTCCGAGCGCAGTTCCCTCCCGGTCCGGCCGGTCCGCCCGGGCCGCGTGGCCGGTTCGCTGCCCGCGGAGGGGGCCGTCCCGGTGCCCCCTTTCGCCGCGACCGCGGCTCGAATCGCCTCCGGAATGCTCCGCCCCTGTGCACCGGCTCGCGCCGCGGCTCGCACCACTGTCGCGGTCAGTGCCGTCATCCGCTCGACTTCGCTCGCCGAGCGGGCGCCGAACCGGGTGTGCACGCGCGCGCTCAAGTGGGTTGCCCGGTGCGCGCGGCTGCCCGCGTGCCCGGGGCGCGGCTCGCCGGCGGCACCCAGACCCTGGCCCGCCTCTGCCGCCTCCTCCGCCAGGTAGCGCCAGGCGGCGTGCGGGCTCACGCCGGCCGCGAGCAACACGGCCAGCCGCTCGGTCACGGCGGCCACGGCCTCAATCGGGGGCTCTGCCGTGCTCATGCGACTCACCCGGCCGGCTGTTGGCGTTCGGGCTCGACCGTCAGCCGGCCGCCAGCGTCGAGCGCGAAGTGGCCGAGCGCCGCCAGCCGACGCGCACCGCCGCGACGCTCCAGGTGCAGCACCAGCCCGATGGCGCTCACCGTCTGCCGGGCGACCGCGTCCGCGCTCATCCCGGCGAGTGCGCCGAGCGCCTCGAGGCGGGCGGGCACATCGGCGAGCGAGTTGGCGTGCAGGGTGCCCGCGCCCCCATCGTGGCCCGTGTTCAGCGCGGCGAGCAGCTCGCGGATCTCGGCGCCGCGGCACTCCCCCACGACGAGCCGGTCGGGGCGCATCCGCAAGGCCTCCCGCAGCAGCGCGTCCAGCCCCAGCCGCCCGGCGCCCTCGAGGTTCGCCTGCCGCGCCTCCAACCCGACGACGTGCGGGTGGCGGATGCGGAGCTCGGCGACATCCTCGATCGTCACGATGCGCTCGACGGGCCGGGCCTCGGCCAGCAGCGCCGAGAGCAGCGTCGTCTTGCCGCTGCCCGCCGCCCCTGTCACCAGGATGTTCTCGTGCTCCTCGACCGCCCGGAACAGCCGCGCGCCGCGCGGGCCGGCGGCGAACGTGCCGTCGTCGGACGTGCCGCCGTCGAACATGCCCAGTCCCGCCAGCTCGGCGAGGCTGAATCCCGCTGATTCCGGGAGCCGGATCGAGAGCAGCGTGCCCGTGCTCGACACGGGAGGGAGCACGGCGTGCACGCGGATGCCGTCGCCGAGGCGCACATCCACGCAGGGCGTAGCCTCATCGACGTGACGGCCGCCGAGGGCCACCAGGTGCACGGCGAGGGCGCGCACCTCGGCCTCGTCCAGGCTCCACGCAGCGACCCGCTGCGCGCCGCCGCCGCGATCCACCCAGAGCCCCGCGTCGCCGTTCACGAAGAGGTCGGTGACGGCCGGGTCTGCGGCGTAGCCGGCCAGCGGCCCGAGCATGGCCGCACTCCGAATGGGCGCCGGAGGAGCCGACGCGGCCTCCGCCGGCACCCCCGGGGGCGGCTGATCCCTCAGGATCGCATCGAAATCGATGCGGCCCGCCGCGGGCGCATGCTCGTGCTCGTGCTCGTGCTCGTGCCCGGCGTCGGCGTCGGCGTCGGTCGCAGCTGCACCAGCGCCCCGCGCGCGCCAGGCGGTGGGAGTATCCCGGCCCGGGCTCGCCCGAGTGGCGGAGCCGGCCGGCACGCCCCTGCCTCCCGGCGGTTCCGCACGCGCCGGTTCCGGGCCGGCCGGCCGTTCCGCCCAGCGGAGAGACGGGGTGGGGATGAAGGGCTCAACTTCGCGAGGAACGTCCACCCGGCGAGGCTACGACGGCCGGGGCGCCGCGACCGGAGAACGCCGCCCGCTGTGCAGAACCGCGCTCCGGCACCACGCTGTGCACAGCTGGCCAACACGGGGCCGAAGCACAGCGGAGGTGCGGCGAAAGTGAAGCGGAGACGGATGCGGAAGCGGGAGCGAGAGCGGGAGCGGGAAACGGGCGCGTGAAACGGTTCCTCGCGGCCCTCGTTTTGTCTCGCGGCCCGCGACATACCGAGGGCCGCGAAACACAACGAGGGCCGCGAGACGAGACGGCATCCGCGGGGCCAGGGGCCGCGAACGCAACGCCGCCGAGTGCCCCGGCGAAGCGGGCTCCAGGCTGCCGAGCAGTCGGGCGGAGCGGCGGGCGAGCAGGCGGGCGACCAAGCGCCGAGCCGACCGCCGGAGCGCCGACATCCGGGCCGCCGGTTAAAAAAAGGGGGCGGCACCTATTGGGGGGAACAGGTGCCGCCTCAGCAGTGCCGGATTGGGGGGAATCGTGGGCACTGCGGTCTCTACTTGCGCAGGACGTATCTCAGTGTACGCGTCCGGGGCGAATTTGCAACACAAATGGGTGCCCCCAGAACATGCGGCACGGGGCGCCTTCTCGCCACCCGAGCGAGACTACCCCGGAATTCCGCCAGAGTCCCGCCCGGTGGCGCAAAGCTCTCAGCCAAGAAACCCTCAGAATATTCACGGCGGCGCGCCCGGGAGCGGCGATTCCCGCGTCCGCCTCGCCGGCGAGGCGGACGCGAACTCGCGCGTCGTTTCACCGACGGAATGCCACCGCCCGGCGTCTCACCGAGCCGCATAACGTTTGCGCATCGGCGAAAAGTGTAATGTCGCACAGGGCAGCTAGTCTGCCGATTGAATGCAGCGGAACGGCTGATTCACCGGAACGACATATCCACCGGCCGCCGGAGCCGGAACGCAAAGGAGCGGGACTCACCAATGAGCGTCCAGATCGACACCAGCCTCGAAGAAATCCGCCGGTTCCGGCCGAGCCCCGAGTTCGCGGCGCAATCCGTCGCCAGCGAATCGCTGTACACCGACGCCAAGGCCGACCGGCTCGGCTTCTGGGCGACGCAGGCCCGCGAGCTGCTGCACTGGAACAAGCCGTTCACGCAGACCCTCGACTGGAGCAACCCGCCCTTCGCGAAGTGGTTCGACGACGGCGAGCTCAACGTCGCCTACAACTGCCTCGACCGCCACGTCGAGGCCGGCAACGGCGACCGCATCGCCCTGCACTTCGAGGGCGAGCCCGGTGACAGCCGCTCCTACAGCTACGCCGAGCTCACCGCCGAGGTCAAGAAGGCCGCGAACCTGCTCACCGCCCTGGGCGTGCGCTCGGGCGACCGCGTCGCCATCTACCTGCCGATGATCCCGGAGGCGGTCATCTCGATGCTGGCCGTTGCCCGCATCGGCGCCGTGCACTCCGTCGTCTTCGGCGGCTTCAGCGCCGACAGCCTGCGCGCCCGCATCGACGATGCCGAGGCGAAGGTCGTCATCACGGCCGACGGCGGATGGCGCAAGGGCAAGGTCTTCCCGCTGAAGAACGCCGTGGACACGGCCCTCGAAGACGGCCTGAGCACCGTCAACCACGTGCTGGTGGTCAAGCGCGGCGAGAACGAGGTGCAGTGGACGGAGGGGCGCGACCTCTGGTGGCACGACGAGCTCGCCGCCGTGGACGCCGACCACGTCGCCAAGGGCTTCCCCGCCGAGCACCCGCTGTTCGTGCTCTACACCTCCGGCACCACCGGCAAGCCCAAGGGCATCCTGCACACCAGCGGCGGCTACCTCACCCAGGCGGCGTTCACCCACAAGAACGTCTTCGACCTGCACCCCGAGCGCGACGTGTACTGGTGCACCGCCGACATCGGCTGGATCACCGGCCACAGCTATGTCGTCTATGGCCCGCTCGCCAACGGCGCCACCCAGGTGATCTACGAGGGCACGCCGGACACCCCGCACCAGGGCCGCTGGTGGGAGATCATCGACAAGTACAAGGTGACCATCCTGTACACCGCGCCCACCGCCATCCGCACCTTCATGAAGCTCGGCCGCCAGATCCCGCAGGCGTTCAGCCTGCGCTCGCTGCGCCTGCTCGGCTCCGTCGGCGAGCCCATCAACCCCGAGGCGTGGATCTGGTACCGCCACGTCATCGGCGGCGGCTCGATCCCCGTCGTCGACACCTGGTGGCAGACCGAGACCGGCGCCATCATGATCTCTGCCCTGCCCGGCCTCACCGACCTCAAGCCCGGCGCCGCGCAGGTTCCGATCCCCGGCATCGAGGTCGAGGTGCTCGACGACGACGGTAACAAGCTCGAGGAGGGCGGCGGCCTGCTCGTCATCAACGAGCCGTGGCCGGCCATGCTGCGCGGCATCTGGGGCGACCCGGAGCGCTTCAAGGAGACCTACTGGGACAAGTTCCAGGGCAAGTACTTCGCCGGCGACGGCGCCCGCCTCGACGAGGACGGCGACATCTGGCTGCTCGGCCGGGTCGACGACGTGATGAACGTCTCGGGCCACCGACTCTCCACCGCCGAGATCGAGTCTTCGCTCGTCGCCCACCACCTCACCGCGGAGGCCGCCGTCGTCGGCGCCGCCGATGAGACCACCGGCCAGGCGGTCGTCGCCTTCGTCATCCTGAAGCAGAGCCACCAGGACGAGGTCACCGACCCCGACGAGATCTCGGCCATGCTGCGCGCGCACGTGGCCCAGCAGATCGGCGCGATCGCCCGCCCGCGCGAGGTGTTCATCGTCAACGAGCTGCCGAAGACGCGCTCCGGCAAGATCATGCGCCGCCTGCTGCGCGACGTCGCCGAGGGCCGAGAGATCGGCGACACAACCACGCTCGCTGACACCGCGGTGATGCAGATCATCACCTCCAAGGTGCGCTAGTTCTGTGACTGAAGAGGGGCGGATGCCGGCAGCTGCCGGCATCCGCCCCTTGCTTTCGCCGAATGGCGCGTGGTAATAACGACCCAGTGCGCAACGGCGCGCATGGTGGAATTCGAGTCCGTGAGAGGACCCCCAATGACCCAGACTCGTTTCCCCGCCGGGCCCCGGCGATGGCTCACCCTGGCCGTTGCCGTGGCGACCATCACCGTCGGCGCAACCGCACCGGCCGCGTTCGCCGAACCGGGCGGAGACGCGCCAACGCCGCCTGCGGCTGCCGGTGACGCGGGAACCGAGCTCGCCATCACGGGGTCGCTCGCCGTGGTCATCTCCGAGCAGCCGGATGTCGGCCCGGCCGTGCTGCTGCAGGCCCCAGACGGCGCGCTCGTCGAGCTGCAGGGCGTCGACCCCGCCGAGGTGCGCACCGGCGACCAGTTCACCGGGGTGATCGCGCTCGACGCCGCCCTCGACGATGTTCAGGCGGAGGAGTCGGAGGGGCTTCCGGCTCCGGCAGCCGACGAGCCGGTCGATGCCGAGTCCGTGCTCGGCCAGGAGCTGCTCGCCCAGAGCATGGCCGCCGAGCTGCCCGTTGCCGCCGTGACGGCGGAGATCACCCCGAGCGCCGACACCGACACGGGGCTTGACGTCGCTTCCCGCGAGCAGGTGGTGGCCGGAGCAGTCCCCGCTCGCGCGCACAGCGTCGACGTCGCCATCGTCGGCCCGAGCGTCGGCGCGACCGGGTACTTCACCGACGCCCAGGTGAATGCCCTCGTCGCCGAGCTGAGCGGCTACTGGGCCGGCCAGTCCCAGGGCGCCATCCCCCAGATCACGCGGTCGACGCCGATCAAGCGCATTGCCGTCGCCAACCCCTGCAACGCCGAGGGCGCCTGGGTCGCCGCGGCCCAGGCGTTCGGGCAGTCCGATCCGATCGGCTACTACGCGAGCGGTCAGGGACGGCACCTCGTCACGATCGCGACGCCCGGCACCGCGCCCGGCTGCGGGGCCGGCTTCGGCCTCGGCACCGTGGGCGGCGGCGTGCACACCGGCGGCTTCAGCTGGAACTCGGTCGCCGGCCCGGACGCCGCATCGATCGTCGGGCACGAGCTCGGCCACAACTTCGGCCTCGGCCACTCCAACAGCCACAGCTGCGCGGGCTCCACCATCGTCGAGGGCATCCCGGCCGGCAGCGGATACAGCAACGGCTGCGTCGACTATGAGTACAACGACTACTACGACATCATGGCCGGCGGGCTCGCCGTCTGCGGCGGCCAGTGCTACACGACCGACAAGATCACGGCCCTCAACGTCGCGCACAAGGCGAGCCTCGGGTTCCTCAACGCGGCGTCGCTGGCCAATCTGGTGCTGCCCTCGTCCGCCTGGTCGGAGAACCACAGCGTCACCCTGCAACCGGCCTCCGCCGGCTCGGGTGTGCGCGGCATCCGCCTGGTGAACCCGCGCGACGGCGGCGTCTACTACGTGGAGTTCCGCAACGGCACCGGCATCGACGCCGGCGGCTTCTACACGAGCCCCGCTGGCGACGGGCCCGGCGTGCGCATCTTGCGCCTGGGCACCGGGCTCGGGCCAGACAGCCGTGTGCTCGCGCCTCTTCCGACCGCGGGCGGGCAGCGCAACTACCTGCTGGACAGCGGCGAGAAGTTCGCGACGGCGAACAACGGGGTGTCCGTCTCGATCACGAGCGCCACGGCGGCCGCCGTGACCCTCAGCATCCAGCTGAACAAGGCAGACCCGTTCGGCAGCGTCGGCGACCCGCGGCTCTCCGCGGCGACCGCGCGCTTCGACACGGCCCTGACCGTGACGCCGGGTGCCGCGAGCCCGGCCGCGACGGGCACGAGCTACCAGTGGCGGCGCAATGGCACCGCCATCCCCGGGGCGACGGGCAACCGGTACACGCCGACACTGGGCGACGTCGGGGCGAAGCTCTCCGCGACGGTGACCCTCACCCGCGCCGGCTATGTGCCGACGGCACGCACCACCCCGGAGACCAGCGCCGTGACCGGCCCCGTCGTGCAGCGAGTCGCCGGCGCCGACCGCTACGCGACGGCCGTTGCGATCTCCAAGCAGGGCTATCCGGGCACTGCGGATGTCGTCTATGTCGCGACCGGCGAGAACTTCCCTGACGCGCTGGCTGCCGCACCCGCCGCCGCGACGTTCGGTGGGCCGCTGCTGCTCACCCCCGCCGGCGGCCTGACAGAACAGGTCAAGGCCGAGATCCAGCGGCTCAAGCCGGCCCGCATCGTCGTGGTCGGCGGCCCGAGTGTCCTGAGCGACGCCGTGGTCAAGCAGCTCAAGGCGCTGCAGAAGAACACGGTGCGGCTGGCCGGTGCCGACCGCTACGCGACGGCGCAGGCGATCATCGACGACGCGTTCCCCGGAACGGTGAGCGAGAGCTGGCTGGCGACCGGCGCGAACTTCCCCGACGCCCTCTCGGCGGCGGCCGTGGCGGGCAGCCGCGGCGTCCCAGTGGTTCTGCTGGACGGGGCGCGCCCCGGCGTTGACCGCGGAACCAGCGCGCTTCTGAACCGGCTGAAGCCGACGAAGCTCGCGATCGCGGGCGGCACCGCCGTGGTGAGCGTCGGAATCGAGGCGGCGCTCAAGCAGAGCAAGTTCGCGGTGACGCGTCACGCCGGGGCCGACCGGTACACGACCAGCCAAGCCGTGAACGCGTCGACGTTCAGCAACCCGAAGGTCGTCTACCTCGCGACCGGCGGCGGGTTCGCCGACGCCCTCGCCGGCGCCGCCATCGCCGGGGCGACCGCCGGACCGCTCTACGTGATCCCTGGCCACTGTGTGCCGGGCGAAGTCGTCGACAAGATCTCGGCCTGGGGAACCAGCCGCGTCGTCATCATCGGCGGGACGAGCGTGCTGACGCCCGCCGTGGAGAAGCTCACCCGCTGCTGAGCGCGGCCCCGACAGGCAGGCAGAGACAGCAGAGGGGCGGATGCCGGTTCACCCGGCATCCGCCCCTCGTGGCGTGTCTGGGTTACGCGAAGGCGACGATCAGCTCGACCTCGACGGGCGAGTCCAGCGGAAGCACCGCAACGCCGACGGCGGAGCGCGCGTGCACGCCGATGTCGCCGAACACCTCGCCGAGCAGCTCGCTGGCGCCGTTGATCACGCCGGGCTGGCCGGTGAACGACGGGTCGGATGCCACGAAGCCGACGACCTTGACGATGCGGGTCACCCGGTCGAGCGAGCCGATCTGCGCGCGCACGGCGGCGAGGGCGTTCAGCGCCGACAGCCGGGCGTACTCCTTGGCGTCGGCGGCGGGAACCAGCCCATGGCCGTCGCCGACCTTGCCGGTGGCCGGCAGCGCACCCGCGACGAACGGCAGCTGGCCGGAGGTGAAGACGAGGTCACCGTGCTCCACGGCGGGCACGTAGGCCGCGACGGGAGGGGCGACATCCGGAAGCACCAGGCCCAGCTCAGCCAGGCGGGACTCGATCTGTGACATGCGGTGCTCCTTTTAGTTGTTGTTCTCGAATGCCGCGGCAGCCGCGCTGGCGGCAGCGGCCCCTGCTGCCGCAGCGGCGGAGGCCTCGCCGCCGACGGGGCGCTTGAGGTAGGCAACGAGGCCGCCCTCTGGGCCGGTGACGACCTGCACCAACTCCCAGCCCTCCGAGCCCCAATTGTTGAGGATCGCGGCCGTATTGTGGATCATGAGCGGCGTCGTGATGTATTCCCAGCGAAGCATGGAGATGCCTTTCAGAACGGGGGTTTGCGGGGTCTCCGAGCGGCTCGAGCGTGTCACGCGCGGGCCCGCTACGGTGGTTTTTCAGCTTTTCGCCTTAGGCTCCACTATATGTCTGAGCAAAAACGTACGGCCGGTCGCGCCCTTGGTGGGTTCCTCGGCTTCATCGGTATGAGCGCCGTCGCCGGTGTCCTTGTTGCCGCAGCAGTGACCCCAGCCATCGCCCTCACCGGCGTCGCAGCAAACGGCACCATCGACATGTTCGAGAACCTGCCCGGCTACCTGGAGATCACCGACCTCGCCGAGAGTTCCAACATCTACGCCCTCAACGGAGAGGGTGAGCAGGTCCACCTTGCGACGTTCTACGACCAGAACCGCCAGTCCGTCGGCTGGGATCAAGTCTCCCAGTTCGCCAAGGACGCAGCCATATCCGGTGAGGACCCCCGGTTCTACGAGCACGGCGGCGTCGACCTGCAGGGAACCGTCGCAGCGACGATCGGCTACCTGGTTCCCGGCGGCAACGTGCGCGGTGGCTCATCGATCACGCAGCAGTACGTGAAGAACGTGCTCATCGAGACGAACATGAGCAAGGCCACGACCGAAGAGGACAAGCAGGCGGCCTACGAAGAGGCCACCAAGGAGTCCCCGGACCGCAAGCTCAAGGAGATGCGCTACGCGATCACCCTGGAGAAGACGTACTCCAAGGACGAGATCCTGCTCGGCTACCTGAACATCGCCCTCTTCGGAGGCCGTGTCTACGGCATCCAGGCCGCGGCGGAGTACTACTTCGGCGTGAGCGCCGCCGAGCTCAACATCGAGCAGTCGGCCGCTCTGCTCGCGATCGTCAACAACCCGGACAACCTGCGCCTCGACCGGCCCGACAGCGAGGAGAACGGCGCAGCCAACGGCTACGCGAAGACCCTCGAACGCCGCAACTACATCATCGACAAGATGCTCCAGCACGACAAGATCACTCAGGAGCAGTACGACGTCGCGTACAACACGCCCATCACGCCCAACATCGTCCAGCCGAGCACCGGATGCCAGACGGCCGGCGGCTCTGCCTACTTCTGTGACTACGTCACCAAGATCATCGAGAACGACCCGGCCTTCGGTGCGACAGAGGACGACCGCATGGCGCTGCTGCGCCAGGGTGGCATGGAGATCATCACGACGCTCGACCTCGACCTCCAGGTGGCATCCGAGAACGCCATCGCGAACTACGTGCCGTTCTCAGCCGACGGCATCGATGTCGGAGGCGTGATGGTGAGCGTTGAGCCCGGAACGGGCAAGGTCCTCGCCATGGCGCAGAACAAGATCTACAGCCAGGACAGTGAGGTTCTCGAGCAGAACCCCGACCACTCGGCCATCAACTACAACACCGACTTTGAGTACGGCGGATCCCTCGGATTCCAGCCGGGCTCGACCTACAAGGTCTTCACCGTCGGCGAATGGCTGAAGGAGGGCCACTCGCTCAACGAGAGCATCGACGGCCGCAAGCGCAGCGACTGGGGATCCTTCCGCGCCAGCTGCGCGCCCGGCGGCACCGAGAGCTACCCCGGATACGCCCCGGGTAACGACGAGGGCGGCAACGGCGGCACCTACACCGCGCTCAGCGCCACGACGAGCTCTGTCAACACCGGCTTCATCGCGATGGCCAAGCAGCTCGACCTCTGCGGCATCAAGTCCACCGCGGAATCGTTCGGCGTGCACCGCGCCAACGGCGACCCGCTCGGCTACAGCGCGAGCACCGTGCTGGGCACCGAGGAGATCGCCCCCCTGACGATGGCCAACGCCTTCGCGAGCATCGCCGCGAACGGCGTGGTCTGCAAGCCCAACGCGATCGCCAGCATCACGCACCGCGACGGCACCCCGGTCACGCTGAAGGACGGCTCCGAGCTGAAGATCCCCAACGGCGACTGCGCGCAGGCCGTCGCGCCGGAGGTCACCTCCGGCATGGCCTACGCCATGCAGAAGGTCATGAGCGGCGGAACCGGCTCGTCCTCGGCCAACCGCGTCGACACCTGGGTTCCGATGATCGGCAAGACGGGTACCACCGACGACAACGAGGCCACCTGGATGAGCGGCGCAAGCACCAAGGTTGCCACCGTCGCCGGCGTGTTCAACACCTCGGGCCACGTCAACCTGCGTCGCACCTACTTCAACGACACGCAGGCCGCCGTGCTCCGCCACTACATGTGGCCGGCCGTGATGTCCGTTGCCAACGCGAAGTACGGCGGAGACGCCTTCCCCGAGCCGCCGAGCTCGGCGCTGAAGACGGTCTATGCGGCGGTGCCCGATGTGCGCGGAAAGAGCTTGGACGAGGCACGGAAGCTCATCGAGGGCGCAGGCTTCGGCTTCGAGGATGGCGGCCCCGCCGACTCCGAGCTGCCCGCAGGCCAGGTCTCCGGCACCAACCCGGCCGGCGAGGCTCCCCGCGGCTCTGTCGTCACCGTGAACACCAGCAACGGCCAGATGGTGCTGCTGCCCAACGTCGTCGGAAAGAGCTTCGACGAAGCCCGCAACTCGCTCGGCGGATTCAGCGTCAGCAAGTCTGAGCAGACCGTGACCGACAAGAAGCAGGACGGCAAGGTCATCGCCAGCGACCCGGCGGCCGGCAGCCCGGTCAAGTCCGGCCAGAACGTGACCCTGACGGTCGGCAAGTTCGAGGACAAGGGCAACAACGGCAACAACGGCAACGGAAACGGCGCCGGAGAGGGCAACAACTAGTGCCCTCCGGCGCGCTCTCCCGGTCCGCTGCGGTGGCCACCTCGGTGGTCGCCGCAGCGGGACTCGCCGCCCTCGCATGGGGCTCGCTGGTGGAGCGCAAGCGGTACACCCTCCGTGAGGTCACCGTGCCCGTTCTGCCGGCCTGCTCGGAGCCGCTCAAGGTGTTGCACCTCTCCGACCTGCACATGGCGCCCTGGCAGCGCGACAAGCAGGATTGGGTGCGGGGCCTCGCCGATCTGGAGCCCGACCTCATCGTCGACACCGGCGACAACCTCGGCCACCCAGACGGCATCAGCGGCATCGCCCGCGCCTTCGAGCGGTTCCGCGGCATCCCCGGCGTGCACGTCAACGGCTCCAACGACTACTTCGGGCCCAGCCCGAAGAATCCGCTGCTCTACTTCGGCGGTCCCTCCGGCGTGCCCCGCAAGGTCGCGCACCTCGACATCGATGCCCTGCACCGCGTGTTCGACGAACTCGGCTGGGTCGATCTGAACAACAAGGCGGCTGCGCTCGACATCCGCGGGACTCACCTCGAGTTCTTCGGTGTCGACGACCCGCACCGCGGCTACGACAAGCTCGAGCTGATCACCGGGGCCATCGACGAGCTGCGCGCTGAAGACCCGCTGTTCGACGAGCAGTGGCCCGCTGGGCCGGATGCCGGGGCGTTCCGCCCGACCGTCACCATTGGCGTGATGCACGCGCCGTACCAGCGCGTGCTCAACTCCTTTGTGAACCACGGTGCCCAGCTAATCCTCGCTGGCCACACACACGGCGGTCAGGTCTGTGTTCCCGGCTTCGGCGCGCTGGTGACCAACTGCGATATTCCGCGCGACAAGGTCAAGGGCCTGAGCCTCTGGCAGCACGGTCTGCGCACCGCGTTCCTCAATGTTTCCGCGGGTCTTGGCACCTCCATCTACGCCCCGGTGCGCTTCGCCTGCCCGCCGGAGGCGACGTTGCTCACCCTCGTCGCCGCTCCCTGACCGGGCCAGTGGTCAGAGCACCCAGAAAAATCGGGTATTCTTATTGAGGTCGTTAGCGACTATGACTCTCGGGTCATCGGGGTATGGCGCAGCTTGGTAGCGCGCGTCGTTCGGGACGACGAGGTCGCAGGTTCAAATCCTGTTACCCCGACATACAAGAGGATCAGGGCTTCGGCCCTGGTCCTCTTTTTTGTGTGCCAGCCCTGTTTTTTGTGTGCCAGCCAGGCCGCCACCAGCGCTGAGCGCCCGGCCAGCGACCCTCCCGCCGGGATCGCGTATATTCGGATCGTGCGAGCAGCGGCGGTGAGATGGGGCGTGTTCGCCGTCTATCTGGCCGCGCTGGCCTGGATCGTCTTCGCCCCTGGCGACGACGCGGAACGGGCCACCGGCATCGTCGCGCTCGTCGCCCACACCATCGAGGCCTGGGGCGTGCCGTTCGAGCTCGGCTACGGCGTGCTCGAGTTCACGGCGAACATCGCCCTGTTCGTGCCGTTCGGGGTCTTGCTCAGCCTGAGCGCCCCGCACTGGCATCCGTGGCTCGTCATCGCAACCGGCTTGGCGTCCAGCTGCCTGATCGAACTCGTGCAGACCGGGCTGCCCACACGCGTGGCGAGCCCCACAGACCTCCTGGCGAACACGGTGGGCACCGCAGTCGGCGTGGGATTGTTCCTGGCCTGGGAGCGCCTCAGAAGGCGCCCCAGGGCCGCCTCCCGGCCGCGCAGCACGCGGCTCAGCGCAACCGGCGGCAGCAGCGGCTAGGCCGCGAAGCGCTGTTCGAGCAGGCCCGTGACGACGCCGACGGTGTCCTGCCAGCCGTGCACGGCAATGCAGCTCACTCCCATCGCCTTGACCGGGTAGTCGTTGCCGCCCTCGTCGAGGCGGTCGCCGATGAAGAGCATGTCCTCAAGCGGGATGCCGGTGGCCTCGACGAGCTTGTTCATGCCGTAGGCCTTGTCGACGCCGCGCTTGGTGATGTCGATGGAGGTGGAGCCGCCGGAGCGCACCTCGAGGTCGAGGAGCTCCAGGGCGACGGCGTCGCGCAGCGCGCCCTTCTTCACGCCGTCGGCGTCCCACGCGGCCTTGGCCTCGACGGGGGCCTGCTGGCCGAGGGCCGAGAAGGTGATCTGCGAGCCGCGGTCCTCCAGGATCGGGCCCCAGGTGTCGCTCTCCCAGTAGCCGAGCGCCTGCGCGTTGCGCTCCACCGATTCCAGCGCGCGCGCCTTCTGGTCATCGCTCAGGACCTCGGCGTAGCGCTGCGCCCAGGCACCCTGCTCGAAGCGCAGATACTGTGTGCCGCAGGTCGGCATCAGGTGCAGGCGCGCGAGGAGCTGCTCGTCGTCGATGTCGAGCACCTGGAGAACCTGGTTCTGGAACTGGGCATAGTTGCCGCCGGAGATGATGCACACCTCGGCCACCTCGAGCAGGCGCAGGAGCACGGCCGCCATCTCGGGTTCCAGCGGCGACTTCGATGCCGCCAGGGTGTCGTCAAGGTCAAAGGCTACGAGCTGAGTAGTCATGGTTCCCCCAGCTTAGCCGCGCCGGGCAGCGGCATCGCGCCCGCCCCACCTAGCGCACGCGCCCGTCGTGCTCGACGACGAGGATGCGCGCCGCGCCCTCGGCGGGGGCGATCACGATCGACGCCAACTCGCTGCGCCCCGGTGGCTGCAGACGCGCCGTCAGGCTGCCGGCCCGCAGCTCGCCCAGCTCCCGCGTGATCAGGGCCGCGACCGCCGTCGGGTCGCCCGTGCCGCCGGAATCGTCCAGCAGGGTCACCTCGACCCCGCGCGCCCGTGCCGCGTTGACCGCGGCGAGCACGTCGGGAACGGCCAGCGTGCGGCCACGTACCAGGTCGCGCAGGGATGCCTCGGTCAGCAGGCACTCGCGCTTCTCGGCTGCGCTCAGCGGGGCGCCGCTGGCCACCCGCTCCATGATGGGCCGCGCCAGCTGGTCCAGGCGGGCGACCTGCTCGAATCGTTCCTCCTCCGCGGCCTGGGCGGTGGCCACGGCGGCCGCCTCCAGCAGGCTGCGTCGGTTGAACTCCGCGATGCGCCGGGCGGTGCTGCGCAGCCCGAAGTAGATCGCCGTGCCGATGACGAGCGTCGCGGCATGGCGCACCAGCAGGTCGAGGCCGCCGCCGAGGCCGTGGCCGGTCGCGCTGGTCCACGCCAGCGTCGCGGCCGCCATGCCCAGGTATCCCACCCAGCCGACGAGCACCCTCCCGCGCAAGATCAGCATGAGGAGCACCGTGGTGACGGCCCCGAGGTGCCACGTCGCGTAGAGGGGCGCCCCTGGCGGCAGCGGCTGCACGCTCTGCACCACCACGGTTCCGATGCAGAGGGCGAGGATGCCGGCCCACCACGGCCTCGGAAACGGGTCGGCTGCCGGCTGCATCACCCAGATTGCGGCAACTGCGAGCGGCGCGAATGCGAGGGCGGACGCCCACGGCGCGTTCGACTCGCTGGCAAAAGCCAGCAGCGCCTGTGTGACGAGGAAGAGCACGAGGATGACGGACGCGTGCGCACCGTGCAGCATGAGCAGGCTGGAAACGTCTACGAAGCTGCGGGCAGCGGGTTCGCGCCGGGGATCGCCCGATGGTGCGGATGGTGTCGAGCCGGAGCGCAGACCCCGCAACGCCGTCATCGTCGGAGCCAACCGAGCGTGACCAGGGTGCCCCGCCCCGGTCGCGAGTCGACAACGGCATAGCCGCCCTGCACCTCGTTCATCCGCCCGACGATGCTGCGAGCGACGCCCATGCGCTCCGGGCGCACCCGCTCCGGGTCGAATCCGACGCCGTCATCACGGACGCCGAGGACCACGACATCCGCATGGAGCCAGAGCTCGGCGCGGCGTTCGACCCGGCGGGGCGGCTGCCGGAGTGCGGAGACGCCACTCTGGCGCCCCGCGGCGTGCGCGTTGGAGTTGCGCATCGCCTCACCACCGGCCGCGAGCAGCGCCTCGACGACCTCGGCCGGCAGCCGGAGGTCATCGATGGTGGTCTCCTCACCGACCTCGACGACGAAGTGCACAGAGTGCTGACTCGCAAGCCTGCGCATCTCGAAGATCACGCGCTCCGCCGACAGCACGCCGGTGGCGCTTGTGCCGCTCGCGATGCGTTCCATCTGCGCCAGCGTGTTCCTCGCCTGTCGCACGTGGTCACCGTGCAGCTGGTCTGCACGGCCGGCCATCAGCAGCGTCGACAGCACGCCGTCGTGGATGAGCCCGTCGAATCGTGCGCGCTCCCCCTCACGGGCCGCTCGGGCGGCGTTGCGGGCAGCGCCAACCCGTTCCCCCGCCTGCAGGAGGTCCAGCCGCTCGGCGCTCTGCAGCCCGACGAGCACGAGTCCGACGAAGATCGACGAGAAGGATGCCGCGTACAACCCGGTCTGGACGGCCAGCAGCAGCGCCTCCTCCGCCCCGTTGGAGACGAACATGACGTAGACCGTGAGCGCCCCGATCAGCCCGAGGTAGCCCCAGACGAACGCGCCCCGCGCGATCAGGGCCAGGCACACGATCGGCAGCGCAGAGATGCCAAGCGGCCACGGGATGCCGTCAGATTGGATGCTCGCGTCGCCGTGGGTGAGCGGCCAGGCGACAAGCACGAGGGGCAGCACAACGGATTCCAGCGCGGCCAGCGTCATGAGCACGGGCAGCGGCGCCCAGCTGCCCCACAGCCCGATAGCCACCGGAAGGCCGACGAGCACGGCGAAGCTCAGCACGGCCAGGGGCCGCATCTCGTGCTGGTGCTGTTCGACGAACGGCCCGATCGCGAGGATTCCGAAGACCAGGCCGGCCAGGCCGACCGCTCCGGCCGTCATCCGCATCAGGCGCAGGTGCGTCGGGCCCGGGTGCAGCCGCAGCCTGGACGGGCGGAACGCCCCCGGTGGACTGTACTCAGTCACCGTCTGCAACCGCGGGTCGCAGAGTGCTCCGACCACCGGGGACGGGCAGGATGCCGTCCTCCAGGGCACGCTTGTACAGGTCGACCTTGGTGCTCGCCGGCCGCCCGACACGCTCGTACTTGGAGCGAATGCGGCGGATGTAGTCGATCACCGTCGACTCGGTGACCCCCGCCGTCGCGGCGACGAGCGGGGCCTTCGCCCCGGCCGCGTAGAGCGAGAGCACCTGGCGCTCCCGCGCGCTCAGGCCGGCGTCGGAGAGCTCTGGATCACCGTCGAGGGCCGCCGCCCACTCGGTGGAGGCGACCGGCTCGCCCACCGTCGCCTGCCGCACGGCGTCGAGCAGCACCGTCGTCGGCTCAGACTTGCGGATGACGCCGAGCACGCCGCTGTGCGCGGCGGAGCGCACCAAGGAGGCGTCGTCGCCGCCCGTGAACGCCAGCACGGCGGAGCCGGCCTCGCGCAGGCGGCGCACGTTGAGTGCGGGGGTGGACCCGTCGGCCAGGCGCAGGTCGAGGATCACGAGGTCCGGGGCCGGCTGCGCAGTGCGCTGCAGCAGCTCGAGCAACTCATCGACGGTGCGCGCGAGGGCGATCACCGAGATTCCCGGGGTGCTGGCGAAGAGATCGGCAAAACCCCTGGCCACGATTTCGTGGTCGTCGACGAGTGCTACGCGGAAGGTGCTCATTTGTCCTCAGAGACAAGCTACCGCACGGGCGGAGGTTCCCCTCCCCCTCGTACGGGGCCACTCGCTCAGACGGCCGAGCTGATCGCCGCGCGCTGCGCGCGCCCGTTGAGCATGCCGTGGGACTCCTGGAGGTAGCACGAGCCGCAGAGCGATTCATAGCTGACGGCGTCCGTGGCGTCGATGGCCACCTGAGCGCCGTCGAAGACATAGCGGTCGCCGATCTTGCGGCCGTTGAAGACGGCCTTGCGCCCGCAGCGGCAGATCGTCTTGAGTTCCTCGAGGCTGTGCGCGACCTCGAGCAGGCGACGGCTCCCGGGGAAGGCGACGGTCTGGAAGTCGGTGCGGATGCCGTAGGCGAGCACCGGGATGCCCTCGAGCACGGCGATGCGCAGTAGGTCGTCGACCTGATCCTCGGTGAGGAACTGTGCCTCGTCGATGAGCAGGCAGCTCACATCGCGGTTCGTCGCCTCCAGCACCCGGCGGCGGTGTTCTTGCACGAGGCCGAGCGTGTCGGCGTCCGGGGCCAAGACGAAGTCGACGCTGCGGCTGAAGCCGAGCCGCGAGAGGATGCCGAGATCGCCTTTGGTGTCGACGGCCGGCTTGGCCAGCAGCACGGCGTGGCCGCGCTCCTCGTAGTTGTATGCGGCCTGCAAGAGCGCGGTGCTCTTGCCAGAATTCATGGCGCCGTAGCGAAAGTAGAGTTTGGCCATTACTGCAGATACCCGTCCTCAGCGGCTCGAATGATGAGTTCGGCGCGCCGACTCGCGGGCCGGTTTGCCCTGGCGTACTTCTCGCGCACGCGTCTCAAGTATGTCTTGGCCGTCTCGTATTTCACATTCATCAGCCGCGCAACGGCCGCCGTGGTGTTGCCGGCGGCGTAGAGGCGCAGCGATTCCAGCTCGCCCGGGCTGAGCTTGGGCCGGATGATCTCGGTTGCCTCCTCGGATGCCGCAGCACCCGCACCCGCTCCCGCAGCTGCCGCGACACGGCCGGTCGCCGGCGCGTCGGCCGGCACCGGCTCGCGCGGGTCGAGCCCCATGGCCTGCCGCGCGACGGCGTGGAACGTCTCCATCGAGTCGGCCTTGGAGAGGAAGGCGACCGCTCCGGCTGCCACGGCGCGCTCTGCGGCGCCCTCCGTGTCCTGGGCGCTCATCACGATCACCCGGGCCCCGGCTGCGCGGCAGGTGCGAATGCGCGCCTCCAACGACACCTGCTCCGTTGGCGCCTCCCCCATCAGCACCAGCGCTGTCGGGAAGTTCTCGTTCCGCACGAGATCGATCCACCTCTCGGCGCGCACGACGACGTCGAACTCCGGTGCTTTCTCGATGATCCACGCCGCGATGCTGTCCAACAGGAGCACGCGCTCGTCGCAGATGCCGATGCGGATCGGCCGAGTGGATGCGGCCGAGCGCCGCGTACCGCCCGGGGCGTCGATCCTGGTCATAACTGAATTTTAGTCGCAGTTTGGGGGCGTCCGGCACGACCGAGCAGCCCCGGGCGCTCAGAACAGCGTCGGCTCCGGCTCCGCCGGCGGTGCGGCGAAGGCGGGCTTCGCCCGGATGGCGCCGGGCAGGGCGACGCCGCCCGTCGCTGCCGAGGTCTCACCGCGCAGCAGGCCATGCGCGCGGATCAGCGGCTCGATGCGGTCGGCGAGCCACCGCCGGTACTCTTTCGGGGCGTAGGCGCCGCCCGCGTAGAGCTGCGTGTAGCGCGGAAGCAGCTCGGGGTGCTCCTCACCGAGCCAGTGCATGAACCACTCCCGCACGCCGGGCCGCAGGAACAGCGCGGTGTAGACGACGGAACTGGCTCCGGCCGCGTGCGCCCGGCGCAGCGCCTCGTCGAGGTGGGCCCTGGTGTCGGTGAGGAAGGGCAGAATCGGCATCAAGAACACCGAGCAGTTCAGGCCGGCCTCGCGCACCGCCGTCACCGTCGCCAGCCGCGCCGTCGTGCCAGGGGTGCCCGGCTCGATCGACTGCTGCAGGGCGTCATCATAGATGGCGATCGACATGGCGATGCTGACGGGCACGGTGCGCGCGGCATCCGCGATCTTCGCCAGGTCGCGGCGCAGCAGGGTTCCCTTGGTGAGGATGCTGAAGGGTGTGCCGCTGGCTGCCAGGGCGTCGATGATGCCCGGCATCAGGGCGTAGCGGCCCTCCGCCCGCTGGTACGGATCGGTGTTCGTGCCGAGGGCCACCGGGTGCCGCTGCCAGCTGGGCTTGCGGAGCTCGGCGCGCAGCACCTCGGCGATGTTCGTCTTGACGATCAGCTGGCGGTCGAAGTCTTCGCCGGTGTTCAGGTCGAGGTAGCTGTGCGTCGGCCGTGCGAAGCAGTACACGCAGGCGTGCGAGCAGCCGCGATAGGGGTTGATCGTCCACTCGAACGGCATCGCGCTCTGGCTCGGCACCTTGTTCAGCGCCGACTTGGCGAGCACCTCGTGGAAGGTCATGCCGGCGAACTCCGGCGTCTGCACGGAGCGCACCAGATTGCTCAGCCGGGCGAGCCCCGGCAGGGTCGAGGGCTGTTCAACGTCGAGTTCTTGCGCGCTCCACCTCATACGACAATTCGAACACACATTCGCATGAAATGCGAATATGTGTTCGAATCTGTCGAACGTGTTGAGCCGCGGCCGCGGCGCGAAGACTACGCCGGGATGTTCAAAACCTTCGCGGTTGCCGCGAGCGAGGCCGCCGCGGCCTCCGGGTTGTCGGAGAGCTTGGTGCCGTAGCTGGGGATCATCTCGCGGATCTTGGGCTCCCAGCCCTTCATCTGCGCGGGGAAGCAGCGGGCCAGGACGTCGAGCATGATCGGCGCGGCGGTCGAGGCGCCCGGCGAGGCACCGAGCAGGCCGGCGATGCTGCCGTCGGCGCCGGTGATGACCTCGGTGCCGAACTGCAGCACGCCGCCCTTCTTGGCATCCTTCTTCATCACCTGCACGCGCTGGCCGGCGGTGATGAGCTCCCAGTCCTCCATCTTGGCGGTGGGCATGAACTCCTGCAGCGCCTTGAGCTTCTTCTGGCGGCCGGCCGTCAGCTCGCCGGCGAGGTACTTGACGAGGTCGAAGTTGTGCCAGGCGACCGCGAGCATCGGGCCGATGTTGTGCCAGCGGATCGAGAACGGCAGGTCGAACCAGGTGCTCGTCTTGAGGAACTTGGGCGTGAAGCCGGCGTACGGGCCGAACAGCAGCGCCGACTCACCGTTGACGACCCGGGTGTCGAGGTGCGGAACCGACATCGGCGGGGCGCCGACGGCGGCCTTGCCGTACACCTTGGCCTGGTGCTGCGCGACGACCTTGGGGTTCGTGGTGCGCAGGAACTGGCCGGAAATCGGGAAGCCGCCGAAGCCGCGGATCTCGGGGATGCCGCTCTGCTGCAGCAGGGCGAGCGCGCCGCCGCCCGCGCCCACGAACACGAAGCGGGCCGTGACCTGGGAGGGAGTGTTGCCCACGAGGTGCTTGAGCTTGAGCTTCCAGAGGCCGTCCTTCTGGCGCTTGATGCCGGTCACCTGGTGGTTCACGTGCACCTCGCCGCCGCCCTTGACGACGTCGTCGAAGAGGTAGCGAGTCAGCGCGCCGAAGTCGACGTCGGTGCCCGCCTCGATGCGGGTGGCCGCGATCTTCTGCTTCGGATTGCGCTTCTTCGTGATGAGCGGGGTCCACTCGCCGATCTTCTCGGCGTCGGTGCTGAACTCCATGCCCTGGAACAGCGGCTGGTCTTTGAGTGCGTCAAAGCGCTTCTGCAGGTAGTCGATGTTCGACTGGCCGCGGACGAAGGTCATGTGCGGCGCGACGTTGATGAAGTTGTGCGGCTCCGGCAGCGCGCCGGTCTCCACGAGGTGCGCCCAGAGCTGACGGCTGATCTGGAACTGCTCATTGATGCTGACGGCCTTACTGGCGTCGACGCTGCCATCCGGCGCAGCCGGCATGTAGTTGAGCTCGCAGAGCGCGGCGTGGCCGGTTCCGGCGTTGTTCCACGGGTTGGAGCTCTCTTGGGCCACCTCGCCGAGTCGCTCATACGCCCGCACAGTCCAGTCGGGTTGCAGCTGCTTAATCAAGGCGCCGAGGGTGGCGCTCATAATGCCGCCACCGATGAGAACGACGTCGACAGGTGTCTCAGAATTCACGAATGTCAGTCTACCGGGGCAAAACTGTGCGATTGACCGGCGGTGCACCCGCCCCCAGTTCGCGGGTGAAACTTTGGGAAACGCCGCAGGAATCCGGCCTTCTGTCGATCCTCAAGTGCGCCGATTGCAGTCTTGAGGCGAACTTTGGGGCGCGCTGAGGAGGCTTCCCTAGCGTGGTGCCCACAGTCGGGGGGTGACGGTGGGAGGGCCCACCCCGCTCCTCGGCTCTAACCGACCTCTAGCGAGACACGGGCCCTCAGCCGCCCTCGCCGAACCCAGAAAGGCAAGCCGAATGACTGCCAGCACCTCCTCCAAGCGCACCAAGCGCAGCACCGCCATCCGCCTCTCCCTCGCCGGCCTCGCACTGGTGGGCATCGGCGCCGCGGCCACCACGGCCGCCTGGACCGACAACGTCTTCTTCTCCGCGTCTGCGTCCACGATGACGTTCAACCTGCAGGGCAAGTACGCCGGTGGCACATTCGTCGAGGGCGACACCTCCGGCACCGCCATCGCCATCCCCTCCACGGCATTCGCCAACCTGACCCCCGGCGACACCAAGACCGCGGTCATCACGGTCAAGAATGCCGGCACGCTCACGGCGTACCTGAGCCCGGCATCGCTGTCGGCAACGGGTGACCTCTTCGCCGGGGGCACCCCGGCAACGGCCTCGATCACGAGCATCACTGCTGCGACGCCGCTGGCACCGGGCGCTGAGCTCGACCTGACCGTCACGGTCACGGCGCCGTCGGTCTGGGCCAACAGCTACCAGGGCAAGAGCGGCGCCATCACCGTTCAGGTCACGGGCGCTTCGTCCTAGCCCACCGCTGGCTGAGCCTGCCGAGACTCCGCGAGTCTCCGCAGGCTCAGCCAGTCCCCCGATTTTGTCCACGCCGTTCGGAAGGAGCACTCCATGCGCGCATTGCGTTCACTCGGCAACATCGTGCTCTGGATCCTCGCGGCGCTCGGTGTCGCGGCCGGGGCCCTGTGGCTTGCCAACAGCGCCGGCCTCGTGCAACCCCTCATCGTCGTCTCCGGCTCGATGGAGCCGGGCATCATGACCGGCGACCTGTTGTTCTCGACGCAGAAGGATGCCGCTGAGCTCCGCGTCGGCGACGTCACGACGCTCCCGTCGACACTGACCGGCAAGATGGTCACCCACCGCGTCATCGAGGTCACACCATCCGGCACCGCCGGCGAGTATGTGGTGCGGATGCAGGGCGACAACAATGTGTTCCCCGACAGTCAGGACTATCTGGTGAGTGGGTCCGTCCTGGTGCCGTCTGCCCAGATCACCGGCGGCGGCTATGTCCTTGCCACCGTCTCCAAGCCCGGAGTCGTGATCCCCCTCACCGTCACCGTTCTCGCCCTCGTCGGGCTCAGTCTGCTTCCCCGCTCAGAAGGCGCCAGCTCCCTGGAGCAGCCGGCCTCCACGAACGAGGCGAGCGACGACCCACTCCCCCTTTCTGCCGAGAACTCGGAGGCACGAGCATGAAGCTGCACCCCCGCCGCACAGCCGTCCGTGGCGCGGCATCCGCACTCGCGATACTCGGCATTGCGACCGGCCTCGCCGTGGCTGGCGCCAGTGCCGGCCACGCCGCCGAGATCCCCATCCCGGTCGCCCTCGACTTCACCGAGCTGCAGCCGAACACCCCGGTCTCCAAGACGATCACTTTGGAGATCCCCCGCGCCGGCGAACTCGACTCCCTGACCTGGGTCGAGCGCACCGGCATCCTGAGCTCCGCCACGATCGAGTTCGAGGTCTGCGACAAGACCGGAGCGTGCGTTCCCACGGCGAGCCTGCCCAAGCCTGTCGCGGTGCCTGCAGGCCCCCAATCTGTGCGCGTGACCGTCACCGTCTCCGAACAGGGCAGCGGCACCGCCCTCGGCCGACTGACCTTGAACAGCACGGCCGATCCAGTGCTCGACGCCGGCGGCGGAAATGGCCTCGCCTCGACGGGCAGCATCGCATCGACGCTCGCCCCGTGGGCGGTCGCCGTTCTCGCGCTCGGAACGCTGGCGGTGATGTGGCCGCGCGCCGTCATCGCGGCGAAGCGCCGCCCCGTCGGTGAGCACGATCAGGAAGGCACCAAGTGAACAAGCGCACCCTCGCCGCCCTCGGCGCGATCTTCGGCTCCCTCATGCTTGTGCTCGGCCTGCAGCAGGCCGTCGTGTTGACGTCCGCAGCATGGACGGACTCCGTCAACTTCAGCGCGCCCGCTACCTCGGGCACCTGGGCGGTCGCGCAGGCTCAGCTGAGATTGGACGTGGGCACTGTGGCGTCTGATTCGGGCCCCGTCATGATTCTGCGCGTGCAAGTCGCCAACCAGAAGCCGAACACCAGTTCAGGCGCCCCTGTCAATACGTTGAGCCTGAAGGCCACTGTCCCAACAGCGGCTCTCGGCAACCAAGCACTCATGACCATTCCTTCCGGATGGTCCCTGTTCGGGACTCCCGTCACCAGCGGCGCGAACCAGATCTTTGAATTCCGGCGGACCACCACGATCGCCGTGTACGGCGACACGGGAACCGTCGAGTTCAAACTCCCACTTGCATGCAAGAAGGGCGACAAAGTGCCTGCATCCATTGAGATCACCTCCCCCGAAGCGGTGAACACCCTCAACTTCAGCGGTGACGCACACATTCTCGGCTGGCAGTGCTAGCAGGGGCGTCCTCCGCCATATTTCAGAAGGCCTCGGCTACGATGTTGACGCAACCGCGCATGCGGTCAGTCACGAGCGGGGGCGCAGGTGTATTCAACGGAGAGTCGCATTGCCGTTGTCATTGAGGACGATGCTGATATTCGGCAGCTCCTGGCCACGGTGCTGGAGCAGGCCGGGTTCGAGACTGTGCTCACCGGCAACGGAGCCGACGGGGTGAACGCAGTGCGCGAGCACAACCCCATCGTCACGACGCTCGACGTCAGCATGCCCGGCATCGACGGTTTCGAGACCGCCAAGCAGATCCGGGCGTTCAGCAGCACCTACCTCATCATGCTCACCGCACGCGCGGAGGAGATCGACACCCTGCAGGGCCTCGAGGCCGGCGCCGATGACTACGTGACGAAGCCGTTCCGCCCGCGCGAGCTGCGCGCCCGCATCGAAGCAATGCTGCGCCGACCCCGTGCCGGTGCTGAGTCGACCGGTGCTGAAGCAGCCGGTGCAGCGGACGCCGCCCGCCCAAGCGGCCCTGACGCCGGGCCCGCAACAGCGACGACCGAGGGATCTGGCGACTGGCGCGAGCACCGCGGGCTCCGCCTGAGCTCGGCCGAGCGCCGCGTGCGCCTGGACGACGCCGACATCGAGCTGACCCGCACCGAGTTCAATCTGCTCGAGGCGCTGCTGAGCTCTGGCCGGCGGGTGCGGAGCAAGACAGAGCTCGCCGGGCTGCTGCGCACAGAGGATTCCGCTTTCTACGTGAGCGAGGCCGACAAGCGCGCCATCGAGGTGCACCTGGCCAACCTCCGCCGCAAACTCGGGGACTTCCCCTCCACGCCGCGCTGGATCGAGACGGTCCGCGGGGTCGGGTACCGCCTCACCGCGCGCGAAGAGGGCTAGCGCACCCCGACCCGGCGCCGGCGGTCGCCCTTGCGACGCAGGTCGCGGTTGAGCCTGCGGTCGCCGTGGTAGAGGATCGACGACCAGTCGACGGGCTTGCTGGGGTCGACGAGCAGGGGCGCCGCGACCGGTGCCTTCTTCTTGTCCACGTACAGCCAGTTCAGGAGCGCGAGCCAGACGTCGACGATGGAGTTGCGGACGCCGATGTACATCCACGTCGCGTAGGCCGCCAGCGTCGCGTTGAATGCGGCGAACAGGGCGTTGCCCCAGTTGTGGGCCTGCAGATCGCGCGCGAAGGTCAACACGGAGAACGCGATGATCAGGTAGGGCACGATCACGTAAATCGCCGGCGCCGCGGTGCGGTCCTTCACCTTCGGCGTGCGCACGAAGGGGATCTTCTCCCCCGTGATCGCCTGCTGCAGCGACTTGACCACCCCGGCGAGATTGACCGGCAGCAGAACCAGGTTGAAGCCGTAGATCCGGAAGATGTCGCCAAAGCGGTGCCCACAGTCGCGCAGGTCGCTGCCCATCGCGAGGAAGTACGGCAGCGCGGCCAGGAACACGACGGGCGAGAGCAGCCGGCTGTCATACGGGTAGGCCAGGAGGAACAGCAGACCGAAGCTGGCCCACGCGATGGAGGCCATGTAGTTGACGCGCAGCCACAGCTCGCGCGCCAGCACGCGCTCACGGCGGAAGCGGCGCTCCGACACCTGGTTCCACAGCTTCGGAAGGATCAGCAGGCCGCCGTTGGCCCAGCGGCGCCGCTGCACGATGAGGGAGCCGAAGTCCGGTGGGGTGGCCGAGTAGCTCAGGCGCTCCGGGTAGTTCATCAGCGTCCAGCCGTGAGTGCCCAGGTCGATGCTGGACTCCGTGTCCTCGATCACGGTGCGGTCCTGCACGTAGGTGGTGATCTCGAAGCCGCCGACGCTCTCCACCTCGGCGATGTCCTCGATCGCCTGCTTGCGGATGACGGCATTGGCGCCGACCCAGAAGGTGGCGCCGTAATGGCTCATCCCCTGGTGCAGGATGTGCTGGAGGTCGGTGGTGGCACCGGCGATGCGCTCGATGCGCGTCGGCGCCCCCCGGAACGAGGAGTACGGGGTCTGGGTCACCGCGATGCGCTCGTTGCCCGGCTCCTCCAGGAAGTACACGAGACGCAGGCAGTAGTCGCGCAGCAGCAGGGAGTCGGCGTCCAGCGTGAGCAGGTAAGGGGTGTCCGGCACGATCAGGTCGGCGTCGGCCGCATCCTCGACCGGGCGCAGGATGACGCCGCCCGCCGTGTGCTCCTCACGCCAATCGCGCCCCATCAGCGAAATGTACGAGTTGAGGTTCATCGCCTTGTTCGCCTCGTGCGACAGCGACGCGTAGCTCTTGCGCTGGAAGCTGGTGAGCTTCGCCGTGAAGGTGCGCTCCAGTCGGAGCTGTAGCTCGAGCACTCGATCCGCGTCAGGGTAGGACGCCTGGTCGAGCGATGCGCGCAGCGCGAGCAGGCTGAGCCGCAACTCAGATGCCAGGCCCATCAACACCTGGTCGATGAAGAACTCATCGACGTGGTCCTCCATCGGCTCGTTCTCGGCCATGTCCTCGAGCCAGATCGCGGCGGCCTCATAGTCGCCGGCCAGGTTCTCGATGTGGCGCCGCTCGACGACGACGCCGGCCGCGCGCTCGGCGGCGAACGCCTCCCGCGCCCCGGCAAACCTGGACCGCGGCCCCTCCAGCGCCTCCTCGATCTGAGCGGGCAGGGCCAGCGTCGCATCCAGCCGGGCCCGGGCGGCCGGGTCCTTCTGGTTCGGGGAGTCATCGACCAGCAGCACGACCCGCACATTGGTGAATTCCTGCAGGGCCGCTGACCAGAGGGTTCCGCGCACGACGGCGGGCTCCTCCGCATAGGAGGGGACCAAAACGGTCACTGCGCTGTCGTAGTCGCGGAAGTGCCGGTCCAGCTCGGCGCGCGGCACCCGCACGTGGGCCCGGAAGCGGTAGAGCGCACCCTGCCTGGCCAGCAGGTACATCAGTGCAGAGAAGGTCAGGAAGGTGACGACGATCAGGTAGCCGACGGCCTCCATCGTGAAACGGAATCCGCCGCTGCTCTCGATGAACTGTCGGATGATCGTGGTCACCACGTAGATCGCCCAGAAGACCACGGTGGCGAGGATCGCGATGCGGCCCCACATGACCTTCCGCACGCTGGGCCGGGGGTGCATGATCGAGAGCGGCTCCGAGCGCCGTTCCGATCCCCACTGGCGCCTGCGCGTGCGTGATTGCTGCTCTTGAGTTGTCATTGCTCCGGTCAATTCCGCCTGATTCCGACTCCGCCGTCTTTTTGAAGGATAGAGCAGCCGGGCCGACAGCGGTGTCGACGCTATGGGAGCATAGGCGTTGTGGCATACAGCAGCCACCGCGCTTCATCATCATGGCGGGGCCCTCCCGCACCACCCACTTGCGAGGTCTTGTGTCCCGGCGTTTCCCTGATCGGCGTCTCTCCCTTGTGCGCCTCACCATCCTGATCGGCGTGCTCACCGGCCTTGTATTCGCCGGATTTCAGGGCTGGAAGTGGTTCGAGAACGAGACGACGCCGACGCGCGCGGCCTGGTTCGCCGGCTACGTCGATGTGACGGCAACCCCGCAATTCGGCTTCGAGCAGCCGCGCAGCGACGCCGACAAGAACGTCGTGCTCTCCTTCGTCGTCGCCTCGCCGGACGAGCCGTGTACCCCGACTTGGGGTGGCGCGTACACCTTGGACGAGGCGAAGGACCAGTTGGATCTCGACCGCAGGCTCGCCCGCCTGCGCCAGCAGGGCGGGGAGGCCATGGTCTCCTTCGGCGGCCAGCTCAACGACGAGCTTGCCGTGTCCTGCACGAACACGGCACAGCTGAAGAAGGCCTATGCGAGCGTGCTCGACCGGTACGAGCTCGACGCGATCGACCTCGACATCGAGGGCGAGGCGCTCGGCAACACGGAGGCCAATGCCCGCCGTGCCAGCGCGATCGCGGCGCTGCAGACCGAGCGCGCCGCCGCCGGTTCCCCGCTCGCCGTCTGGCTCACCCTGCCGGTCACGCCCGACGGTCTCTCGCCCGACGGCACCACGATCATCGCCGACGCCCTGGCGGCCGGTGTGGACCTCACCGGCGTGAACATCATGACGATGGACTACGGCCAGAGCAAGGCGAAGAACCAGTCGATGGGCGACGCCGCGGAGGCCGCGCTGACCTCCACCCAGCGGCAGCTGCGCGTGCTCTACGACCGCGCCTCGCTGCACCTCACCGATGCCACCCTGTGGGCGAAGCTCGGCGCGACGCCGATGATCGGGCAGAACGACATCCGCGGTGAGATCTTCACCCTCGAGGATGCCGCCCAGCTGAACGCCTTCGCGCTCGCCCAGCGGGTCGGGAGGCTCTCGATGTGGTCCTCCAACCGTGACGCCACCTGTGGCCCCAACTACGACGACGTGACGCGCGTCTCCGACGCGTGCAGCGGGGTGGACATCGGCGAATCGAGCTTCTCCGCCGTGCTGGGTGCGGGCCTCGTGGGAACCCCGGACTCCGGTTCGGGTGTCGTCACAGAGTCGGAGCCGCTGGCGGAGCAGGACCTCACCGACGACCCGAAGACCAGCCCGTACCCGATCTGGGACGCGGACGTCTCCTACCGGGAGGGCAGCAAGGTGGTCTGGCACCGCAAGGTGTACCAGGCCAAGTGGTGGACGAAGGGCGAGGTGCCGGACAACCCCGTGCTCCAGTCGTTCGAGACGCCGTGGACGCTGATCGGCCCGGTTCTGCCCGGAGAGACTCCGATCCCCGTGCCGACGCTGGAGCCGGGGACGCTGCCGGAGTGGTCGGGAAGCACCGTCTACGAGAAGGGCGCCAGAGTTCTTCTGGACGGGCTCCCCTACGAGGCGAAGTGGTGGACGCAGGGCGACAGCCCGCAGGCGGCGGAGACCGAGCCGGACAGCTCGCCGTGGCTGCCGTTGGACGCCGCGGCCGTGCTCGCCACACTCGCGACGGATCCGCCCGCCGCCGGCTAGGCCCGCGCGCCCGGCCGGTTCTCCGAGAACGGCCTAGGCGCCCGCGGCCTCGGCCTCGGCCTCGGCGAGGGCGTCGGCCGTGAAGCGCTCGTCCGGCACGACGGCGGCGTTGCCGTGCCGGTGCAGGCGCTCGGCCGTGGCCTCGGCCGAGGCCGGCACGCCGTAGTAGAAACCCTGGGCGCTGCGCACGCCGACACTCTGCAGGAGCGCACCGGTGTCCGGACTCTCCACACCCTCGACGACGAGCGCGTAGTCGAGGGTGTCGCCGAAGCCCTGCAGGGCGCGCAGCACCTCGAGCTGACGGATGTCTGCCAGGTCGTCGATGAGCGAGCGGTCGATCTTCAGGATGTCCATCGGCATGCGCACCAGAGCGCCGACGGAGGAGTTCTCCGAGCCGTAGTCGTCGAGCGCGATCATGATGCCGAGGTCACGCAGGTGGTCGGCCTGACAGCGCAGTTCGTTGCTCACCACGCTGAGCGACCGCTCGTTGAGCTCCAGGCAGAGGGTCAGTTCGGGGAAGAGCTCGGGAAGCGTCTCGAGGAATCCGCCCAGCCGGGCGGGCAGGATCTGCTTGGCCTCGACGTTGACGGTCACACAGTTGACCCGGGAGTCGATCTCCGCGAACCCGCGCGCCGCCGTCAAAGCCTTGAGGATGACCTGCTTCGTCAGCTCGTCCAGCAGCCCGAGCTTCTTGGCCTTCTCGATCAGCGAGGCCGGGGAGATCGGTCCGATCTCCGGATCGGTGTAGCGCACCAGGGCTTCGAAGGCCCAGATGGTGTCCTCGACGATGCTCACGATGGGCTGGAAGAACACCGTCAGCCCGTCACTCTCGATCGCACGCACCACGCTGTCGTTCACCTGCGAGGAGCGATGGGAAGAGATGCTGACGCTGCCGCCGCTGCCGGGGCCGCCCTGCTTGCGCGACTTCTTGGCGGCGAGCATGGTGCGGTCGGCATCCTCGATCAGCCGCTCCAAGTCGATCTCCCGGTGGGCGGAGAACGCGACCCCCACACTGATGCTCGGTTGGAACGCGACCTCACCGAAGACGACCCTGGCCCCGCAGTTCTCGACGATCCGCTCGGCGATCGACTTCGCCTGCCGCAGGCTGGTGAGCTCGGTCAGCACGATGATGAACTCGTCCCCGCCCACGCGGGCGACGACATCCGTCGGTCGCAGGGTGTTGACGAGGCGCTGCGCAACCTCCTTGAGGGCGAAGTCCCCCGTTGCGTGTCCGTGTCGGTCGTTGAGCTTCTTGAAGTTGTCGAGGTCGATGAAGAGCACCGCGATGGCCTCGGCATAGCCGCGGTTGTCGTTGATCGCGCGGAGCGACTCCTGGAAGGACCCGTAGTTGGGCAGGCCGGTGAGGCTGTCGGTGCTGGCGCGGAGCCGGAGCCCCTCCACGCTCTCCTTCACCCTGGAGACCTCGCTGCCGATGTGCGCAAGCGCGTCGACCACACGCTGGTCCCCCTCCGTGAAGGCGGATGCCGCGATCGCGCGGCGCACGACCAGGTACTGGTCCTGGCCGGTTCCCAGACTGATGCGGGCGCCGATCTCGGCACGGCCGGGCCGCTTGGAGCGGATCTCCGTTGACTCGGCGTTGGCGGCCTCCTGCGCGAACTCCTGTACCAGGGCGTCGACCCGCCCCTTCTCCTCCCAGGGCAGCGCGAGGGAGGCTTCGACCAGGCCCTCCAGCCGGCGGGTGACGCTCTTGAGGTTGTCGCGGACGGCGAGGAGGACGAGCACCATGGCGCTGCCGACGATCAGCAGCACGTTGATCACGGATTGCGGGTTGGTCAGGTGCGAGGAGACCAGCGTCATCTTGGCCAGGTGCAGGATGCCGGAGAGCGCGGTGATCAAGAGCCACACCCGTGCCAGCTTCACCCAGCTGATCGCCTTGATGCCGAAGCTGCGCTGCCCCTCCCCGTTCCACCGCCCCTTCTGGCGAGCGAACTCGATGAGCAGGACGACGAGCAGGTAGCTCGCGGCGGCAAGCGGGTAGACGAGGAACCCCGCCGGGCCGCCGTCGAAGGCGAGCAAGGTGAGCACGTAGCCGCCCGCGCCGAGAGCGGACACCCCGCCCGCGTACAGGGAGAAGAGCGGGACGCGAATGATGTAGAGGTAGGAGACGAAGATGCCGAAGGTGAACAGGCCGATGAGCAGGAGCGGGCGCTGAATCAGGTCGGATGCCGAGAGCACCGCGATGGCCAGGCCGGGCAGTGGCACGCCAGACTGGCGTGCGATGGGCACGCGGAAGATGCCCGCGGCGGCGAAACCGACCACCGCGAACAGGGAGAGGAGCCAGCCGCCGAACGTCAGGCTGGGCAGGCTCAGCAACGCGGCCATCATCATTGCGAGTGCGTACAGGATCACCGGCACCAGAAAGGCCATGTCCCACGGGGTCACAATGCGCGCGAACTTCACAGGTCAACATTAGCCAGTGCCGCCCGGTGGCCCGACTGCCCCGCGGGCCGCGCAGTCAGTGCGGGCACGAGAGGCCGGCCGATGGGCAGCGAAAAGCCGCATCCAGATCGTTCTCGTTGGGCGAGAACGCTTCGGGTTCGGGAGCGAGAAGCGGTATCGGCCAACGACTCACGCGACACGGGCAAGCCCGTGAGCGAGAAGCGAACGCCCGGATGCGGCGTTTTTCGTTGCTGAAATCAGTCTGTCCGGCCAACCACAAGATCAGCTTGGGTATTGGAGTCTCAACCTCAAGATTTGCTTAAGAAATGCTCGCGCGGGCGGTGCGCTCAGCGCTGGCCGGATCCGTCGACCGTTGCCGGCACGGCGCCGGCGTCGAACACCACGCGGTTGCCGCCGGCATCCGAGGCCCTCTTGCAGGCGCTCCGCGCGGCGCGGTCGAGGCGCTCGAAGTCGAAACCGGTGTAGTCGGTGAGCGCGATGCCGATGCTGATCGTCGGGCGCAGGCCGGCGAACTCGGCGAGCGAGTCCTCCAGCAGGCCCGATTGCAGGGTTTGGGCGATCGCACGCGCCCCTTCGCTGGAGGCCACGGGGGCAATCAACGACAAGCGCCCGGTTCCGGTGCTGCCGATCGCCGCGTGCGGCGGCCCGAACTGGCGCACGACCGCGGTGTACCTCGCGAGAATCGCGTTGCTGTGCGCCGGCCCGAATGCGGTGTTGATCTCGCGCAGGTCGTCCAGGTCGATGTGGAGCAGCGCCAGCTGCTCATCGTGGTACTCCGAGCGATCCAGCCAGTCGCCGACGATGCGCCCGAAAGCACCCGCCGTGAGGACGTCGTCGACGGTGTAGCAACTGTGCCCGTCGGTGCGGCGGCCCGCACGCGGCGCCGACTCGGCGACGGCGCCCTGGGCGAATCGGATCAGGGACATCGAGTTGAAGAGCACGACCGACATGAGCATTGTGACGAGTGCCAGCGCAGACGAGCCGAAGAACAGGCTGAAGACGTCTGAGTCCGGGCCGCCGACGGTGAAGAAGACGAGCCGCCCGGCGAAGAATGCTGCCTGCACGCTGAACACGACGAACATCGGCCGCGAACCGCGCGCCCGCCGCATCTCACCTCGCGAGCACTCGACCGCGGAGAGAACGGCGAACAGCACGATCGCCGCGAAGTAGACCTGCGCGCCGGCCCACTCATCGCTGTCCGGCCCGGGGATCAGCCCGGCGACGAGCACCACGAAGCTGCCGACGGTCGCCGCCCAGTTCGGCCCGCGCCGCCCGTTGTGACGGCGGCATCCCAGCCAGAAGAAGGCGGTGCCGGCGACGAATCCGGCATTGCCGACGGCCGAGGCCCACCAGAGCTCCGGGGAGAGCTGCCACGCCAGGTAGCTGGTCGTCGTGAGGATGCCCGCCAGATAGCCGGCGGCCCAGAGCCGGCCTGCCGAGCTGTCCTTGTGCACGATCGTTCCGCCCACGAAGAGCGTGGCCGTCACGACCACGATGAGTGCGCTGGCCAACGAGATGGTCCAACCGTCGATCATGCCCTGTCCCTGTCTTTCGGAAGGGTGACGAGCACGGTGGTGCCCTCCCCCTCGACGCTTTGCACGGTGAGATCGCCGCCATGCAGCCGGGCGATCTCCCTGCTGATCCCCAGTCCGAGCCCGCTGCCGTGCACGGTGGAATTGCGCACGGACTCGGAGCGGAAGAACCGCTCGAACAGCCGGGGCTGCTCCTCGTCGGCGATGCCGATTCCGGTGTCGCGCACGATCAGCCACACCATCTTCTCGTCGCTGGTGAGGCCGATCGAGACGGCGCCCCTGTCGACGTTGTACTTGATCGCGTTCGAGATCACGTTGTCGATCAGCTGGCGCAGGCGCGAGCCGTCCGCGATCAGCGATGTCGCCTCGGCCGCGGCGCAATCGATGCGGATCTCGCGTTCGCTGGCCCACGGCAGGAGCGACTCGATCGACTGCTCCACGACGTCGAGCAGCGCGCACGGGCCGGGTTGCAACACCATCGGCTGTTCCGCCCCGTTCGAGGCGGCCAGGATATCGGCGAGCAGGTCGAGGAGCCGGTTGGCGTTCTTGTGGGCGACCTGCAGCTGCGCCTCGGCCGCGGGCGGGAGGCCGCCCCCGTCGAGGGTGAGTTCGAGGTAGCCGAGCACCGAGGTCAGTGGCGTGCGCAGCTCATGCGACACCGAGGCGACGAGGTCGTCGCGGTCACGCAGGGCCATCACCTCGGCGGTGACGTCGCGGGAGACGACGATGCTGCCGTCGTACTCGCCGAGCTTGCTGTGCAGGTGGCGCGCGGTGACCGAGAGCGCGGCCTTCTCGCCGTTGGGCGCCTCAAGCCACACTGTCTCCGGCTCGAACTTCTCCCCCTGCATCGCGCGTTGCAGGGGCGTCGCTGCGGCAGAATCGCTCGTCCCCCGACCGGGAGCGCGGTGGCATCCGCCAGCCGCTCGTCGAGCTGCATGCGCATCTGAGCCTCGTTGACCAAGTTGATCTGGCCGGACTTGTCGATGCGGACCACGCCGAAGTCGACCGTGTTCAGCACCTCGGCGAGCAGTTCCTCCTGGCGCCGCGCCTGTGCGAGCGCGCCCTCGAGCAGGCCGGACTGCTTGCTGAGCAGCAGCCGCTGCGCCCGGTTGCGGCGGGTGTGCAGGCGCCCGGAGACGGCGACGAACACCAGGGTGATCGGCAGGAAGATGAGCGTCTGCATGGCGGACAGCGTGACCGGGAGCCCGCGCAGCGCGAACTCGGCCGCCACCAGCGCGCCGACGAGTATGACGCTCGCCGTGATGCCGACAGCACCGACGAGCGTCGAGATCCACAGCACGGGGAACACCCAGAGCAGACCGAGACCGAGCTCGGGCTGCGAGTGGCGCATACAGGCGATCGCGAAGATGTCGATGACCGGCAGGACCAGCACCAGGTGCGGGGCGTGGGCGGACCAGCGCATCAGGATCGCCGCGAGGCAGGCGGCAAAGGTGAGCAGCAGCCCCAGATAGAACGTGACGCTGCTTCCCTCGCCGGGCCCGAAGACCATGACCGTGGTGAAGACGGTGAGCGCGGCCGCGCCGAAGAGCAGCTGCGTCAGCACGATCGAGCGGTCCTGCGTGGCCGGGTCGGTGTCCAGCACCGCGTCGAGCCAGTCAGAACGGCGACTGCTGCGGCCTGCCAGGGGCCCGGTCGCGCGTTCTGTCATGGCTTGACTGTACCGCGACGGTGGGGCCGATTCCGGATGCCGGATCAGGCGATGCCGCCGCCGTCGACGACGAGCGCGGACCCGGTGACGTAGGAGGACTCGTCGCTGGCCAGCCAGACCACAGCGGCCGCGATCTCATTCGGCTCGCCCATCCGCCCGAGTGGCCGGTCGGCGGACTCGGCGAGGAACGCCTGTGCGTCCTGGTCGAGCTGCCGGGCCTCCTCAAGGAGCATGCCCGTGTTCACGTCGCCCGGGTTCACCGAGTTGACCCGGATGCCCTGCGGTCCGTGGTCGATGGCGAGTGCGCGCGTCATGTTGAGCACGGCCCCCTTCGATGCGCAGTAGGAGATCGCCTGGCCGCCGCCCTTCAGCCCCCAGCCGGAGCCGGTGTTGACAATGGAGCCGCCGCCGGCCGCCGCCATGACCGGCACGATGTGCTTGCACATCAGGAAGATCGACTTCACGTTGACGCCGAAGACCAGGTCCCACTCCTCTGCAGTGGTCTCGACCGCCGTCGTGCGCCGGATGATCCCGGCATTGTTGAAGACGACGTCGACTCCGCCGAACTCCGCGAGCGTGGTGGCGATGACGCGCTGGATGTCGGCCTCGCTCGACACATCTGCGGCGACGGCGATGGCGCTGCCGCCGTTCGCGCGGATCTCGGCGGCCACAGCGTCTGCGGCATCCGCCCGCAGGTCGACGACGGCGACCCGGGCGCCTTCCGCGGCGAAGGCCAGCGCCGTGGCACGGCCGATGCCGCCCGCCCCGCCGGTGACGATGGCATTCTTGTCGGCCAGACGCATGGGTGCTCCTCGGTTTGGGGGGTCAGTGCCTTAAGCATGCCGGATGCCGGCTCGGCGGCACGCCGTAAGCTGATCGGGTGGCCATTCGGCTCAGAGAGGGTCCCATGGCTATCGAACGTCGCTCACTCCGCTCCCAGGTGCGGGAGGAGCTGCTCGCGCGCATGCGCAATGGCGTCGTCCAGCCGGGCGAGCGCATCAACGAGGTGCAACTGGCCAGCGAGCTCGGCGTGAGCCGCACCCCGCTACGCGAGGCGCTGATCGCCCTCGAGAGCGAGGGGCAGATCGAGAGCGAGAGCGGCAAGGGCTTCCGCTTCGTTCCGCTCAGCGCGCGCGAGTTCGAGGAGCTCGCACCCATCATGGCCAACCTCGAGTCGCTGGCGCTCTCGCTGACGGATCCGGCCGAGCTGCCGGCCATCGGCGCCCGGCTCACCCAGCTGGCTGCCGACTTCGACCAGGAGGTCGCGGTGCACGCGCTCGTCGCCAGCAAGGACGACGAGTGGCACGCGGTCATGCTGAGCGGCTGCCCGAATGGGCGCCTGCTGCACCTCATCGCCGGCATGCGGCAGGCCTATCATCGCTACGAGTCGCTGCTGGTCGCCGACGAGGTCATGATCTCGCGGGTGGCGGCCGAGCACAGCCTCATCGCCAGCCACCTGGTCGATGGCGACGTCGCCGCGGCATCCGTCGCCCTGCACGCGAACTGGATGAATGGCATGCGCCGCCTGCTCGCGACCGCGAGCAGCCAGTACCTCACCGCCTAGCGCGGCGCCCGCGACGCGGGGGCGGCACAGAAACACAGGAGGAGAGCGCCGCCGGGCTGTGTACAGCCTCGGCGGTGCTCTCCTCCTGTTTTTACGTGCTCCGAATGCGGGCGGGCGCCTACAGCGAGGCGGCGACGAGCTCCGCGATCTGCACGGCGTTCAGGGCCGCGCCCTTGCGCAGGTTGTCGTTCGAGATGAACAGCGCGAGCCCGCGGCCATCGGGAGCGCCCTCGTCCTGGCGGATCCGGCCGACGTAGCTGGGGTCGGTGCCGGCTGCCTCGAGCGGGGTCGGCACGTCGCTGAGCTGCACGCCGGGGGCGTTGGAGAGCAGCGCGGTGGCCTGCTCGACGGTGATCGGGTTGGCGAACTCGGCGTTGACCGAGAGCGAGTGGCCGGTGAAGACGGGCACGCGCACGCAGGTGCCGCTCACCAGCAGGCCGGGCAGGTCGAGAATCTTGCGGCTCTCGTTGCGCAGCTTCTTCTCCTCGTCGGTCTCGAACGACCCGTCATCGACGATCGAGCCGGCCAGCGGGATCACGTTGAAAGCGATGTTCTTGGCGTAGACGGTGGGCTCGGGCATGGTGACGGCGCCACCGTCGTGCACGAGGCCCTGCACGTCGCCATCGATCGCCGCGCGGACCTGGGTCTCGAGCTCGGTGGCGCCGACGAGGCCGCTGCCGGAGACCGCCTGGTAGGTGTTCACGACGAGACGCTCGAGGCCTGCTGCCTCGTGCAGCACCTTGAGCACGGGCATGGCCGCCATGGTGGTGCAGTTGGGGTTGGCGATGATGCCCTTCTTGGCCTGCTTGATGGCGTCCGGGTTCACCTCGCTGACCACGAGCGGCACGTCCGGGTCCATGCGGAACCCGCTGGAGTTGTCGATGACGATGACGCCGGCCGCCGCGAAGCGGGGCGCCTGTGCCTTGGAGAGGGTCGCGCCGGCCGAGAAGATGGCGACGTCCAGGCCGGTGGGGTCTGCCGTGGCGGCATCCTCGATGACGACGTCCTCGCCGCGCCAGGGCAGGGTGCTGCCGGCCGAGCGGGCCGAGGCGAAGTAGCGAATCTGCGCGACGGGGAAGTCGCGCTCCTCGAGGAGGCGGCGCACGACGGTGCCGACCTGCCCGGTCGCTCCGACGACGCCGATGTTGATGCCCTGGCTGCTGCTCACGAGTACCCCTTGTGTTGTGGTGCTGCGGATGCCGCGACGGGCGGCATCCCGGTGGAAATCAGGTGGAGGCCGTCTAGCGGCCGGTGCCGCCGTGCACGACGGCAGCCTGCTCTGCATCGAGGTCGAACGCGGTGTGCACGGCGCGCAGGGCCTCGTTGACCGAGTCGGCGCGGGTGACGACCGAGATGCGGATCTCGCTGGTGGAGATCATCTCGATGTTGATGCCCGCCTTGTTCAGGGCGTCGAACAGCTTGGCGGAGACGCCGGCGTTCGTGCGCATGCCGGCGCCGACGAGGGCCAGCTTGCCGATCTGGTCGTCGTACTGCAGGCTCTCGAAGCCGACCTCGGCCTGGGCGTTGCTGAGCGCGGTGAGCGCCGCCTGGCCCTGGCTCTTGGGCACGGTGAAGCTGATGTCGGTGAGGCCGGTGGCCGCGCTCGAGACGTTCTGCACGATCATGTCGACGTTGGCGTCGGTGCGCGCGACGATCGTGAAGATCTCGGCCGCCTTGCCGGGGACGTCGGGCACGCCGACGACGGTGATCTTGGCTTCGCTCAGGTCGCTGGCAACACCAGCGATGATCGGGTCTTCCACGTTGCTCTCTTCTCCCTCGGGGCTGGGCGCCGGGTTGTAGACGATGGTGCCCTCGTTGTTGTTGAACGAGGAGCGCACGTGCAGCGTGACGCCGTGGCGGCGCGCATATTCCACTGCACGAATATGAAGGACTTTGGCCCCGGATGCCGCGAGCTCCAGCATCTCCTCGCTGGTGATGCGGTCGATCTTGCGGGCCAGCGGCACCACGCGCGGGTCGGAGGTGAAGACGCCGTCGACGTCGGTGTAGATCTCGCAGATGTCGGCGTCCAGCGCGGCGGCGAGGGCGACGGCGGTGGTGTCGGAGCCGCCGCGGCCGAGGGTGGTGATGTCCTTGGTGTCGCGGTTGAAGCCCTGGAAGCCGGCGACGATGACGATCGCGCCCTCGTCGAGGGCCTCGCGCAGGCGCACCGGGGTCACGTCGACGATGCGGGCGGAGCCGTGGTGGGCGTCGGTGATCATGCCGGCCTGGCTGCCCGTGAAGGAGCGCGCGTCGTGGCCGAGGCTCTTGATCGCCATGGCGAGCAGCGCCATCGAGATGCGTTCGCCGGCGGTGAGCAGCATGTCCAGCTCGCGCGGCGCGGGAATCGGGGTGACCTCGTGGGCGAGGTCGAGCAGCTCGTCGGTGGAGTCGCCCATAGCGCTCACAGCCACGACGACGTCGTTGCCGGCCTTGCGCGTCTCGACGATGCGCTTGGCAACTCGCTTGATGCCTTCGGCATCCGAGACGGAAGACCCGCCGAACTTCTGCACGATCAAAGTCACGTATAACTCCTGAGGATTGCGGCAGACACTGCCAGATTCTCCATCATAAGACCTGCCAGATTCTGCTTCGGCTATGTGACGGAGGCCCGCCAGCGCCGTGCGGGGCGCGGACCAGGGCTAGCCGACGACGCGGCGCCCCTCGAAGGCCCGACCGAGGGTGACCTCGTCGGCGTACTCGAGGTCGCCGCCGACGGGCAGGCCGGAGGCGAGGCGGGTGACCCGGATCTCGAGGGTGGTGAGCAGCCGCGACAGGTACGTCGCGGTCGCCTCCCCCTCCAGGTTGGGGTCGGTGGCGAGGATCACCTCGGTGACGGTGCCGTCGGCGAGGCGCTGCATCAGCTCGCGGATGCGGAGCTGGTCAGGACCGATGCCGTCGATGGGGCTGATCGCTCCGCCGAGCACGTGGTAGAGCCCGCGGAACTCGCGCGTGCGCTCGATCGCGACGACGTCCTTGGCCTCCTCGACCACGCAGATCAGCGCCGGGTCGCGGCGCGGGTCGCGGCAGATCGCGCACGTCTCCTGCTCGGAGATGTTGCCGCAGATGCTGCAGAACTTCACCTTCTCGCGCACGGTGGTGAGGATCTCGGCCAGGTGCGAGACGTCGAAGTTCTCGGTCTGCAGAATGTGGAACGCGATGCGCTGGGCAGACTTCGGCCCGATTCCGGGCAGCCGGCCGAGCTCGTCAATGAGGTCCTGAACGATTCCTTCGTACACGTCTTAGCCTTGGCCGTCTCTCATCGTCGCGCGCGGCGATGGGTTGTGTTGTTGTTCCTCGATGAAGGTCGCGCCGAGAATCTCGCGGACCACCGACTCGCCGTAGCGCTGCACGCCGTCACCGCGGCTGGGCGCCTGCGCCGGCCGTTGCGGCGCCGGGCGCTGCGGGGCCTTCGCGGCCGCGGCGGGGGCGGATGCCGCTGCCGGAGGCGTTGCCGCTGCCGGCGCGGCCGGCGCTCCCGCTGGTCGAGGAGGGCCGCCTGCGGCGGGTGTCGAGACCGAGGGCCCGGAGCGGAGGCCCTGGTCCGGCGGGGCGGCGTCAAAGTTCGGGTCGAACGGCGGCTCGTCGTCGTAGGGGGGCTCGTCGGCGAACGGCGGCTCCTCGGCGGGCGCCCAGCCATCCGCGGCCGGCGCGGCAGCGGGAGCGGGAGCGGCCGGCGGTGTCGCCCGCTCGGCGGGTGCGGCGGGCGCGGCTGCTGGCTCTGCGACCGGTTCCGGGTCGGACTGTGGAATCTGCACGACCGACCAGCCGCCGGCGTTCACGACCGGAGCCGGTCGCGCCGGCGCCGGAGCCTGCTGCGCGGGGGCAGCCTGCGCGGGCGCGGACCGAACGGGTGCCGACTGAACGGGCGCTGTCGCCGCGGCTGGACGTGCTCGGTCGGGCTCCGCGTCTGCGGCATCCGGCGCCGAAGGGGGCGTCGGTGCAGCGGCCTGGGCCGGCTTGGAGCCGCGCTGTTCGCCGCTCTCCGCGCGCGCCAGCAGCTTCGGCGTTACTCCGAGGACCGTGCTGACGGCCTTCTTCAGGTGGTCGCCGACGCCCTGGCCGGGGGCCGCGGGCTTCTTCAGTGCGGCGACGTCGTTCTCGCTCGGGAAGGCCAGCAGCAGCGTGCCGTCCTCGCGGTACTCGCGCACCACGGCGGTGAGCAGCACCACCCAGGCGTTCATGTTCGCGGTCTTGACGACCTCGAGCACCTGTGGCCAGGCGTCGCGCATCTGCTGCAGCGAGATCGGGCCAACCGGCACCGGCATCGCGGAGGCCGGGATCGTGGCCCCGCCGGGCAGCGAGGAGCTGGCGGGTGCGGCGGGCGCAGCGGCGGCCGGTGCAGCAGCGGGGGCCGGTGCAGCAGCGGGGGCCGGTGCCGGAGCAGGCGGGGCCCCGGTCACACCGGGCGTCGCCCACGTGACGGGCCCAACCGGGCCGGATGCCACCGGGGTCTGGGCACGGTCGTTCTTCGCCCGGTCGATGAATTCGGCGGCGGCAGCGACAGCAGCGGGCACCTCGGCAGGCGCGGCGGCAGGCACCGCGGCGGGCGGGGCAACGGCCGCCGCGGGCGCTGCGGGCGCTGCGGGGCGGTCGCCCGCGGCGTCCGTCACCCCGACCCGGCGCTCAAGCCGCTCGACGCGGGCCAGGGCACCGCGCTCCGTGTCGTCGCTGGAGGGCACCAGGGCGCGCGCGATCATGAGCTCGAGGTGCAGCCGCGGCGAGGTGGCCCCGGTCATCTCGGTCAGTGCGGCGTTCACGATGTCGGCGGTGCGCGAGAGCTCCGCCTGACCGTAGCGGGTGGCCTGGGCGCCCATGGCGTCCAGCTCCTCCTGCGGCACGCCGCGCAGCACGGATGCCGCAGCGGCCGGCGTGCTCGCGGCGACGACGATCAGGTCGCGCAGCCGCTCGAGCAGGTCCTCGACGAAGCGGCGCGGGTCCTGGCCGGTCTGGATGACGCGGTCGACGGCCTCGAAGGCGGCGCCGGCCTCGCGGGCACCGATCGCGTCGATGACCTCGTCGAGCAGGGCGCCGTGGGTGTAGCCGAGCAGCGCGACGGCGCGCTCGTAGTCGACGGTGGACGCCTCGGAGCCGGCCATCAGCTGGTCGAGCAGGGAGAGCGTGTCGCGCGGCGAGCCGCCGCCGGCGCGCACGACGAGCGGCAGAACGCCGGGGGCGACGGTGACGCCCTCCGCCTCGCAGAGGGTCTGCACGTATTCGAGCATCGGGCCGGGCGGCACCAACCGGAACGGGTAGTGGTGGGTGCGCGAGCGGATCGTGCCGATGACCTTCTCCGGCTCGGTCGTCGCGAAGATGAACTTGACGTGCTCCGGCGGCTCTTCGACGATCTTCAGCAGCGCGTTGAATCCGCTCGAGGTCACCATGTGCGCCTCGTCCATGATGAAGATCTTGTAGCGGTCGCGGGCCGGGGCGAAGATCGCGCGCTCGCGCAGATCGCGGGCGTCGTCGACGCCGCCGTGGCTGGCCGCGTCGATCTCGACGACGTCGAGCGAGCCGCCGCCGTCGCGGGAGAGCTCGACACAGCTCGGGCAGACGCCGCACGGGGTGTCCGTCGGGCCCTCCGCGCAGTTCAGGCAGCGCGCCAAGATGCGGGCAGACGTCGTCTTGCCGCAGCCGCGCGGGCCGCTGAAGAGGTAGGCGTGATTAACACGGTTGGTGCGCAGGGCCGTCATCAACGGATCGGTCACCTGCGACTGACCGATCATCTCGGCAAAGTTTTCGGGCCGGTATCGGCGATAGAGAGCGGTGACCACCCTGCCATGCTACTTGCCCGGGCTGACATGAGGGCCGGATGCCGGCGGCACCGGCACACCGGGCCGGCTCAGCCGCCCCCAGCTGCGCGCGGAGGCGACTCCGTCCGGAGCGGAGTCCGGCGGGGTGGCCAGTCGCCAGAGCCGCCAGACCGACCAGGCGAACAGCACGACGAGCAGCACATTGCGCACCGTCAGCAGCAGCACCGCGGCGATGTTGCCCGCGGCGAGCGGCATGTAGAAGACGGGGAAGATGAACGTCGTGAGCACGGAGATCACCAGCACCAGGTACGAGGGTGTGCGCCAGCGCTGCGCGTCGTGGAACAGCCCGACGACGACGACCGGCGCGATCCAGAGCATGTACTGCGGAGAGCCGACCTTGTTGAACACCACGAGCGCGCAGGTCAGCGCCAGCGCCCCGTGCACGAGGAGGTTCTCGGCATCCGTCTCCCGCCGGCGGGCGCGCAGGAGCAGGGCGAAGATCAGCGCCATCGCGAGGAGCATCAGCGGGGTCGTCGCAGCCGCCGCCGAGGCGGCCCCCTCTCCCGCCACCTCCCGCGTGGCCAGCGCGGAGTTCTGGAAGATGTAGCTGCCGGGGCGCTCCAGCGCCGCCATCCAGACCCAGGGGGTCGAGATCGGCGCCTCGAGCTGGAGCCCGCGGTCCGACTGGTCAGAGACGAAGCTCAGGAGGGTCTCGGGTGAGCCGCCCAAGCCGATCGCCGCCCCGACGACTCCGAGCGTGATGAGAGCGCCGCCGGCGGCCACGGCCAGCCACTGCCGCCCCACCCCGAGCACCGCGAGGAACACGGCGACGGGCCACACCTTGATCCAGGTCGCGACGGCGAGCAGCACCCCGGCCAGCGCCGGGCGGCGGGCCAGCAGCACCAGGGCGATGATGACGATCGGGGCGACGATGCCCTCCAACCGGAACAGCCCGACCGGGCTGAGGATGAAGATCACGAGCAGCCACCACCAGGCGGCGGTGAAGCCGCTCGCCTTGCGGCCGAAGTCGGTGAGCACGGCGATCGACAGGCCGTTCAGCACCGTCGTGAGGAGGAACCAGAGGAAGGGGAAGAGCATCGGGCCGAGGGAGTCCGCCAGTCCCATCGGGGCCACCGCCCCGATGGGGTACACCCACGGAATCTGGATCCCGCGCCAGAGGCCCGTGGTCAGCGAGGTCTCGACCCAGGCCCGGTACAGCGAGAGATCGCCGATTGCGATGCCGCCGAGGAAGGAGGGCAGGAGGGCGAGCAGGAAGACAGCGTGCAACAGCGCGAAGCCGACGATGAGCGTGCGCGGCCGCTGCGAGAAGTCGCGCTCGAGCGGCGTGGCAACGCTGGCGACGCCGTCACCCGGCTTGCGGAACAGTCGTGACATGGCAGCTGCTTTTCTGCACGGTCGGGGCCCGCGGCCGCGGGCACGTCGCGCAGCCTAAGCTCCGATCCTGAGCAACAGGCCAGTGGATTCCCTGACATTTCTGAACGATTTATCAGGCCCGCTCCGCCGGTGCAGCCTGCGGGAGCGCGGCGAGCCCGCGCCAGTGCTGTCCGAACAGCGGGCTCAGGGCCGCGAGCGCGTAGACGCCGGCCGCGATGAGGAGTGTCGGCTGGAGCCCCAGCGCGGTGACGCCCACGCCGCCGAGGAACGCGCCGAGCGGCATCGCCGCGGCGACCCCGGCGGTCATCGACCCGAAGACCCTGGCCCGCATCGGCGCGGGGATGAGGCCGAACAGCGCCGTGGACACCATCGGGTTGATGCCGCCGGCCGCCAGCCCCGAGAAGGCGAGCACGCCGAGCAGCACCGGGAACGGCACCTCGAACGCCATGGCGAGATAGGGCGGCAGGCCGGCGAGCACGAAGAACAGCACGAAGAGCCCCCGCCCGGCGACGCGGTGGCCGACGGCGGCGAAGACGACGGCGCCGAGCAGCGCCCCGCCCATGAAGCTGGCGACGAGGAAGCCCAGCGCGGAGGCCGAGCCGAGGCGCTCCGTGGCATAGACCGGGAAGATCACCGTCAATCCGGCCGTGTCGATGGCGTTGGTGAGCATGACCAGCAGCACGATCCCGCGCAGCAGCGCGTTCGACCAGAGGAAGCGCAGCCCAGCTGCGAAGCCGCGCCAGTAGCCGTCTGGCTCGCCGTCCGGCATGCCGTCTGCGGCGACGGGGGCGGCGGCGGATGCCTCGGCCCGCCGCATCCGCGGGATCAGCGCGGCCACGAGCACGGCCGACACGGCGAAGGTGGCCGCGTTCACGTAGAGCGCGCCGGGGGCACCGACCACCCCGATCAGCATGCCGGCCAGAGCGGCCCCCACCATGGAGGCGCTGCGCTGCACGGCCGCCTGCGCGCCGGCGGCCCGGGCCAGCGGCACCGCCGCCCGCTCGGCGAGCTCGGGCAGCATGACGGTCTTCGCCGTGTCACCGGGGGCGTCGAGCAGCCCGCTGAGGAAGACGAGCAGGAGCAGCAGCCAGAACGGCAGGCCGGTGGTCGCCGCCAGGATCGGCAGCGCCAGCACAGTCAGGCCGCTGGCCAGGTCGGCGGCGATGCTGGAGAGGCGGTAGCCGAGCCGGTCGATCAGCGCGCCGCCGAGGGAGCCGCCGATGACCACGGGCAGCGTCGCGAAGACCCCGGCGGTGCCGGTGGCGAGCGCCGAGCCGGTGTCGGCGAAGACGTAGAGCGGCACAGCGATCGCGGTGATCGCATTGCCGGCACGGGAGACGAACGCGGCGACCAGCACGGCCAGCAGAGGCAGGGCGCCCGCCCGGGTGCGCGGGCGCTCAGGGGCGCGCGAAGGCATGGAGGATCCAGCGGATGGGCTTGACCCCTGGCCGCTTCGGGTCGCTCGCCGCCTCCCACTTGCGGGAGAGGGCTGCGAGCTCGGCGGAGAATTCCGCCAGCTGCGGGGCGGTGAGGTAGCCGAAGGAGTCGGAGTGGGTGCTGGCGGCGACCCAGTCCCGGCCGAGTGCCGGCTCGGCGTCGAGGGCGTCGAGCAGCTCGCCGAGGTAGGACTGCAGGATCGCCTGCTGCAGCACCCGCACGGCTCCGTGCTGCTCCGGATCGTCGAGCAGCTCGGCCGGCTCGAAGACTGTGTGGCTGTGCGCGGCCTGCCACCAGCGCTCCCGGCCGTCGCGGGCCCGCTCCGGTGCAGGCACGACGAAGCCGAACTCGGCCAGCGTGCCCAGGTGGTAGCTCACGGTGCCGGGCGCCTCGTCAACCAGGCCGGCCAGCTGGCCGACCGAGTGGGCGCCGTCGGTGCGCAGGATGCCCAGCAGCTTCAGGCGCAGCGGGTGGGCGAGGGCGCGGAGGGAGCGCGGGTCGCGTACGCCCTGCATGGGCCGCTTCGGAGCTGGCGTCTCGTTGTCCATGGCTCGAGCGTAGTTGCACAAGACTTCTTGTGCAATAGTTCTTGATAAATGTGCACCCCGCCCCGCGAGCGACTTGCGCGGTGATACTACGATTTCGTATCATCCAATCTCATGAAGTCCGAAAATGAAACGTCAGCCTGGTCTGCCCTCTTGGCCCTCCAGCGAGCCACCCACGCCACCCTCCGAGTGCTCTCCGCAGAACTCTCCGAGATGGAATTGACCGCCTCCGAGATCAACGCGCTCGCCAACCTCTCCGACGGGGCCCCGCGCACCGTGTCCGAGCTGGGTGCCGCGGCCGGCACTCGCCCCACGACGCTGACCAGCATCTTGGACCGGCTGGAGCGCCGCGAGCTCGTCACCCGCGGTACCCGCCCCGGCGACCGCCGGGCCGTGCTCGTCGAGCTCACGTCTGCGGGGCATGCGGCGGCCGGCACCATCCGCGAGGCGTTCGATCGCCTGGAGCGGCTCGCGCTGAGTGGCCTCTCCCCCGAGGTGATCGCCGGGTTGCGCGCCGGGCTGCACGCCATGACGGAGGTGGCATCGTGACGATGCGCGCGGAGGAGCCGCAGCGAGAAGACCTCCCGACGTTCTCGTCCCTCGTGGGCGAGGTGATGGCGACCGCCGAGCGATTCGGTCACCGCGAGCACGTGCACCTCACCTGGTTGGCCGTCAGCCGCTGCGGCGTCGACACGGCCATCGAGCTCGTCAGCGCGGGCATCCAGAACACCGCACGCTCTGCGGGCATGCCCCAGAAGTACCACGAGACAATGACCCGCGCGTGGGTGGTGCTGGTGGGGCACGCCAGCACCGAATCGAGCACGGACGACTTCACGGAGTTCGTCGCACGCCACCCCGAACTGCTCGACACGCGACTGCTGATGCGCCACTACCACCCCTCAACGCTGGCCTCGGCCGAGGCGAGACTGGGCTGGGTTGAGCCCGACCTCGCGCCACTGGAACCCGCGGTCTCGGCGTCCAGCTAATCCCGCGCGAGCGGCCGGACGGTCAGCAGTTGCTCGGCATGACCGACGGCGCCGGCTGTGTCATGGAGCTCCGTGCTGGTCAGGCCGTGGCCATCCGGCCCGAAGGTGACGGTCGTGTCGAAGCCGACCCAGTCGCCGGCGGGTTGCCGAAAGAAGTGGATGGTCAGGTCGACGTTGGGAAACATCCACTCCGTCGGCGGCTGCCGCACGGCGATCCCGTTCGCGGTGTCGACGAGCGCGGTGTACGCGGCGTGAGCGCTGGCCCGCTCCCCCGCGACGAGGGCCGTCTGGGTGCGAAGCCATGCGCGCGCCCGGCCGGGCTGAGGTGGGGCGACGGCGCGCATCTCGAGGGAGTTCACGAAGCCGCCCGGCCAGGAATGGGCCAACGGCCAGTGCGACAGCGAGCCCGGCTCCGGTAGCGGCGCCGGTTCGCCTCCAGCCACCGCGGCCGTGTCGCTCGCGGCGATGAACCACGCGCGCGCCAGCGCCGCGGTTCGGTCACCGATGCGCGCCCGCGCCTCGACGAGCTCGATGGTGCGGCCCGGCCGGATGGTCTCGACCTGAATCTCGATCTCCTCGGCGGCGAGGAACCCCAGGATGTCGAAACTGACGCGGCCGAGCTGCAGCGCGTCGGCCGGCCCGCCCTGCGCCGCCCGGTGCTTGTCGATCGCGTGGACGATGAGTCCGCCGAGCGGGCCGAAGTGGATCTCGCCCGGGTTCCACGCACCTTGGGCATGAATCGTGGGGTGGTAGCGACCCTGACCGCTGGACTCGAAGTAGGCCGGAACGGGCTTGTCCATGCTGCCTCCCTGCGTCTGCGCGGTCGCTGAGACGCCGCGCCCTCAACACTAGGGCGAGCTCCCGGATGCGGAGCGGCACTTCTCACCGTGCGCCTCTTCCCCGCCTCGACCGAACGCCCCTCCCACGTCGCCGAACGCCCCTCCCCACGCCGACTGAACGCCCCTCCCCACGTCGACCAAACATTCCTCCCCACGTCGGCCGAGCATCCCTCCCCACGTCGCCGAACGCCCCTCCCCACGTCGGCTGAGCGAGGAACGAGCGAAGCCCCGGAGTCAACCCGAAACACTCTCCCCGCGAAAGGTCACAATCAGGTAACGACAGCGGAAGTTGTCCACAATTGCCCCGATTCGGGCCTGTTTTCGCCGTCCAGTGTCAGTGGTCGGTGAGACGCTTCAAGCATGGAAACGCAGCCGATGCAGGCCCCCGCAGCCGGGCTCGACCCGCTGCTGGATGCGTGCCTGGCCGGGCTGTCCTCGGGCGCAGCGCTGGAGTGCTCCCTCCAAGCAGAGCGCTACCGCCAGATCGACGAGGCCGTGCGCCGCGCCGTCGCGACCGCCGACCCGCTCGGCGGCCGGCCGTCCCTGGACGAGCAGTTCGCGAGGCGCAGCATCACCGCCGAACTGGCCCTCATCCTCCGGGTGCACGAGCGCACCATGGTCGGCCTCATCTACGAGGCCGGGCAACTCTGCGGCCCCTTCGCCAACACGCTGGCCGAGCTCTCTGCCGGGAGCATCACCGTGCGGCACGCGCGGGAGATCCTCGCCGGCGCCGTCGTCCTGCCTCCCACCCTGCACGCCCGCTTCGAGCGGGAGGCGCTGGGCAAGGCCCGCACCATGAACGTCTCCGCTTTCCACCGGGCCGTGGCCCGCCTCCGCGACCGGCTGCACCCGGACGCCCTCGCCGAGCGGGCCGCTCGGTCCCGGGCGGACCGCCGTCTGGTGTTCGAGCCCGACGCCGACGGGATGGCGTGGCTGCACCTGTACCTGGAGGCGGAGAAGGCCCTCGCCATCAGCACCCGAGTGGGAGACCTCGCCACGGAGGCGCAGAAAGAGGCCGCCGAGGCCGGCGAGCTGGTGGCAGACGTGGTGGCAGCGGGCGAGGCCACAGGCGAACTGACCGACGACATCCTGAGCGCGGGCACCCACGCCCAGCTCGAGGCCGACATCGCCGCCGAGCTCCTGCTCGGCCTGCCCGCCCAGAGCGCCGAGGACGGCGAGACCCACATCCCGACGCTCGCGTTCGCCCGCCCCGAGGTCTTCGTCGCCGTCCCGAAACTCACCATCGGCATCGACACCCTCATCGGCACCTCGGAGGAGCCGGCCGAACTCCACGGATACGGCCCGATCGACGCCGACACCGCCAGACGGCTCGTCGCGCAGGCGCCGACGCTGCACCGGATCCTCACCGACCCGGTGGACGGCACCCCGCTGCAGCTGGACCCGACCCAGTACCGGCTGTCCGCGTCTATGCGGCGCTGGATCCTCTACCGGGACGAGACCTGCCGGTTCCCCGGCTGCACCCGGAAGGCGGAGCGCTCCGAGACGGACCACACCCGGGCTTGGGAGGCCGGCGGGCTGACCGTCGAGGAGAACCTGGCGGTGCTCTGCAAGAAGCACCACCGGCTCAAGCACAACTCCCGCTGGCGGGTGCGGCAGACCGGCGGCGGGAACCTCAGCTGGACCTCCCCGCGCGGCCGGGAGTACACGACCACCCCGTCCCGGATGCAACACGCACCACCGCAACCACCGACCGGTCCACCGGAGCCACCCGGGTCACGGGTTTCGACGGGCTCACCCAGCGGAACAGAGTCGGCACTCCTCATCGACGACGGCCCACCATTCTGAGGCGCTCGGAACGCCTGTCCCGATCAGTGTCCCTCTGCAGCGAACACCCGCTGACCGCCGCTCCATCCAGCCTTCCTTCCGCCGGCGCCGCGGCATCCGATTGGACGAGGTGCGGGCCGCCCTGCCAAGAGGTGTACTGGCAGGGCCTCCCTGGCGGGGCGCACGAGGCGTACGGTCGGTGACACGGCCGAACAACGGCCGGCAGCCACACCTCGAAGGAGACCTCCTGATGCACATCGAACCGGAGCATCCCACCGCACAGGGCCCAGCCGAGTGGTTCACCGGCGACGTGTACGTCGACCCGATCGCGACGCGGAAGCCCGATCCGAGCCGCATGGTCGTCAGCCGGGTGCGCTTCACCCCGGGCGCCCGCACCGCCTGGCACTCGCACGTGCTCGGCCAAACCCTGCACATCACGGCGGGCACCGCACTTGTCGGAACCCGCGACGGCGGCGTGATCCGCGCCACCCCGGGGCAGACCGTCTACACGGCGCCCGGCGAGGAGCACTGGCACGGCGCCACCCCCACCGGGTTCATGGAGCACCTCGCCATGCTCGAAGACGGCGACGACCCCGCAACCACCACGAACTGGCTCGAACACCTCAGCGACACAGACTACGAAAGGGCGGCATCCTGATGCACACTCGCACTCTCGGACAAGGCCTCCAGGTCTCGGCCATCGGCCTCGGCGCCATGGGCATGTCGCAGAGCTACGGCCCCAACCCGGGCAGCCGGGCCGACATGATCGACGTGCTCCGCTCCGCCGTCGACCACGGCGTCACGTTCTTCGACACGGCGGAGGTCTACGGCCCCTACGTGAACGAGGAACTCGTCGGTGAGGCCCTGGCGCCGCTGCGCGAGCAGGTGGTCATCGCGACGAAGTTCGGCTGGCGCATCGAGGGCAACACGAGCGTGGGCCTCGACAGCAGGCCCGAGCAGATCCGCCGTGTGGCGGACGCCTCGCTCCGCCGTCTGCGCACCGACGTGATCGACCTGTTCTACCAGCACCGCGTCGACCCCGACGTGCCGATCGAGGATGTCGCCGGCACCGTCGCCGACCTCGTGCGCGAGGGCAAGGTGCGCCACTTCGGGCTCTCCGAGGCGTCCGCCGCCACCATTCGGCGCGCGCACGCGGTCTTCCCCGTGACGGCGCTGCAGAGCGAGTACTCGCTGTGGACGCGCGACCCGGAGGCGGAGGTGCTGCCGACGCTGGCCGAGCTCGGCATCGGCCTCGTGCCGTTCAGCCCCCTCGGCAAGGGCTTCCTCACCGGCACCGTCGACCAGAGCACGGCCTTCGCCGCCGGCGACATCCGGGCGAGCATCCCGCGGTTCTCCGAGCAGAACCGGGCGGCGAATCAGGCGCTCGTCGCCCACGTCGCCGTGCTCGCCGCGGCGAAGGGCGCGACGCCGGGTCAGATCGCCCTGGCCTGGCTGCTGGCGCAGCAGCCGTGGATCGTGCCGATCCCTGGCACCCGGCGCACCGCGCGCATCGCCGAGAACGCGGGCGCCAGCGCCGTGCCGCTCTCCGCCGACGAGCGGGCAGACCTCGACGCGCTCGCGCAGCGGGTCGGCGTCAGCGGGGACCGCTACAACGAGACGCACATGGCGTACGTGAACCGCTAGGGCGCGCTGCGGATGCCGCGGGCCGCGGCATCCGCAAACCAGCTAGGCGAGCAGCGACTCCACCTGGCGGGCGATCTCGAGCTCCTCGTTGGTGGGGATGACCATCACGGTCACCTGCGCGCCGGCCGGGGAGATCACGCGCGCCGCGCGCGAGGCCAGCTCGTTGCGGTCGTTGTCGATCTGGATGCCGAGGTGCTCGAGCCCGGCCAGGGCCCGCCGGCGCAGCAAGGCGTTGTTCTCGCCGATGCCGGCCGTGAAGACGACGGCGTCCAGGCCGCCGAGCTGGGCGTAATAGGCACCGATGTAGTGCCGGATGCGGTGCCGCCAGACCTGCAGCGCGAGCTCCGCCTCCTCGTTGCCGTTGATGGCGGCATCCTGCACATCGCGCATGTCTCCCATGCCGGTGAGCCCGAGCAGGCCGCTCTGCTTGTTCAGCAGCACGTCGAGCTCGGCGATGCTCATGCCGGCTGCGCGGTTGAGGTGGATCAGCACGGCCGGGTCGAGGTCGCCGGAGCGGGTGCCCATGACCAGGCCCTGCAGCGGGGTGAGCCCCATCGACGTGTCGACGGACCTGCCGCCGTCGATCGCGGCGACGGATGCCCCGTTGCCGAGGTGCAGCACGATGGTGCGCACGGCGCCGAGTGGCTTGCCCAGCAGCACGGCCGCCTGCTCGGAGACGTACTTGTGCGAGGTGCCGTGGAAGCCGTAGCGGCGCACCTTGTACTCGCGGGCGATGTCCTTGTCGATGGCATAGGTGTAGGCCGCGGGCGACATGGTCTGGTGGAACGCGGTATCGAAGACGACCACGTGCGGCACGTGCGGCAGCGCCTTCTTCGCGGCCCGGATGCCGAGCAGGTTGGCCGGGTTGTGCAGCGGGGCCAGCCGCGAGAGCGCCTCGATCTCGCGCTCCACCTCGGCGGTGACCAGGGTGGGGCCGTCGAACTCGCTGCCGCCGTGTACGACCCGGTGGCCGACGGCGATCAGGTCGTCGACGACGCCGAGCTTGGCCAGCACGACGTTCATCGCCTCGGAGTGGTCGCTGATGAACGAGTCCGGCTCGCCGATGCGCTCGATCAGGCCGCTCAGGCGGGAGGCCCCTGTCCGCAGGTCGATCAGCTGGTACTTGAGCGAGGAGGAGCCGGAGTTGACGACGAAGACGGAGCTCATGAGGTGGCCGCCTGAATCGCGGTGATGGCGATGGTGTTCACGATGTCCTGCACCAGGGCTCCTCTGGAGAGATCGTTGATCGGCTTGTTCAGGCCCTGCAGCACGGGGCCCATCGCCACCGCGCCGGCGCTGCGCTGCACCGCCTTGTAGGTGTTGTTGCCGGTGTTCAGGTCGGGGAAGATGAACACCGTCGCCTTGCCCGCCACCTCTGAGCCGGGCATCTTGGATGCCGCGACGGCGGCGTCCGCGGCGGCGTCGTACTGGATCGGGCCCTCGACCGGCAGCGACGGGCGGCGCTCGCGCACGAGGGCGGTGGCCTCGCGCACCTTGTCGACGTCGACGCCGGAACCGGACTCCCCTGTCGAGTAGGAGAGCATGGCGACCCGCGGCTCGATGCCGAACTGCGCGGCGGTCTCGGCCGAGGAGAGCGCGATGTCGGCCAGCTGGGTGGCGGTCGGGTCGGGGATGACGGCGCAGTCGCCGTAGACGAGCACGCGGTCGGCCAGCGACATCAGGAAGACGCTGGAGACGACGGAGACGTCCGGCCGGGTCTTGATGATCTCGAACGCCGGACGGATGGTGTGCGCCGTGGTGTGGGCGGCGCCGGAGACCATGCCGTCAGCCAGGCCCATGTGCACCATCATGGTGCCGAAGTACGAGAGGTCGGTGACGGTGTCGCGCGCCTGCTCGAGCGAGATGCCCTTGTGCGAGCGCAGCTTCGCGTACTCCCCGGCGAACTTGAACCGCAGCACGTCGTCGTAGGGGCTGATTACCTCGGCGGCGGAGATGTCCACGCCGAGCTCGATGGCGCGCGAGTGCACCTCGATCGGCTCGCCCAGAATCGTCAGCCGGGCGATGCCGCGGGCCAGGACCGTGGCGGCGGCGCGCAGCACGCGGTCATCGCCGCCCTCCGGCAGCACGATGTGGCGCTTGGCCGCGCGCGCCTGCTCGATCAGTCCGTACTCGAACATGAGCGGGGTGACGACGGTGGAGCGGCTGAGATTCAGCAGCCCGAGCAGCTCCGCGGCGTCCACGTGCTGCTCGAACAGGGCCAGGGCGGCGTCGTACTTGCGCTGCGAGTCGGCGGCCAGGCGGCCGCGGGTGCGGGTGATCGCGACGATCGTGTCGTACGTGCCGAGCTCGGTGCGGATGATCGGCAAGGTCTGCGGCAGCCCGTCGAGCAGGCGCTCGATCGGCTCCGGCAGTTCGAAACCGCCGTTCAGCACGACGCCGGCGATCGACGGGAAGGTGCCGGAGGTCTGGGCCATCATCGCCGCGAGCAGCACCTCGGTGCGGTCGCCGGCGACGACGAGCACGGCGCCCTGGGTGAGCCGGGGCAGCACGTTGACCATGCCCATGCCGGCCACGACGACGCCGAGCGCCTCGCGGGCGAGCAGCTCGGGGTTGCCCTTGATCAGGGTGCCGCCGGTCGCCTGCATGATCGATTCCATGCTCGGGGCGATCAGGTACGGGTCCTCGGGGATCACCCAGACGGGCACGTTCGGCTGCGCGGAGACGATCGCCGCGCGCACGGCCTCCATCTGGCTGGCATCCGCTCGGTTGGCGATGACGGCCAGCAGGGTGGCGTGGGCCGAGTGCAGCTCGTGCAGGGCCAGCTCGGTGATGTCGTGCATGTGCGCCGGGGTGCGCGGGTCGGCCTGGCCGAGCCGCTCGCCGGAGACCTGGCTGGAGCGCCCGCCGAGCACCAGCAGCACCGGGGCGCCCAGGTTGGCGGCGATGCGCGCGTTGTAGCTCAGCTCGGTCGGGCTGCCGACGTCGGTGTAGTCGGAGCCGAGGATGACGACGGCGTCGCACTTGGCCTCGACGGCCTTGTAGCGCTCGACGATGCGGGAGAGGGCGGCATCCGCGTTCTCATGCACCTCGTCGTAGCTGACGCCGATGCATTCCTCGTAGTCGAGGGAGACGCTGTCGTGGCCGAGCAGCAGCTCGACGACGTAGTCGCGTTCCGCGGTCGAGCGGGCGATGGGGCGGAAGACGCCGACCCGCCGCACCTGGTGGGAGAGGGTGTCGACCGTGCCGAGCGCAATGGTCGACTTCCCGGAGTGCCCCTCGACGGACGTGATGTAAATGCTTCCAGCCACCCTTCTAGAGTAGTCGCGCCTCCGCGCCGCGGCTGCCCGCCCGCACCCGCTCGATCAGCGGCTGGGTGCGGTAGGGCACCATGTGCTTCATTGCCAGCACCGTGGAGGTGCGCTCGATGCCCGGGGTGCTGAGCACCAGGTCGGCGACCCGGTAGAGGTCGTCGGCGTCGGCGGCGGCCACCCGGATCAGCAGGTCCCAGTCGCCGGAGACCCCGAACACCTCGATCACCTCGGGGATCAGGGCCAGGCTCTCCGGAAGCTGCGAGAGCTTCTGCTGGGTGACGTGGGCGAAGATGAAGGCGCTGAGCGGCAGGCCGACGGATGCCGGGTCCACCCGGCGCAGCGCGTCGGAGAGCACCTCGGACTCCAGCCGGTTCAGCCTGCTGTGCACGGTGCTCCTGGCCAGCCCCGTCGCCTCGGCGAGGGCCACGGCGGTGGCCCGCGGGTAGTCGGCGAGCGCCAGCAGCAGCGCGGCATCCGTCGAATCGATCACGCGATCAGTCATATTGTCTGGCCTCACTCCATTAGGTGGCACACAAGTGCGTCATTCTGACTGAAATCTAGCCGATCTGTTGTCCATTGTGTGCATTCATCCGACGATTGTGCCAGCGCAACCGCAACGCCGACGAAGGAGTCACCGTGTCCGTCACACTCAGCCCCACTGCACCGCCGACCGAGGCGGCCGCCATCGCGCGCGACGCCCTCCTCGGGGCCATCGAGCAGCGCGTGCTCTGGCTCTCGACGGCGAGCATCCACCACGCCAACCACGTGCGGCCGAACCCGCTCGGGCTGAAGGTCGGCGGCCACCAGGCCTCGTGCGCGTCGATGACGACGATCATGACCCAGCTCTGGTTCGAGCAGCTCCGCTCCGGCGACCGCGTTTCGGTGAAGCCGCACGCCTCCCCCGTGCTGCACGCCATCAACGCCCTGCTCGGCGAGCTCGACCCGGCCGCGCTGGCCGGCCTGCGCGAGTTCGGCGGGCTGCAGAGCTACCCGAGCCGCACCAAGGACCCCGACCCCGTCGACTACTCGACCGGCTCCGTCGGGCTCGGCGCCACTGCCCCGCTCTGGGGCGCGATCGCCCGCCGCTACGTGGAGAACCACGGCGGCCGCGCGGGCACCGGCCGGCAGTACGCCCTGATCGGCGACGCCGAGCTCGACGAGGGCGCGATCTGGGAGGCCATGGGCGACCCGGCCGTCGAGCACCTCGGCGAGCTGGTCTGGGTGGTCGACTTCAACCGGCAGTCGCTCGACCGGGTCGTTCCGGCCGTGAGCGTGACCAAGCTCTCGGCCATGTTCGAGGCCGCCGGCTGGCAGGTGCTCGTGGCCAAGTACGGCCGCCTGCTCGAGGGCCTGTTCGCCCGGCCGGGCGGCGAGCGGCTGCGCGCGCGCATCGACACCATGACCAACCCGGAGTACCAGCGGCTGCTGCGCAGCTCCGACGAGCAGCTGCTCGACCGGCTCTGCGGCGAGCGCTGGCCCGAGCTGCGGGCGCTGCTTGCGGATGTCGGCCCGGCCGAGCTGCGGGCGGCGGTCGGCAACCTCGGCGGGCACGACCACGACACCCTGCGGCAGTCGTTCGCCGCCATCGACGACACCCGGCCGACCGTGGTCTTCGCCTACACGGTCAAGGGCAGGAACCTGCCGATGGAGGGGCACCCGCAGAACCACTCCGCGCAGCTGACCCCGGCCCAGTTCGAGCAGTACGCCTCCTCCGTCGGCCGGGACCCGGCCGACCCGTTCCAGGTCTTCGAGCCGGGCTCGGCCGAGGGCGCCCTCTGCGCGGAGCGCGCGGCGCTGCTGCGCCGGGAGCCGGTGCCGGCCGCCGGCGCCTTCACGCCGCCCACCGACCTCGGCTGGGTTCCGCGCGGCACGAGCACGACCCAGGCGGCGCTCGGCCGCACCCTGCTCGACCTCACCCGGCGTGCCCCCGCCATCGCGGAGCGCGTGGTGACGGTGAGCCCGGATGTCAGCTCCAGCACCAACCTCGGCGGCTGGGTGAACAAGGCCAAGGTCTGGTCGGCCGCGCCCTCCCGGGACTGGTTCGACGACGACCCGGAGACGATCCTGCACTGGGAGGAGAGCACCGAGGGGCGCCACATCGAGCTCGGCATCGCCGAGACCAACCTGGTCGGCCTGATCGGTGAGCTCGGCGCGACGTGGAGCCGCTGGGGCTTCCCCCTCATCCCGATCGGCGTCGTCTACGACCCGTTCATCGCCCGCGCGCTGGAGCCGTGGACGTTCGGCATGTACGCGGGCGGCCAGTCGATCCTGGTCGGCACCCCCTCCGGCGTGACCCTGGCCGCCGAGGGCGGCGCCCACCAGTCGCTGCTCACCCCGGCGATCGGGCTGCAGCAGCCCGGCCTGCTCAGCTACGAGCCGGCGTTCGCGCTCGAGGTGGAGTGGATGCTGCTGGAGTGCATCCGCCGCATCGGCATCCCGGGTGGCAGCTCGAGCTACCTCCGGCTGTCGACCCGGCCGGTGCAGCAAGACCTCGCCGAGGTGCCGGCGCTGCCGGAGGCCCGCGAGCTCCGACGCCGCCAGGTGCTGGCCGGCGGCTACCTGCTGCGCTCGCCCCAGGCCGGCGGGGCGCCGCACGCGACCATCGCGGCGATGGGCGCGCTGGTGCCGGAGGCCATCGCCGCCCGCGACACCCTGGCCGAGGCCGGCGTGCACGTTGACGTCGTCTGCGTCACCAACGCCGGGCTGCTCTTCGACGCCCTGCAGGCCAGGACCGGCCAGGCGAGCGGTGAGGCGGGCAGCGCGGATGCCGGCGAGTGGATCCTGCGCGACATCCTGCCCGCCCACCGGGCGGCCCCGCTGGTGACCGTGCTCGACGGCCACCCACACACCCTGTCGTTCCTGGCCGGCGTGAACGGGGTGCAGGCCGCGCACCTCGGCGTCTCCCAGCTCGGCCAGTCGGGGGATCAGGAGAGCGTCTACCGCTCCCACGGCATCGACGCGGCCTCCATCGTGCGGGCGGTGCTGCGCGGCATCGCGCAGGGCTAGCCGCCCACACCGCCAGACGACAGTGGCCGCCACCCCGAGGGGTGGCGGCCACTGTCGTCTGCGCGACTAACCCTTGACGGCGCCGGCCGTCAGGCCCTGCACGATGTACCGGCTGGCGAAGGCGAACAGGATCATCGTCGGCACGATCGTGAGCACGGCCGCGGCCGACATCGAGCCCCAGTCGATCGTGAAGCTCGAGATGAAGCCGTTCAGCGCGGTCGGGATCGTCTTGTTCTCGTCCTTGTTCATCAACGTCACAGACAGGAACAGCTCGTTCCAGCAGTTGACGAAGTTGAAGATGAACGCGGCGATGATGCCGGGCTTCATCACGGGGATGATGACCCGGAACAGCGCGCCGAACCGCGAGCAGCCGTCGATCATGGCCGCCTCCTCGAGCGCGTCGGGGATGTTCGCGAAGAATCCGCGCAGCATGATCGTGCTGAACGGGATGCACACCGCGATGTAGATGAGCATCAGGCCGAAGCGGTTGTCCACCAGTTTCAGCTGCACCATCATCAGGTAGAGCGGCCCGAGCGCGATGAACGCCGGGATCATCTGGGTGACGAGGAACGCCATCAGCACGGCGCCCTTGCTGCGGAACTCGAAGCGGGCCAGCACGTAGGCGGAGAGCATCGAGATGAACGTCGCCACCGTTGCGGCCGCCGTGGCCACGAGCAGGCTGTTGAAGACGTAGGTGCCGAAGCTCGACTTCTGGAACAGCGAGATGTAGTTCTCGAGCGAGAACACCTCCGGCCAGTACGTCAGCGGGTAGCTGAAGATCGCGCCGGGGGTCTTGAACGAGGTGATCAGGATCCAGTACAGCGGGAACAGCGAGATGACCAGCCACAGCCCGAGGAAGACGATTCTGACGACCTTCGCCGCCGGCATTTCCCGGTTGATCATGAGCGTGCCCCCTTCTTCTCGCGGATGGCCATCAGGTAGAAGGCGGAGAACACCAGCAGGATCGCGACGACGATGAGGCCGAGGGCGGAGGCCTGCCCGTAGTCGCCGCGCTGCGTGATCGCGATCATCCAGGTGGTGATGATGTGCGTCTGGTTGGCGGGTCCGCCGCCGGTCATCGCCCAGATGATGTCGGGGAAGTTGAAGATCCAGATCACGCGCAGCAGCACCGTGAGCGCCAGCGTCGTGCTGATGTACGGGATCGTGATGCTGAACAGGGTGCGGATCTTGCCGGAGCCGTCCAGCGCTGCCGCCTCGTAGACGTCGTCGGGCACGGACTGCAGCGCCGCGAGGATCATGATCGCGAAGAAGGTGACGCCGTACCAGGTGTTGGCGATGATCACCGCCGTCATGGCCGTGCCCGGCTCCGCCAGCCACGGGATGGGGGCGTCGATGAGACCGGCCTTGCTCAGCAGGTCGTTGATCACGCCGAATTCGCCGTTGAACATCCAGCGGAACAGGATGCCGATCAGGAAGCCGGAGATCGCCCACGGGAAGAAGATGAGCGCCTGGTAGAGGCCGCGGAAGACGAACTTGCGGCGCAGCCAGAGGGCGAGCGCGAATCCGATGATGAACTGCGGGATGATCGAGGCCACGACCCAGACCACCGAGTTGCCGAGGATCACGTAGAAGTTGGGGTCGGCGAAGATCTTCTGGAAGTTGCCGAGGCCGACCCAGTCCGTGTTCGTCAGATTGTTCAGGTTCCAGTTGCGGAACGCCATCTGCGAGCCGGCGAGCATCGGGTAGTAGGTGAACACGGCAACGAACACCGCCGCCGGCAGCATGAACGCGGCGATGACCAGGCCGCGCCGCGTGCTGAAGGAGCGGCGGCGGGTGGTCTTCTGTGGGGACACGCTGGGGGCGCCCGCCCGTGTGAACGGGCGCCCTGTCGCGGTCGTCGTGTGACGAGACATGGTGGTTTCTACTCAGCCGCCCACTTCTCGGCCCAGTAGGAGTCCCAACTGGCGAGAAGTTCCTTGTTCGTCATCTGACCGATCAGCACCTGCTGCAGCTCGGTGTCTGCCTTGTCGGCCCACTCGGTGAACCAGGCGACGCCGCGCGGCTGCTCGGCGGTGATGTAGACGTCCGGGTTCTCGTTCATGTAGAGGTAGCTGGCCCACGCGCCGGTCTTGTAGAACGGGTCGTCGGATGCGCCGGTCAGGATCGGGACCAGGCTGTTCTTCTGCGTGAACTCGATCGAGGCATCGCCGGAGTTCAGGAACTGGATCAGGCGGGCCGACTCGGCCTTGTGCTCGCTGGCCTCTGCCGTGCCCCAGCCGGCCGTCGCCAGCGGCTGGGTGGCCTTGCCGCCCGGGCCCACGAGCATCGGAGCGGTGTTCCACTGCTCGGCGGTGATCGCCTTCGACTCGGTGACGGCGGCGATGACCTCCGGGTCCTGCAGCAGGAATCCGGTGGAGCCGTTGGTGAAGCCCTCGACCATTTCGGGGTAGCCCCAGGCGACGGACGACGGCGGAGAGGCCTGCTTGAACAGCGTGAGGTAGGTGTCCATCGCGTCGAGCGCCTCCGGTGCGGAGAAGATCGAGTCGCCGTTCTTCAGGCGGTACGCGTTGGTGACGTCGATGTCACCGGCGACGTAGGCCGAGATGGCGAGCACCGCGTTGGTGTAGCCGTTCTTGCCGCCGCGGAAGGCGTAGCCGTACTGGTTGGCGCCCGGGTCCTGGATCGCCGTGGCCTGCTCGACGATGTCGTCCCAGCTCACCGGGGCGCCGTCGAAGCCGGCGTCCTTCACCATGTCGGTGCGGTAGAAGAGGCTGATGCCGTAGAAGCCGTAGGGCACGAAGTACATCTTGCCGCCGGCGGTCGCGACGCTCTGGGCGTTGCTGGTGAGCGAGTCCCAGCCGTCCCAGCCGTCGAACTCGCCGGTCATGTCGCTGAGCCAGCCGTTGGCCGAGAAGGGCCCGACGGTGAGGTCGCGCACCTCGAGCACGTCGACGCCGGAGCCGGACTGCAGCATCTGCTGGATCTTCTGGTCTGCCTGGTCGGTGGGCGGCGAGATCAGGTCGACGTTGATGTCGGGGTTCTGCGCCTCAAACTCGCCGATGAGCTTGGTGAGCAGTTCGGTGCGGGCGGGACTGGTCAGGCTCTCGACCATCTGGAGCGTCACCTTCCCGTCACCGGCGGGAGCGGAGCAGCCGCTGAGCGCGAGAGCAGTCACCAGGCCAAGCCCGAGACCGGCAAGAAGTTTCCGTTTCGTCATGTCTCCTCGTTTCGTTGTGCGTGCTGTTGTGGTCCGAGATGGGTGCACAGGGTGCTGGCGCGCGAGCTCAACGCTCGGCATCGCGCGCCCAGTCGCAGAGCGTTGGGACCATGCGCTCCACGAATTCTTCGAAGTCTGCTGCGGTGTTGTAGACGTGGGCGGAGAGCCGGAAGTAGCCGACACCGCCGAAGCTGGTGAACGCGCCCTCGATGCCGAACTCGCTGACCACCCGGTTGCGCAGGGCGTCGGCGGTCGGGTGCGAGCCGGCCAGGCCCTCAGGCAGCCGCACCAGGCGCAGCGCGTTGACCGGGGAGCCGACGTCGACGCGGTGGTCCTGGCCGGTGCGCTCGGCGAACGCCGTCGCCACGATCTCCTCGGCGTAGTCAGCGAGCTCGCTGATGTAGCTGCGGGCCTGACCCCAGCCCCAGGTGTCGGCGATGAAGCCGGTCGCGGTCGGCGCGGCCAGGTAGCTCGTGAGGTCGAGTGTGCCCTGGGTGTCGAAGCGCTCCGGGAACTCGAGGGGCGAGCCCCAGGAGTCCACCAGCGGGTAGAGCACGCTGTTGAGCTCGGTGGGGGCCAGCAACACCGCCGTCCCGCGCGGCGCGCAGGCGAACTTGTGCAGGTTGCCGATCCAGAAGTCACACTCGACGCCCTCGAGCGGGCTGTCGTAGAGGCCGGGCACGTGGGCGCCGTCGACCAGGGTGACGATGCCGCGGGCGCGGGCGGATGCCGCGATCTCTGCGACGGGCATGAAGCGCGCGGTCGCCGAGGTGATGTGGTCGATCACGATGAGCCGGGTCTTGTCCGAGCAGACCGCCATGACTGCGTCGTGCGCCTCGGCCGGCGTCGCGTGCAGCGGAACGTGCGCGGTGACCACGGTGCCGCCGTGGCGGCGGGCCATGCGCTCGGCGCCCATCGTGACGGCGCCGTAGCCGTGGTCGGTGACCACGATCTCGGCCCCGCGCTCCATGGGCAGGCTCGAGTAGACGACGGTGGCGCCAGCACTGGCATTCGGCACGATGGCCGTGTGCTCGGCTGGCGCGCCGACGAAGTCGGCGATCTCGCGGCGCACGGCACCGATGCGCTCGGGCAGGAAGCTGAACCACGCAACGGGGTCGGCATCCATCTCGGCGCGCAGCTCGTTCTGGTGCAGCTGGGCCACGCGCGGCACGGCGCCGAACGAGCCGTGGTTGATGTGCAGCGCACTCTCCGAGAGCGTCCACGCCGCTGCGGCTGGCGCGCCGCCCGGCAGCGTCAGCGGGCTCGGGGCGAGTGCGGCTGAGGGCCGGATTGGCGCATTCGTCGAAGTCATCGAGGTGTCACATCCTTGTGCAGTGCGAGAGCGTGGTTCGGCGATGCGCCGCTGCCTCGCAAAAAAGTTATTGGATGACTTATCGCGAAACGGCGAATCAATGCCGACTCCAAGGAGCATATACATGAAGTCGTCAGATAACTACCCAGTCATTAGATGACTTTCGGGCCGTATGCTGTTCGGTACGTAGCACGACACAGGCCGAGAAAACCAATCGCACAAGGAGGCGCACCATCAGCGCGATCGACGATGCATTCCACGGCCTGCGCCAGATGATCGCCTCCGGCGAGTTGCAGCCCGGCCAGCAGTTCCCCTCGGAGGCGCAGCTTTGCGACAGGCTCCAGGTCTCCCGCGGCTCGCTCCGCGAGGGCGTGCGCATGCTCGGCGCGCTCGGAGTGATCGAGTCCAGGCACGGCTCCGGCACCTACGTCTCCGCGCTCGAGCCGGCCAACATCATCGGGGCGCTCGGACTGACCGTCGGCCTGATGCCGCTCGAGGGGCTGATCGACATGTTCGAGTCGCGGCGCGTGCTCGAGTCGCACGCGACGTCGCAGGCCGCGGCCAACATGACGGATGCCGTGGCGGCCGAACTCGGCGGCATCCTCGATGCCCTCGAACTGGCCACCGAGCAGGAGGAGGCGTCGGACCTGGACGCCCAATTCCACGAGAAGATCACCGCGCTCGCCCAGAACGCGACGATCGCCGAGCTGCTGCGCGTCTTCCGCTCGCGCTCGCGCTCGTACCAGCTCTTCGACCTGCCGGCCGGGCCGGACATCAAGGCGCAGAGCGACCTCTCCCACCGCGAGATCCTCAACGCGCTGATCGCCCGCGACCCGGCGACGGCCGCGACGGCCGCCGCGTCGCACGTGCTGCAGACGGAGCGCTGGGCCCGGGAGCACCGGCCGGCCGCAACGCCGGGCCCGCTCCCGGTCGACTGACCGCGTTAAAGAAGAAGGACCCCTCGCGCACCCGCCAGAGCCCGGTTACCCTTGCTACGTTTCCGTCCTGGGGGAATTGGCCTGGATGACGCCACGCGAGGAGTCGTTCCCTACTTTACCGTGTTCGGAGAGCACTCGGTGACACCCCCGATTCCGGCTCGCGGCGGCCTCGTGTCAAAAAGCACTCGATCCATCAGATAAGATTCTCTGAGTCGCTTTCTTTCGAGCAAGCTTCTGGAGAATTCGCCTAGTGGCCTATGGCGCACGCTTGGAAAGCGTGTTGGGTGCAAGCCCTCGGGGGTTCGAATCCCCCATTCTCCGCCACCTCAGAAACACAGATCGCGAGATCCAGGGAATGTCCAACTTCGGTTGGACATTTCTGTTTTAAACAGACGAAAAACTCGGGGCGCCGGGCGAACCCCAACTTCCCTCAAGTTCCTTTTCGCCCGCCGCAACGGCGGGGCGCGCTGCTCGTGCGGCAGAAATTCCCAGACCGCATGGCCTTTCCCGCGCTCGGCCCGACAGCCGGTGTTCGCAGATTCTTCGCCCAAAGCTCATATGCATGTGTCATCCCGCATACCTGAGTGATGCACTTGTCTCGATTGCGCCGTACGCTCGGGTGTATGCACCGGGGGAATGCAGACGATAACGCGAGCGCTGTGGGGGCGAACGCGGTGATTGTGCGACCCCGCGAGCAGGTGTTCACGCAGTCCGGGCTGGCTGTGACCGCACTGCTCCTGCCCGTGTTCGCGGTGCTGTACTGGCTCACGATTCCCACCGGGACCTGGCACATCGTCGCACTGGCCAAGCTGATCGCGGTCGTCGTCATCGCTCGCTTCGTCGTGATCTACCACCGGGCAAACATCGCCATCTCACCGACCGGCGTGCGCGAGAGCGGATACACCGGGCTCCGCCGGGAGATCCGCATGGAGGAGATCGAGTCCGTGCTGCTCATCTCGCTCTACCGTGGCGCCACGGTCGACACGGAGGAGCAGCTCTTCGTGATCGGGAAGGACGGCAGCACACTGCTGCGGATGCGGGCACGCTACTGGGCGCACGAAGACATCCTCCGCGTGGTGGACGCGATCGAGGCCCCTGCCACGATCATCAGCACCCCGCAGACCCTCGACGAGTTCCGGCGCGAGCACTCTCGGCTGCTGTTCTGGTTCGAGCGTCGCCCGCAGCGCAGTCGCGCCTAGGCCGCACTTCCCCGCGCTCGCCAACCCGAAGACGCCCATGACAGCAGATCGCACCCCGCAGCCGACCCCGGACGCCGTCGGCCGCGCACTCCTGCAGAGCTACGCAGAGCGCTGGCGCGCCCAGCCGGACGGGGACGCCTTCGCCACGGCATCCAGCATTCTGCAGCCGGTGCTCTGGACCCCCGTCGCCGGCGCCCCGCGGAAGGCCATGCTCAAGCTGGCGCGGCCCGGCGCGGCCGGCGACGAGGAGCGCGCGGGTTTCGCCCTGCAGCAGTGGTGGGGCGGCGACGGCGCGGCGATGGTGTTTGAGCGCGGTGACGATGCCGTGCTGCTGGAGCGGGCGCTCGGCCGGCGCTCGCTGGCCGCCATGGCCTCCCGGCCATCGCCGGCGGATGACGATCACGCGCTGCGCCTGCTCTGCCAGAGCGTTGCGCGCCTGCACGAGCCGCGCCCGGCCCCGCCGGCGCTGGTCTCGCTTGAGCGGTGGTTTGCGGAGTTGTTCGAGCACGCGGATGCCGGCGGTGCCGGCTACCTGCGCGGCGCCGACCTCGCCGCCGAGCTGCTGGACGAGCCCGGAGACATCGTGGTGCTGCACGGCGACGTGCATCACGGCAATGTGCTCGATTTCGGCGAGCGGGGCTGGCTCGCGATCGACCCGAAGGGGCTCTCCGGCGCGCCGGCGTTCGACTACGCGAACATGCTCTGCAACCCCTCGCCGGAGCGGGCCGCCCGCCCGGAGGTGCTCGCCCGCCGGGCGGCGACGGTGGCGCTGGCATCCGGGATCGCCACGGGCACCCTGCTGCGCTGGGCCGTGGCCTGGACGGCCCTCTCGGCGACCTGGCATCGGCTCGGTGACGACCCTGCCGCGGCCGCCCGAAAGCTCGCCATCGGCGACACAGCCACCCGCTTGCTGCTCGACGCCTGAGCCGGCTCGGCTAGGCCGCGGCGGCTATGGAGCGGTGGCTATGGAGCGGTGGCTATGCCGACGAGCGGGGCCTCGGCGCTGCTGGAGGGCAGCGAGTGAAAGCCGAGCCGGCCGTAGAAGGCGGCCGCTCCGGCGTTCTGCGGGGCGAAACCGAGGTGCAGCCCGGCCACGCCGCGCTCGTGCAGCGCGGCGCGCAGGCCGTCGATCAGCACGCGGCCGAGTCCCTGCCCCTGCGCCTCCGGGAGCAGGTCGATGTGCAGGTGCGCCGGGTAGGCGTCGAGCTCGGCGATGAGCATCCTCTCCGGGTGCAGCCCGGACTCGACGACGCCGGCCTCCGCGGCATCCGCCGGCTCGCCCGCATGACGCTGGGCGAAGCCCGGCAGCCAGTTCTCTCGGTGCCAACGCACGAAGTCGGCGGTGTCGGCCACCGCGAGCAGGTAGCCGACGGCCTGGTCGCCGGCGGCGACGATGCTCACCAGCTCTGGCGCGTACTCCAGGTACGGCCCGGCGTACACGTCGGGCATCAGATCGTCGGAGCTGTACTGGCCGCGCGCGTCGCCGCCGGCGTCGGCGGTGCGCACACAGATGTGATAGACCGCGGCGCGGTCACTCGGGCGGTAGGGGCGGATCTCCAGCATGGGACCATTCTGTCGTGCGGGAGGGGGCGCCCGGTTACCGGCGCTTTCGGGTGCCGAAGATGCCGCCAATCACCGCGGTGAGCACCGACTTGGTCGCGCTCGAGCCCAGCACCTCCTCGAGCACGGTCTTCTGCTGCTTCGTGGAGCGGGCCGTGCCCGAGGTCTTCTTCAGCAGCCGGTCGTACTCGGCCTGCGCCTTCTTCTCGGCCTTCGCCTGCTCGGCTGCGATCGCCGCCTGCGCCGTGGCGTACTCGGCGTCGGCCGCGGCCTTGTCCTCGGCCTGCTGGGCGGCGTCGGCCTTCGCCGCGGCATCCGCCAGCTTGCGGGTGAGGATCTCCCGCGCGGAGTCGCGGTCCAGGGCTGTGCCATATTTGGCGAGCAGGGGGGATGCCGCGATCACGGCGTCGATGGCGGCATCCGGTGACGGCGACATCGAGCCCTGCGGCGCGCGCAGCCGGGTCCAGGCGACGGGGCTCGGCGCGCCCTTCTCGTTCATGACGGTGACGATGGCCTCGCCGGTGCCGAGCGTGGTGAGCACCTCGGCGAGGTCGTAGCCGGAGTTCGGGTACGTCGAGACGGTGGCGCGGAGTGCCTTCGCGTCATCCGGGGTGAAGGCGCGCAGCTGGTGCTGCACGCGGGAGCCGAGCTGGGCGAGCACATCGCCCGGCACGTCTTTCGGGGTCTGCGTGACGAAGAAGATGCCGACGCCCTTGGAACGGATCAGCCGCACCGTCTGGGTGATCTGGGCGAGGAAGTCCTTGGAGGCCCCGGTGAAGAGCAGGTGTGCCTCGTCGAAGAAGAACACCAGCTTGGGCTTGTCGAGGTCGCCGACCTCTGGCAGGTCGTTGAACAGGTCGGCCAGCAGCCACATCAGGAAGGTGGAGTACAGCGCCGGCTTGTCCTGCACGCCGGGCACCTCAAGCAGGCTGATGACGCCAGAGCCGTCGGCCGCCTGGCGCAGGAACTCGGCGGTGTCGATCTCGGGCTCGCCGAAGAAGACGTCGGCGCCCTGGTCGGCGAAGGTGATGAGCTCGCGCAGGATGACGCCGACCGTCGCGCTGGAGAGGCCGCCCAGTTCCTTGAGCTCGGCCTTGCCGTCGTCGCTGATCAGGTAGGAGAGCACGGCGCGCAGGTCGGTCAGGTCGAGCAGCGGCAGGCCGGACTTCTCGGCGTAGTGGAAGACGAGGCCGAGGCTGGACTCCTGCGTGTTGTTCAGGCCGAGCACCTTGCTGAGCAGCACGGGGCCGAAGCCGGTGACCGTGGCGCGGATCGGCACGCCCCGGCCGACGCCGCCGAGCGAGAAGTACTCGACAGGGAAGCTGTCCGGGGTCCAGTCCTGGCCGATGCCTGCGGTGCGCGCGAGCAGTTTGGGGTTGGCCTCGCCGGCCGTGCCGATGCCGGAGAGGTCGCCCTTGATGTCGGCAGCGAACACGGAGACGCCGTGGCTGGAGAGTTGCTCGGCGAGCAGCTGCAGGGTGCGGGTCTTGCCCGTTCCGGTGGCGCCGGCGACGAGCCCGTGCCGGTTGGTCATGGCCAGCGGGATACGCACCTGCACCTCGGGCAGCGCCTCGCCGTTGACCAGGGCGCCCATCTCCAGCGCCGGGCCCTCGAAGCCGTAACCGGCCCGGATGGTTTCGACGTGCGCGGCATCCAGCGGGCCCGCCGGCGAACCCCCACCGGCTAGGTCTGGGTCCCCGCTGGGTGAGCCTGTCGAAACCGCCGGCGCGGCCGCCTGTGCGGCCTCGGCCGCGGCGAGCGCTGCGGCCGCGGCCTCCTGTGCCTTCCTGATCGCCTCTTCCGCCTGCGCCTGCAGCACCCGGGCTGCCTCGGCGGCGGCCGCCGCGGCGTTCTGCGCTGCCTTGAGCTGATCGGCCGTGGCCGCGTCATCCGTCATGGACACATCCCCTTTGCTCCCCGGTGGTTCCGCGCATGCCGGACTCGGCTCAGCCAGCCCGGGTGGGCGTGCGCTCGTCGAGGCCCCAGGGCTGGTCGTATCCGCCCTCGTCGAGCGGCCGTGCCATCAGCTCGAGGAAGGGGGCGGCGTCGAAGGCCTCCGGGCCGAGCACCCCGCTGCCCTTCCACACGCCGGTGGCGAGCAGCTCGAGTGCGATCACCGGGTTCATGGCCGTCTGCCAGACCACGCACTGGGCGTCGTACTCGCGCATCGTCCACTCGTTGTCGCTCACGTGGTACAGGTAGACCTCGCGCGGCTCGCCGTCGAGGCCGGTTCCCGTTACCCAGACTCCGGCGCAGGTCTTGCCGGACATGCGCGGGCCGATGCTGGCCGGGTCGGGCAGGGCGGCCGCGACGACGTCGCGTGGGGCGACCTCGACGGGGCCCGCGACGCCTGCGGCATCCGCACCGCGCACGCGCAGCGGAAGGGTCGAGTCCAGGCCCAGCAGGTGCAGCGTCTTCAGTACCCCGATGAACTCGGCGCCCAGACCGTATTTAAAGGTGACGCGCTTGGCGTCCAGCCAGCGCGGCATCAGCAGCACCTCCTCGTGCTCCACGTTGACGCACTCGACGGGCCCGATGCCCTCCGGGAACACGAAGACCTCCGGCTCGGAGAAGGGCGGCGTGGTGAACCAGCCCTCGTCCTTCTGCCAGATCACGGGCGGGTTCAGGCACTCCTCGATGGTGGTCCAGATCGAGAACGAGGGCGCGAACATCTCGTTGCCCTCGTCGTCGCGCACGACCAGGTTGGCGCCGTCCCGGGTGCCCAGCTCGTCGATCTCGCTGAACAGGTGGTCGCTGGCGTACCGGGCGAAGACGTCGCTGAGGCCCGGCTCGACGCCCATGCCGACGAGGGCGAGCTGGCCCAGCTTCTGCCAGTCCGGCGCCTGCGCGAACTGGTCGTCGCCGAGTTTGACGCCCGTCTGGCGGTGCGGGTCGGTCGGATGCGGCTCGCTGAGGCTCATGGCCATGTCGAGGTAGTTCGCCCCGGCGGCGAGGGCGCCGGCGAAGATCGTCGGCACGAACTTGGGCTCGACGGCGTTCATCACGTGGCTGATGCGGTGTTCGCGCACGAGGGACTCGACCGCATAGGGGTCGGAGGCGTCGATCTGCTCGGCGCGGAAGCGCTGCGCGGACTCCTCGCCGTGCCGGGCCGCGATCGCGGCGATGGTGCGCTCCGCACGGGACTCGTCGAAGTCGCTCACCACGATCAGCTCGTAGAAACTGCGGCGGGCCGCGATCTTGGCGATCGCGTCACCCACTCCCCCCGCGCCGACCAAGAGGATGCGCATGCCGCCCGAGACCACCCTGTCATCGTTCATGCTCCGACGTTAGCGCGTGGGGCGGCCCCGTTCTAGGGTCAGTCTGCCGGGCGTGCCCGCGCCCGCGCCAGCCGCTCCGCCTCCAGCCAGCGGGCACTGAACGCCCAGAGCAGCAGCACGACGCCGGCGCCGATGAGCGCCCCGCCGACGGTGTCGCTCAGCCAGTGCGCCCCGAGCAGCGTGCGGCTCCACGCCATCAGCAGCACGTAGGCCACCCCGGCGATGCGCACCCACACCACGGGGAAGAGCAGGGAGAGCGTCACCGCGATCACGGCGGCGTTGGCGGTGTGCCCGGAGGGGAAGGAGCCGAAGTCGGAGTGCACCAGGATGTCCTCCGGTCGCGGCCGGGCGAAGAGGTTCTTGAGCAGCTGCACGCCGAGCGTGCCGGCGAGCGCCGTCGCGACCGAGAACAGCGCGGCCCACGGTCGCCTGAGCAGCAACAGCATCGCGACGATCGAGAGCGGCACGACGAGCACCGCCACGATGCCGCCGCCGAAAGAGTTGAGGAAGAGCGCGAGCCCCTCGGTAAACGGCGAGCGCATCGACACCATGAAGCTCTGCCACGCCGCGTCGATCGCGAGCGGCGCGCCGCCGTTCAGCAGCATGATGCCCGCGCCGAGCAGCACCGCGAGCAGAACCGCGGCGGCACCGACGATCAGCGGGCGACGCCGGGGACTGTGTGTGCGGATGCCGCTCGCTGCCGTCATGGGCCTACGCTATCGCGGCCGCCTAGGCCGAGAGCGCAGGCACCGTGCGCGGGCGCACGATCCACCAGAGCGCAATGATCGCGATCAGCGCGGTGACGGCCATGACGCCGCCCATCGGCAGCGCGGTGCTGACGCCGAGCATCCCGACGAGGGGAGAGACGATCCCGGCGAGGCCGAAGTTCACCGCGCCGAGCAGCGAGGCGGCGGTCCCGGCCTCCTGGCCGTGGCCGTTCAGCGCGATCACCTGCACGCAGGGGAAGCTAAAGCCGCACATGGTGATGAAGAACCAGAGCGGGACGATCGTGCCCCAGAGGCCGGCGCCCGTGACATCCAGGACCATGATCGCAATGCCGAGCAGGAGCATCATCGAGGTGGTGATGGCGAGGATCCACTGCGGGGCGAGCACGGTGCGGATGAGGCGCGAGCTCGTCTGCACGCCGAGGATCACGCCGATCGAGTTCGCCCCGAACAGCAGGCCGTACTGCTGCGGGGTGAAGCCGTGCACCTGTTGGAAGAGGAACGCCGAGGAGGAGAGGTAGGAGAACAGGCCGGTGAAGACCATGCCGCCGACGATCGCGGTGCCGACGAACACCCGGTCGGAGAGCACCGCCTTGAACCGCGCGCCGACGGTGGCGTGCGCGCTCTGCACCGGGCCGCCCTTCGGCCGGGTCTCCACGATCCACAGCCAGACGGCGAGCACGACGACGGCGCCGTAGGCGGCGAGCACCCAGAAGATGCCGCGCCAGTCCATCACGAGCAGCAGCTGTGAGCCGATGACGGGGGCGAGCACCGGCGCGAGGCCATTGACCAGGGCCAGCCGGGAGAGCATCTTGACCAGGGGCTTGCCGCCGAACAGGTCGCGCACCATGGCCATGGCGACCACACCGCCGGCCGCCGCGCCGAAGCCCTGCAGCACGCGGAAGCCGCCGAGCACGAAGATGTCGGATGCCATGGCGGCACCGACGCAGGCGAGGATGTGCACCAGCGTCGCCAGGATCAGCGGCAGCTTGCGGCCGACCTTGTCACTCCACGGCCCGACGATCAGCTGGCCGAGGCCGAAGCCGATCATGGTGCCGGTGAGGGTGAGCTGCACGGCGGCCGCCGAGACGCCGAGCTCGCTCTCCAACACGGGGAAGGCCGGCAGATAGAGGTCGATCGTGAACGGACCGAGCGCGGTCAGGGCGCCGAGAACCAGGATGTAGACGAGCCGCTGCCGGGCGCTGAGCGCATCGCCCGGGTGGGCGTGCCGGGGCAGGCGGATCGAGGCGGTGTCGTCGGGGCGGATGATCGGGATGCTGGCGGTGCTGGTCACAGGCGTGTCCTCGGAGGTGGCGGGGTGTCGGCGGGCGGCAGGGCTGCGCGCCTGCCCGATCGGCGACCCCTGGAGTCCGGGCCGTGCGCAGCCGTCGAATCGATTCGACACGGGCGACTGTGCAATGTTACCGGATGCCGGGGCGGGGGTTTCGACCCGTCGACAGGCTCGGGGCAGGCCGGGCTCAGCCGGCGGGGGCGGCGACGCCGGCTGGGTCCTCGAGCACGGGCTTGAAGGCCAGCAGTGCGGCCCCGACCGCGAGCAGCTCGTTGCCGAGCTCGGCCCGGCCGAACCGCACTCCGTCGCCGGCCCCCGGCAGGGCGCTGCGCGAGACAGCCCCGCTCAAGCGCTCGGGCGCGACCGCGTACAGCGTGCCGAGGAACCCGCCGAGCAGCACCAGTTCGGGGTTCAGGGCGTTCACGATGTTGCGCAGCGCGATGGCCAGGAAGCCGCCCTGCCGCTCGAGGAGAGCGGCGACGGCGGCATCCGGGCCCTCTGGCCGGGCGAGGTGGGCGAGCAGCGCCTCCTCCAGCTCCTCGCTGCGGGTGTTGTCGAGCCCGAGCAGCGCCAACAGCGGCGCGCGCCGCACCTCGGTCTCGAGGCAGCCGCTCGCGCCGCAGTGGCACGGCGACCCGGCCGAGTTCACGAAGGTGTGCCCGAACTCGCCGGCGTAGCCGGCCGCGCCCTCGAACAGCTGGCCGTCGAGCGCGATGCCGCCGCCGATGCCGCTGGCCCCGCCGTTCAGGTAGACCAGGCCACGGGCTCCCCGACCGGCACCGTACTGGCTCTCGGCGACGACTCCGGCTGAGGCGTCGTTCGCCGCGGTGACCGGCAGCTGCAGCTCCGCGGCCAGCATCTCGGCGATCGGGACGTCGCGCCAGCCGAGGTGCGGCGCGAGAATGACGACGCCGTCCGACGCGCGCACCAGTCCGGGCACCGCCACGCCGACGCCCACGAAGCGCGCGGAGGCGCCCAGCTCGCCGCGCATGCCGGCGACGGCGGCCGCCACGATCGCGACCACCTCGTCTGGGCTCGGCGCCGTGGCGGTGTCGTGGCGGATGCGCGAGAGCACCCGGCCGCCCAGGCCGACCAGCGCGATCGTCACGGCGTCGATCTCGGGATTGACCGCGATCGCCACGACATCCTCGCGCGGCACGATCACCGGGCTGGGCCGCCCGGCCAACTTGGTGGCGCTGGGCTCCGCCTCGTCGACGAGCCCGAGCTCGACCAGCTCGGCGACGAGGGCGCCGATGGTCGAGCGGTTGAGGCCGGTCGCCCGCGTGAGCTCGGCCCGGGAGACCCGGCCGCGCGCGTGACTGATGCCGAGCACGACGGCCAGGTTGTTGCGGCGCACGTCGTCGAGGTTGTTGCCGCGCCGCGCCGGCCGCGAGGAGTCAGCCGCTGGGGTCTGCGCCACGAATTGCTCTTCTCTCGTTCGACGGCGAACCGCATCCGACGTCGATTTGATGTTTTCAGCAACATAATAGGCGCGCCCGGCCCCGCGCGGCGGCCGCCGCGCCCCGCGCACCCCGGGTTGGGCTGCACACACGGCTGGCGTTTTCCCGGCAGATCTGTAATATGTGGTTTATCCAAACAAATCATCAATGAAGCTGAGGACACGCCATGACCCCCACCCCCACCCGTGCCGACAAGTTCTCCTTTGGCCTCTGGACGATCGGATACAACGGCACGGACCCCTTCGGCGGCCCGACGCGCCCCCACCTGGATGTCGTCGAGGCCGTGACCCGGCTGAGCGAGCTGGGCGCATACGGGCTCACCTTCCACGACGACGACCTCTTCGCCTTCGGCTCGAGCGACGCCGAGCGCCAGAAGCAGATCGACCGGCTGAAGCAGGCCATGGCCGACACCGGCCTCATCGTGCCGATGGTCACGACCAACCTGTTCAGCGCGCCCGTCTTCAAGGACGGCGGCTTCACCTCCAACGATCGCGCCGTGCGCCGCTTCGCGCTTCGCAAGGTGATGCGCAACCTCGACCTGGCTGCCGAGTTGGGCGCCAAGACCTTCGTCATGTGGGGCGGGCGGGAGGGAGCGGAGTACGACGCCGCCAAGGACATCGGGGCCGCGCTGGAGCGCTACCGCGAGGCCGTCAACCTGCTCGGCGACTACGTCACCGACAAGGGCTACGACATCCGCTTCGCCATCGAGCCCAAGCCGAATGAGCCGCGCGGCGACATCCTGCTGCCGACGCTCGGCCACGCCATCGCGTTCATCAACACCCTGGAGCGCCCCGAGCTGGTCGGCGTGAACCCCGAGGTCGGCCACGAGCAGATGGCCGGGCTCAACTTCACCGCCGGCATCGCGCAGGCCCTCGATGCGGGCAAGCTCTTCCACATCGACCTCAACGGCCAGCGTGGCATCAAGTACGACCAGGACCTGGTGTTCGGCCACGGCGACCTGCAGAACGCGTTCTCGCTGGTCGACCTGCTGGAGCACGGCGGACCGGACGGCGGCGCGGCCTACGACGGCCCCCGCCACTTCGACTACAAGCCGTCCCGCACCGAGGACATCGACGGCGTCTGGAGTTCGGCGGCCGCGAACATGCGCATGTACCTGCTGCTCAAGGAGCGCGCCGTGGCCTTCCGCGCCGATCCCGAGGTGCAGGAGGCGCTGGCCGCCGCGAAGGTGGCCGAGCTGTCGGCGCCGACGCTCGGCGCCGGCGAGGGCTACGACGACCTGCTGGCCGACCGCGCCAGCTACGAGGACTTCGACGCCGACGCCTACTTCGGCGGCAAGGGCTTCGGCTTCGTGCGCCTGCAGCAGCTCGCGATGGAGCACCTGTTGGGCGCGCGCGGATAAAAAGGCGCTGCGCGCCTTTTTATCCGCGCGCGCAAGGCGGCAGCCCCACCTCCAGGAAATCTCAGGAACAGAAATTCCGGCCCCAGCCACAGGGAGGGGATGCCGCACGCCCCCATCCGCTGCGGCACCCCGGCCCGCACCCGTTGCCCCACCGAAAGGACCGCCATGAACCTCGTCGCCGGCGTCGACTCCTCCACCCAGAGCTGCAAGGTCCTCATCGTCGACGCCGCCACCGGGCACATCGTGCGCAGTGGCCGGGCGGCGCACCCGGACGGCACAGAGGTCGATCCAGAGGCGTGGTGGCTGGCGCTGCTCGAGGCCGTGGCGGATGCCGGCGGCCTCGCCGACGTGAGCGCGATCTCGGTCGGTGGGCAGCAGCACGGCCTGGTCGCGCTGGATGTGGGCGGGCGCGTCATCCGCCCCGCCCTGCTCTGGAACGACACCCGCTCGGCCGCCGCCGCCGAGGCGCTCACCGCCCAGTTCGGCGCCGCGGAGTACGCGGAGCGCATCGGGGTGGTGCCGGTGGCCTCGTTCACGGCGAGCAAGCTGCGCTGGCTGCGCGACGTGGAGCCCGGCAACGCCGCCCGGGTGGCCGCCGTCGCCCTGCCACACGACTGGTTGAGCTGGCGCCTGCGCGGCTACGGGCCCGAGGGCTCCGCGCCGCTGGGGCCGATGCTCGACGAGCTCTGCACCGACCGCTCGGATGCCAGCGGCACCGCGTACTGGTCGGCGATCACGAACGACTACGACCGCGAGCTGCTCCTCGCCGCGCTCGGCCACGACGCCCTGCTGCCGCGGGTGCTCGCCCCCGACGAGGGCGGCGGAGAGGTGCACGCCTCCGTGCTGGGCGCGAGTTCCCCCGCCGCGCCGATCGTGCTCGGCCCCGGCGCCGGCGACAACGCCGCGGCCGCGTTCGGGCTGGGCGCGCGCAGCGGCGACGTGATCGTCTCGATCGGCACCAGCGGCACCGTCTTCGCGGTCACCGACAGGCCGAGCCGCGACGCCACCGGCACCGTGGCGGGCTTCGCCGATGCGAGCGGCGCCTTCCTGCCTCTCGTCGCCACGCTGAACGCCGCCCGCGTCCTCGACGCCGTCGCCGGGCTGCTCGGCGTCGACCACGACGAGCTCGGCCGGCTGGCCCTCGAGGCGGAGCCCGGTGCCGGCGGCGCTGTCCTGGTGCCGTGGTTCGAGGGCGAGCGCACCCCGAACCTGCCGGGCGCCACCGCGGGCCTCTCCGGGCTGACCTTGGCCAACACGACCCGCAGCTCCGTGGCCCGCGCCGCGATCGAGGGGCTGCTCTGCGGCCTCGCCGACGGACTGGAGGCCGTGCTCGGCCAAGGCGTCCAGGCCCGCCGGCTGCTGCTGATCGGCGGCGCCGCCCAGAACCCCGCCGTGCAGGCGATCGCCGCCCAGGTCTTCGCACTGCCCGTCGTCGTGCCCACGCCGGGCGAGTATGTCGCGATCGGTGCCGCGCGGCAGGCCGCCTGGGTGCTGGCCGGCGGCGCGGCGCCGGAGTGGCCGCTCGCGACCGTCGCCGCCCCCGCGCTCGATCACCGCCCCGTGATCCGCACGCAGTACGCAGCGGCGCGCGACGAGCGCGCCGCAGCCCTGCTGTAGAGCGGCAAAAGGGAGCGCTCTCCGAACGTTATGAAATCGATACTGAGAATTGCTCGGGAATACTGCGCCCGGCGTTTTTTCGGAGCAACATTTCTATTTGCCACCATTCGACGTGGAAGGTGACCCCGCAAGGGCTACAACAGCACCGCATAGAAGGGCAGAGAGATGAAGAAATCTTCATTGATCTCGTTAGCCGCCGTTGCGAGCGTCTCAGCATTGATGCTCGCCGGCTGTTCGAGTTCAGGGGGTGGCGGCGGGAGCAGCGACACGGCTTCGCCCGCAGCCGACTCACGGGCCTGCGTGATCCTGCCGGATGCCGCGTCCTCACCGCGTTGGGAAGGCATGGACCGCCCCGCCCTCGAGAAGGCCTTCACCGACGCCGGCTTCGAGGCCGATATCCAGAATGCCCAGGGCGACACCAGCAAGTACGCGACCATCGCCGACCAGCAGCTCAGCAAGGGATGCGGCGTGATGGTGCTCGTTGACTACAACGGCGCCGCCGTCTCCGTGGCCGCGAAGGCGAAGGGCGAGGGCATCCCCGTCATCGCCTACGACCGCCCGATCGAGGGCGCCGACTACTACGTCTCCTTCGACAACGAGAAGGTGGGCGAGCTCGAGGGCCAGTCGATCGTCGACGGCCTGACGGCCGAGGGCAAGGACCCGGCGACCGCAGTGGTCGTCTACATGGGTGGAGACCCGGCCGACGGCAACGCCAAGATGTTCCACGACGGCGCAGACTCGGTGATGTCGGCTGCGGGCATCAAGCCGGCCCAGGAGCCCCCGGGAGTCTGGGACGGCGACAAGAGCGCGACGAACTTCGAGCAGGCCCTGACCGCCCTCGGCGGCAAGGTCGACGCAGTCTGGGTCGCCAACGACACCAACGCGGCCGGCGTCATCACGATCCTCGACAAGAACGGACTGAAGGTCCCGGTCTCGGGTCAGGACGCCTCGGTCGCCGGCCTGCAGAACGTGCTGCTCGGCAAGCAGACCGCCACGGTCTGGAAGCACGTGCCCGATGAGGCCGACGCCGCGTCGACCCTCGCCGTGGCGCTGCTGAACGGCGAGACGCCCACCGTCGACAAGACGCTCGACGACGGCACGCCGTACATCGCGGTCACCCCGGTTCTCGTTGGCCCGGACATGGTGAAGGACGTCGTCGCCGCCGGCGACGCGACCGCCGCCGAGCTCTGCACCGGCGAGGTCGCCGCGGCCTGCGCCACCTACGGCGTGGAGTAGCCGGCAACAACCAGAAGGATCGGAGGGGCCGCGCCAAGCCGGCCCCTCCTTTCCCTCTCCCTGTCAACGTCGACATGCCGGGAGGACGAGCCATGGCTGACGCACCAATCATCGAACTGACGAACATCGTCAAGAGTTTCGGCCCCGTCAGCGTGCTGAAGGGCGTGAACCTCCGGGCTTACCCCGGCAAGGTGACCGCCCTGGTCGGCGACAACGGCGCGGGCAAGTCCACCTTGATCAAGGGTCTGGCCGGGGTGCAGCCCTACGATTCCGGTGAGGTGCGCTTCGCCGGGGAGCCGGTGCACCTGCACTCCCCCCGGGAGGCCGCCCGGCTCGGCATCGAGGTGGTGTACCAAGACCTGGCCCTCTGCGACAACCTCGACATCGTGCAGAACATGTTCCTGGGCCGCGAGGAGCTCGGCTTCGGCACCTTCGACGAGGGCCTGATGGAGCGCGAGGCGGCCGAGACGCTGCGTCAGCTCTCGGTCAGGACGGTGAGTTCGGTTCGACAGAAGGTGTCCTCCCTCTCCGGCGGGCAGCGCCAGACGGTGGCGATCGCGCGCTCCGTGCTGAAGAAGGCCAAGGTGGTCGTGCTCGACGAGCCGACGGCCGCCCTCGGCGTCGCGCAGACGGAGCAGGTGCTCGAGCTCGTCGGCCGGCTCGCTGAGCAGGGAGTCGCCGTGATCCTGATCAGCCACAACCTCGCGGATGTGTTTGCCGTCGCCGACTACATCAGCGTGCTCTATCTCGGCCAGATGGTGGCATCCGTCAAGGCGGAGGACACCAACCGCGACGACATTGTGGGCTACATCACCGGCAGCAAGACGTACAACGGGGTGCAGGCATGACCATCGGGGCGCCCAGCCAGGCGCCGGACCCGACCCCCACCGACGTGCTCGCCACCCGCAGCACCGCCGAGCTGATCGGAAGCGGGCAGGAGGGCTCTGTGATGGATCAGGCCCGTGCCTACCTGCAGCGGGTGCGGCACGGCGAGATGGGGGCGCTGCCCGCGATCGGCGGCTTCGTCGTGCTGAGCATCATGTTCGCGATCCTCAGCCCGTTCTTCCTGACGGAGCGCAACTTCGCCAACCTGCTCACCCAGGCTGCGACGCTCGTGATGCTCGGCATGGCGCTCGTCTTCGTGATCCTGCTCGGCGAGATCGACCTCTCCGCCGGCGTCACCTCGGGCCTGACGATGTGCATCTTCGTCGTGCTGGTGAACGTGAACGGCTTCAACTGGATGCTCGCCCTGCTGATCGCGCTGCTGACCGGTGTGGCCATCGGAACGTTCATCGGCTTCTTCGTCGCCCGGGTCGGCATCCCGTCATTCGTCGTGACGCTCGGCCTGTTCCTCGGATTCCAGGGGCTCGAGCTGATCATCATCGGCAGCGGCGGCCTGTACCGCGTGCAGACACCGGAGATCCTCTCGATCATGAACGCCAACATGCCGGTCTGGGCGGGCTGGGCGATGCTCGCGGTGATCCTCGCCGTCTCGCTCGGCACCTCCCTCTGGGACCGAGCGCGGCGCACTCGCGCGGGAGTGCCGAACCGCACCATCGCGCTGGTCTGGATCAAGCTGGGCGTGATCCTCGTGATCGGCGGCATCGTCGTCGCCCTCCTCAGCACCGACCGGGGCACCGGCTTCAAGCCGGTGTCCGGTGTGCCGATCGTGGTGCCGATCACGCTGGCGATCCTCTGGGCCGGAACCTTCGTGCTCGACCGCACCAAGTTCGGCCGCTACATCTACGCTGTCGGCGGCAATGCAGAGGCGGCCAGGCGAGCCGGCGTGAAGGTGGTGCTCATCCGCTGGACGGCGTTCATCGTGTGTTCGACGCTCGCCGTGATCTCCGGCCTGTTCAGCATCTCCAAGGTCGGCTCGGTGGATGCCGCGGCGGGCCGCGACATCGTGCTGAGCGGTGTCGCGGCGGCCGTCGTCGGCGGGGTGAGCCTGTTCGGCGGGCGCGGCCGCCTGCTGCACGCCGCGATCGGCGCCCTCGTGATCGCCGTGATCACGAACGGGCTCGGCCTGCTGAACCTGCCGGCCGGCGTCAACTACGTCGTGACCGGCGCGGTGCTGATTCTCGCGGCCACGGTCGACGCCGTGTCGCGGGTGCGCGCCGGTGGCTCGCTCACAAGACGCTGACGGGCCGGGGAGCCCGGCCTCGGATCATGCCGCGCTGCTGGTGGCGGCGTCGTCGATCTTGTCCATTGCGATCACGCGCCGCACCACCCGGCCCTCTTCGAGGGCGTCCAGCGCCTCGTTGATCGCGTCGAGCGTCACGGTGTCGCTGTGCAACAGTTCCATCGGCAGCGCTCCCGCACGCCACAGCTCGATATAGGCCGGGATGTCGCGCGCAGGCACGGCATCACCCATGTACGAGCCGAGCAGGCGCTTGCCCATGCCCGCGAACTGCAGCGCCTGCACACCGAGCTGCTGCTCCGGATGTGGCAGGCCGACGGAGACGAGGGCCCCGCCACGGGTGAGCAGGCCGAGACAGGCCTCCATCACCCGGGCGCTGCCGACGGCTTCGACCGCGATGTCAACCCCGTCGCCGGCATGCTCGGCCACGAGGCCGGCCGCCTGCTCCGGCGTTCCGACGGCGGTCGCTCCGACGGATCGAGCCAGGGAGTGCTTGTCGAGGTTGGGGTCGATCGCGATGACCGTGGTGCCCTCGATCTGCGCAGCGGCCATGACTGCCGTCAGGCCCACGGCACCGAGGCCGAACACGATCAAGGATTGCCCGGCTTGCATGTCGGCGGTGTTGAGCACCGCCCCCATCCCGGTGAGCGCGGCGCAGCCGAACATGGCGGCGACGTCGAATGGCACGTCCTTGTCGATGACGACGAGCGATTCAGCGGCGACAACGGCGTAGTCGGCGAACCCGGAGACCCCGAGGTGGTGATTGACGCGCTGGCCGCCGGAATCACGCAACACGGCCTCGCCGTGCAGGAGGTCGCCGCTCGCGTTCGCCGCCGCCGCACGCGAACAGAGTGCGGGGCGCCCGGCCACGCAGGCCCGGCAGTCCCCGCAGCTCGGCACGAACACCAGGACGACGTGATCGCCGGGGGTGATGCCCTGCACGCCGTCGCCGACGACGTCGACAATGCCGGCCGCTTCGTGGCCGATGGCCATCGGCAGCGGGCGCGGTCGCGACCCGTTGACCACCGAGAGGTCGGAGTGGCAGAGGCTCGCGCGGACAATGCGCACACCGACCTCGCCAGCACGCGGTGTCGGGTTCGCCAACTGCTCGATGCCGAGCGGCCGCGATTGCGCGTAGGGGCGCGGCAGGCCGGCCGCGCGCAGGATGGCGCTACGCATCGAGGCTGGCGTTCATCTTCACGACGACGCGGTTCTCCAGCAGAGGGATGATCTGGCCGAGGCCGATCCGCTCGAAGTGCTCGGCCTCACGGTGTGCGGCGAATCCGGCCGCGTCCGTGTAACTCTCGATGATCACGATCTCGTCGGCGTTCTCGACACCGCGGAAGAAGTCGTAGGCGATATTGGCCGGCTCGGTGCGGCTGGCGGCCGCGAGGTCGACGAGCAGCGCGAGGACCGTCTCGGTCTGGCCGGCGAGCGGGTAGTAACGGGCGATGACCTGGTAGAAATCGGTCGACATGGAGACGCTCCTTATGACAAGCGAATGGAGGGGGATTGGGGAGGCGGCCGCGTTAGCGCCGCGTGGTGTTCCAGAGGGCAACGTCGCTCGTCGAGACGGCTGTGGCGCCACTCTTGATTGCGGCGACAACGTCATCCGTGCTCGTGACGAAGCCCGCGGCGACATACGGCGAGAGCTGGACGAGCTCGTTCGCGGGGATCGAGGAGATCACGGGCCACGGCATCAGCTGGGTGAGGTGCGGCTTGCTCTGCTGCACGGCGTTCACGCTGCGGGGCAGCGTCGAGCGGTCGGTCACGAACACCTTCTGCATCGTGACCATGCCGAGCGCGTTGGCACGTTGGATCAGTGCCGTGCGGGTCGTGATGAGCCCGGGCGTCCCGATCTTTCTCAGGTACTCGACGCCGCCGCGGTCCTGGGCGAGGCCGTCGCAGTTGTCGATGTTGACGAAGATGAATTTGCCTGCGGCCGCGCACCTGGAGACGACATTCTCCATGTCGGGCAGCGCGACGTTTGCGACGATCCCGACGGGGCAGGGCCCCGCCAGAAACCGGGCGATCTCGTCGACACCGTAGAGCGACGCCATCACCGGGTGGCGAAACAGCGTCTCCTCGAGGAAGCGTGGAAGCGCTGGCATTGGGACGTCACCTCGACTCGCGACCGCAGACAAACTCATTGTGACTAAGCCTCGAGGCCGAGCTTACCGGGGTTCAAGAGGTTCTTCGGGTCGAGCGCTGCCTTGACCGCCTTCAGCACCGCGAAGCCGCCGCCGAGGGATTCCTCCATGTACGGCGCGCGCAGCAGCCCGACGCCATGGTGGTGGCTGAGGGTCGCGTTGTGCTTGATGATCACGGCGTTGGCCGCGTCCCAGGCGGCGCGGTACCAGTCGGCGCGCTTGTCGACCTCAACCTCGCCGCGCAGCGAGAAGTAGAGGCACGCGCCGTCGACGTAGGCGTGCGACTGGTGCGCGGAGCCGGCCAGGGTGCCGGGCACCGCGTTGATCGCGGCCACGACATCGTCGTAGATGGCGGGCAGGTCGCGCCAGCGACCCGTCATCTCGAGCGTGTCTGCGACGAATCCGGGGCTGCGCTTGAAGCCCTCCGCGCTCTTCCCGGTGAGGTAGCGGGTGTCGAGCCACCGCTCGAAGATCACCTCGTCGTCGAGCTTGACGCCGGTCTCCGCGCACACGCGCTCGCTGATCGCGAGAACCGCGTCAACGATCTCCGGTGCGCCCTCGTCGGCGATGAGCAGGACGTTCTGCTCTGCCAGCTCGAACTGCAGGCCGCTCTCGAGATTGTCGTAGAGCCGCAATGCTGCCGGGTTCGCACCCTGCTGCATGATCTGACGGCAGGCCTCGAGGCCGGCGGCGAAGGTCGGGAAGCCGTAGGCGATGGCGCGACCGTAGTCGGGCAGGCGGTGCAGCTTGAGGCGCACGGTCGTGATCACGCCGAGCGTGCCCTCCGAGCCGATGATGAGCTGCAGCAGGTCAGGTCCAACGGCGGCCGCCGAATTCTCGCCGACGGTGATGATCGAGCCGTCGACCAGCACGACGTCCATGCCGTAGACCATGTCCTCGATCTTGCCGTAGCGGGTCGAGAGCTGGCCGGCGCCGCGGCAGGCAACCCAGCCGCCGACGGTGCTGATCGCATAGGACGACGGCCAGTGGCCCATCGTCATGCCGAACTCCTTCTGGATCAGCTCCTCGAAGATGTCGCCGAACATTCCGGCCTCCACCTCCACGATCTGGCTCTGCTCGTCGAAGCTGACGAACTTGTTCAGCTCGCAGACGTCGAGCACGATGCCGCCGCGCACCGGCAGGGCGGCACCGGTCACGTTGCTGCGGCCGGCCGATACCGTCACCGGGATCTCCGCGGCGTATGCAATGCGCATGACGGCCTGCACCTGCTCGGTCGTGGACACCTTGGCGATCACGGCAGTCGGGGTTGCCGGCTTGCCGGCGGTCTCGCCGATCATGCTGCCAGCCCACCAGTCGCGGGTTCCGTAGACGACCTCTGCCGTGTCGGTGATGAGTTCGTCCGTGGCGGCGGCGAGCTGCTCGAGCACCTCCGCAGGAACGACGACGGCGTCCCGCTGGAAGTAGGCCTCTTCACCGATCTTCTCGATGCCGGCCGCGTAGCCGGGCTGGGTCGGGGCGCCGACAACGTAGTTGCCGCGGTTGTATCCCCGCTTGACGGCTTCCTTGCTGATCATTGTTATTCTCCCATCAGGATTGCGCGTTCGTGCGCTGTTGCGGTCTTGTACGCCGACACTTGGGTGTCGACTTCGGCCTGGCTGAGGCCGAGCTCGGCCTGGAGCAGGGCACCGACGCGGTCGGCCGCGGCGGCCGAGGCGTCGCGCCCCATGAGCCGGGCCCGGGTGCGGCGCGAGAGGATGTCGTCGACGTTGCGCGCCATCTCGTGCCTGGCCGAGTAGACGACCTCGGCCTCGAGGTAGGGCATGCCGGCGACGACGGGGGCGGCCAGCTCCGGGTTGTTGCCGATGATGTCGGTCACGAACTGCGCCTCGTTGCCGTACCGCTCACCGAGGTGGGCGGCGAGCCCGCCGGATGCCACGACGGCCTCGCCGTCGTAGCCGGCGGCGCCGAGGAGGTAGGCGTCCTTCGTCCGGCAGCGCCGACGCTGGCCGAGCACTCGCTGGGCGGCGTCGATGGTCTGCTCGGCCATGTGCCGGGAGGTGGTGAGCTTGCCGCCGACGACGGTCACGAGGCCGTCATGGTCGGTGCGGATCTCGTGCTTGCGCTTGACGTCCATGGTCTTGCCGCCCGGCGGGGCGATCAGCGGGCGGGTGCCGCCGATGCTGCCGAGCACGTCCTCGGCGGACAGGTCGGTGTTGAGCGCCGTGTGCGCGCCCTCGATCAGGAAATCCATCTCCTGGCGGGTGCAATTGACGTCGTCGAGGTCGCCCGTGTAGTCCTCGTCAGTGGTGCCGAGGTAGGCGGTGTCGCCCCAGCGGGTGATCGTGGCGCGGCGGTTGCGGCCGGGGATCGGGATGGTCACGGTGCAGTCGTTGCGGATCTTCATCCACGGCACGGCGATGTGCACGCCCTTGGCCGGGCGGATATTGGGGGCATCCGCGTCCGTGGCTGCGCCGTTCCAGTCGCGCAGCCAGGCGCCGGTGGCGATCACCACGACGCGGGCGGATGCGGTGATCTCGCGCCCGTCGACTTCGGCGACGATGCCGCTGACCTTGCCGCCGGCGCGGGTGACCTCTGTCACCTTGGCGCCGTTCAGGATCGCTGCACCGTGGTGGGCGGCCGTGCGGGCCAGGCCGAGGGTGAGGCGGGCGTCGTCGGCGCGGGCGTCGTAGTACATGAAGCCGCCGTCGAGCTTCTCGCCCTTGAAGGTGGAGCAGTGCGCGAGCACCTCGTTCTTGGAGAGCTTCTGGTGCAGCACGCCCTCGCGCCAACCGCCGGCCAGGTCGTAGGTCCAGAGCAGGCTCTCGAACCCGGCGGCGAGGCGGCGGTCGAAGACGCCGTTGTCGGAGAGCACGGGGAAGAGGAAGGGCAGGCGCTGCACGAGGTGTCTGGCGTTCTTGCGCAGGCGCTGTCGTTCCAACAGGGAGTGGCGGACAAGCGGCAGGTTGCCCTGCTCGATGTAGCGCAGGCCGCCGTGGATCATCTTCGACGACTTCGACGAGGTGCCGGAGGCGAAGTCGTCCTTCTCGAGCAGTGCGACGCTGTAGCCGCGCAGCGCGGCGTCCATCGCGGCGTAGGCGCCGGTGACGCCGCCGCCCACGATGATCATGTCAAAGCGGCCACCGTCGATGCGTGCGACGTTGTCGCGTCGGCTGAGCGGAAGCGCCTCGACCCGCGTCATCAGATCGCGGCTCTTATCTGTCTTGCGTGCGGGCAATCCAACCATTGTGTGGTTCTCTCCTACTTGCTGTGTGCTGAGCTCTGAATGAGCGAAAGTTCTGCGTCGATGCGCGCGTTCCACGCACGGCGTCGTTCCTGGCGTTCCTCGGCGCTGATGCGCGGCTCGAAGACGTCGCCCTCCCCCATGGACGCCACCGCCTCCTCGAGCGAGTCCCAGAGCAGCCCGTCGCTGCCGGCCAGGAACGCCGCGCCGCGCAGGCTGGCGCCCTCGGAGGCCGGGAGCCGGCGCATCGGGACGCCGATGAGGTCGGCCTGCATCTGGATGAGGGGGTCGCTCGCAGACATGCCGCCGCCGACCACGATCTCGGTGATCGAGGTGCCGGCGACCTGCTCGTCCGCCTCGGCGCTGGAGGCGACGGAGTGCGCGATGCCCTCGAGCACGGCGTAGGCGATCTCTGGCAGTGTCGTCGACATCGAGAAGCCGCTCAGCGATGCCTTCATGTGCGGTTCCATGACCGGCATCCGGATGCCGGTGAGGGCGGGGATGAACATGACGCCGTTGGCGCTCGGCACGGTCGCGGCCAGCTCGCTGATCTGCTTGGACGACTCGAACCAGCCGAGTGTGCCGCAGACCCAGTCGAGGGCGGAGCCGGTGGTGGCCGTGAAGGTCTCGATGGTGAAGACGGAGGTGTTGTGGCGGCGCCAGCCGACCAATGTGAGGGCGCCGTCGTAGAGGCCGGGGTTGGCCGGGGTGTCCGGGCCGATCACGAGGTCGACGAAGCTGCCCGTGCCGTGCACGCACATGGCCTGGCCCTTGCGCAGGCAGCCGAGGCCAACGGTGCCGGCGTGCTGGTCGCCCGCGGCGGCGAGGATCGGGATCTCGATGCCGAGCAGCGCGGCGCTGGTCACCCCGAAGTCGTCGGCGTCCTGGTGCAGCGCCGGAAGGAGGTCGAGCGGGAAGCCGAGTGCGGCGATCCACTCGTACTCGTAGTCGTGCGCGTCGAGGACGTAGGCGCCGGCCGAGGTGGCGTTGGTGGAGGTGGCGGCGTAGATGTGGTCCCGCGAGAGGCTCCACAGCAGCCACGTCTCGACCGTGCCGAAGCCGAGCCGGCCGTCGCGGTGGGCCTCGGCCACCTCTGTGCTCTCGCGGAGGTGGTGCGCGGCCCACAGGTAGGGGGAACGCACCCCGGTCGGCCGCCCAACGGTCGCGATGAGGCGATCGTTCCACTCCGGGCCCATCGCGGCGAGCTCGTCGGAGTAGCGGCTGTCCTGCCAGACCATGGCGGGCACCAGGGCCCGGCCGGTGGTGGTGTCCCAGAGGACGGTGGTGGCGCGCTGCGTGGCGATGGCCATTGCGCGCAGGCTCACCCCCTCGCCTGCCGCACGGGCGATGACCGTGCGGCAGGCGTCGAGGGTCTTCTCGAGAATTGCGTTGGCATCCTGCTCGACTACTCCGGCAACCGGAGTGTGCACCCGGAGGGGTCGGTACTCGAGCGCATGGACGAGGCCGTCGGCCGTCACCCAGGCGGCACGCGTGCCGGTTGTTCCTGCGTCAATGCTCAGAATTGCGGAGATCGTCATGGTGGCTGCCTCTGCCTGTATTACCGGGAAACGAGGGATGCCGCGGCGGCCTCGGCCGCGCGGGCCTGGGCTGCTGCATCGCTCTTGAACTGCGGTGCGTTCGTCTCTTCATCGGGGCTGACGGTGGCGCGCGTGGGGTCCCACTTGATCACCGAGCAGATGATGAACGCGGCCAGGGGCACCGCGGAGAGGATGAGGAACGTCGGACCGAGGCCGATTCCCTCCTTGAGCAGCGGGAAGATGAGCAGGCCGAGGGCCGCTCCCATGCTGCCGATGGCGCCGATGATGCCGTTGGCGCCCGCACGCAGCTCGCTGCGGAAGGACAGCGTCGACAGGCTCTTGCCGTTGGCGCCCGGACCGGCCGAGTGGAACAGGATGAACAGCGACGGCACGATGAAGGCGAGCCAGATCGGCATGCTCTCGTAGAAGAAGCCCAGGATGACGAGCATCACGAAGACCGCACCGAAGCCGACGGCGGATGCGCGGCGCAGGCCGAGCTTCTTGCCGACTACCGGCGACATGAAACCACCGAACACGCCGAACAGGTTGAACACCAGCGCACCGAGGGTGGCCACGACGAAGTCGGCGCCGAACAGCGTGAGGCTGATGATCGGCAGGTACCAGCCGACGGCGAAGTACTGGATGGACTGCGCCATCTGCACGGTCGCGGCCAGGATCGTGCGCTGGCGGTAGGTGCCGCGGAAGATCAGTGCGACATTGGCGATGCCCCTGGTGGCCTGGTTGAGCACCGGGATGCGGTCGGCCACTGCGGCCACGGTGAACTTCTCGCCGTAGATCTTGGTCATCGACCGGGCGGCCCGCTCCAGCTTCTCCTTGCGGGCGAGCCAGGTGGGGCTCTCCACCATGAAAACGGCCTGCAGCACGAGCAGAACGAGCGCGACCACGCCGGCGGAGCCGACGGCGAAGCGCCAGATCGAGTCACCGACGCCGAGGTTGTAGAAACCGATGGCGAGGATGAGGTTGGTCGAGACTGCGACGTACCAGATCCCCTGCCAGGTGTTCAGGCGCGCCTTGAAGCGGGCCGGGGTGAACTCGGCCAGCAGCGCCATCGCGATGGCGAAGTCAATGCCGTATGCGGCGCCGACGAAGAAGCGGCCGGCGAGCACCATCTCGAACGTCGGGGCGAAAGCGGCGAGCGCGGCACCGATGAGTGCGAGCAGCTTGGCGAAGAGCAGCGGGGGAATGCGCCCCCACCGGTCGGCGAGCCATCCGCCGATCGGGTTGAACACGATGGCCACCCAGGATGCCAGCGAGGTCAAGATGGCGACCTGCGTCGCGCTCAACTCCATGTCGCGCGTCATCGGGCCGAGGCCCGCGCTCAGCGCCGAGTTGGAGAACGCGTCCAGGAACAGCCCGCTGAGCGCGAGCCACCAGATGACTGCTGCACGGCCGCTGATCCGCGGACGAGCATCGATGAATGAGACGACGTCGCTGACGCCTCGGATGACAAGTGATTGCACTGGCCGACCTCTCTGTCGGGAAACCCTGCCAGAGAAAAACGCCACACAAAAAAAGGGCAAGACGAAGACTCCAACAGGAAGTCTCCAATTCTTAACCCTATTGAGCACGACAGTAACCGGTGCCGTGCGCGGATGTCAATTTCTGCTCGGTACGGCGAAACGGCGCCACCTGAGGTGGCGCCGTTTCGACGGAGGTGTCGCGAGCCGGGGCAGGATGCCGCCGGGCCGCGCGGCTACAGGCCCTGCGCCAGGCGGTAGTACGCCTGGTTCCAGCGCAGCTGCCGGCCGAACTCGCGCAGCTCGGTCGACTCGTCGATGACGAGCAGCTCGGTGCCGGCCATCTCGGCGAAGTCCTGGAACACCTCGATGCCCACCGCCGTCGACATCACGGTGTGGTGGGCGGCGCCGGCGGTCAGCCAGGCGGCCGCGCTCGTGGCGAAGTCCGGCGCCGGCTTCCAGACGGCTCGGCCGACAGGGAGGTTCGGCAGCGGGGCGGTCGGCTGCACCACCTCGACGACGTTGGCGACCAGGCGGAAGCGGTCGCGCATGTCGCTCAGGGCGACGACGACGGCGGGGCCGGAGTCGGCGGTGAAGACCAGGCGCACCGGGTCCTCCTTGCCGCCGATGCCGAGCGGGTGCACCTCGAGCGTCGGCTTCTGGGCGGTCAGCGACGGCGAGACCTCGAGCATGTGGGCGCCGAGGATCAGCTCATTGCCCGGGGTCATGTCGTAGGTGTAGTCCTCCATCAGCGAGGCACCGCCGGGCAGGCCGGCACCCATCACGTTCGCGACGCGCACCAGGATGGCTGTCTTCCAGTCGCCCTCCGCGCCGAAGCCGTAACCGTCGGCCATCAGCCGCTGCACGGCCAGGCCGGGCAGCTGGCGCAGCGCGCCCAGGTCTTCGAAGGAGGTGGTGAAGGCGCTGAAGCCGCCCTCCTCGAGGAAGGCGCGCAGGCCGATCTCGATCGCGGCGCCGTAGCGCAGCGACTCGTGCCGCTCCCCGCCCCGACGCAGCTCGGGGGCGACGGCGTAGAGCTCCTCGTACTCGGCGACGAGGGCGTCGATCGCCGCGTCGGACGCCGCGTGCACGGCATCCGCGAGCTCGTTCACGCCCCAGGTGTTCACCTGCACGCCGAAGCGCAGCTCCGCCTCGGTCTTGTCGCCCTCTGTGACGGCGACATAGCGCATGTTGTCGCCAAAGCGGGCGAGCTTCATGCTGCGGGATGCCGCCCAGCCGGCGGCCGCGCGCTGCCAGACACCGACCTGCGCGGTGACGGCCGGGTTGCTGACGTGGCCGACGACGGTCTTGCGCACGACGCCCAGCCGGGTCTGGATGTAGCCGAACTCCCGGTCGCCGTGGGCGGCCTGGTTGAGGTTCATGAAGTCGAAGTCGATCTCGCCCCACGGCAGCTCGACGTTGGCCTGCGTGTGCAGGTGCAGCAGCGGCTTGGCCAGCGCGTCCAGGCCGTGGATCCACATCTTGGCCGGCGAGAAGGTGTGCATCCAGGCGATGACGCCGATGACGTTGTCGGCGGCGTTCGCCTCGAGGGCGAGCCGGCGGATCGAGTCGGAGTCCTTGAGCACGGGCTTCCAGACGACCTTCACGGGCACGTCGCCCGCGGCGTCCAGCGCGCCGGCGATCTGCTGGGACTGGCTGGCGACCTGGCGCAGCGTCTCCTCGCCGTAGAGGTTCTGGCTGCCGGTGAGGAACCAGACTTCGTAGTGGTCGAGCGAGGTGGTGAGTTTCGGCATGCGGTGCTCTGACATCAGGCAATGGCTCCTTGGGGTGCTTGTCCGTAGACGTTCTGGTAGCGGGTGAAGAGAGAGTCGATCGCCTCCTGGGCGAGCGGGATGAGCGGGCCGCCCTGCCGGGCGATGTGCACGGTGCGGGCGACGTCCTCGACCATGACGGCGGCCTTCACCGCGTCGCGGGCGTCGCGGCCGATCGTGAACGGGCCGTGGTTCGCCATCAGCACGGCGCGCGAGCGGTGGCCGCTCAGCGTCTCGACGATGCCGCGGCCGATCGAGTCGTCGCCGATGATCGCGAACGGGCCGACCGGGATCGGGCCGCCGAACTCGTCGGCCATCGCGGTGATGACGCACGGGATCTCCTCGCCGCGCGCCGCCCAGGCGGTGGCGTAGTCGGAGTGGGTGTGCACGACACCGCCGACCTCCGGCATGTTGCGGTAGACGTAGGCGTGCGCTGCGGTGTCGCTGGAGGGCGAGCGCTCGCTGCCCGGGGTGCCGGCGATCACGGCGCCGTCCAGGTCGCAGAGGATCATGTTCTCCGGCGCCAGGTCGTCGTAGGCGACGCCGGACGGCTTGATCACGAAGAGGTCGGCGCCGGGGACCCGGCCGGAGACGTTGCCGCCGGTCCAGATGACGAGGCCATTGCGCACGAGCTCGCCATGCAGCGCGGAGACGTCCTCGCGCACGGCCTGGATCGCGTCCTCCAGGCCCGAGTCGAAGACGGTCATGCCGCGGCCTCCTGCGCGTCGGCGTCGGCTGCCACGGCGTCCCGCTTCAGCGCACGCAACCGGTGCATCACCTCGTTGCCACCGCGCCCGAAGTAGTCGTGCAGCAGGGTGTACTCGGCGAACAGCGCGTCGTAGGCGTCGGCGGATGCCGCGTCGGGCCGGTACACGTCCTTGTTCAGCTTGCCCATCGCCTGCCCGGCCGCGAGCACGTTCTCGTAGGCTCCGGCGGCGACGGCGGCGTGGATGGCCGAGCCGAGCGCGGGGCCCTGCTCGCTGGCGATGGTGGAGATCGGCATCCGCAGCACGTCGCTGTAGGTCTGCATCAGCTGCGGGTTCTTCAGCAGCCCGCCGGCCACGATGAACTCGGTGACGGGAACGCCGCTGGCGTTGAAGGTCTCCACGATGGTGCGGGTGCCGAACGCGGTCGCCTCCAGCAGCGCCCGGTAGACCTCCTCCGGCCGGGTGGTGAGCGTGGTGCCGAGCACGACGCCGGAGAGCTCGTGGTCGACCAGCACCGAGCGGTTGCCGCTCTGCCAGTCCAGGGCGATCAGGCCGTGGGCGCCGACCGGCTCCCGGTAGGCGAGGTCGGTGAGGTACTGGTGGATGCTGGTGCCCGCGGCATCCGCCGCAGCGACGTAGCCGGCCGGCACCTGGTTCTTGACGTACCAGGCGAAGATGTCGCCGACGCCGGACTGGCCGGCCTCGTAGCCGTAGAGCCCGGAGACGATGCCGCCGTCGACGACGCCGCACATGCCGGGCACCTCCGCGAGGGTGTCGGAATTCATCACGTGGCAGGTGCTGGTGCCCATGATGGCGACCATCTGGCCGGGCTGCACGGCCTGCGCGGCCGGGGCGGTGACGTGCGCGTCGACGTTGCCGACGGCCACGGCGATGCCCTCCGGCAGGCCCGTCCAGGCCGCCGCCTCGGCGCTCAGCGTGCCGGCGGCGTCGCCGAGCTGGCCGATCCGGTGCTCGAGCTTGTCGCTGACGAAGCCGGCGAAGTCGGGGTTCAGCGCGGCGAGGAAGTCGCGCGACGGGTATTCGCCGTCCTGCCAGATGCCCTTGTAGCCGGCGGTGCAGGCGTTGCGCACGTACTGGCCGGTGAGCTGCCAGACGATCCAGTCGGCCGCCTCGACCCAGTGCTCCATCGCCGCGTAGACCGCGGGCGCCTCCTCGAGCAGCTGCAGGCCCTTGGCGAACTCCCACTCGCTCGAGATGAGCCCGCCGTAGCGCGGCAGCCAGGACTCGCCGCGCGCCGCCGCGAGCTCGTTGATGCGGTCGGCGTGCGGCTGCGCCGCGTGGTGCTTCCACAGCTTCACGTAGGCGTGCGGCTGGTCGGCGTAGGCGGGCAGCTCGCTGAGCGGCGTGCCGTCGGCGAGCGTCGGCACCATGGTGCAGGCGGTGAAGTCGGTGCCGATGCCGATCACCTGCGTCGGGTCGATCCCGGCGGCGGCGACGGCCGCGGGAACGGCGCTGCGCAGCACGGCGACGTAGTCGGCCGGCACCTGCAGCGCCCAGTCGGGCGCGAGGGCGAGCGGGGCGCCGGCTGCCGCGGCCGGGCCGGCGGTCAGCGCGGTGTCCATCACGGCGTGCGGGTAGTCGAGGGTGGCGGAGCCGAGCTCTGCGCCATCGGAGACGCGCACGACGACGGCGCGGCCGGAGAGGGTTCCGTAGTCGACGCCGATGACGTACTGCTCGGCGGTGGAAGTGCTGCTCGTGCTCACGCGGGTGCTCCTTTGCTGGCCGCTCACGGCCTCGTTTACAACGTTGTAAACGTAGCAGCCAGAACGCCGAGCGTCTAGGCGAACCCTGATAGCTTGGTGACTCCCACCCACGCCGACGGAGGAGCACCTTGGCCGCAACGCTCTCCGACGTCGCCCGGCTCGCCGGCGTCTCGATCAAGACGGTCTCCAACGTCATCCACGACCACCCGAACATCCGGCCGGCCACCAGGCAACGCGTGCTCGACGCGATCGCGGCCGTCGGCTACCGGCCGAACCTGACCGCGCGCAACCTCCGCTCCGGCCGCACCGGCGTCATCAGCCTGGTGCTGCCGACGCTGCGGAACCCCTACTTCGCCGAACTGGCCGAGGCCGTCATCGAGGCGGCCGAGCGCGAGGGGCTGTCGGTGCTGATCGAGCAGTCCCGGGGCGCGGATGCCGGGGCGCGCGCCAACACGGCGCAGCTCGTCGACGGCATGCTGTTCAGCACGCTCGGCAGCGAGGCAGAGGACACCGGCCTCTACGCCCAGCTCCCGGCCGGCCCCCACTCCCCCGTCGACCACGTGACGATGCGCAACACCGAGGCCATCCGTGCCGCGACCGAGCACCTGCTCGCGCTCGGCCGGCGCCGGATCGTCGCGCTCGGCGCCCGGCCCGGCGACACATCAGGGGCGGGGAGTCTGCGCCTGCTCGGCTACCGGCAGGCACTGGCGGCCGCCGGTCTGGATGCCCGGCCCGAGCTCGAGCGCGCCGTGGAATCCTGGACCCGCTTCGACGGCGCCGCCGCGACCGAGGCGCTTCTGAACTCCGGCACCCCGTTCGACGGCATCGTCGCGTTCAACGATGCGCTCGCGCTCGGCGCCCTGCGCACCCTCGGGCAGCGCGCCATCCGCGTGCCGGAGCAGGTGTCGGTGATCGGTTTCGACGACCTCGACGACGCCCGCTACTCGCTGCCGGCGCTGACGACCATCAGCCCCGGCCGCGAGCAGATCGCCACGCTGGCCGTGCAGATGCTGGCCGAGCGCATCGCCGAGCGGGGAGAGCCGCTGCCGGCCCGCACCATCACGGTGCCGTTCGCGCTGGTCGAGCGCGAGTCGACCGCCCAGAAAGCAGCCGACTGAGCCAGACACGCCCCGTGGACCCTGAACGGGGTGCTGCCGGACAAGCCGCAGGCATGGCAGGCTGTGTCGGATACTGAAGGCCGACGAGGACGTCGATGTGCTCCTCGGGGGATCGAGGAGCGCGCTGGGCCGGATGCAGGGGCAGAGCGCACGCGATCGATGCCCGCATCCACGGCGTGGCCGCCCTCGACCTCTCCGAACTCGACCGAATGTCGGCGCAAGCCGGCGCATCCTGGGGGATCTGACACCGTGCCAACCATGACCGACGCACTCACCACCAAGCTCGACGCCGCCGCCACGCGGGCCGCCGCCCACCGCCTCACCGGCGCGGTGCTCTGGCGGGTGGAGCGCACCGACTCCGACTGGTCCTGGACGTTCGGCGAGCAGGACCAGCCGATCTTCATCGCCAGCATCACCAAGCTGTACACGACGGTGCTGGTGCTGCGCCTCGTCGACGCCGGCCTGGTCGATCTGGACAAGCCCGCCGCCGACTACCTCCCGGCCGGCACCATGCAGGGCCTGAACACCCACGGCGGCGTCGACCACGGCGGCTCGATCACCGTGCGCCAACTGCTCAGCCAGACCAGCGGCATCGCCGACTACTTCGAGGGGCCGGGCGGGTTCCTCGCCGAGTCGCTCGCCGGCGATCTCGCCTGGACCCCGGACGAGGCCATCGAGCGCACTCGACGGATGCCGGCGCGCTTCGCCCCCGGCACCAGCCGCGCGCACTACTCCGACACGAACTTCACCCTGCTCGGCCTCGTGATCGAGCAGGCCGGCGGGCAGAGCTATCGCGACGCGCTGGACACGCAGATCTTCCGCCCGCTCGGACTCGGCAACAGCTACCTCTTCGACCAGGACACGATGCAGCGCTACGACGAGGTCGCGCCGTTCTTCTCGAAGGGCCGGCCGCTGCGCCTGCCGCTGACGCTCGCCTCCTGCGGCTCGCAGGGGGCGATCGTCTCCACGCTGCCCGAGTGCACCCGCTTCCTACGCGCGTTCCTCGGCGGGGAGCTGTTCGACCCGCACTGGCTGCCCCAGCTGACCGCGCAGACGAACTCCGTCTTCGGCCCGCTGCGCTACGGGCTCGGGGTGATGCAGTACGCCCTGCCGCGGGTGTTCTCGCCGCTCGACCCGATGCCACGGCTCGTCGGGCACTCGGGGTCGATCGGATCGGTGCTCTACTACGCCCCCGAGAAGCACCTCGTGATCGCCGGCACCGTGAACCAGATGGACAAGCGCCAACTCTCGCACCAGGTGCTCGCCCGCATCGCCTCACTGGCCGCGCGCGACTGAGGCTGCCGGCGCGCGTCGCGAAGCTCCGCTCAGTCCGCGCGCAGGTAGCGCCAGGGCAGCTCGCGCATGTCCAGCCGGTTGCGCGGGCCGGGCGCATCAATCCGCGCGGGGTCGGCCGCGTCCTGGCCGTATGCGACATCCGGGGGCCACACGGTCATGCCGCCGCCCGGCAGCATGCGTGTGGCGAACTCCGCCCGCTCGCTCCCCCGGGCGCGCTGCAGCAGTGCGGCGACGGATGTCGCACCGAGCAGCCCGTGCAGCGTGAGCCAGGTCGGCGGGAAGAGCCGCAGATCACCGCGCGCGTGCAGCGCGAGCGCGGCATCCGGGCTCAGCCAGCGGTGGCCAATGACCTCGTCCGCCCCCACGGTGACGGGGCCCGCTGGGGCCGCGGCGAGCCAGAACCAGGTGCGCAGGCGCTTCGGCGCCTCCCGGGGCGGGTGCCAGCGCGAGAGCGGCGCGAGCTGCGCCGCCTGCAGCACCAGGCCTGTTTCCTCACGGGTCTCGCGAACGGCCGCGCGCCGGCTCGCCGCCTCCTCCTCGGCCAGTGTGAGGCCCAGAGGCCCGCGCCCAGCCGGGCCGTGCCCGGCGGGAAGATCCTCGGGGTCGACGGCGCCGCCGGGGAAGACCCACGCTCCGGCGAAACTGCCCCGGTCGTGCGGACGCTCGAGCAGCAGCACCTCGACGCCGGGCGCGCGCTGCGCTCCCGCGCGCAGCAGCACGACGGTGGCGGCCAGCCCGGTGACACCCGCCGGCGCCGTGCGATCGTTGGCCTTCATGGCTGTCTCCCTCGACCGCCCCACCCTACGACAAGCGCGCGGGGCACACAGCCCGGTGGCGCATCTCGGCCATAGGATGCGACGAGACAGTCGAAGGATTCATGCATGGACTCCACCACAACGAGCCGCCTCACCCGGTGGCTGCGCGCGCCGAACCCCGGCCCGATGACACTGGACGGCACGAACAGCTACCTGATTCGGGGCACGGATGCCGCGGCGTCCGTGCTCGTCGACCCGGGCCCGCTGGACGAGTCCCACGTGGCCGCACTGGTGGCATCCGGCCCGATCGAGCTGATCCTCGTGACCCACGGGCACGCCGACCACACCGAGGCCAGCGCGCGAGTGGCCGCGCTCACCGGGGCGCCCGTCCGGGCGTTCGACGCCGCCTACTGCATCGGCGCCGCCCCGCTGTGGGATGGCGAGCGCATCGCGGCGGCCGGCACCGAGATTGTCGTGCTGCACACCCCGGGCCACACGGCCGACTCGTTGTGCTTCCAGCTCCCGGAGGACGCGCCCAGCGACGCGGACTCCGCCGACGCCGGCTCCGGCTCCGGCTCCGGCTCCGGCTCCGGCTCCGGCTCCGGCTCCGTGCTGACCGGCGACACGATCCTCGGTCGCGGCAGCACGGTGATCGCCCACCCGGACGGCACCCTGGGCGAGTACCTGGCGTCGCTGGAGCGGCTGGCCGCCCTCGGCCCGGCGCTCGCGCTGCCCGCTCACGGGCCGACACGGCCCAGCCTCGCCGAGGTCGCGGCCCAGTACCTGGAGCACAGGCGGCGGCGCCTGGACGAGGTGCGCGCCGCGCTGGCGACCTTGGGCGTCGACCCGGCGGGTCCGCAGCCCGCGGCGCTCACGGAGCGCGTCACCGCCCTCGTCTACCCAGACGTCGACCCGGCCATCCTGCCGGCGGCCCAGGCTGCCGTGCGCGCCCAGCTCGCCCATCTGGCCGCCGCGTCGGCGCGCTGACGCCGCTCTCAGTGGATGAAGGCCTTGAGCAGCATGATCCCGACCCCGAGCGCGGCGGTCAGCAGCGCGCCCACCAGCCGCGGGGCCTGCCGCCGCGTCCGGCGGGCGACGGCCAGATAGCCGAGCACGCCGAGCAGCACGACGTCCACCCAGAGCGCCGCCCAGACGGCGGCATCGTCGCTGAGCACACCGACCGTGCCGAGCAGGATCACGCCGAGCGGGATCAGCGCGGCGGCGAGCAGGCCCCAGGAGCGCTGCACGCCGTGCGCGATCAGCTTGCGCACCGACACCGCGTCCTCGTCCCCGGTCGCGCCGAAGCCGCCGACGACCTCGGCGAAGATATGCGCGATCCAGAATACGATCACGGTGCCAAGCACTTTGAGGAATACATCGATTGACGCGTCGGACTTCTGCCCCGTGACGATCACCATCGCCGACACCAGGATCACGCCGTAGACGGCCGATTCGGTCACCACCGAGCGGGCGAAGCCGCGCACCCCCGTCGCGTCCGCGCGCTCGCGCACCTCGAGCTCGTTGCCGCCCATCCGACACCCCTCTTCCTTGCAGCGATCCTAGGGGGTCCTCGGCCGGGAACAACAAAGGGCCCGCTCCATCCGGAGCGGGCCCCTCATCCGACGGCCCCGGCGAGGCGGGGCCAGTGCACTACTTGATCAGCGCGAAGCCGGCGTTCCAGCCGATCTTCTCCTGCACGGCGAGCGTGAGCTGCAGGAAGCCGATGGCCTCGAGCTCGCGGGCGCGGGCGAGCGCGCCGGCGTCGACGGAGGCGACGCCGCCAGCCTGCAGCACCGAGCCGAGCAGCGCCTTGGCGTCTGCGCTGTCACCGGCGATGTGCACGGTGGTGGCGGCGTTGTCGCCGACGGTGTTGCCGGCCAGGGTGGCGGCGAAGTTCGTGTTGAAGGCCTTGAGCACGCTGGAGGCGGGCAGCGCCTCGGCGATGACCGCAGCGGCCGAGCCGTCGGCGGGCACGACGAGCGAGTCGAAGGTCTCGAAGTTGAGCGGGTTGGTGATGTCGACGACGACCTTGCCGGCGAGCTTGTCGCCGTGCGCGGCGATGACCTCGGCGACGGCCGGGTAACCGACGGCGAGCACGACGATGTCGCCGTTGATCGCGGCATCCGCGTCACGCCCGATGAACTCGACATTGTTGCCGCCGGCCGTCACGATGCCGCCGATTGCGGTGCCCATGTTGCCGTTTCCGATGATGCTGACCGTGGTCATGTCTCTCCTGCAATCTGCGCCGGGGCGCTTTTGGTTGTTCCAACAAGTAAAACCATAACCCCTTTTACTTGTTGCGTCAACTATTGCAGCGACAAGCGGTAGACTGGGGGGCATGACCGAGCCAGCACGCAGCACCAGCACGGCCGGCCCGCGCCCGATGAACGACGACGAGGCCGCAGCCTGGCAGCGCCTGATCGCGGTCGTCGAGCTGCTGCCGCCGGTGTTGGACGCCCAGCTGCTGCGCGACGCCAAGCTCACCCACTTCGAGTACATGACGCTGATGGCTTTGGCGTCCGCGCCGGGCGAGGCCACGCGGATGACGGCGCTGGCCGCCAGCACGAACGCCACGCTCCCCCGCCTCTCGCACGTCGTGCGCCGGCTCGAGGAGCGCGGCCTCGTCGAGCGCTTCCCGTGCCCGGAGGACCGCCGGGCCACGAACGCGCGCATCACGCCGGAGGGCCTCGCCCTGCTCGACGCCGCGGCTCCCGGCCACCACGACACCGTGCGCAGCACCGTGCTCGACGCGCTCAGTGCCGAGCAGCTCGACCAGCTCTACGCGATCGCCGGCTCACTGCTGGAGCGGCTCGACCCGGACGGCCGGCTCACCGCAACGGCCTGTCATCCGGCGAAGGCGCTCGACCCCGCGCAGTAGCTGGGCCGCTCGAGCCCAGGCAAACCGGGGGTTTCGACACGCTCAACCAGCGCGGGCCGCTCAACCAGCGCGGGCCGCTACTCGGAGGGGCGCGACTCCCCGGCCTCTGAGGCCTCCGCCTCGGCCGCGGACGCCGCATCGACGGCATCCGCGATCTCATCGGCGATGAGCAGGTCGGATCGCACGTGCTCGGTGCGGTAGGCCGCCCGGCCGATCATGTGCGCCGTCATCGGCTGGGTCATCATCTGGAAGCCGAGCACCAGGATCAGCGTCGAGGCGACGCCCCAGCTCGGGTTCAGCAGCCAGATGGCGACGACGATCGCCGCCACACCGAGGATCTGCGGCTTCGTCGACGCGTGCAGGCGCGAGAGCACGTCGGGGAAGCGCAGGATGCCGATGCCGGCAGCCATCGACAGGAAGGCGCTGAGCAGGATGAGCACACCGGCGACGATCTCGTTCATGATGCGTCCTGCTTCGACATGAAGCGGGCGATGCTGATCGAGCCGACGATGGCGAACATGGCCAACACCAGCAGCACGGGCAGCGTGTCGGTGTGGCGGTTGATGGCCATCTCGGCGCCGAGCGCGCAGATGGCGATGGCGAGCATGACGTCGGCGGCCAGGGCCCGATCCAGGATCGACGGCCCGCGAATGATCCGGTAGACCGCGCAGAGCGCGCCGACCCCGAACATCACTCCGGCCAGCACGGCGACAACCATGAGGAACGACATGTCAGTCTCCCTTCCGTCTCGCGCCGACGGTTCCGACGCCGCCCTCGCGCTCTCGGCGGTCCGCACGGATGCCGTCGGCCTCGTCCTTCGCGCCGATCGCCAGCACGATGCGCTCCTCCGTGCCGAGCACGTCACGCCGGATCCTGTCGATGTCCTCCGGGGTGCGCGTGCCGAGGGCGTGGATGTAGAGGATCGCATTCTCCCGGTCGGCGTCGATCACCACGGTGCCGGGAACGAGCGAGATCGAGACCGCGGTCAGGGTGATGACGAGGTCGCTGCGCGTGTGCAGCTTGATCGCGAGGATCGAGTTGATCGGGTGGTACCGCGGGTTGATCGCCAGCCAGGCCACGTGCAGCGAGGCGAAGGTGATGTCGGAGATCATCCGCCCGACGAAGATCAGCAGCCGCCACGGGTTCAGCCGCCCGCTCAGCGCGATCGGCGGCAGGTAGAACACGCGGGTGACGAACAGCGCCAGCAGCACGCCGGTCACGACGCTCATCACCGTGATCTCCTCCCAGAGCAGCAGCCAGAGCGCGACCAGGATGACGAGCAGGGGGAACTGGCGCCAGAGGTTCTGCCGGTGTGTCTGCTCCGTCTCCGGGAAGGCCGGCCCGCTGGGCACACGGCTGGTCGGGATGACGCCGCCGCGCATGGGGGCCGGGTTCGACGGGTTCTCGTTCTGCGCCTCGGTCACTGCACACCCCCCGGGAAGACGGTGTCGATGTAGAAGGCCGGGGTCTTCAGGTCTTCTGCGGCCCGCTCGGCAATGCCGAACAGCGGTCCGGCGAACACCGTGAGCGCCACGGTCAGCGCGACCATGCCGGTTGTCACGGCGAGCATCGTGGCCGGCACCGTGCGGGTCTTGACAGCCACCGAGGCATCCGGGGCCTCCGGGGCCTCCTGCAACGACTCGATCAGCACCGACTCGTAGCCCTTGAGCTCGCCCTTGCCGCGCCAGAAGGCCATGTTCCAGAACCGGGTGAGCGCGTACAGGGTGAGCAGGGAGGTGATCGCACCGGCAGCGATCCCGATCCAGACGAGCGGGCTGGGCGCCGCGGCGCCGGCCATGAACAGGCCGACCTTGCCGATGAAACCAGAGAAGGGCGGGATGCCGCCGAGGTTCAGCGCCGGGATGAAGAAGAGGATCGCGACGAGCGGCGAGGCCTTGAGCAGGCCGGCCAGCCGGTTGATGGAGGTGGCGCCGCCGGTGCGCTCGATGAGTCCGGTGGTGAGGAACAGCGTCGTCTGCACGGTGATGTGGTGCACGACGTAGTAGATGGTCGCGGCCAGGCCCAGCGTGGTGGCCAGCCCGATGCCGAACAGCATGTAGCCGATGTGGCTGACCAGGGTGAACGAGAGCAGTCGTTTGATGTCGGCCTGGGCGAGCGCGCCGAGGATGCCGACGATCATCGTCAGGCTGCCGATCACCAGGAACAGCGCGCTTAGATCGTGCCCCGCGAAGAGCACCGTCTCGGTGCGGATCAGGGCGTAGACGCCCACCTTGGTGAGCAGGCCGGCGAACACGGCGGTCACCGGCGCAGGCGCCGTCGGGTAGGAGTCCGGCAGCCAGAAGGAGAGCGGGAACACCGCGGCCTTGATGCCGAAGCCGATCAGCAGCAGCACGTGCAGCACCAGTTGCACGTCGGCCGGGAGCTCGCCGAGCCGCACGGAGAGCTGGGCCATGTTGACCGTTCCCGTCGCGCCGTAGATCAGCGCGATCGAGGCCAGGAAGAACAGCGAGCTCACCAGGCTGACGATGATGTAGGTGACGCCGGCGCGGATCCGCTCACCGGTGCCGCCGAGGGTGAGCAGCACGTAGCTCGACGCGAGCAGCACCTCGAAGCCGACGTAGAGGTTGAACAGGTCGCCGGCGATGAAGGTGGTGAAGACGCCGGCAGAGAGGATGAGGTAGCTGGGGTGGAAGATCGACACCGGCGTCTCGCGGTGGCGGTCGGCGACCCCCTGGCCGATGGAGTAGATGAGCACGCCGAGCAGCATGATCGCCGAGATCAGCAGCATGATGGCCGAGAGCCTGTCCACCACGAGGGCGATGCCCCAGGGCGCCGCCCAGCCGCCGACGGCGACGACCGCCGGGCCGTTCTGGTCGATGAGGGCGATCTGCACGGCGCTGATCGCGACGGTGGCGGTGAGCGCGGTGCTGCTGATGGCCACCTGCAGGCGCGGCTGGCGCCCGAAGATGACGGTGAGTGCGGCCGCGATCAGGGGGATCAGGACCATGAGCGGAATGAGCTCTGGCATCAGCTGCTCCCGTCTCGCGGTGAAGTGTCGTCTGTCCCGTCGCGCCCGGCCTGCTCGCTGCGCTGCACCTCGATCGGGGAGGTGTCCGTCGGGGCATCGAGCGCGGTGAGCTCGGCGAGCAGCTCTGCGGCATCCGTGTCGGCGTCCCGTGCGGTGTCGTCGACGTCGCCCGTCGCGTCGAGGTGCTCGTCACTGGCGTCGAGGATGGCGTGGATGGCAGTGTCGTCGTCCTCGGAGCGGCGCAGCTCCGCGGCGGAGGCCAGCGCGTCCTCGAGGTCTTGCTCTTCGTCGTCGATGAGGTCGCCCTTGGCGCCCAGCTGGGCGAGCCACCAGGAGCGGTAGATGAGGGCGAGCATGAAGGCGGTGATGCCGAGGTTGATCACGATGGCGGTGAGGATCAGGGCCTGCGGCAGCGGATCGGAGATGTCGGCGGCATCCACGCCGTCGTTCATGATCGGGCCGAGGCCCGGCCGCCCGCTCATCAGGAACAACAGGATGTTGGTGGCGTTGCCGACCAGCAGGAAGCCGATCAGCACGCGGGTGAGGCTGCGCTCGAGCATGACGTAGACACCGGAGGCGTACATCACGGCCATCAACAGGATGAGGGTCATCGAGGCGTTCATCGGGAGCCCCCCTCTGCCGGATTCGGCTTGGCCGGGTTGGTGTCTGAGGTGCTCGGCCGCGCGTACTCCGCGTCTTCCTCGTCGTCCTCCTGGTCTTCCTGCTGCCGGTCAACCTCGCTGCCGAGGCTGCGCAGGATGTCGAGCACGAGTCCGAAGACCACCAGGTAGACGCCGATGTCGAAGAGTGTCGAGGTGCCGATCGAGATCTCGCCGAGCACCGGGATACTCGCCTCGAACCACGAGGACTCCAGCACCTGCAGCCCGAAGAACATCGAGCTGAGCGCGGTTCCGACGGCCAGCAGCAGACCCGTTCCGAGCAGCTTGCCTGCGTCGATGGGCACGGCCTCTGCCAGCTCGTAGCGGCCGCCGGCGAGGTAGCGTGCCACCAGCGCGAGACCGGCCAGCAGCCCACCCGCGAAGCCGCCGCCCGGCTGGTTGTGCCCGACGAAGAGCAGGTAGATCGAGACGATGATGGCCGGGTGGAAGAGCAACCGAACGAGCACCTCGATGATGATCGAGCGGTTCTGCGGCGAGAGCGTGCGGCCGGCCAGGAGCCAGGTCTGGCGGGAGACGGCGCTGCTGTTGAGCACGGGGCGGTTGCGTCGCTCGCCGCCGCCCTCCATACGCTCGACGGGCGCGGCCCGACCCGAGATGAAGACGAGGCTGGCGACGCCGGTCGCGACGGCGACGAGCACCGCGATCTCGCCCATGGTGTCCCAGGCGCGGATGTCGACGAGCATGACGTTGACGATGTTCTTGCCGTGCGCCTCCGCGGCCAGCGCGGGCAGCTCGGCCGAGATGGATGCCGCCTCGCGGGCGCCGAGGGCAATCACCGCGATAACGGCCATGACGGTGCCGGCGAGGATGCCGAGAACCGCGCGGAGGCCCTTCCGCACGGCCTTGTTGCGGGCCGCGATCTGCTGCGGGAGGCGGCGAAGCACGAGCACGAAGACGACGACGGTGAGCGTCTCGACGAGCGCCTGGGTGAGAGCGAGGTCGGGGGCGCCGCCCATCGCGAAGAGCAGCACGAGGCCGTAGCCGGTGACCCCGACCAGCAGCACTGCGGTCATCCGGTGGCCGGCGATGGCGGCGCCGATCGCGGCCATGCCCATGACGAGGGCGATGAACGGCTGGACGGCGTAGTCCCAGGGCACGACGCCCTCCGGCCACGAGCGGTTGAGGGCGGCGGAGAGACCCAGGCCGAGCACGAACACGCCGATGATCACGGCCAGGTAGGCCGGCAGGCCGCCGCGCTGGATGCGCGTGGTCAGCGCGGCCGCGAAGCGGTCCAAGGCGCGCATGAACTGCACGTACTCCCGCCCGGCGTCCAGGGCCTGCGGCAGCTTGGCCTGCAACCGGCCGACCTGGCGGCGACGCAGCATCAAGACGAAGCCGAGCAGCAGCACGCCGGCGGAGATGGCCAGCGCGGGCTCGAAGCCGTGCCAGAGGGCGAGATGCTGCTCGTGCGGGCCGGGCAGGGTGTCTGCGTACGGCGCCACCAGGGCGTCGACCGTGCCGGCGGCGACACCGCCGCCGATCGTGGCGATCGAGAGCACGAGCGGGGCCGTCAGGATGCCGAACCCGGTGTTGTGCAGCTGGATGGCGCCGACGTCCGCCTTGGTCGAGAACGCGCCCCAGATGAAGCGCAGGCTGTACGCGACGGTGAGGACGGAGCCCAGCACGACGCCGATGAGGGCGAACCAGGCCCAGAACTCGCTCTGTCCGGCTCCGCCCGAGGTGGCCTCGAGGAGGGACGCGAAGACGCTCTCCTTGGCGACGAAGCCGAGCAGTGGTGGAAGGCCGGCCATCGACGCGACGGCGATCGACGCGATCACGGCCAGCACGGGCATCCGCCGGCCCAGGCCGGAGAGCTTGCGCCAGTCCCGGGTGCCGGTCGCGTGGTCGATGATGCCGACGACGAGGAAGAGCGTCGCCTTGTAGAGGGCGTGCGCGAGCAGCAGCGCGGCGCCGGCCAGGGCGGCGTCCCTCGTGCCGAAGCCGAGCATGATGGTGAGGAAGCCGAGCTGGCTGACTGTGCCGTAGGCGAGGATCAGCTTGAGGTCGTACTGGCGCATGGCACGCCAGCCGCCGACGAGCATCGTGAGCACGCCGATCGTGACAAGGAGCGGTTGCCAGAGCGGCTGATCCGCGTAGCCGGGGGCGAAGCGGGCGATGATGTAGATGCCCGCCTTCACCATTGCGGCGGCGTGCAGATAGGCGCTGACCGGGGTCGGTGCGGCCATGGCGGCCGGCAGCCAGAAGTGGAACGGCACGAGTGCGCTCTTGCTGAGCGCGCCGAGGAGCACCAGCACGATCGCCACCTGGCCGAGAGTGCCGCCGACCGGGTTGGCGACGATCTCGGTGATCGACGTCGTGCCGCTGGCCATGACGAGCATCACAATGCCCACGAGCATGGCCAGGCCACCGAAGGTGGTGACGGTCAGCGCCTGGAGCGCCGCACCACGGCTGGACTTGCGGCCGGTGTTGTGCCCGATGAGCAGGTATGACAGAACGCTCGTGGCCTCCCAGAACACGAACATGACGATTACGTCGTCGCTCGTGACCAGGCCGTACATCACGCCGGCGAAGGCCAGCAGGAGGGCGGCAAAGCGCCCGAGGCCGGGCTCGTCGTCGCTGAAGTACCGGGCGCAGTAGGCGAGCACGAGCGCACCGACGCCGGTGACGATCAGGGCGAGCAGCAGCGCGAGCGGATCCATCCGGAAGCTGAGCTCAATGCCAAGCTGGGGAATCCATGGGAATGTCTCGGTGACCGGTGTGCCGTCCAGGACACCGGGTGCCTGGGCAAGGGTGACCCCGAACAGCGCCGCGGGGGCGAGGGCGATCAGCCAGAACACGCGCGCCTTCAGCCACCGCGTCAGCAGGGGGGTGGCGATGGCCAGGATTCCGACCGCCACAAGAGAGAAGATCATCAATCTCCCCTGCCTGGTCGCGGTTTCGTCAAGAATACCAAGCCTCGGCAGTGCTGTTTTGCAGAGGCTTCGCAGCATCCTTCCTGCGGCGACTCAGGGTGCGATCCGGGACATCCCCCATTTGCGGGGCACCCCGGCGCGGCTAAGCTCGCTGGACCGATGAGAGGGGGCCTCATGACCGCGATCGACAGCAACGAAATCGTCTCGACAATTGATCCCGCCGGATGCAACTGCGACGACTGCCTGCGCGGCGTCAGCGTGCCGTTGCACCGGGCGGATGCCAGCCAGCTGAACGCCCTGCTGGACGGCCACCTCGCGAACGCGACCGGCCTCGACTTCAGCGACATCGAGGCCGTGCTCGACACCCTCTGAGACACAGCCGGTACTGCACATATGGTCATTTCCGGGGCTGTTTCGCGCCCCGAAAATGACCATATGTGCAGTACCGGTGACGGGGTCGCGGGCTAGGGGGTGCGGTTCTCGGCGCCGACCATCCAGGCGTACTGCTCGATCTTCTCGATGATGGCGTGCAGGATGTCGGCGCTCGTCGGGTCGGCGGCATCCACCACGTCGTGCACGGCACGGGCCGTGCCGGCCACCGTGTGCAGCCGCGCCGTGATCAGGTCGACGGTCTCGGCGGTGTCGGTCTCCCCCGCCGGGTAGGCCGGCATCGTCGTCGTCGCCGCGATCGTGTCGCTGCGCCCGTCCGGCACGGCGTGCAGGGCGCGCATCCGCTCGGCCACGACATCGGAGAAGCCGCGGGCCGCCTTGATGATCTCGTCGAGTTGCAGGTGCAGGTCGCGGAAGTTGTGCCCGATGACGTTCCAGTGGGCTTGCTTGCCTTGCAGCTGCAGCTCGAGCAGTTCGACGAGCACCTGCTGCAGGGCATCGCTGAGCTTCTTCGACGCGGTGAAAACCTCGGTTTCCGTCTGCGTGCGCGAGCTCTTCCGCGTCCCGCGCTCCAAAGTGTCGGTCATGGCGTGCTTCCTCTCGGTTGCCGCCCGGCCGGAGAGTGCGCTGCTCGTGGGGGCAGTACCCGACCGGTGCGCTTCTTCGAGGCTAACCCCGCACGCCTCGCCTGCACAGGGCCGTCGGAGATACTCGGACCGCGCGCCCAGCCGCGGGGTCGTGGGCGGGGGTCTCAGGCGCAGTGGTTCGACGGTCAGAACGGCGGAGCTTCGGGGAAAGCGCTTGGCGGATCCGGCGGCGCTTTCCCGCTGGTTGAGCCTGCCGGCGCCATCGGAGGCCGGCGCGGGGTGATCGTCGCGGGTTGGCTCCGGGGCTTCGCTCGTTCCTGCTCAGCCGACGTGGGGAAGGGCGCTCAGCCGACGTGGGGACGGGCGGAGGAGAGCGAGGGCCGGTTGGCACTGTCGGGTCGCCGGGTCTCGATACGGCGCTGGCGCGCCTACTCGACCAACGGTGGTGGCGGCCCCCTCCGCACGTCGGCTGGAGGGGGCCGCGCCGCGACGAAGGAGCAGCGCAGCCCCCGAAGCCCTGAGCGGATCCGCCGAAACGGCCTCCCGACGGGGTGGAAGAGTCCCGCCCGGAAACGCAGGAGGGGCCGGCTCCCAACGGAGCCGGCCCCTCACAGGCGGTGTCTCTGAAGCGACTAGTCGGTGCCGGAGTCGAAGGCAGCACCCTCGGAGGCGCGGTCGACGGCGTCGCTCTCGGCATCCGAGTCGCTGGAACCCTCGAGGATCTCGTTCGCCGCACCGGACTCGAGCTGGCCGACCAGCTCTGCGGTCGCGCCGCCGATGATGCCGGCTGCCGCGTACTGCTCGAGGCGCGAACGGGAGTCGGCGATGTCGAGGTTGCGCATGGTCAGCTGGCCGATGCGGTCGTCCGGGCCGAAGGCCGAGTCGCCGACGCGCTCCATGGAGAGCTTGTCCGGGTGGTAGCTGAGGTGCGGTCCGGTGGTGTCGAGGATCGTCCAGTCGTCGCCGCGGCGCAGCTTGACGGTGACCTCGCCGGTGACGGCCGAGCCGACCCACTTCTGGATGGACTCGCGCACCATGAGCGACTGCGGGTCGAGCCAGCGGCCCTCGTACATCAGGCGGCCGAGACGGCGGCCCTCGTTGTGGTAGTTGGCGACCGTGTCCTCGTTGTGGATGGCGTTCAGCAGGCGCTCGTAGGTGATGTGCAGCAGCGCCATGCCCGGGGCCTCGTAGATGCCGCGGCTCTTCGCCTCGATGATGCGGTTCTCGATCTGGTCGGACATGCCGAGGCCGTGGCGGCCACCGATCTTGTTCGCCTCGAGCACGAGGGCGACGGGGTCGGCGAACTCGACGCCGTTGATGGCGACGGGGCGGCCGGCCTCGAAGCGCACGGAGACGACCTCGGTGGCGACCTCGACGTCATCGCGCCAGGCGGCGACGCCCATGATCGGGGTGACCAGCTCGATGCCGCTGGAGAGCTCCTCGAGCAGCTTGGCCTCGTGGGTGGCGCCCCAGATGTTGGCGTCGGTGGAGTAGGCCTTCTCGGCCGAGTCGCGGTACGGGTAGCCGCGCGCGACGAGCCACTCGCTCATCTCGGTGCGGCCGCCGAGCTCCTGCACGAAGGAGCTGTCGAGCCAGGGCTTGTAGATGCGCAGGCGCGGGTTGGCGAGCAGGCCGTAGCGGTAGAAGCGCTCGATGTCGTTGCCCTTGTAGGTGGAGCCGTCGCCCCAGATGTCGACGCCGTCCTCCTTCATGGCGCGCACCAGCATGGTGCCGGTGACGGCGCGGCCGAGCGGCGTGGTGTTGAAGTAGGTCTTGCCGCCGGAGCGAATGTGGAACGCGCCGCAGGCCAGGGCGACGAGGCCCTCCTCGACGAGGGCCGACTTGGCGTCGACGATGCGGGCGATCTCGGCGCCGTACTCGAGGGCACGACCGGGAACGGCCTCGATGTCGGGCTCGTCCGGCTGGCCGATGTCGGCGGTGTAGGTGCAGGGCACCGCGCCCTTCTCACGCATCCAGGCGACGGCGACGGAGGTATCGAGGCCGCCGGAGAAGGCGATGCCGACGCGTTCGCCGACAGGAAGAGAGCTGAGCACCTTAGACATGCCCTCAAGCTTATTCCAGACCGGCCGCGAGAAAGACCCGGGCCAGCTGCGGGCGGGGCGCTGCCCGGCGGATGCCGCCGCTCAGCCGTTCTCGACGGCGAGCGCCCAGCGCGTGAGCACCGCGTCGAGCGCCGCCACGTCCTCCGGGCTCAGCACATCCAGCAGCCGCCGCTCGTTCGCCAGGTGCTCGGTGACCGCGCGGTCGAGGAGCTCGCGCCCGGCCTCGGTGAGGGCAATGACCCGCGCCCGACCGTCGACCGCGCTCACCCGGCGGCTGACGAGCCCACGCTCCTCGAGCCGGTCGATCCGTTTGCTCATCGCCCCGGTGGTGACCATGGTGTGCTGTGCCAGCTCCCCCGGCGCCCGTTCGAAGGGGGCACCGGCCCGGCGCAGCGCCGCGAGCACGTCGAACTCCCCCTCGCCGAGGCCGTGCCGCTTGTACACAGCAACGATCTCTTCACTCAGGTACGCGCCCAGCCGATGGATACGGCCGATCACCCCCATCGGCGAGGGGTCCAGCTCCGGCCGCTCCCGGCGCCACTCCTGCTGAATCTGCGCGACGCGGTCGAGCCTCTCCGGGGAATCTGCTTCCATACCGCCATATTATCTTCCCTGGCAGCTATTATAGCTTCCATGGAAGCTAAATGGCGCTTCGTGCTCCTCACCGCAATCGCACCGATCGCGTGGGGCACGACGTACTACGTCACCCACCAGTTCTTGCCCGCCGACTCCCCGCTCTGGGGCGCGGCGATCCGGGCACTCCCCGCCGGGCTGGTGTTGCTCGCACTCCGCCGCCGCCTGCCCCGCGGCTCCTGGTGGTGGAAGTCGCTCGTGCTCGGCACCCTCAACATGGGCGCCTTCTTCGCTCTCGTCTACGTCGCCGCACAGCTGCTGCCCACGAGCATCGCCGCGACGATCATGGCCACCGGTCCGCTCATGATGATGCTGCTCGCCTGGCCGTTGATCGCCGAACGGCCGCAGCGGATGCCGCTGATCGGTGCCGGGCTCGGCATCATCGGTGTCTGCACCATGCTCTTCACCGGCGCGACGACGATCAACCTGGCCGGCGTTCTTGCCTCGCTGAGCGCCATGGCGCTCTCCTCCCTCGGCTTCGTCCTCACCAAGCGCTGGGGCGCCGGCGTCGACGTGCTCTCGCTCACCTCCTGGCAGCTCCTCGCCGGCGGGCTCACCCTCGTTCCGCTCGCGCTGCTCGTGGAGGGGGCGCCGCCCGTGCTCGACGGCACGGCCCTGCTCGGATTCGGCTACGTGTCGCTGATCGCGACCGCGCTCGCCTACGTGGTCTGGTTCACCGGGCTGGCGCACCTCGGCGCGGGCACGGTCGGGCTCATCGGGCTGCTCAACCCGGTCACCGGCGTGCTGCTGGGTGTGGCGCTGGCCGGCGAGGTGTTCAGCCCGCAGCAGGTGCTCGGCATCCTGATCACCCTCACCGGAATCGTGCTCGGCCAGCGCGCCGGGGCGACCAGGCAGCACGCTGCCCCGCCCCGCGCACCCTTGTTCGGCGAACGCGCGCGCCCCTAGACTGCGAGGGATTTGCGGAGCTCCAGCCGCACCTTCGCTCGAGTTCCCGCGACGCCCCTCGTTCTGTGGCGGGCGCCGCTTACTTCGAGGGAGGGCACACCATGGAACATCGGGCAGTCACCGCAACGATCGAACAGGCGAACGCGCAGCTCAGGGAAAGCCTGCCGTTCTCGGACACCCGCGACTTCGACGCCGCCGACCGGGGATTCATCGCAGCCCTGGACCCGGGGGTCGTGCACGACGCAGACGGCCGGGTGGTCTGGGATGGCGACAGCTACTCCTTCCTGACCGGCGAGGCGCCGGCCACGGCGAACCCGAGCCTGTGGCGGCAGTCGCGGTTGACGTCCAAGCAGGGCCTGTTCGAGGTGGTGCCCGGCATCTACCAGGTGCGCGGCCTCGACCTCTCCAACATGACCATCGTCGAGGGCGAGCGCGGCGTGATCGTGATCGACCCGCTGATCTCGACGGAGACGGCAGCCGCCGCCCTCGCCCTCTATCGGGCCAACCGCGGCGAGCGCCCGGTCAGCGCCGTCATTTACACGCACAGCCACGTCGACCACTTCGGCGGGGTCTTCGGCGTGACCACCCAGGCCGATGTCGACGCCGGCCGCGTGCAGGTGATCGCCCCGGAGGGACTGGTCGAGCACGCCGTCGCGGAGAACGTCTACGCCGGCACGGCCATGGCCAGGCGCGCCGGGTACATGTACGGGGCCGTGCTGGAGCGCGGGCCGGCCGGCGCCATCGGCGCGGGGCTCGGCCAGACGACCTCCAGCGGCGAGGTGGGGCTGATCGTGCCGACCCTCGAGGTGCGGGCCACCGGCGAGACGCACACCGTTGACGGCTTGCAGATCGAGTTCCAGATGGCGCCGGGCACCGAGGCGCCCACCGAGATGCACTTCTACTTCCCGGCCTTCCGAGCGCTGTGCATGGCGGAGAACGCCACCCACACCCTGCACAACCTGCTCACCCTGCGCGGGGCGCTGGTGCGCGATCCCAATGTCTGGTCGCACTACCTCACCGAGGCCATCGACACCTTCGGCTCGCGCAGCGACGTCGCCTTCAGCTCTCACCACTGGCCGACGTGGGGCACCGACAACGTGGTCGAGTTCCTCTCCACCCAGCGCGACCTCTACGCCTACCTGCACGACCAGACCCTGCGCCTGCTGAACCGGGGCCTGACGGGCGCGGAGATCGCAGAGGAGTTCCCCCTGCCGCCCGCACTGGAGACGGCCTGGAGCGCCCGCGGCTACTACGGCTCGATCAACCACAACGTCAAGGCCATCTACCAGCGCTACATGGGCTGGTTCGACGGCAACCCGGCGCGGCTCTGGCCGCACCCGCCCGAGGCCGAGGCGGTGCGCTATGTGGCCGCGCTGGGCGGCATCGACCGCGTCGTCGAACTCGCGCAGACGGCGTTCGACGAGGGCGACTTCCGGTGGGCGGCCACCCTGCTCGACCATGCCGTGTTCACGGATGCCGGCCACGCCGCCGCCCGCGCACTGTACGCAGACACCCTCGAGCAGCTGGGCTACGGCGCGGAGAACGGCACCTGGCGCAACTTCTTCCTCTCCGGCGCGACCGAGCTGCGGGAGGGCAACTTCGGCACCCCGACAGTCACCTCGGCTCCCGCACTCATCGCCCAGCTCAGCCCGGAGCAGATCTTCGACGCCCTGGCGATCTCGGTGGACGGGCCGAAGGCGTGGCACCTCGACCTGCGCCTCGACGTGACGTTCACCGACCTGGACGCCACCTACGCGCTCACCCTGCGCAACGGCGTGCTGATCAACCGGAAGATCGAGCCGGATCAGGCGGCGCCGGCCGCGCTCGCCCTGAGCAAGCAGCGGATGATCGCGGTGCTGGCCGGCGACCTCGACTCCCCCGGCCTGGAGCTGAGCGGCGACGCCTCGGTGCTCCCTGCGCTGCTGGGCGTGCTGGATTCTGGCGACCCGGCGTTCAACATCGTCGTGCCCTAGCCCGGCCGCGACCCCTGCGCCGCACCGCCCACGACGACGGACGCCGTCAGACGACGCCCGTCGTCGAGGGTGCCGCGCTGGCCGCGCCGGCCGGGGGCGGCTGCTGCGGGGTCAGCCCCTGGTTGCGCATGAACACGATGAGCCAGCTGAACACGAGCACCGCCAGCACCAGCTCAACGGCGGTGAGGTTGTAGTAGCCCGTGATGAAGAGCACGGCGAGCAGCACGATCACGCCGACGAAGACGTAGCCGACGAGCAGGAACACCCGAGGCGTGCCCGGGATCAGCGTGCGCAGCCGCAGCACGAGAGTGACGTAGACGATGGCCATCCCGGTCGCCGAGAGGTTGTGCAGCTGCAGGGACTCATCCACGGGGAAGATGCCGACGCAGGCCAGCAGGACCCCAATCAGCATGAGGGCCACGCGCACGAAACGGCGGTGGCGGCGCTCCTCGTCCGTGCCGGCGGGCAGCGACGCGGTCGCGAAGTTCGCGATCGTCGTCACGAGGGCACCGGCGATGATCAGGGTGAGGTTGAACGCGCGCGCCGAGAGGTCGTCCGTCATGCCGAGCGAGCTCAAGTTCTTCTGCCACCAGTGCGGGTCGGCGGCGCTCAGCATGCTGGTCAGCATCCCCACCACGAGGAACAGCGCCAGAACGAGTGAGAGATGGATGGGGGTGAGGTGCACCGCCGAGAGGAAGACCACGTAGGCGGTCAGGGCCACCCCGACACCGGCCAGCAGCGCGGCGGAGAAGGGGAAGACGACGGCATCGACGAAGCTCTCGGCCAGAACCGCGGCAACGCCGACCCAGCCGAGCAGCGCGATCATGGCGTAGGTCAGCGCGATCGCGGCGGTGTCGAACCAGCGCAAGCGCGGTTCGGACTCCGCCACGGCGCGGCGCGGGCGCACCAGCATCCGCGCCCACACCACCACGGCGAGCGCGACGATCGCGGAACAGACCGCCACCAGCTGGCCGAGTGAGCCGGGGCCGGCGATCGGCACGGCGCCGCCCCAGAAGAACAGGGTCGCGATGAGCGCGCCGAGCACGAAGCCGGCTCCGCCCACCATGAGCGCGACGGATTCCACCGACTCCCTGCTCTCCGCCGGATGCCGGAACACGCGCACGATCGATGTCGACTGGGTCATGTCGTCCTCCTCGATGAAATGCCGTCGGCACGCCGGCGGGGCTAGTGGATGATGGCCTTGAGCGCGATCATGGCGAACCCGAACGCCGCGGTGCCGAGCGCCCCGGCGATGCGGACGGGCCAGGAGCTGCCGCGCACGGTGAACGCGCTGAACCCGAGCACGCCGAGCACGACGACGCCGAGCCAGAGTGCTGTCCACATCGCGACCGAGTCGTCGATCGCCTTGAGCGCGCCGAGCAGCAGCACAAAGCAGGGCAGCAGCGCCGCCAGCAGGAATCCGAGCGAGCGGCCGACGGCGCGGTGGAATGCCCCGGCCAGGGTTGTCTCATCCCCCTCGAGCACCCCGTGGCCCGCGACCGTCCCGGCGTAGACGTGCGCGGCCCAGAAGACGACCACCGTGCCGATCACGCCGAGGAACGTCTCCCACGACGTCGCCCCGTAGCCGCCGGCGACGACGATCATGCCACTGACGAGCACGATTCCGTAGACCGACTCCTCGGTGATGAGCCCGGAGCGCACGCGCACCAGCACCGTGCCCGCGGCCTCCCGCGCCGCGGCGTCGCTCTCTGGGCCGTTGGCCGGGCCGGGCGGTTCGGCGCTCATGCGCCGCCGCCCCGTGCGCGTCGCGGGGGCCGCGCGGGCCGGGCCGGCTTCTCCCGCCCGCCCCGGGGCTCCCCGGCCACCTCATTCGGGATGCCGCGGGCAAACAGCAGCGAGAAGGCGGCAATGGCGATGAGGGCGAAGAAGGAGGTGCGCAGCGAGCCGATCTGCGACTCGCTGTAGATCGAGGTCAGGGTGTCGGCGTCGGCCGGGCTGAGCCCGGCATTCTCGGCGATGCCCGCGACGCTCGAGGCGGGGACGATGGCGACGCCGCCCTCGGTGAGCTCGGTGACCGTGGTGCGCACATCGGCCGGCAGCGTGCTGTCGGCGACGCCGGAGGCGAACGAGGTGGCGAGCGCCCCGATCAGCACCGAGCCGATCAGGGCGGTGCCGAGCGAGGAGCCGAGGTTCTGGAACACGCCCTGCAGCCCGCCGACCTCACTGGACTCGCTGCCGCTGACGGCCGACATGTTCACGTTTCCGAGCTGGGAGGCGAGCAGTCCAAGGCCGGCGCCGGCCGAGAACATGCCGATCGCGAACACCCAGCTCTTCAGGTCGATGTCGAGCGAGCCCAGCAGAACGAAAGCGCTCACAACCAGGATCGCCTGCCCCCAGCGCACGATCCGCCGCGGCGACCAGCGGGCAGAGAGCCGGGTGCCGATGATCGAGAACAAGATCAGCGCGATCGACAGCGGGAAGATCTTGATGCCGGTCTGCAACGCATCCAGCCCCAGCGTCATCTGCAGGTAGACGGGAACCATGAAGAAGAGCCCGGCGGTGATCGCGTACTGCGCGCCGAGCACGCTCAGGCCGCTCCGCAGCCGGACGATGCTGAACATGTCCACGTGCACGAGCGGGGGCAGCCCCTGCGCGACGAGCATCTTCTGCCTGCGCACGAAGTAGTAGAGAAGCACGGCGCCGGCGAGGATGAACCACGCGGTGAGCGAGATGCCGAGCGGCGCGATCTCCACGCCGCCGATCACCGGCGAGTGCAGCGGCGTCACCCAGCCCCAGGTCTTGCTCTGCAGCATGCCGAACACGACGCCGATCAGGCCGAATGCCGAGAGCAGAACGCTCAGCGCGTCGATGTGCACCTTCCGCGGCGGCGTCGAATCGGTGACCCGTCGGGAGAACAGCACGACGATGGCCATGATCACGACCTCGGCGACGAACACGTAGCGCCAGCTGAAGTAGGTCGTCACAAACCCGCCGATGAGCGGGCCGGCGGCCACGGCGGCGCCCGAGACGGCGCCGATCGTCGCATAGGCGGTGATCCGGTCTGAGCCGGTGTAGTTGTCGGCGATGAGCGCGGCGATGGCCGGGATCACGAGCACCGCGCCGAGGCCCTCGATGATCGACCAGCCGATGAAGAGCGTCGCGATGTTGGGGCTGAGCGCGGTCGTCAGCGAGCCGATCGCGTAGACGATCGAGCCGATCACGAAGGCACGCCGGCGCCCCCAGACGTCGCCGAGCTTCGCGCCCAGCAGCATGACGGCGGCCATCGTCAGCGTGTAGAAGGTGATCGCCGCCTGCATGGCCGTGACGGTGGTGTCCAGGTCGGCGACGACCGTGGAGATCGACACGTTCATCACCGTGCCGTCCAGCACCATCACGAACTGTGCGCTGCCGAGGATGAGAACGACGGTCCATTTCTTCATGCGCGTGCGGCTCCCTCACGCGGCGCGGGCAGGTCCGGATGCCGCAAGCTCAGTATCGACCTCGGTGCGAGGCAGCGCAATACTCCCGACCCGGGCCTGATTTCTCATGGAGTTTGAGGGAGGCGCGGCACAATCGCACGGGCCTATAGTGTCTGGCACCGGCGCGGCCGAGCGGGTGTGCCTCGAGAGAAAGGCCACGGATATGGACTTCTGGGGAATCGTCGGATTCTTCTTCTGGACCTGGGTTTTCGTCTGCTACCTGGTGCTGCTGTTCTGGGTCCTCGCCGACCTGTTCCGCGACCACGAGTTGAACGGGTGGTGGAAGGCACTCTGGATCATCTGCCTGATCTTCGTGCCGTTCGTCACCGCCCTCATCTACCTGATCACCCGGGGTGCGTCGATGAACGAGCGCTCCGCCCGCGCCCGCTACGCCGACGCGCCCGTGGCAGAGGACTACTCCAAGCCGGAGCCCTCTCGCACCCCAGCGGCCGACATCGCCCAGGCGAAGGAACTGATGGATGCCGGCACGATCACGCCGGGTGAGTTCGACGCGCTCAAGGCGAAGGCCATGGGCGGGTACTGAGCGCGGGCGAGGTCTGACGATGACAGAGAACGGCGGCACACTCTCCCCGGCCTTCCAGCGCCGGCAGGAGGCCGGTCGGGAGGCCCGGCGCCGCACGCCGCGCTCCGCGCACGCCGACTGGGCACCCGGCGCCGGCCGGCCAGACCCAGTCGCGCTGCTCGAGGAGCAGGCGCTCAACAGGGCGCCGGAGCTGGTGCCCATCCGCTACGGGCGCATGGCGGTCTCGCCGTTCACCTTCTACCGCGGGGCGGCGCTGATCATGGCCTCCGACCTGGCCGGCTCGCCGGATTCCGGCATCATCGTGCAGCTCTGCGGCGACGCGCATCTGTCGAATTTCGGTGTCTTCGGCACCCCGGAGCGCACCCTGATCTTCGACATGAACGACTTCGACGAGACACTGCCCGGCCCGTGGGAGTGGGACGTCAAGCGCCTCGCGGCGAGCTTCGAGGTCGCCGGCCGGCACCGCGGCTTCAGTGGCGCCGAGAGGCGGGACACCGTGCTGGCCCTGGTGCGGGCGTACCGCGAGCGGATGCGGAAGGCCGCAGCCTCGCCGGTGTTGCGGTCCTGGTATGACCGGCTGAGCGCCGACGACGCGCTGCGCTGGCTGAAGCACGAGCAGGAGGAGGACCGGGCGGGCAGCAGGCAGGTGAAACGGACCACGGCGGTGCTCACCAAGGCGCTGACTCGCGACAGCCTGAGCGTGTTCGCGAAGCTCGTCGGGGTCGTCGACGGCGAGCTGCGCATCCTGCCGGCTCCCCCACTGATCGTGCCGGTCGATGACCTCGCCCCGGCGGGGCGGAGCCACGCGGACGAGGTGGAGCAGATGCAGGCGGTGCTCGCCGAGTACCAGGGCACGCTCGCCCACCAGAACCACCCGCTGCGCGAGTTCGAGTACCTGCACATGGCCCGCAAGGTCGTCGGCGTCGGCAGTGTCGGCACGCGGGCCTGGATTCTGCTGTTGCGTGGGCGCGACGACGGCGACCCTCTGCTGTTGCAGGCGAAGGAGGCGCAGGCCTCGGTGCTGGAGCGTTTCCTGCCCGCCAGCGAGTACTCCCACCACGGCGAGCGGGTCGTGCGCGGCCAGCGCATCATGCAGAGCGCCAGCGACATCTTCCTCGGCTGGCAGCGGGTGCCCGGATTCGACGGCACTGAGCGCGACTTCTACGTGCGCCAGCTGCACGACTGGAAAGGCTCGGCGGATGTCGAGAACATGGATGCGACGGGCGCCCTGCTCTACGCCCGCCTCTGCGGGGAGACGCTGGCCCGGGCGCACGCCCGCGCCGGCGACCGGGTCGCCATCGCCGCGTATCTGGGCTCTGCCGATGTGTTCGACAAGGCGATCGCCGACTTCGCCGCTCGCTACGCCGAGCAGAACGAGCGCGACTTCGCCGCGTTCGAGGAGGCGGTGGCATCCGGGCGGCTGCACGCCGTCTCCGGCGTCTAGCTGGTCACGGGCTGGGTCTGCTCGCTGGCTGGGCTAGGGCTCTGGCAGGGTAAGGCGCTGAGCCCGGCGCGAGCGCTTGAGGGCGTACATCGCCTCGTCCGCCTGCCGCAGGGCGGCCTCGGCGGTTGTGCTGAGCGGGTCGACGACGACAACGCCGACGCTGGCCCCCGCAAAATCGACGGGGCCGATGCCCAGCTCGATGCGCGCCGTCGTGCAGTCGGCCAGGCGCGTGCGGAGCGCCTCAGCGGCATCCGCTGCGGCCTGCGCATCGCCGGACGCCGGTCCGGCCCCGATCACGACGAACTCGTCGCCGCCGAGCCGGGCCAGCAGGTCGCCCTCCCGCAGGGCAGAGCCGAGCTGGCGTGCGACGTTGGAGAGGAACTCGTCGCCGACATCGTGGCCGTAGGCGTCGTTGACGGCCTTGAACCCGTCGAGGTCGATGAAGGCGACGATCACGTCCCGCTCATCGCGGGAGCCGCGGGCGAGCATGCGGCGCAGCTCGTCGAGCAGCTGCCGCCGATTGGGCAGGCCGGTGAGCGCGTCCGTCGACGCGTGCGAGGCCAGCTCGCTGTTGGCCTGCTGCAGTCGCTGGAACAGCAGCTCCCGCTCGACCTGCTGGGCGAGCATCTTCGCGAACAGCTCCAACATCGTCTGCGAGTGCGCCTGTAGCGGCTGCGAGATCGCGCTCGCGGCGCAGAGCGTTCCATAGAGACCGCCGCTCTCCGTCACGATCGGCGTGCTCACATAGGTGTGGATGTTGAGCGCCGCGGCGGCCTCGGAGTCGCCCCACCGCGTGGGCACGTCCGAGGTGTAGAAGCTGTCCTCGTCCAGCGCCCGCTTGCAGAGTGTGTCTGCCCACGGGACGCTGAGCCCCTCCGGGATCTGCATCTCGCGGACGTTGCGGGCGAACAGGATGCTCTGCACCCCCGCCTCCAGATCGACCGTGGTCAGGTAGGTCGACTCGAGACCGGTGGCCACCTCGAGCATCTCGAGCATCGGCCGGGCCAGGTCCTCGAGCGTCTTCGCAGCGGTGACCGTCCGGGAGAGTTGGTCAAGAACAGTGTCCATCGCTCCATTCTGGCCATGTTCGAGCGGCCTCGTGGGGCAGCGCGCCGTCAGGCCGCGGAATGCTCGCGGGTCTCGAACAGGTCGGCTGAACCCAGGACGCGCGCGGCGGCGATTTCGATGACGACGCGGATCGGGTTCACCCGCGGCTGGCGGTAGCGGCCGGCGTAGAGCTCGACCGCGTGGGCGACGGCATCCGCATCGCGATTGATGGTGGCCGGGCCGGCGAACGAGATCCATCGCCCCTCGTGCACCTGCGCGACGGTGGCCGTCTCGCCGCGCTCGATGTTGCGCACCTTCTGCGTGGCATCCGAGGTGATGATGCGCACAACGCCGCCCTCCAGCGTGAAGCCGACGGGCACCGAGTGGATGCCGCCGCGCCGGTCGAGCGTCGAGAGGATCCCCATGTGGCGCTCGCCCACGAAGTGCAGTGCGGTGTCATTCAGCTGAGTCGTCATGCATCCATTGTTGCCCAGCGGAGGAGGGTGCCCGGCCGCCGGCCGCATCCCTTGCCGGAGGCCCGGAGCAGTTGTAGCCTGTCCGACACCAGCCCGCCGGAGAATCCCCCGAGACTGCTACCCGAAACGGTCGCCATGTCTGCTGCCCTCTACGCCCTTGGCCGTTGGGCGTTCCGCATGCGCCGGAGGGTGCTCGTGCTCTGGCTGGTGGCGCTGGCGGTGCTGTTCGCCGGGGCCGGGCTGCTCGGCCAGGGCACCGACAACACCTACAGCATCCCGGGCACCGAATCGCAGGAAGCCCTCGACGCGCTCGCCCGCACCTTCCCCCAGGTGAGCGGCAGCTCCGCCCAGCTCATCGCGGTCGCACCGGACGGCGGCAGCGTCACCGATGCCGGGTTCGAGGCGGCCGTCACAGACGCCGCGGCCGCGATCGCCGCGCTCCCGCAGGTGTCCTCGGCCACCGTGCCCTACGGCTCGTCGTCGACGGCGAACATCAGCGCCGACTCCTCGGCGGTGATCGTGCCGATCCAGCTCTCCGTGGCGACGACCGCCGTGCTGCCGACGACGGCCGACGCGCTGCAGGCGGCGGGCGTCGCCCTGCAGGCGGCGCTGCCGCCCGGCTCCGAGGTCGCCGTCGGCGGCCAGCTGTTCGCGCAGAGCCCGGCCGGCATCAGCATCACCGAGCTGCTCGGCATCGCCGTCGCCTTCGTGGTGCTGTTCCTGACCTTCGGATCGCTCGTGGCGGCCGGCCTGCCGCTCATCACCGCGCTGCTCGGGGTCGGTGCGTCCCTGGCCATCGTGCTCGCCGCGACGAGCGTGCTCACGATCACGTCGACGACGCCGCTGCTCGCCCTCATGCTGGGCCTGGCCGTCGGCATCGACTACGCCCTGTTCATCATCTCCCGGCACCAGGACCAGCTGCGCCATGGCCTCGAGCCGGAGGAGTCGGCGGCGCGCGCCGTCGCCACCTCGGGCTCGGCCGTGGTGTTCGCGGCGATCACCGTGATCATCGCGCTGCTCGGGCTGGCCGTCGCCGGCATCCCGTTCCTCAGCATCATGGGCGTCGCCGCCGCGCTGGCCGTCGCGATCGCGGTGCTGATCTCAGTCACCCTGACGCCGGCGCTGCTCGGCTTCGCGAGGTGGCGCGTCGTCGCCAAACGGTACCGGCCCGCGGTCGCGGCGCCCGAGGCGCCCGGTGAAGCGACTGCCGACGCGCCTGCCGACGTTCCGGCCGAGGTTCCTACAGACGTTCCGGCCGACGCGGCGGAGCGGCCCGGCCGCTTCTTCCCGGCGTGGGCGCGCGCGGTCACCCGCTGGCCCCTCGTCACCGTGGTCGCCGTTGTGGTGCTGCTCGGCCTCGCCGCGGTGCCGGCCCTCTCGCTGCGGCTGGCGCTGCCCGACGCCGGCTCGCTGGACGAGGGCACACCGGGCCGCGTGACCTACGACCTCGTGGCCGAACACTTCGGGCCGGGCTTCAACGGCCCGCTGATCGTCACCGGCTCCGTCATCCAGAGCACCGACCCCGTCGGGCTGATGGACAATCTGGGCGCCGAGATCGCGGCCGTGCCCGGGGTGGCATCCGTGCCGCTGTCGACCCCCAACGAGGCGGGCGACACGGGCATCGTGCAGGTGATCCCGGACGGCGCCCCCGACTCGGAGGCGACGGCCGAGCTGGTCGCCACGCTGCGCTCGATGCACGCGCAGTTCGAGCAGGAGTACGGCGTCTCCCTCTCCGTCACCGGGTACACCGCAGCGGGCATCGACATCTCCGCCCGCCTGGCCGGCGCCCTGCTGCCGTTCGGCCTGCTCGTCGTCGGCCTCTCGCTCGTGCTGCTGGCCATGGTGTTCCGCTCGATCGTCGTCCCCGTCACGGCCGCGCTCGGCTACGCCCTCTCCATCGGCGCCGCGTTCGGGCTCACCGCGCTCGTCTTCATCGACGGCTTCCTCGCCGAGCCGCTGAACGTGGCCGGGCTGGGCTCGGTGATCAGCTTCATGCCGATCATCGTGATGGGCGTCCTGTTCGGCCTCGCCATGGACTACGAGGTTTTCCTGGTGAGCCGGATGCGGGAGGAATACGTGCAGAGCCACGACCCGGGCGGGGCCGTGCACGGTGGCTTCGTCGCCTCGGCCCGGGTCGTCACCGCCGCCGCGATCATCATGTTCGCCGTCTTCGCCGCGTTCGTGCCGGAGGGCGAGGCCAACATCCAACCCATCGCATTCGGCCTCGCGGTCGGCGTCGCGATTGACGCCTTCCTGGTGCGGATGACGCTCATCCCCGCCGTTCTCGTGCTGTTCGGCCACCGCGCCTGGTGGTTCCCGGCCTGGCTGGACCGCGCCCTGCCCAGCTTCGACATTGAGGGCGAGGGGCTGGCGGCCGAGTTCGCGCTCGCCGACTGGCCAGCGCCGGGCGACCGGCTCGCCATCGCCGCGGAGGGCGTGCGCACGGCCGAGACGCCGCCAGCCGGAACGGGCTTCGACGCGCGGCTCGCCGCGGGCGGGGCGCTGCTCGTCGAGGGCGGAACTCCCGCGGAGCGGAGCGCCCTGCTGCTGGCGCTCGGCGGGCGGGCCCCGGTGCTCGCCGGGCGCCTGAAGGTGTGCGGTTTTGTGCAGCCCACCCGGGCCGCCGCCGCGCGCGCCTGCACGGCCTATGTGCGGCTGGATCGCTCTGCCGACGCGGTCGACGTGATCCGCGATGCCCTGCACGGCGACCCCGCACTCGTGATGATCGACGTCGCAGACACCTTGCTCGCGGCCGCCACGCGGGAGCAGATTCGGCAGCTGCTGACCGAACGCCTGTGGGGGGCCGCCCGCCACGGCCGGCCGCTTCCCAGCATCGTGCTGGCGGAGGGCGCCGGCACGCGGGCCGGTCTGATGCTGCCAGAGGGGACCGCACTGCAGGTGGCGCGGCTCGCCGCAGCGCCGCCGGCCGTGCCGTCGCCGCCCACCGCCCCCGAGTTGGTGGGCTGACATGGCCGCGCGCGACTCCCGCCCGCGCACCGGGGCCACCGCGCCATCCCGGCTCGCCGCGACATCCGGCTCTGAGCGCATCGGCCGGCTCACCCTGATCGGCCTGCTCCTCGTGCCGCTGCTCATCGGAGGCGTGTTGAGCTGGGCGCTGGCCGCCCCGACCACGCACCTGGACCGGGTGACCGCGGCGATCGTCAACAACGACGAGCCGGTCACCGTGAACGGCAACACGGTGCCGCTCGGCCGGCAGTTCTCCGCCGGGCTGATCGCCGGCCAGGCCGCGGGCACCGACGGGGGCACCGACACAGTCCCCCAGGCGGGCGCCGCGCCGAACAACTTCAGCTGGGTGCTCACGAACGGCGACGAGGCCGCGGCCGGCCTCCGCTCCGGCCGCTATGCGGCGGTCGTCACCATCCCGTCCTCCTTCTCGGCTACCGCGATGTCGATCGGAGGCCCCGCCTCGGCGGCGACGCAGGCCGCGCTCCAGGTTCAGACGACCCCCGCGACGGCGTTCCTCGACCCGGCGCTGACCCAGGCAATCACCCGGACGGCGGCCGCCTCGCTCAACCAGCAACTCATCGAGCAGTACCTCGACAATGTGTACGCCGGGTTCAACACGTTGAACCAGCAGATCGGGCAGGCCTCGTCCGGCGCGGACAGCCTCGCCTCCGGGGCCAGCTCACTCGACAGCGGGGCGCAGTCGCTCGCGAGCGGCGCCGGGCAGCTGAATGCGGGTGCCAGCTCGCTCGACACGGGCGCGGCCGCCCTCGCAGACGGCCTGTCCGAACTGGACAGCGCGGCGCAGCCGCTGCCCGGGCAGACCGCCCAGCTTGCAGCCGGCGCCGCCCAGGTCGCCGCGGCCGCCGACGCGCTGAGCGCGGCGGTGGTGGATGCCACCAGCCAGTTCACCGCCACCGTCGCCCAACTCTGCCTGACCCCCGGCGTGCTCTGCGACCGGGCAACGGCCGCCCTCACCCGGTTGCAGAGCGCGAACCAGGGTGCGGCGCAGCTCGCCGGCGGCGCCGATCAGGTGGCATCCGGCAACGCCCAGCTGGCCGCCGGCATGGGCCCGCTCGTCGACGGCATCGACTCCTCCGCCAGCGGCGCCGAGCAGCTGGCCGACGGGGCGGCGCAGCTGAGCGACGGCGCCGCCTCGCTCTCCGTCGGCGCGCAGAGCGTAGCGGCCGGGGCGGCGCAGGTGGACTCTGGGGCAGCGCAGCTCTCCAGCGGGCTGCAGCAGGCGGTCGCCCAGATTCCGACGTACTCCGACAGCGACATCAGCACCCTCTCCGCCGTGGTCTCGGCCCCGGTGCTCGTCGAGCAGGCGGCGCTGCCGACCGGGTTCCAGTCCGTGCCCTTGTTCGCGGTGGTCGCCCTCTGGCTGGGCGGCCTCGTGCTGGCCATCGCCCGCCGGGCAGTGCCGACGCGCCTGCTGCTCACCGCGGCACCGACCACCGGGATCGCGCTGCGCTCGCTCGGGCTGACGGCGGCGTTCGGCGCCGCGCAGGGCGTCGTCGTGGGCGTCGTCGTGCTCACCGCCGTCGCCGCCAGCCCGCTGCAGTGGCTCAGCTTCGCCGGCGCCTGTCTGGCCATTGGCGCCGTCTTCGCCGTGCTCAACCAGGGGCTCGCTGCGGCGTTCGGCGCGGTGGGACGGCTGCTGGCCGCCGCGGTGGCGGTGGTGGCGTTGGCGGCCGGGCTGAGCGGCACCGTTCCCCCCGCGATCGCCGGCATCGCCGGGGCACTGCCGACGGCCCCGGCGCTCCAGCTGCTGCTGGCCGCCCTCACCCGGGATGCGGGCTCGGCCCTGGCCGGGCTCCTCGGCCTGCTGCTCTGGGCGCTGCTCGGGGCGGCGCTCGTCTACGCCGGCGTGGCCGTGCGGCGGCGCACTGCCGGCGACGGCGACAGCATCAGCAGCGGGGCCGCGGCGGATTCGGCGCCCGGCGAGGGCGAGGGCGCAGAGCGCTCCGCATAGGCTGGGCCCGTGCTCAGCGACTTCTTCTCCGGCGTCGGCCTGTTGCTGCGCGGATTCGGGTTCTGGCGCCGCCGCCCGGGCGTCATGCTGCTCGGGCTGGTGCCGGCCGCGATCGTGTTCGCGCTGATGCTCGCCGCGCTCATCGCCCTCGGCGCCAACCTGCCGTCACTCGTGGTGTGGCTGACTCCCTTCGACGACGCCTGGCCGGAGCCCTGGCCGACGATCATCGCCTCCGCGCTCGGGGCCGTGCTGCTCGGTGGCGCGATCGTCCTGGCCGCCGTCACCTTCACGGCGCTCACCCTCGCCGTCGGCGACCCGTTCTACGAGCGCATCTGGCGCGCGGCCGAGCAAGAACTGGGCGAGGTGCCCGAGGCCGGCGCCGGATTCTGGCGGGCCGTGCGCAGCTCGCTCGCCCTCCTCGGCATGGGCGTTCTCACCGCCCTGCTCGTGGTGCTCGCCGGCTTCGTCCCGCTGCTCGGTGCTGCGCTCGCGCCGACGCTCGGCATCGTGCTCTCCGGCCGGCTGCTCGCCGTCGAGTTGAGCTCGCGGGCCTTCGAGGCGCGCGGCATCCCGGGTGCCGGGCAACGCGCGCTCCGCCGCGGCATCCGCTGGGAGCTGCTCGGCTTCGGCGTGGCCACCCAGCTGCTGTTCATGGTTCCGCTGGGGGCCGTCTTCACGATGCCGGCGGCCGTTGCCGGCTCCACCTTCTTGGCCGGCAGGGCGCTGGACGCCGCCCGCCCGGCCGGGCGCAACACTCCCTAGCTGGGGCCCATCGGGATGGTGACGTCGGTGCCGTCGGAGAGCACAGGTGAGATCATGCCGAACACGTTGTGGTCGGGGTCGAGCAGGTAGCCAACACGGCCGATTCCCGGCATGTCGTCGAGCGGCAGCGCCTCGATCGCGCCGAGTGCGATCCCCTTCGCGAACAGGGCGTCGATGTCGTCAACACCGACGACGAAGTCGCAGCCGTTCACGGGCGCGCCGACTTCGGGCCCCGCGCCCATCCGCTTGGTCATGCCGCCGTTGATGCCCAGGCCCGGCGACCTGTCCATCCCGATCGACCCCTCGCCGGTCGAGATCGACCAGTACTCCATCTCGCCGAACCTGGTGAATGTCCAGCCGAACAGGCTCGAGTAGAAGTCGATGAGCCGCTGGGGCTCCGATGCGTGGATCTCAAAGTGCACGACGAGGTTCGCCATTGCTCCTCCTTGCTCGTGGGCGTCATGCTACGCCGACGCTCCGGCGCCTGCTAGTAGTGCGTGATGGTGCGCGGGTGTGCGGCCTCGAACTCGTTGAGCAGGGTGCGGGTGATGCCGATCCAGTCCGAGCCGAAGTGCGAGAGATGCTCCTGCCCGGGTTCGTAGCCGTTGTAGACCGGGTCCTCGTCGGCGCCGTGGCGGGCGATCATCTCGATCGAGCCGTAGACGACGCCGGCGTCATCCGTGATCTGCCAATGGCCGGACTCGATCTTCTGGACGGTGTATTCCCGGCCCTTGTGCTCAAGCTTCTGGTGTTTCTGCGGCTTGTCCTTCGACATGGCCCGCCCCTTTCCTGGCTCGGAGTGCGTCGTCGTTCCAGAATCCTCCCGCGCGGGCGCGCGCGCAATCCCCCGCCCCACCTCTCTTGCTCGTGCGGCATCGCCGCGGGTTGCCAGTCGGGCCGGGCGGTGAGACGCTGGGGGCGTGGAGCGAGAGTGGCGATGAGCGGCGGTGCGGGCGCCGCGGGCGGTCCGGCCGGCGACGCGCTGGCCCAGCCGATCAGCGACGACGATCTGGACGATCTCGAGCGCGACTTCGTGGCGCGGCTGCGCGGCCGGGTGCTCGAGGTCGGGGCCGGCTCTGGCGAGAACTTCGGCGCGCTGCACCCGGATGTCGTCTGGGCGGGCCTCGAGCCGGATGCCGCACGACGCGGCGAGCTTGCCACCCGCGCCAAGGAGTGGGGGCACGGCGCTGCGCCGTTGGACGCGCGCTGCGAGGCGATCCCGCTGCCCGACGGCTCCCTCGACGCGGTGTTCGGCAGCTACGTGCTCTGCTCGGTGGACGACCCGGCCGCCGCCCTGGCCGAGGTGCGGCGCGTGCTCGTGCCCGGCGGGCGGGTGGTGTTCATCGACCACGTCGTCGCCCCGCCCGGCACGCTGAAGCGCGCGGTGCAGCGGGTCGCCACCCCGTTCTCCGCCCGGTTCTGCCACGGCTGCCATTGGGACAGGGACACCGCACAGCTGCTCGCCGCCGCCGGATTCGTCGCCGATGACAGCCGCCGGATCCGCGTGCGCTCTGCCCCGTTCGGGCCGGTGCCGGTCGTGCTCTTCGACGGGCATGCGCCGGCGGAGGGCACCCGACCGTGAGCCAGGTGCGGCCGTGATCGAGGTGCGGCCGGCAGCCGTGTTCGACGACGTCGCAGCCGTGCTCGGCCTCCGGCGCGCCGACGCGAACGTCTGCTGGTGTCTGAGCTACCGCATCCCGTCGAAGGAGAACGTGGTTCTGCGGGGGCCGGCCCGCGGCGAGCGGGTGCGCGAGCTCTGCGCGGAGGACGTGCCGCCCGGCGTGCTCGCCTATGACGGCGAGGAGGTGGTCGGCTGGGCGGCCGTGCACCCGCGCGCCGACACCGGCTTCGCCCGTACCCGCACCATTCCGCACGTCGACGAGCTGGCGGTCTGGTCGGTCTGGTGCGTCCGAGTGCGGCCGGGGCACCGCGGCAACGGGATCTCGCATGCGTTGCTCGCCGGAGCCGTCGAGTTCGCACGGGCGAACGGGGCGCCGGCGATCGAGGGGTACCCGGTCGAGAACGGCGGCCGGAAGGTCGACCTGACGATGGCCTACGTCGGCACGCGGGCGCTGTTCGAGCGGGCCGGATTCGTGAAGGCCGCAGACACCGGCTCGGTGCTCAACGGCTTCCCGCGTGTGCTGATGCGGCTGCCGCTGCGCTGAGTCGGGGCGGATGCCGTGGCATCCGCCCCGTCCCGGCGGGTGTTACTGAACCGACCAGCCGCCGTCGGAGGGCAGCGTGGCACCGTTGATGTTCACGCCGTCGTCGCTGAGCAGGAAGGTGATCGAGGCGGCCAGCTGCTCGGCCGTGGCCAGCGACGGGATCATCGACTGGAACGGCTGCAGGCGTGCGCTGCCTGCCTCGGAGACGTTCGCGGGGAACGGGATGCCGGTCGCCACGCCGCCCGGCGCGACGGCGTTCACACGGATGCCGTGCGGGCCGTACTGGAATGCCGCGCTGCGGGTCATGCCGATGACGGCGTGCTTGGAGGTCGTGTAGGCGTTGCCGGAGGCGTTACCGCGGAGGCCGGCCTCGCTGGCCACGTTGACGATTGAGCCGGAGCCGGCCGCGACCATCGCGGGCAGCACGCCGCGCGAGAGCTTGAACGCACCCGTGACGTTGACGCCCATCACGCGATCCCACATGGCGTCGCTGGTCTCGTGCAGCGGCGAGAAGTCGTCGTTGATGCCGGCCACGTTGGCCAGGCCGTCGATCTTCTCCCCGGCGGCGGCGATGATGGCGTCGACCGACTCCTGCTTCGTGATGTCGCCGGCGACGGTGACGATCTCGGTGCCGGGCAGCGCGGCGACGAGCTCGTCCAGCTTCTCGGCGGAGATGTCGACGGCGATCACGCGGCCGCCCTCGCGGGCGATGCGGCTCGCGGTCGCCCGGCCGATGCCGGAGGCGGCACCGGTCACCACGACGGTCTTGCCAGAGAACCGGCCGCCGGTGATCTTCTCCTGCCAGCCACCCGCCTCGCTCTCGGGGATCACTCCCCCGTTGACGGCCTTGACGAGGTCGTCGATGACCGACTGCGGCATCTGGCCCTGGCTCAGGGCCACGAGCTGCTGCAGCGGCAGGCCGAGCACGGGGGCGAGCGACTCCTCTGTCGCGCCGGATGCCGCGAGCAGGCCCTTCACGGCCGGGCCGCCCTCGGGGTGGGCGAGCCATTCGCCGATCGTGCTGTTGCCGGTGAGCGGCGTCGATTCCGTTGCCATGTGCGCTTCCTTTCGTACCGCCCCGACCGGAGTGATCAGAGCTCGGCTCCACATCGGCAGCTTATCCGACTCTTGTCGGATTTCCGACAAATGTCGGCCAAGTAGCCACGAGACCGCCTAAACCCTGCAACACTGGACCGATGGACATCCGAGTCGAGCGCACCCGCACGAGCCTGCAGCAGGCCCTGCTCGCGCTCGCCCAGGAGCGTCCGCTCGACGACATCACGATCGCCTCGATCGTCGAGCGCGCCGGCGTCAACCGCAGCAGCTTCTACCAGCACTACTCCGACAAGGACACCCTGCTGGCCGACGCCCTCGACGCGGCCGAGGCGGATGCCGGGGCCAGCGTGCCGACCCTGGACGGGCCGCTCCCCCTCGAGCCGCCGTCCGACCTCGTCGCCTACCTGCGGCACTTCGAGACGAACGCCGCGCTGTACCGGCTCGTGCTCGGCCAGCGCGGCTCCTCGGTGGCGGCGGCCCGACTCCGCTCGCGCCTGGAGATCGCCGCCCGCGACGGCGTCGTCGCCTCGGGCTCGACCGCCTTCGACGGCCTGCCGCTCGACGTCGTCGGGGCGGGCATCGCCGGCTCCGCCATCGCCGTGATCGAGACCTGGCTGGCCCGCGAGCCGCGCCCCTCGGTGGAGACCGCCGCCGGCTGGGTGTGGCGCGTGCTGATCGGCCCCGGCCTCCGCAGCTGAGCGCGCGACAGGCTGGCCTCCGGCCACACCGGAAGTCCAGCCTGCACTCGGTAGGCTGGACGGGCAGCCCCGCACGCACATCTTGCGGGGCCATCTTCTACCGGATGACGCGGCGCACCGCACCCACAACGTGCTCGCGCCGGCATCCGCCCCAGGCAGTACACCGAACCACAGGAAGTGAAGATATGGGCGACCTCGAGATTTTCGACCGCATCGAGTCGGAGGTGCGCGGATACATCCGCTCCTTCCCCGTGGTCTTCGATTCGGCACGAGGCTCGACACTCACCACGGCCGACGGCCGCGATTACCTCGACTTCTTCGCCGGCGCCGGCGTGCTGAACTACGGGCACAACAACCCGCTGTTCACCCAGGCGCTCATCGAGTACCTGCAGCGCGACGGCATCATCCACGGCCTGGACATGGCCACCAGCGCCAAGCGCGCCTTCCTCGAGGCCTTCGAAGCCCGGATCCTGAAGCCCCGCGGCCTCGACTACAAGGTGCAGTTCGCCGGCCCGACCGGCGCCAACGCCGTCGAGGCCGCCCTCAAGGTGGCCCGCCAGGCGACCGGCCGCAGCAACGTCGTCGCCTTCACCAACGGCTTCCACGGCCTGAGCCTCGGCGCCCTCGCCGCCACCAGCAACAAGAAGTACCGCGACGCCGCCGGCGCCTCGCTCGACAACGTCACCCGGCTGCCGTACGACGGCTACCTCGGCGCGGGCATCGACACGCTCGACCTGTTCGAGAAGATGCTCGACGACACCGGCAGCGGCCTCGACCTGCCCGCCGCCGTGATCGTGGAGACCGTGCAGGGCGAGGGCGGCATCAACGTCGCCAGCGCGCCCTGGCTGCAGCGCCTACGCGCCATCACCGAGGCGCGCGGCATCCTGCTCATCGTCGACGACATCCAGGCCGGCGTCGGCCGCACCGGCGGCTTCTTCAGCTTCGAGGACTCCGGCATCGTGCCGGACATCGTCACGGTGTCCAAGTCGATCTCGGCCTCTGGCCTGCCCATGGCGATTGTGCTCATGCGCCGTGAGGTCGACGTCTGGAAGCCGGGCGCCCACACCGGCACGTTCCGCGGCAACAACCTCGCCTTCATCACGGCGCGCGCCGCCCTGGACGCGTACTGGGCTGACACGACGTTCATGGACGAGGTCGCCCGCAAGTCCGAGCTGCTCCGCGCCGAGCTGGAGAAGATCGCCGCCGAGTACTCCGCGATCGAGTTCACCGTGCGCGGCCGCGGCCTGATGTACGGCATCGCCTCGACGAAGCGCCCAGAGCTGGCCGGCAACGTCTCGGCCGCCGCCTTCGAGCGCGGGCTCGTGATCGAGACCTCCGGCGCCCGCGACGAGGTGCTGAAGTTCCTTCCGGCCCTCACCATCACGGATGACGAGCTGTTGGCCGGCCTCGCCATCGTGCGCGAGAGCCTCGCCGCAGTCCTCGCCGTCTAGGCACGCACACGCGACAACACACGAACCCCCGCAGCCCTCGGCTGCGGGGGTTCTCGCGTGAGTGCGTGTAGCGAGCCCGGCCTAGCGGGTCTGCGCGATCATCGCCTCGGCCACACTCTGCGCGCCGTCGGAGTGCACCGCGTACAGCGCGCTCCCGACCGTGAAGTAGAGCGGCCAGCGCGGCGAACGCCGCCGTGTCCGGCCCGTCGTTCATCGCGGGCCGGACTCAGTGCCCGAACTCGATCAGGATGACGCCGCCGGCGATGAGGGCGACGCCGAGCGCCATCACCCAGCTGAGCGGGTCCTTGAAGAGCAGCCGGCCGAGCACTGCGGTGAGCGCGACACCGCAGGCGGTCCAGATGCCGTAGGCGACGCCGATCGGCATCCCCTCGCCCAGTGCCAGCGCCAGCATGCTGAACGCCGTGGCGTAGCCGGCGACGACCGGGATGAACCAGCGCTTTCTGCCCTCGGAGGCCAGTTTGAGCGACAGCGTCGCGGCGACCTCGGTGAGGATCGCGATCACGAGGAACAGCCAGGCCATCAGGCGCCCGCCGCCGCGTGGGCGTCGGCCCGCGCCTTGCGGGCGTGCGCGCGCTGCGAGCCCATCTCGACGCAGAGCACCCCGGCCACGACCAGGGCGATGCCGCCGATCATCGAGGGAGTCAGCGTCTGGCCGAAGAGCACCGCGGCGAGCGCCGCGGTCAACACCACGCCACAGGCGCCCCAGATGCCGTAGACGACGCCGATGGCGGCGCCACTCCTCAGCAGCACGAACAGCAGCGTGAATGCCGTGACGTAGCCGATGACGACCACGATGTACCAGAGCGGCTGATCAATGGCGGCCTGCAGCGACAGGGATGCCGCCACCTCGCAGACGATCGCACCGGCCAGCAGCAGCCACTTCGTCATCGGCTGGCCCCCGGCGCGGCCGCGCGCCAGAGCTGGTCACGGTATCCGGGCATGGAGTCAAAGATAGTGAGCGGCGGCCGGGCAGGTGCGCTGCGACACCGACATTTCAGCGGCCGTTGGCACCCTGTGCAGCGGCAGCGAGCAGGGCGTCGCGCAGTTGCTCGACCGTCGGGGCACCGGCGAGGCCGGCATCCGTCGGGTACACCCGGCAGGCCAGGTCGCTCGTGCGCTCGGCACCGGGGAAGAGGTCGGCGCCGTCCACGAGGAAGGTTGGCGATCCGGCGAAGTACACGGCGGCTGCGTCGTCGCGGTTGCCGAGCAGGCGGAGGCACACGTCGGCGACGCCGTCGAGCCCGGCGGATGCCACGGCCTCCCGCAGCCGAGAACCGGCGGGCCCAGTGTTCGGGCAGCCCTCGATGTGCAGCAGTTCGATTCTCACCCTCTCATTGTCGCAGCACCGCTGCCCCGGCAGCGCTGTCACACCGCTGCGCGGGCCCGCTGTGGCGGCCTGCTGTGCGCGCACGCGCGGAAAGTAGCGGGTTCGCTCCGCGCCTGTCAAGCCCCTTCTTCGCGGCGCTCCCCGGTGCCATTCTGAATACGAGCACGCAGCTCCGGCAGGGCGCGACAACTCCACAGTCTCGAGAGAGATGGTCGCGGCGACACCTGCGCGAGCCCCGCGTGTAAGCCCAGGAAATCCAAACTTGAGCGAAGAAAAGAGTGTGTCATGAGCGAGAGCAACAAGATCAAGAACGCCGCGGAAGAAGCGGTCGGCAAGGTCAAAGAAAGCGTCGGAAAAGCGACCAACAACGACTCCCTGAAGAACGAGGGACGAATCGACCAGGCCAAGGCGAACGTGAAGCAGGCCGGCGAGAACGTAAAAGACGCTCTGACGGAGGACAAGTAATCATGAATATTCTTCTCATCATCGTCATCGTTGTCGCCGTGGTCCTCGCGATCACCGGTGGCCTCGTCCAGTCACTCAACTTCCTGTTGTGGGTCGGTCTGGTGCTGGCGGCTATCGCCATCATCGCTTGGTTGATTCGCATGATCTCCGGACGCAATTCCAACGTCTAGCGAGACACACAAATACCGCCCCACCATTCGGTGGGGCGGTATTTGCGTGTGCGGCCTACGGTTGGTCGTCGCCGATGGGGTCCAGCCGAATGGACTCCTTATTCTCCTCGTCGGGCTTCGGGTCCTCCGGCTGCTCGACGCTGGGCTTGGTCATGGGATCCGCCGGTGGCTCGGGAACGCCCTCGGCCGGATCGTTGACGCTGGTGTCAGGTGCCTGTGGATCGCTCATCGATTCGTCTCCTTCTCTACTTCTTCGACGCCGAAGCGGACTTCTTCTTGCGCGGGGCCGAGCCCGGTTCGGCCGGGCGCTGCTGCTTGACCGACCCCGGTGTGCGGTTCTCGGCACTGATCATCCACGCGAACTGTTCAAGCTTCTCGATGATCGCGTGCAGAATGTCGGCGGTCGTCGGCTCCTCCTCATCGATCTCGTCATGCACCCCGCGCATCGTCTGCGAGGTGGCCTCCAGTCGCGCGGAGATCAGGTCGATGGCGTCATGCGTCGAGACCTCACCGAGCGGGAACTCCTCCAGGCTCGTCGACGCCGCGACGGTCCTGGACCTGCCATCGGGCTCGGCGTTGAGTGCACGCATCCGTTCGGCCACTTCGTCTGAGAAGTCGCGCGCGCTGAGCACCACCTCGTCGAGTTGGCGGTGGAGATCGCGGAAGTTGGTCCCGACGATGTTCCAGTGCGCCTGCTTGCCCTGCAGATGCAGCTCGATCAAGTCGACGAGCACGGACTGGAGGTTCTGGGTCAGAGTTGCGGAGGCTTTCACGGTGTTCCTTTCGTTGGCCAGGTTGACTGGCAGTGGTTCGGGTGACGGACTTCTTAGGGCGTTGGCATCCCGCCGTTGGCGTTCAGCGTTTCCCCGATGACATAGCTGGACTCCGAGGAGGCCAAGAACACGTACGCCGGGGCCATTTCCGCTGGCTGGCCTGCGCGCCCGAGGGGCGTGTCATGACCAAACGCGGCGATCTTCTCTGGCGGCTGGCCGTCGGTGACTTGAAGCACTGTCCAGACCGGGCCCGGCGCCACTGCGTTCACTCGGATGCCGCGCTCGGCAAGCTGGGCGCCGAGGGCCTTGGTGAAGGCGTTGATCGCCGCTTTCGTCGTCGCGTAGTCGACGAGGATCGGCGAGGGCTTGTATGCCTGAACAGAGGTGGTGTTGATGATGGAGGATCCTGCCGGCAGGTGCTTCAGCGCGGCCTTCGTGATCCAGAACATGGCGTAGACGTTCGTGCGCAGTGTCGCGTCGAATGCGTCGTCGGCCAGATCCTCGAGCTTCTCGCAGTAGACCTGCTTGCCGGCGTTGTTGACGAGGATGTCCAGTCCGCCGAGCGCATTCGCTGCGTCGTCGACCAGACGGGTGCACTCCTCGTTCACGGAGATGTCGCAGGGCAGGAGGACCGCCTCTCTGCCCGCGGAGCGGACGAGCTCCGCGATCCGCGCGGCGTCGCTCTGCTCACTGGGCAGATACGCCAGCGCCACATCGGCACCCTCTCGGGCGAACGCGATTGCGACCGCCGCTCCGATTCCGGAATCCGCTCCCGTGATGAGCGCTCTTCTGCCCGTCAGCCGGCCCGTTCCCCGATAACTCTGTTCACCGAGATCGGGGCGGGGCCTGAGTCGACTATCGAGGCCGGGCTCCGGCTGATGCTGCCCGGGCGGTGAGAGGGCGTCGTAGCGCGTCTTCGGATTGTCGAACGTGTATTGGTCGTTGGTCATCGGTGCTCCCTTCGATCGCGTCTTCAGACCACGCTAGGCAGGCGCCCAATCCGACGCCAACGGGTTGACAACCGACGCCACTCCGCCTAGATGGGCGGCTCTTCGCGACGGTCGAGGCAGCGGTCGGTGGGCGGGAAGATGTTGCCGATTGCGCACTTGTCAACCCCCTGTTCACTCCCGTGCGCCGCTGACAGCCTTGAAGAAGCCCCAGGAGGGCGGACCCTCTCTATTACGGAACGCAGCGCGGAGACAGCATGGCCGACACCAGCATGAGCAGCAGCACCCAGAAGACGCCCCTGCCGGATGACGCGCGCAAGCCGGCCTGGCCGTGGCACCTGGAGCCCCGCTCCTGGCGCTACGCGCTCCGCAAGACAGTGCGCGAGTTCAACAGCGACAATTGCCCGGACTCTGCCGCCGCGCTCACCTACTACGCCGTGCTGGCCGTCATCCCGGCATTGATCGCCCTCGTCTCGATCCTCGGACTGCTCGGCAACGGGCAGAAGTTCTCGGACATGCTCACGTCGATTGCGGAGCAGGTCGCGCCGGAATCCGCGGTCGCGCTCCTCAACACGATCCTGGACCAGGCCAGCTCTCGACAATTCGCGGGCACCGCACTCATCGTGAGCATTGTCGTCGGAATCTGGTCGGCGTCGGCCTACACCGGTGCGTTCAGTCGCGCGATGAACCGCGTCTATGGGGTGGCAGAGGGGCGCACCTTCATCAAGCTGAAGTTCATCCAGCTGGTCGTGACGCTGATCGGCATGCTGCTCGTCGTCGTGATGACGGTGTTGGTGGCCATCGGCGACACGACGGCCGCGGCGATCAGCCAGTACCTCGGGCTGGGTGAGCAGGCTGTGCTGATCTGGTCGATCGTGAAGTGGCCGTTGTTCCTGGTCACCATCATTCTCGCGATCGCACTCCTCTACTACGCCACCCCGAACATCAAGCAACCGAAGTTCCGGTGGATCAGCATGGGCGCCCTGGTGGCAGTGGTCGCGATCGTGGTGATGACCGCCGGATTCTCCTTCTACGTGGCGAACTTCTCCAGTTACGACCGCACCTACGGCGCACTGGCCGGCGCGGTGATCTTCCTCGTCTGGGTGTGGCTCTCGAATCTCGCCCTCCTGTTCGGGGCGGAGTTCGACGCCGAGCTCGAGCGGGCGCGCCAATTGCAGGCCGGGATCCCGGCCGAGGCGGGCATCCAGCTGCCCCTGCGCTCGAGGAAGAAGTTCGTCAAGTCCAATGCGAAAGAGGCCAAGGACATCGCCGAGGGGGCCGGCATCCGCGTCGAGCAGAACGGGGGCAAGAGATGAGGATTCGTTGATGCCGGCCACACACACTCAGGGGTTGGGAGAAGCACGATGAGAAACAGGGTGACAGCAGTCATCGAGGTCGACGCCACCGTCGAAGAGGCCTATGCACATTGGCAGCGCACCAACGGTGCCGCGCCTCAACAAACGGAGACCGGCACCGCGGCGGCGCGGGTGCAGTGGGCGGTGCGGGTGAATGGCGTTCCACCGGACAGCGCGCACGCCCTCGTCGAACCGGACGGCACCGGCCGCTCGATCACGTGGGCGAGCCCGGAGGAACGCGCGCCAGACGGCGAGGTGACTTTCGACCCGATTGACGGTGGGGGCACACGGGTGATGATCGCGCTGGAATGGCAGCGGCCGGACTCCCAGGAGAGCTACATCCCACTGATGTTCCTCGATGGGGTGCAGATCAATGCCGACCTGCGCGGATTCAAGCGCGAACTCGAGAGCGGCACACGCGCGCCCATCGGCTGGGAGCAGACACTCCAGCGGTTCGAAGCCCTCTAACCCGGCGCGCCCAATCGCAAGTCGGACTTGCTTTCGCTAGTCCGCTGCATCATCCTGTGACAATGGGCGAACTTATCTACGGTGCAGAGACTTCTTACGAGATGGAAGACCGCACGCTCGCCCACGTCAAGGTTGCGGTGGGCGCAAAACTCCGACGTCAGGAATCGTTCTACCTGAGCTGGGTCGTGCCGGCGTCGAGCGGATCGGGGCGGATCAGCATTTGGCTGTCTCCAGCCATCCCGCTGCAGTTCCACTTTCGGGGAAACACCGCCCCGAAGCTCAGCCCCATCTGGGTTCAGGCCTTGGAGCTGACGGCCGTCAGCGATCGGGGCATGGTCGTGCTGCCCGAGAAAGAGGCCGAGGCCTACGTGCGGGAGCACCCGCACGTCTAGGCGTCACGGGCGGGGCCGACTCACGCCGCAGTGACCCCTGGTTCCGCATCCGGTTCTGGATCGACCCAGAGGTCGCCGGAGCCATTGGTGCTCACCATCAGGGCGTTGAGCCAAGCCCGGTTGAGTTCAGGTCGATCGGGATCCGTGAACTCGAACTCGAGCGGGATCGATGGGTGAATCCAGAGCGAGCTCCGGTGACTGTCGTCGCCGAGGCCCTCGATGCACGAGAGCGTGAAGGACTCCTGACGCCGGAGTTTGGTGACGACAACCGACTTCACGTGCGCCAGGGTGCGATCGTCCAGTTCGACGCGGCGCTCCCCGCCACCATAGATAATTGCGCCCATCATGCACCCCGTGTTCTGGTTCGAAGCCAGAGGGATCCCTCCGGCAATCTCAGCCCACCCTACCGCCTGACGCCCATTCGGGGGTCATTTCGGCTCCGAGCACGGCCGCTTGTCAAGCCCACGCGGTTCTCAAGCTTCGGAACTATCGTGGGAGCATCCGAGCCTGAGGAGCTGATTCACATGAGCGACCAGAACGACGACCGACTGAACGACAACCGGCTGAACGACCCGCAACAGATGGAGGATGACCTCCTGATGGAGGACGAGATCACGGTGCCGGCCGACGAGGGCGTGTTCGAGAACGAGGACGCCGCGGAACCCGAGCACAAACGAACCGGGGTGTTGGGCGACCCCCTCGACGTCAACATCGGCGAGGACACCGGCCTCCTCGAGTGAGGGCGTCGCGGATGCCGCGGCGCCGGTGTTCTGGCAGACTCGTGCCATGAAAACGTCGATCGGCAACCCGGGCGGCTCGGCGGAGCGGCCAGCGATCTTCTTCGACTCCCCCGAGGAGTTCCGGGCCTGGCTGGTGGCCAACCACGAGACCGAGACCGAGCTCTGGATGGGGCTCTACAAGAAGCACGTGCCAGAGCGCGGCCTCACCTGGGAGCAGGCCGTTCCCGAGGCGCTCTGCTTCGGCTGGATCGACTCCGTGGCCCAACGCATCGACGACGACGCCCGGCGCCAGCGGTGGACCCCGCGCAAGGGCGCGAGCACCTGGTCGAGCGTGAACATCGCCCTGGTCGAGCAGCTCACCGCCGCCGGCAAGATGCACCCGGCCGGCCTCGCCGCCTTCGAGCGCCGCCGCGCCGACCGCTCCGGGGTGTACTCACACGAGAACCCCGAGCAGGAGTTCTCACCCGAGGCGTCGGCCCGGCTGGCTGCGAACCCGGCGGCATCCGCATTCTGGGCGGCCGCAACGCCGACGTACCGCCGCCAGGCCACCCATTGGGTGCTCTCGGCGAAGCAGGAGGCCACCCGGGAGCGCCGGCTGGCCCAGCTCATCGACGACAGCGCCGCCGGGGTCTTGGTGCCGTTCCAGCGCTACGGCGAGGTGCCCAAGTGGGCGGCGCGGGCCGCCGAGGCGGCGCGCGCGGCCTCCTCGAACAGCTGAGCGCTAGCCGCGCTCCTCGAAGAAGGCGAGCGCGGCCTCCCGGAACACGCGGGAGCCGGGGGCGTTGAAGTGGTGCCGCCCGGGCAGCTCGACGAAGGAACCGTGCGGGGTGGCATCCGCCAACTGCTTCGAGCCCTCCAGGATGGCGTCCTCGCTGCCCGTCGCGAAGAGGATCGGCTGCAGCGGCGGGTGCGTGACATCGGGGTCGGCGTCGCCGAAGCGCATGCCCTCGGCGAGCGCGATGAGGGCGCGCAGGTCGTTGCCGGCGACGCGCTCGGCGAGCGTCACGTAGTTGAGGGTGGTCTTGTCCTCGAGCGGGGTGCCCTGCTCGGCGTAGGCGCGCGCCTGCTCGATCTGCAGCCGGGCGAGCGGCACGCCGTCGGGGATGCCGCCGAGCACCGCGCGCCGCACCAACTCCGGGTGCGCCACGGCGAGCTGCCAGCCGACGCGGGCGCCGAGCGAGTAGCCGGCGTAGAGCACCGAGTCGAGCATGTAGGTGTCGAGCACGGTGACCAGGTCGGCCACGAAGGCGTCCATGCTGAAGTCGGCCGCGTCGTGCGGCTTGTCGCTCGCGCCGTGCCCGCGCTGGTCGACGCCGAGCACCCGGAATCCGGCCCGCGTCAGGTCGCGCACCCAGCCGGTGTTGACCCAGTTGTCGCGGCAGCTCGACGCGAAGCCGTGCACGCAGAGCACGGTCGGCGCGTCGTCGTCGCCCCAGAGGTAGGTGGCGATGCGGCGCCCGTCGTCCGACATCACGAATTGCGGATGCGGCATCTCGGTGAGGGCCGGAAAGGCAGGAGTCATGGCAACCATTCTCTCGCGCAGGATGCACGGTCGCGCGACGCGCGCGGCACCGGGCACGAGCAGAGAGAGCGCCTCACAGCGCTAGATCACCGCGCGGAGCTGCGCCATCGCCCGTTCGAAATCGGCTTCACTGGCCTCCACGTCGCCGACCGACGACAGCCACCCTCCCGCCATCACCGTGAGTGCGGCGTACACGGCGTTGGTGGCGAGCGATGCCTCGCGCTCCGGCTCCCCTGGCAGCTTGGCCAGCTCGGGGTGCGCGCGCAGCCAGCTCGCGGCCGCCTCCATCAAACGCTCCCCCGTCTCGACGAGCAGAATGGTTCCCACCCTGCGGGCGGCCGGCTGCTCGGCCGCGAGACGGGCCCGCATCCGCGCGACGTCACTGTTGACGTGGGCGTGGCCGATCGAGGCGAAGATCAGCTTGTACAGGCCGCGCGTCAGATCGTCGGGTGCCTGGTCGAGCACCGCGGCCGCCTCCTCGCCGCCGAGCACCGGGATAGGGCGCCCCACGATGGCGGCGTCGCGCGACGGGAAGTAGTTGAACAGGGTGCTGCGCGAGACATCCGCGCGCTCACAGATCGCCTCGACGGTCACGTGGTCGAAGCCCAGCTCGAGCGCGAGCTCGACGGAGGCCATCTCGATGGCGTTCTCGGTGGCGCGACGCTTGCGGGCGCGCAGCCCCTCGGGGGCGGGGGTCGCAGTGTGAGGCATGATTCTCCGGTCCGTGGCGTGCGCCGCGCGGAATTCGGGGCTTCGAGGTCGTTCGCCCCACTCTACCGTTGGGCATTCGGGATTCAGCTTTGACAGGCGGCGGGGCGGGGTGTCGCTACTCACCCTCTGGCGCGGCGCGCACAGCGTTGCGGTCGGCGACGAGGGTATCGCGCACCCGGCGGCGCAGGATCTTGCCGATCAGCGACTTCGGCAGCTCCTCCCAGACCAGGTACGTCGACGGCCGCTTGTACTCGGCCAGCTGCTCGCGGGCCAGCGCGCGCGCGGCATCCGCGTCGAAGGTGGCGCCGGGCTCGAGGACGACCGCGGCCGTCACGACCTCGACGCCGCCGCCGCGCGGCACGCCGACGACCACGGACTCCACCACGCCGGGCAGCTGGTTCAGCACCGCCTCGACCTCGCTCGGCGAGACGTTGAAGCCGCCGGTGATGATGATCTCCTTCTTGCGGTCGACGACGGTGACGAAGCCGTCTTCGTCCTGCACCACGAGGTCTCCGGTGCGCAGCCAGCCGCCGGGCAACAGGGTCGCGGCGGTGTCCTCCGGCCGGTTCCAGTAGCCCTGGAACACCTGCGGGCCGGCGATCAGCAGCTCGCCCGTCTCACCGAGGGCAACCTCGACGTCTGGGTTGTTCGGGTCGACGACGCGCATGTCGATGGAGGGGAAGGGGATGCCGATGGTGCCCAGCTTGCGGGTGTCGCTGAACGGGTTCGCCAGGGCGACCGGGCTCGACTCGGTCAACCCATAGCCTTCGTTGAGCATGCTGCCGGCGAGATCCTCCCAGCGCTTCACGACGGCCGGGGTCAGCGTCATCGCGCCGGAGATGGCGTAGACGACGCCGCTCAGGTCGAGTTTGCCGTCGCGGGCGACGCGGGCCAGGCGGTCGAACATCGGCGGCACCGCCGGAACGAAGGTGGGCGGGAACCGCTTCGCCGCCTGCGAGACGAGCTCCGGGTCGAACGTCGGGAACAGCACGGCACGCGACCCGGTCTCCACCGAGTAGATCACCGAGAGCAGCAGGCCGAAGGAGTGGAACATGGGCAGCAGGCCGTAGATGCTGCCCTCTCCGCGGGTGAACTCCGGCATCCACGCGGCCCCCTGGCGGGCGTTCGACCACAGGTTGGCGTGCGTGATCATGGCGCCCTTGGGTGCCCCCGTCGTTCCCGAGGTGTACTGCAGGCAGGCGACGTCGGATGCCGCGGGGCGCGGGTGGTTCGCCGGCAGCGGCGCCGAGCGCTCCAGCGCGGCGAACGCCACGGTGCCCGTGGTGGGCCCGGTGAGCTTCGCGCGCGACTCCTTGGCCTTCGCCACCGGCAGGCGCAGCGCGAGGCGCGTCAGGAACGGCATCGCGCGGGTCACGTCGACCGCGATGACGGTGTTGATGCCGAGCTCGGCGGGCAGCGACTGGATGGTGGGCGCGACCTTGTCCCAGCTGACGACGACGGTGGCGCCGTGGTCGCGGAACTGCGTCTCGAGCTCGTCGCGGGTGTACAGCGGGTTGTGCTCGACGACGATCGCGCCGAGGCGCAGCACCGCGTAGAAGGCGATGACGTGCTGCGGCGCGTTCGGCATGATGAGGGCGACCCGGTCGCCGGCCTTCACCCCGAGCGTGGCCAGCCCGTTCGCGACCCGCGCGACCCGGTCGGCGAGCTCACGGTAGGTCACCGTCTCGCCGAAGAAGCTGATGGCGTCCTGCCCGGGCCAGCGGGCCACGCTCCCGTCCAGCAGGTCGACGAGCGACCCGGTGACCGGCTCGATGTCGACGGGGGTTCCGGGCGCGTAGAAGCGGTTCCAGGCGCGGGTCTCGTTCAGATTCACCGCTCCAGCATAGTTTCCCTGATTCCCGCTCACTTTCACCCCCGGTGCCGCGGCGCTCAGGGCGTCCACCACGGGCGCAGCGGCAGGTCGCCAATGCCGCCCTTCGCATCCGGTTTGACGGCGAGCACCTGGTGCAGCTGGATGCCGTTGCTCTCGAAGGCGAGCCGGGAGCCCGCCATGTACAGGCCCCACACCTTGGCGGTCGGCAGCCCCACCTCGGCGACCGCCTCGTCCCAGTGGGCGACGAGGTTGGCGCACCAATCGCGCAGCGTCAACGCGTAGTGCCGGCGCAGGTTCTCCTCGTGCAGCACCTCGAGGCCGACATCCTGCGCTGCGGTGATGATGCGGCCCGAGCCGGTCAGCTCGCCGTCGGGGAAGACGTAGCGGTCGATGAAGCCGCCGGCCGCTGCTTTGTGCGTGTTCTCCGGCCGGGTGATGCAGTGGTTGAGCAGCAGGCCGCCCGGGCGCAGCCGCGACTGCAGGAACGCGAAGTACGCCGCGTAGTTGCGCACGCCGATGTGCTCGAGCAGCCCGATCGACGAGACGGCGTCGAAGCGGGTCTCGCCGATGTCGCGGTAGTCGCCGTAGCGCACCTCCGCCAGCCCGGCGAGGCCCTCGTCGGCGATGGCCTGCTGGGCCCACGCGGTCTGCTCCCTCGACAGGGTCACCCCGGTGGCGCGGATGCCGCGACGGGCGGCGTAGCGCACCATGCCGCCCCAGCCGCAGCCGACGTCCAGCAGCCGGTCGCCGGGCTTCAGCCGCAGCTTCTCGAACACCAGCCGGTACTTGTTCTCCTGTGCCTCGTCGAGCGTGGCGCCCGCGTCCGGGTAGCACGCGCAGGTGTAGGTCATGGAGGGGCCGAGCACCCACTCGTAGAAGGTGTTGGACACGTCGTAGTGGTGGTGGATCGCATCGGCGTCGCGGCCCTTGCTGTGCCGCAGGCCCGAGGCGGCGCGGCGCCAGCGGGCGGGCGCCTCCTCGGGCGGCGGGGCGACCGGCAGCAGGTGCGAGACGCCGATGGAGCGGACGATGTCGGCGATCACGCGCGGCTGCGGCAGCGTGAAGACGAGGTCCCCGGCGAGCGCCTTGAGCAGCTCGTACGGGTCGCCGGGGTGCACCCCGTGGACCTCGAGGTCGCCGGCGATGTAGGCGCGGGCGAGGCCGAGGTCGCCGCGGGCGGTGGCCAGGTAGCTGGTGCCGCGCGGCGATTTCAGCTCGATGCCGAGGGTTGCATCCGGCGGCCCGGCGGAGCTGCCGTCGTAGGCGGTGAAGCGCAGCGGGAGCCGGCCGCCGGCCAGAATCTCCAGGACCTGCGCCAGGGTCAGCTTGGGCGCTGGCGCGCCCGATTCACCGTGTTCTTCCCTGCCGTGTTCTGCGTTGTCCGGCATCCGCTCTTTGAACGTCGTCATCGTCGTTGCACCGCCTTCGCGTAGAGGTCGAGGAGTCGTGAGTCTGGGTCGTACCGCCGCTTCACCGCGCGGTAGGCCTCGCCGCCGTAGAGCGCGTCGAACTCGGCCGGCGTATAGAAGGAGTCGGAGTACAGCGACTTGTGGCCGTCCAGCGCGCTCACCTTGCGCTCGATCATCCGGTTCGTCTGGCCGGTCAGCCGCCCGACGGGCACCGTCGACCAGAAGCCGACGTTGACGTAGCCGCGGTTCGGCTGCAACGGGTAGAGCGGCCAACCGGCAGCCGTCTCGCCCACCTCGCGCAATCGCAGCGGGCACAGCCAGATCGGGGTGATCGGCACCCGGGCCAGGAACCAGTCCAGGAACTCGACGCAGCGCTCGATCGGGATCTCGACGTCTTGCACGACCCGCTCCCGCCGCGGCTTGCCCTTGACCCGTTCGAGGCGGTCACCGATGTGGAAGCGCTGCTCATACTTCATCAGCGTCCCGTAGAAGCTGCTGCGCCGGTAGCGTTTCGGCCAGAGCCGGCGGAGGCGCGGGTTCTGCGCGCCGAACGCCTCAGAGCACCAGAACCAGTCGGTGTCCCAGCGCCACAGGTAGTCGTGGATGGTGAGCCGGTCGGTCTTGACGCCGGCCTCGTGCTGGATGGAGCGGTAGTAGATGGCCTGGTCGGTGTAGTCGCTGACCGGGCCGGGCGCATCGCTCTGCGTGCCCAGGCAGAGATAGCCCTCCTCCTCGCTGAACACGACGCCGTCGAGGTAGTCGACGCGGATGCCGTCCAGCTGCCGGGTCTCGGTGATGCGGCTCATCTCCGCGACCAGCTCGGTGAGGGAGTGGAAGCGCACATGCCGGAGCTCGACGAACGGCTTCACCTCCTCCAGCTCGATGCGGAGGCGCACCGCGTAGCCAAGGGTGCCGTAGGAGTTGGGGAACGCGCGGAACAGGTCGGGGTTCTCCTCCGGCGACGCGGTGAGCAGCTCTCCCGCGCCGGTCAGGATGTCCATCTCGAGCACCGACTCGTGCGGCAGGCCGTTGCGGAATGACGTCGACTCGATGCCGAGGCCGGTGACCGCCCCGCCGAGGGTGATGGTCTTCAGCTGCGGCACCACCAGCGGAGCCAGCCCGTGCGGCAGCGTCGCGGCGACCAGGTCCTCGTAGGTGCACATGCCGGCGACATCCGCGGTGCGCGCCTCGGGGTCGACAGCGATGACGTCGGTCAGCCCGGTGGTGTCCAGGCCCGGCGCGCGCGCCTGGGTGCGCGTGCGGAACAGGTTGGAGGTCGGCTTGGCCAGCCGCACCGGCGCGCCGTCCGGCAGCGCCCGATAGCTCGCCAGTAGGCGCTGCACGCCATCGGCGTGAGCGACCCGTGCATCAACCGGAGCGACGGACACGCTCCCACGCTAGTCCGCAACGCCGCGGGCCGCGACCTCCAATCCGGCGGGAGGTCTCCGCCGTTCCGCAGACGCATTGCGGGGCGTGGCCATCGGCTGGGGCCGCCCGTTCAGCCTTGGAAGTCCTCCGGGTCCACGTCGTCCAGGAACCTTTTGAATTCGTCGAGCGCCTCGTCCTCGTCGGCGACCGTCTCCACCATGGCGGCGGGGATCCCCGCCGCCTCCAACACCGCGTCGGCGACGAAGAGCGGCGTCTGGGTCCGCACCGCGAGGGCGACGGAATCCGAGGGCCGGGCATCCAGCACCAGCCGGCCGGCAGCCGTGGCGAGCGTGATCTCGGAGTAGAAGGTGCCCTCGTCGATGCGGGTCACCTCCACCCGTTCGACGCGGGCGCCGACGCTGTCGACCAGCGTCTTCATCAGGTCGTGGGTCAGCGGCCGCGGGGGCGGGTCGCCGCCCAGGGCGAAGAGCGTCGAGGTCGCCTCCTGCTCGCCGACCCAAATCGGCAGCACCTGCCCGACGCCGGGCGCATCGGAGAGCGACTTCAGCAGGATGACGTGCTGACCCTCGACGTCCAGGGCGACCCCGAGTACGCGAACCTCTACCATGTGTCGACTCCCGTCGAACCGTCGGGCATGACACCGCCATAGTACGTCCGGCGCCCGCGTGACGGCCCTGCGAGTCTTCGCCCAGCAGCCGTTCCGGACCGATGCGCCCGCCCACCGCCGGCTCGGCGCCGCTGGCACCCGGCGGCCGAGGCGGGTCCGGCCCGTGCCCGCACTGTTCACCCTCCGTTTGATTCGCAGTACGGCGTTCTCGTAATTGCCGCTCACCTTCTGCCGTTTGGATACCGGTGTTCTCGCAATTCGCGAGGGACCACACTCCGAAAGGTCGCCATGCGTCGCTACACCCTGCCCGCGATGGGCATGCTCGCCCTCTCCGCCCTCGCACTGACGGGATGCCAGGCATCCGACGTCGGCGCCTCGCCGGCCCAGGACGCCCCCATCACGATCGCGACGATCCCCGTCTCGGACGACCCGACGGTCGAGAACCCCGTCGACGCCCTGGCCCGCCTGCTCGAGGAGGAGACCGGGCGCACCGTCGAGATCACCGACGTGCCCGACTACCTGAGCGTCGTCGAGGCCATCCGCTCCAACCACGTCGACATCGGCATCATGAGCGGCTTCCCCTCCGCGCTCGCCGTCAACACCGGCGAGGTCGACGCACTGCTTGCCTGGAAGGGCAGCGGCGACCCGGTCTCCACCTGCGTCGTACTGGAGGACTCCCCCATCCAGGCCGTCGAGGACTTCGCCGGGAAGACCGTCGCCTTCGCCGACCAGGCCTCCAGCTCTGGCTACTTCATGCCCGTCTACATGTTGCACGAGGCGGGCCTGGAGCAGGGCACCGACTACGAGTCGATCTTCGCCGGCGGGCACGAGGGCAGCTTCGCCGCGCTGGCGCAGGGCCAGGTGGATGCCGCCTGCACCGCGTTCGTGCTGACCGAGATGGGCGCGCCCATGTTCCCGTTCGCCGACGGCGAGTGGCGGGCCGTGGGCGAGAGCCCGGCGATGGACGTGATGGGCACCGTGCTCGCCCGCCAGTCCCTCGACCAGGAGACCCGCGAGCTGCTGCAGACCGCGCTGCCGAAGGTCTTCTCCGAGGCCAACGCCGAGGCTCTCGCCGGCTACAGCTCCTTCATCGGGCTCGACGTCGAGATCGCGCCGAAGCCGAGCGTCTTCTCCTCCTTCGCCGAGATCGCGGCCGTCGCCGGTGTGAAGCTCGAGGACTTGAAGTGAGGACGGCGGTCCGCCCCGTCGCCCCACCGCCAGATGCCCTGACATCCGCCACGATGCCCGCCGTACAGCTGCCCACCACCGCCCAGCTGCGCCAGGCGCTGCCCCTCGTCTCGGTGCGCGGCCTCCGGGTCGCCTACGACGAGCAGCTCGTGCTGAACGGCGTCGACCTCGACCTGCTGCCGGGCGAGATGGTCGCCCTGCTCGGCGCCTCCGGCTCCGGCAAGTCCACCCTGATGAAGAGCCTCACCGGCTTCGCCCCCATCTCGGGCGGCAGCGTGCGGGTCGCCGGGCACGACGTCACCAACCTGGCGCGGGGCGAGCTGCGGACCCTCCGCTCCGAGGTGGGCCAGGTGTTCCAGCAGTTCAACCTGATCCCGCGCCTGAGCGTGCTCTCCAACGTGCTCACCGGCGCGCTGCACGGCGCCGGCCCGATCAACGTGGTCGGTGGATTCTCCAGCGCGCACCGCGCCCGGGCCATGCACCTGCTGGACAGGGTCGGCATCGCCCACAAGGCGAAGGATGCCGCCCGCTCGCTGAGCGGCGGCCAGCAGCAGCGGGTCGCCATCGCCCGGGCGCTCATGCAGCAGCCGCGGGCCATCCTCGCCGACGAGCCGGTCGCCTCCCTCGACCCGAAGCTCGCCGACTCGGTGCTCGAGCTGCTGCGCGAGATCGCGACCGAGGACGGCATCCCCGTCCTGGTCAGCCTGCACGTGCTGCCGCTGGCCCTCGCGCACAGCGACCGCATCGTCGGGCTCCGGCACGGCGAGATGGTGCTCTCCGGGCGCACGGCGCAGCTCGACGCCGCCCAGCTCGCGGTGCTCTACCAGGACGAGGAGGGCGCCGGCGATGAGCGCGACCACTGAGACTCTCCCCGCTCCGGCTGTGCGCCGCGAGACGACGCCCACCCCGCTCAGCGCGGCCGAGCGGGCCCGGCTGGAGCGCGCCTTCTCGGCGCCGCGCACCCGGTTCCTGATCGGTATCCCGGTCGCGATCCTGCTCCTGCTCTGGTCGTTCAACGGCGCGGAGTTCAACTTCGCGAAGCTCGGCCAGGGCACCGTCAACATGGGCGAGTTCCTCTCCCGGTTGTTCCCGCCCGACTTCAGCAAATTCGGCACCATCGCCGCGCTGCTCGTCGAGACCTTCCAGATGGCCATCGTCGGCACCGTTCTGGGCGCCGTGCTGTCGCTGTTCGTCGCGTTCGCGGCGGCCTCGAACATCGCGCCGAAGTGGCTGTACTACCCGGCCCGCTGGGTGATGAACGTCATCCGCTCGGTGCCCGACCTGGTCTTCGCGCTGATGTTCGTCTCCGCGGTGGGCCTCGGCCCGTTCGCCGGAATCCTCGCCATGACGCTCGGCTCCCTCGGCTCGATCGGCAAGATCTTCGCCGAGGCGATGGAGTCGGTCGACCGCGGCCCGATCACCGCCATGCAGGCCGTCGGCGCCTCCAAGCGGCAGGTGATCCAGTACGGCGTGCTCCCCCAGGCCGCGCCGCTGCTCGTCTCGTACACGCTGCTGTTGTTCGAGGGCAATGTGCGCGGGGCGACGATCCTCGGGCTCGTCGGCGCCGGCGGCATCGGCCTCGAGCTCACCACCGCCATGCGCATGTACGACTACGGCCACCTCAGCGCCATCATCATCTGCATCATCGTGCTCGTCACGGCCATCGACCAGGGCAGCGCCCTCATCAGAAAGAGAATCACATGAGCTCCTCCACCCTCCTCCGCCCCGGTATCGACGACGGCATCGACACCGGCATCGACATCGTGCTGAGCGCGCCGGTCAACCTGCGCGACCTCGGCGGCATCCCGGTCGGCGACGGAAGCGTGCGCCCCGGCGTCGCCATCCGGGCCGACGACCTCTCCACCATCACCGCGGATGCCGCGGCCGAGCTGGTCGAGAACGGCCTCGCCGCGGTCATCGACCTCCGCACCCCGCTCGAGGTCTCCCTCACCGGCCGCGGCCCGCTCGCCGGCCACGCCGTCGCCTACCACCACCTTCCGTTGATGGCGAGCGTGGCCGACGGCATGCCGAAGGAGGTGCCGAGCTTCACGCCGGAGGCCATGGGGCAGATGTACCTGGCCATGGTCGAACGGGCCGCCCCGCAGCTCGTCACGGCGCTGGGCATCATCGCATTCGCCCCGGGGTCGACCGCGTTCCACTGCGCGGCCGGCCGCGACCGCACGGGCGTGCTGGCCGCCCTGTTGCTGCTCATCCTGGGTGCAGACGACGAGGACATCGTCGCCGACTACGCCAGCACCGGCCCCAACATGCCCGCGATCCTGGAGCGCACCCGCCCGGTGATGGGGGCAATGATGGCCCGCCTCGGCATCGACTTCAACGGGGCGAGCGCCGCCTCTCTCACCGAGCAGCCGATGCACCCGTCGATGCGGGTGCTGCTGGCCGGGCTCCGCGAGCGGCACGGCGACCCCTTGGCGCCGCTGCGCGCGGCCGGGCTCGGCGACGACACCGTCGCCCGGCTGCGCTCCCGCGCCCTCGGCGCATGACCCTGCCCACCGCTCCGGATGCCGGGGCCGCGGTTCGCCGCGGCCCCGGTCGCCCGCGCGACGAGGAGCTCGACGGGCAGATTCTTGCGGCGGCCCTCGCCCTGATCGACGCCGAGCAGGAGGTCACGGTCGCCCGGGTGGTCGCCGGCAGCGGTGTGAGCCGCGCCGCGCTCTACCGCCGCTGGCCCTCGATGACCACGCTGATCGCCGCGGCGCTCGACGTCGGGCGCAGCGTGCCGGCCGAGATCCCCACAGACGGAGACGGCGCCGGCGCGCTGCGCGAGGCGGTGTTCGCCGCGCTGCTCGGCGACCCGAGCTTCGGCGGCACCTCGCAGTTCACCGAGACCCGCTTCCGCCAGCGCATCCGGCTCGTGATGGCCGACCGGCAGCTGCAGAAGGCGTACTGGTCGTCGCACGTCGCCCGCCGGCGCGGCCCGATGGAGCGGGCGTTCCTGGTCGGCCGTGAGCGCGGCATCCTGCGCCCCGACCTCGACGTGGAGGCCAGCTTCGACGCCATCGCCGGCGCCTGTTACTACCAGCTCATCGTGCGCGGCGACAGCTTCGACGACCCGGCCACCCGCGCCCGCGTGCGCGCCGCGCTGGAGATCGTCTGGCGCGGCATGCTGGCCTGAGCGCCGCGAGGGCGGGGTCTCATCCCTCCAGGGCCGGCTCCGGGCCGCCCGCCTGCCCGCCCGCCGGTTCCCTGCTCGACGGGCTCGCCTCGTCGCGGGCGGGGGCCTCCGCCTCCAGCCGCGCGATCCGGGCCCGCGCGTTCTGCTCGCTGGGCGACATCCGGCCGAGCACCCGCACCCCGAACACGAGGAACGCCCGGGTCAACGTCACCGCCGGCCACCACGGCCGGCGCAGGCCGAGCAGCTCGCGCTGGCGCCGGTCGAGCGAGGCGACCGCCCCGCCGAACAGGATCGGGTACACCCGGCCGGTCATGCCCGGCAGGCCGGGCTTCCGCAGGAACCGCACCGCCTCGGCGACCCGGGCGTCGGGCTTGGCCTCCTGCAGGAAGGCGTCCATCTCGGCGTGCAGCTCGGCGACGCTCCGCGGCGGGTGGGCGACGCCCATCAGCACGCCGGCCTGCGCCCATTCCCGCACGTAGGCGTCCGGCCCGCCGGGGATCGGCCCGCCCCAGGTGGCGTGCGCGCCGAGGAACGCCTCCGTGAAGGCGTCGTGCACCCAGCGCAGCAGCTCCTCGTCGTTCGCCGCGTACGCGCGTTCCTCTCCGCGGGCGTCGACGTAGGTCCCGGTCACGTGCTCGTGCAGCCGGGAGACGTGGGCGGATGCCGCCGTCGCACTGGCCCGGTCGCCGAACGTCGTCGTGGCCACCCAGCGCACGGTGCCGTCCAGCCGCCCGAGCGGGTCCTCGTGGTAGCGCGACCAGTCGTGCACGCCGGCCATCGCGCCGGGGTGCAGGGTCTGCAGAAGCAGCGCGCGGATGCCGGCGACGAGTGTCGGCAGTGCGCCGTTGACCGCCCAGACGGCGCTGCCGGGGCCGAAGAAGCCGGCATCCGTGCCGCCTGCGAGCGCGTGCGTCCAGGGCGGCGGCCGGCGGCGACCCGAGCGGCCGGGCCGCCAGCGCGCGGTGGCGTCGTGCGCGATGCCGTCGTGCGCGCTGCCGTGCGGCGCCCCGTTCGGCGGGGCGCCGGCGTCGGCCGCGCGGCGATCGCTCATGAGACGACGCTAGCCCGGTTCGGCCTAGCTGCGGCTGCGGATCTGCTGCGAAGCGGGTGAATCCGGCCCCGCCGCCTCCGCCGCATCCGCACCGCGCCCGGCGACCACCCACGGGATGAAGCCGAGCAGCACGAAGAACGGGAAGAGCAAGACCTGGTTCGGCATGGCCGGGGCCGCCGTCGCCGCATTCGCGCCGAGGAGGCAGAACCAGACCCAGAGCGCGGCGGATGCCGAGCCGAAGCAAAACAGGTAGGCGATGCGGCGCCCGCGGCCGCCGCCGTCGTAGGCGGTCGCGAGCAGGCCCGTGAGAAAGCTCACGGACGCCGGCAACAACAGGGCGGTCCAGGCCGGTGCCTGCGTGGAGGCGGCCCCGGCCTGCCATTGCGTCGTGATCGTGCCGGTGACGGCCTCCCACGTGGCGGGGAGGGACAGGAGGAGCACCAGCAGCGGGAGCCAGCAGAGGCTCACGGCGATGATCTGCCTCACTCGGTCTTCTCGCGGCGACATGGGCCTACTCTCGCATGCACCCGGCGCACCGCGCCGCCGCCCCGGGCGCTGTTCCCGCAGGTCCGCTCACGGTTGCCCGTTCAACGGCACGGATCGACGCTCTGTGGCACGATCAGTCCATGGCCAACTCCCCCTCCGGCGACTCCCTCACCGGCCGCATCGCCCGGGTGCTGGAATCGTTCACGCCCAGCCGCACCGCGCAGACCGTCTCCGAGATCGGGCGGCGGGCCGGACTGCCACCGTCGACCGCGCATCGGCTGGTGAGCGAGATGATCGCCGAGGGGCTGCTCGAGCGCGGCGACGACAAGCGGGTGCGGGTCGGGCTGCGCCTGTGGGAGCTCTCCACCCGCAGCGCGGGGGCCATGCGGTTGCGCCAGCTGGCCATGCCGTTCATGGAGCGGGTGCAGGCCCGCATCCGCGAGCACACCCAGCTCGCCGTGTTGGAGAACGACGAGGCGCTCTTCCTCGAACGGCTCTCCTCACCGACATCCGGCGCCAATGTCACGCGGATCGCCGGTCGGCTGCCGCTGCACGCCTCCTCGTCGGGGGTGATCCTGGCCGCCTACGCGGGCGAGGAGGTGCAGGGCCGCCTGCTCGCCGGCCCGCTGGCTGCCCTCACGAGCGAGACGCCGGCCGACCCGGCCACGCTCCGCCGGGTGATGGATGACGCGCGCCGCCGCGGCCACGTCGTCGCGCCCGGCTGGATCGAGCTCGTCTCGACCGGGGTCGCCGTGCCCGTGCGCGACGAGGCCGGAGGAATCACGGCGGCGCTCTCGGTCGTGCTGCCGCGCGACTCGGGGCGGGAGGCGGCCGCGCTCGAGGAGCTGCTCGCCGCGGCGGCCGGCATCTCGCGCGCACTGGCGGGTGCACGGCGCACCTGATTGCCGTTCAACGGGCAGGGCCGTTCGCCCGGCGCGGGCGCCGGGGAGACTGGTCGCTCCGCATCCCGCCGTCGAAGGAGACGACTTGACCCAGCCTGTGAGCACCCGCGTCGCGATCATCGGGGCCGGCCCAGCTGGCCTGCTGCTCAGCCACCTGCTGAGCGAGGCCGGCATTGACTCGATCGTCATCGACTCCCGCAGTCGCGCCGAGATCGAGGGCACGGTGCGTGCCGGCATCCTGGAGCAGGGCACCGTCGAGGTGCTGGCCAGCATGGGCGCCGCCTCCCGCGTGCTGACAACGGGCAAACGGCACGACGGCGTCGAGTTCCACTTCGACGGCGAGCGCCACCGCATCGACTTCGCCGCCCTCGTCGGCCGCAGCGTCTGGCTCTACCCGCAACACGAGGCGCTGAAAGACCTGATCGCCGCCCGCCTCGCCGCCGGCCAAGACCTGCGTTTCGGCGTGACCGCCCAGGGCGTCGAGGACGCGTCATCCGACCGGCCCCGCGTTATCGCCACAGACGCCGACGGCCGGCAGCTCGAGATCCAGGCCGAGTTCGTGGTCGGCGCCGACGGCTCCCGCAGCGTCGCCCGCACCGCCGTCACCGGCTCCCCAACCGGCGGCTACTTCCGTGAGTACCCGTTCGCCTGGTTCGGCATCCTCACCGAGGCTCCGCCGAGCGCCGAGGAGCTGATCTACAGCAGCTCACCGGCCGGCTTCGCACTCATCAGCCAGCGCAGCCCCGAGGTGCAGCGCATGTACTTCCAGTGCGATCCAGACGCCGACCCGAACGCACTGACGGATGCCGAGATCTGGGCCACCCTGCAGGAGCGGGTGCCCGGCACAGAACTGGCCGAGGGCCCCATCTTCCAGCGCGACGTGCTGCGCTTCCGCAGCTTCGTCGCCCACGAGCTGCGCCACGGCCGGGTCGCCCTCGTCGGCGACGCCGCGCACACCGTGCCGCCCACCGGAGCCAAGGGCATGAACCTCGCCGTGGCCGACGTGCTCCTCCTCAACCGCGCCCTCCAGGCCCTGCTGCTCGAGCGCGACGAGCGGCCGCTCGACGGCTACGCCGAGACCGCGCTGCGCCGCATCTGGAAGGCCCAGCACTTCTCCTGGTGGATGACGAGCATGCTGCACACGGCACCCGACGCCAGCGACTTCGACCAGCGGCGCCAGCTCGGTGAGCTGCGCGGCGTCGTCGAGTCGGAGGCCGGCAGCGCCTATCTTGCCGAGGCGTACACCGGCTGGCCGCTGGAGGTCGGCGTTTAGGGGCAGGCCAACCAGCCTCGGGTGCCGTGGCGCGGCTCGACTCGCAATCAGGGCGTGGGGTCGGGGCGCGGTCGTTCCGGCGCGGCGTCCCCGCCGCGGCGCACGTCGTCGCGGCGCACGTCGTTGACATCCGGGTCAACGGCATCCGCCTCGCGAAACTGTTCCTCGGATTTCGCTTGGAAGGTGGCGGCCTCCGACTGCCGCAACTCGGCCTCCCGCTGCAAGCGGTCCGCCTCGATGCGGCCCAGTTCGGCTTCGGCCGCGGCACGCTGGGCTTCGGCGTCGTTCTTGCGGGCGTCCTCCGCTCCCTCCTGTGCCTGGGCGCGGATGTCCTCCGCCTTGCGCCGGTCGGCGGCGGCAGTCGCCTCCCGGCGCTGCTTCGAGAAGTAGTACACGACGCCAATCACGACGATCACCACGATGACGCCGACGACGATCCACAGGACAATGCTCGTATCCATGAACTTTCCGCCTCTCTGCGGAGCTGGGTCGCCCCAGTCAACGCCTTTTCCGGCGAGATGGCAACGACTCCCCTGAGCCCGGATGCCGGCCTCGCTCGCCGGGCGCGGCTCCACAATCCCGATCGCGCACGAGCTACGCTTCACACCAACGGTCGCCCCGCCTGCCCCGCACACCCACTGCGCGGCACCACTCCTCCGGCTGCTCCGGCTGCTCCGGGGCGGAGAGCGAGAGGTTGATGCGCAGAGATTTTCGAATCGAAGAGACACCAGAGGGCCGCTCGCTCGTGGTCACCGGAGCGTGGAGCGCGGCGGCCGAACGAGCGATGCACACCAAGGGTGCCGACGGCCTTGTGCTCAACCACGCGCACGGATTCAACGAGCGAGACCTCGGCTTTCTCCGTGGACTCCGCATTCGCAGGCTCGACATTCTGGATCGCTCACTCGAAGATCTGACACCGATACACGCCCTCGGAGCGTCGCTGGAGTTCTTGGCGGTTGAGGCGGGCGCCACGGCCACCCTCGACCTGAACGAGCTGCCGAATCTGACCTCCCTGTGGTCCTCCTGGCGGCACGTGTCGAGCACGATCGACGCTGCGACAGAGCTCACCGAGTTCGGCTCGCTTGGCTACGCCGCCGCCGATCTCCTCCCGCTGTCGAGACTCACCAAGCTGACCACGTTGCGCATGAAGCACTGGCCGAGCATCCAGAGCCTGGACGGGCTGGGCAGCTTTCCGTTGCTCGCCCAACTCGAGATCGTCCTCGCCCGGCGCCTTCGCGACTTCTCGGCACTTCGAACGCAGGCCAACTCCTCCGCGCTGAGGGTGCTGACCCTCGACTCCTGCGGTCGCCTCGACCGGTTGGACGATCTCGTCGGCCTTACAGAGCTGACATCGCTGAACATCGGCAACTGCCAAGACATCGAGTCGTTGCATCCGCTCCTGCGCCTCACGAAGCTGGAGCAGCTGTTTGCGTACGAATCGACGGTCGTCCTCGACGGCGATCTCTCGCCGCTCCTCGCCCTGCCTGCGTTGACCAGAGTGAGGATGGCGAGCCGCAAGAGGTATCAGCCGTCCACGCAGCACGTCGATGCGGCGCTGGCGGCACGGTCGCCGCGGTAGCGCGAGAATGCCGAACCCGAGGGCGGCCGCACATTGACGCCGCGACGATACGTCGCCGCGTCCGGAGGGCACCACCTCTCCGAGAAGATGACGAGCATGCTGCACATGGCCCCGGCCCCCAGCGGCAACGGCCGGGTGTGGGATGCGCAGCAAGTCCTGCTCGGACTGATCGGCGATGTCGGCGACTTGGCGAAGGCTGTGCAAGGCGCGGAGGGCTGGCGTGCCCCGGACGATGTGAGCGGGCGACTCTCCCATGAGCTCTCGGATTGCCTGTGGTCGCTGTTGACGTTGGCCGACAAGCTCGGGGTCGACTTGGAGGCGAGTTTCCTTGCCACCATGGGCGAGCTGGAGCAGCGGCTCAAGGCGTCTCCCGCTGGCGATACTGCGGAGGCGTCCGGGACGTAACCGCTCGGTCCGCGGCCGCCGCTGCCGCGCAGCGCCCTCGGCCGGGCTGGTCGACCTAGCACAGGGACAGCCCGACGGCTATCCCCTAGAACCGCGCCGCTCTCGCTGGAACCATGGAGGGATGTCTCCCACGAACGTCCGCGCCGCCTCTGCGGCCGCCACCCCACCCCGTGAGCAGGTGACCCGATGACTGGCCTGCTCCACGACGACTCCCTGTCATTCCTCACCCGCGGCTACGACTTCGGCGCGCAGATCTGGCGCCGCACCCGCCAGGGCGCCCGGGCCGTGCCGCTGCGCCTGCTCGGGGGCGACGCGCTTCTCGTGCGCGGCAGCGACGGCGTCGCCCTCTTCTATGACGACACCCGCATCGCGCGCCACGGAGCGATGCCCGCATTCGTGCAGGACACGCTCTTCGGGCGCGGCTCGGTGCACAGCCTCGACGGCGCGGCGCACCATCATCGCAAGGCGACGTTCGTGGATGTCGCCTACGAGGACGCGCAGGTCGAACGGCTGCGTCCAGTGCTTCAGACGGAGTGGCAGTCTGAGCTCGACGCCTGGCTCGGCGGCGGCGAGCGCAGCGCCTACGACGCCGCGGTCGGCGCGTTCGGGCGGGCGATCATGCGGTGGGCCGGCCTGCCCGGCACGCGCGAGGCCCAGACCCGCTGGGCGGCTCGGCTGGCACAGATCGTCGACGGATTCGGTGTGCCCTATTCCCCCGAGTATCTGCTCGCCTACGGCAACAGGCTGTGGTCGGATCGTCATGCGCAACGGCTGATCGAGGCCGTGCGCGCCGGAACGCTCGACGCGGAGGCGGGCACCGCCCTCGCCGAGTGGGCGAGCCACCGCGATCCGAGCGGTGACCTTCTTCCTGCGCGGCTGGCCGGAATCGAGCTGCAGAACAGCATCCGCCCGATGATCGCGGTCGCCCGCTTCGTCGCCTTCGCCGCGAAAGAACTGCGCGACCGACCGGAGTGGCGCTCTCGCATCGCGGCCGAGGCGGCCGAGCGTGGGTCCCTCGTCGACGGCCCGCTCGCGACGGCCTTCGCGCAGGAGATCCGACGCACGGCCCCGTTCGTGCCGATGCTGCCGGGGCGGGCGCTCGCCGACATCGAGCTGGACGGCGAACGTCTGCGCGCCGGCGGGCGGGTGGTGCTCGACATCCTGGGCACCGACACGGACCCGCGGTCGTGGCCGCACGCCGAGAGTTTCGACCCCGAGCGCTTCGAGGGTGTCGAGGACTACGAGGCGCTCACGGCCTTCGTTCCGCAGGGTGGGGCCGATGTGGCAAGCGGGCACCGCTGCCCCGGCGAGAAGCTCGCGATCGCGGGGCTGGCGGCCGCCGTCTCAGCGCTCAGCGATCCGGGCGTGACGATCCTCGGCTCCGGTCTCGACGTCAATCGCCGCCGCCTTCCCACCAAGCCCGCCTCGGGCGGCCGCGTGCGCGCCGAGGCAACCACATCGCGCTGCCCGGTGCACCGAGGCTGACCAAGCGCGGCATCGTGGCCTGAGCCCCGCGCTGCATGCCGCCGCCCGGTTTCAGAACGGGCCCGACATCAGAATGAACCCGGCGTCAGAACAGCTGGCGCCAGTTCGCGCGCGCCAGATCGAGCAGCTCGTCGCCGCGCCCGGACATCACGGTGCGCAGCGCGTAGAGGGTGAACCCCTTCACCTGCTCGGCCGTGATCGCCGGCGGCATCGACAGCTCCTGTGGCTCGGTCACCACATCGAGCAGCGCGGGGCCGTCGACGGCGAGAAACTCGGTGACCGCCTGCTCCAGATCCTCCGAGCGCTCGACGCGTCGGCCGTGGATGCCCATCGCCTCGGCGAGGCTCGCGAAGTCGGGGTTGCGCAGCTCGGTGCCGAAGGTGATGAACCCGGCGGCCTTCATTTCGAGCTCGACGAAGTTCAGCGACGAGTTGTTGTACACGACGACCTTCACCGGGAGCCGGTTCTGCGTGAGCGTGATCAGCTCGCCGAGCATCATGCTCAGGCCGCCGTCACCGGCCAGGGCGACGACCTGGCGCTCCGGCTGCGCGGCCTGGGCGCCGATCGCGTGGAGCAGGGCGTTCGCCATCGAGCCGTGGCTGAACGAGCCGACCAGCCGGCGCGCGCCGTTCATGTGCAGGTAGCGCGCCGCCCAGACGACGGGCGAACCCACGTCTGCGGTGAACACGGCATCCGCCCCGGCGTGCGAATCGAGCAGCTTGGTGAGGTACTGCGGGTGGATCGGCCGGCCGGCGGCCGCGGGCACGGCGAGCTCGTCGAGCTTCGCCCGGGTCGCGGCGAAGTGGCTGAGCGCGTCGTCGAGGTGGCGGCGCGACTCCTTGCGCTCGATCAGCGGCAGCAGGCTCCGGGCGGTGTCGCCCACATCGCCGACGAGGCCGAGGTCGACCGGATGCCGGCGGCCCAACTGCGCACCCCGGATGTCGACCTGCACCGTCGTTGCCCGGCTCGGGTAGAACTGTTGATACGGGAAGTCGCTGCCGAGGACCAGCACGAGGTCGGCCGCCTCCATCGCCCGGTAGCCGGACGCGAACCCGAGCAGCCCCGTCATCCCGACGTCGAAGGGGTTGTCGTACTCGATGAACTCCTTGCCGCGCAGCGCGTGCACGATGGGCGCGGCGAGCAGCTCGGCCAACGCGATGACATCGTCGTGCGCGCCCTCCACGCCCGCGCCGGCGAGGATGGTGACCTTCTTCGCGCCGTTCAGCAGCGCGGCCGCCTCGGCGAGCTCGGGTCGGCTCGGCGTGACCACCGGGTTGGCGCGGCGAATCCGCACGGCCCGCTGCTCGGTCGCACGGGCCAACGCCACGTCGCCCGGGATCACGACGACGGCCACTCCGCGCAGCTCGATCGCCGAGCGCATGGCGATCTCGAGCACGCGCGGCATCTGGCTGGGGTCGGCCACGTACTCGACGTAGACGGAGGCCTCCCGGAACAGCTCCTGCGGGTGCGTCTCTTGGAAGTAGCCGCTGCCGATCTCCGCCGTGGGGATGTGCGCCGCGATCGCGAGCACCGGCACCCTCGACCTGTTCGCATCGAACAGGCCGTTGATGAGGTGGAGGTTGCCTGGCCCGCAGGAGCCGGCCACGACGGCCAGCTCGCCGGTGAGCGCGGCATCGGCGGCCGCGGCGAATGCGGCCGTCTCCTCGTGTCGAACATGCACCCACCGGATCGTGCCGTCCTTGCGCAGGGCGTCGGTGAAGCCGTTCAAGGAGTCGCCGGGGAGGCCGTACACCCGCCGCACCTCGTTGACCTTCAACACCTCGACGATGTTCTCTGCGACGGTTCCCATTGCCTTCTCCTCCGAGTAGCCCTGCGGGTGGTGCGCGTGCGGGCCACCCTACGCCGGGTTCCCGGGAAGCGGCACCGCGCGTTCGCCTGTGCGCCACCTGCGCGCCAGCCGGGAGACATCCGGTGCCGCTTCGATGGCGGGGGCTCGCCGCACGCTCGTGCGCCGCCGTGCCCACCCACTCCCATATGAAGGAATGAATTGATGACGACCAAGGACACAGTCCGCTGGCACAGACGGGGCGTGGTCTCGACCGCCCTCCTCGCTGTACTCGGCGGGGTGCTCGCTGCGCCGATGCCGGCGCTGGCCGCCCCCGACGTACCGACGGAACCGGTGGTGACGACCGCGAGCACCTCGTGGAAGTACCTCGACGATGGAACGGACCCGGTGAACGGCTCCGGCGCCCTGCGGGCGTGGACCGCCCCGGGCTTCGATGACTCCACCTGGAAGAGCGCCACGGGCAGCTTCGGCGCCAAGTCCGGAAAGCTCGCCGCGGTGGGTCCGCACACGCCGGCCACCCTGCTCAACCACTACCTCAACGGCACCGCCGCCCCCACGGTGCCCACCTACTTCTTCCGCACGAGCTTCGACCTCCAGCCCGGCGTCGCCGATGCCGTCGGCTCGGTGCTCGGCGACGTCGTCTACGACGACGCCCTCGTCGTCTGGGTCAACGGCACGAAGGTCGCCGGCTTCGTCGACGACCGGGTCACCGGGACCAGCAACCAGGAGTACGCGGGCAACAGCGGCGGCGATCCCGTCGCCAGCAGCTTCACCGTGGACCCCGAGCTGCTCGTCGACGGCACCAACACCGTGGCGATCGCCCTCTACCAGGACCGCGCCACGAGCTCGGACATCTACCTCGATGTGCCGTCGATCCGCCTCCTCCCCGTGCAGGACCCCGGAACGCCCGTCGTGGCTCCGCCGACCCGCGTCATCCTCACCCCGACGACCACCCCGGAGACCTCGCAGTCCTTCTCCTGGCTGGCTGGCGATGCCGGCCACGCGAGCGGGCAGGTGCAGCTCCGGCCCGCGGCCGGAGGCGATGTGCGCACCGTCGACGCCTACCGGGCCGGTTTGGTGAACAACAACCCGAAGCCGCACTACTCCGCCACGGTGACCGGCCTCGCACCCGCGACCGCCTACAGCTACCGCGTCGGCCTGGAGGGCAGCTGGAGCGAGTGGAAGACCTTCTCCACCGCCGACCCCGCCGCCACCGACTTCCAGTTCGTCTACTACGGCGACGCCCAGATCGGCCTGGACAGCACGTGGCCCGAGGTCGTGCGCCAGGCGGAGGCGACCGCGACCCGGTCCGTCGGCTCCGTGCACGCCGGCGACCTCATCGACACCGGCAGCAACGAGACGCAGTGGAACAACTGGTTCACCGGGATGACCAACTCGGCGGCGAGCTCCAACGTCATGGCCGCCCCCGGCAACCACGAGTACTCCGGCGACAAGAAGCTGGCGGCGTGGAAGGCGAACTTCGAGTACCCGCACAACAACCCCTCCACCGCGACCATCGGCGCTCTGGCCGATCTCGCGGTCGGCGACACCGACGTGGCGCGCCAGTACGCCGCCTACTTCGCGCACTGGGAGGAGTTCGCCGCGGAGACGGTCTACTACACCGACTACCAGGGCGTGCGCTTCATCACGCTGAACGCGACGCGCGACAGCGCCTTCCTGACCCCCGCCACCCTGCCATCCTGCACGGGTGCCGAGTGCCCCTCCGGCAAGGTCTCCCGCCTCTGGACCGAGTTCCAGGGCGCCTGGCTCGACCAGGTGCTCACCGAGAGCGACTCGAAGTGGAACGTCGTCACCTTCCACCAGCCGGTCTTCTCGACATCCGCAGGCCGCGACGAGCCGGTGCTGCGCGAGATCTGGGTTCCCATCTTCCAGAAGCACAGCATCGACCTCGTTCTGATGGGCCACGACCACACCTACGCCCGCGGCTACATCAACGACGACCGCACCGAGACCGCCGGCATCACCGACGGCCCCGTCTACGCCGTCTCGAACTCCGGCGCCAAGCACTACAGCCTCGAGACCGAGGCCAAGAACGTGTGGACGAACAACAACGCCACCCAGGTGCTGCGGGGCGAGGGCGTGACCACCTACCAGGTCATCGACGTCTCGCAGGGCCAGCTGGTCTACCGCTCCTACCTCGCCGAGAAGACCGCCAACGCGACGACGGCCCTGCCCATCGGCGCCGTGTACGACGAGTTCACCATCACCAAGACGGATGCCGGAAAGAAGTGGGTCACCGAGGCCGGGATCACCCCGCCCGTTGACCCGGTGGACCCCGTCGACCCCGTCGACCCCGTTGACCCTGTTGACCCCGTTGACCCTGTTGACCCGGTCGACCCGGTCGACCCCGTTGACCCGGTCGACCCCGTCGACCCCGTCGACCCGGTGGACCCCGTCGACCCGGTCGACCCCGGAACCCTGCCGGCTCCGGTCGACCCGGCCACGCTCACCGAGCAGAACCGCGGCGGCATCACCGTGCCGGCGACCGCCAACCCCGGCCAGACCATTCCGGTTGAGCTCGGTGCGGCCAACGCGAACGCCCCGGTGTGGCCGTGGATCTACTCGACGCCGACCTCCCTCGGCAAGGCCACGGCCAACGCCAGCGGGCAGATCAGCGCGGTGGTTCCGGCGGCTACCGCAACGGGCGAGCACCGCATCGTCGTCCAGGCGGCCGACGGCACCCTGCTCGGCTGGGCACCCGTGCAGGTCGTCGCGGTGACCCCCGGCGGCGACGGAACCGACAACGGGAACGGCAACGGGAACGGCGCCGGCAACGGGAACGGCGCCGGATCCGGTGGTTCGACCACGGGCGGCACCACCGGTTCCGCCACGTCGAACACGGGCGCACTCGCCAGCACGGGCGCCGAGATCAGCACCGCGCTGATCGCCGCCCTCGCGCTGCTGCTCATCGGTGGCGCCACGGCGGTCGTGGCTGCGCGCCGCCGCCGTGCTGCCGCCGTCACGGTGAGCGAGCGCGACGCGCTGAGCTAGCGGCATCCGCTCAGAGAGGGGGCTCGGTCACACTGTGGCCGGGCCCCTTTTCGCGTCGCCTCCCGCGCCGGGCCCAGAGGATGCTCGCGACCGACCCGCCGACCGCAACTGCGAGTGCGAGTGCGAGACCACCGATCACGAAGTCGACACGGGCTACGCTGCAGGGAAGCTCTCGTTTCCTGCTGAACCTCACCGCCGCGGTCAGCGCACCGGAGAACGAGCGGAGAGGTCACCGTGGACCATTTGCGCAGTGCCGCCTGGTATCAGGGCGCGGATCGCAACGCCTATATCCACCGCGCCTGGATGCGGCGCGGGCTCCCCGACGACGCACTCGACGCTACGAAGCCGCAGATCGCGATCGCCAACACCGCGTCCGACCTCACCCCGTGCAACATGCACCTCAACGAGGTCGCCGAGAGCGTCAAGCAGGGCGTCTGGGCGGCCGGCGGCGTGCCGTACAACCTCCCCGTCGTCTCGCTCGGCGAGACCCAGGTGAAGCCGACCGCGATGCTGTGGCGCAACATGGCGGCGATGGCGATGGAGGAGATGTTCCGCGCCAACCCCATCGACGGGCTCGTGCTGCTCGGCGGCTGCGACAAGACGATCCCGGCGCTGCTGATGGCGGCGGCATCCGTCAACCTCCCGGCGATCGTCGTGCCGGGCGGGCCGATGCTCACCGGCTACTTCCGCGGCGAGGCCCTCGGCTGCGGCACCGACGTGTGGCGGCTGAGCGAGGAGGTGCGGGCCGGCACCATCACCAACGCCCAGTTCCAGGAGTCGGAGCAGTCCACCATCCGCAGCAAGGGCCACTGCAACACCATGGGCACCGCCTCCACGATGGCCGTCGTCGCCGAGGCGCTCGGCATGACGATCCCCGGCTTCGCGGGCACCCCCGCGGCGGACGCCCGGCTGCTGAAGAAGTCGCACGAGACCGGGCGGCTGATCGTCGACATGGTGGCCGCGGGGCGCCGGCCGAGCGACATCATGACCAGGGAGTCGTTCCTCAACGCCATCATCGCCGTCGCCGCGGTCGGCGGCTCCACGAACGCGGTCGTCCACCTCCTCGCCATCGCGGGCCGGCTCGGCATCGAGCTGAGCCTGGCGGACTTCGACGCGGCCGGGGCCGGCATCCCGGTCATGGCGAACCTGCAGCCGAGCGGCGCGTTCCTGATGGACGACCTGCACCGCGCCGGCGGGCTGCTCGCCCTGCTCGCGCAGATCACCGACCTGCTGCACCCGGAGCCGATCACCGTCACCGGCGCGCCCCTCGTCGACGCCCTCGGCGGCCACCCCGTCTACGACGACACCGTCATCCTGCCGCGCGAGGCGCCGCTCATGGCGGATGCCGGCATCGCCGTGCTGCGCGGCAACCTCGCGCCCCGCGGCGCGATCATCAAGCCCTCGGCGGCCAGCCCCGAACTCCTCCAGCACGTCGGCCCCGCCGTCGTCTTCGACAGCGTCGAGGACATGCGCGCCCGCATCGACGACCCGGAGCTCGACGTCACGGCCGACTCGGTGCTCGTGCTCCGCGGCTGCGGGCCCCGGGGCTACCCGGGCATGCCCGAGGTCGGCAACATGCCGCTGCCGCGGAAGCTCCTGGAGGCCGGCGTGCGCGACATGGTGCGCATCAGCGACGCCCGGATGAGCGGCACCGCGTACGGCACCGTCATCCTGCACGTCGCCCCGGAGGCCGCGGCCGGCGGGCCGCTCGGGCTGGTGCGCACCGGCGACATCATCCGAGTGGACGTCGCCGGGCGCTCGCTCAGCGTGGACGTCAGCGAGGAGGAGCTGCGCTCGCGCGGCCAGAGCCCGGCAAGCGAGGCGGCGTACGCGAAACCCAGCCGCGGCTGGGCGAAGCTCTACGTCGACCACGTCATGCAGGCCGACACCGGGGCCGACCTCGACTTCCTGGTCGGCTCCAGCGGAGATGAGGTCAGCCGTGAATCGCACTGACCGCGAAAACTGGGAGGAACCCTGATGCGCGCACTCGTTGTGACGGCCCCGCGGAAGGCGGAGGTCCGGGATGTCCCGGCGCCGATCGCGGCGCCGGGACATCTGCTCGTCGACGTGGAACGGGTCGGCATCTGCGGAACGGATGTCGAGCTGTACACCGGTCAGATGGCCTACATCCAGCACGGGCGCACCCACTTTCCGCTTCGCCTCGGCCACGAATGGGCCGGCCGGGTCGTCGCGGTCGGCTCCCCCGCCGATGAGAGCTGGCTCGGGCTGCGCGTCACCGGCGACACCATGCTCGGCTGCGGGCACTGCCAGTTCTGCCAGGGCGGCCACCACCACGTCTGCCCCGACCGCTTCGAGGTCGGCATCCTCGACGGCTGGGCCGGTGCCCTCGCCGAGCAGGTGCTCATCCCGACGCGCTACGCACACCCGATCCCGGAGAGTGTCAGCGTCACGGCCGCCGCACTCGTCGAACCCGGCGGCAACTCGCTGCGGGCCGTGCGCGCGGCGGCGATCGAGCCGGGCCACAGCGTGCTCGTGCTCGGCTCCGGAACCATCGGCCTGCTCGCCGCCCAGTTCGCACTGGCCGAGGGCGCCGAGGTGCACGTCGGCGGCGTGCGCGAAGACTCACTGGAACTGGCGCGGTCGCTCGGCGTGCAGCACACCTGGCAGCTGGACGAGCTCGCCGGCGGGCACGGCAACGAGCTCGACGCCGTGATCGAGGCCACCAGCGACGAGCGGATGCCGGCCCTCTCCGTCATGCTGGCGAAGCCGGCGGGCCGCGTCGTCTACATCGGCCTGGCATCCACCCCCAGCCTCGTCGACACGCGGCGCATCGTCTTCAGAGACATCACCGCCGTCGGCATCCTCTCCGCCTCCCCCGGCCTGACCGGGGCGATCGAGGGCTTCGCGAGCGGCGCCGTCGTGCCCGACTCGCTCGTCAGCGAGGTCATCTCGCTCGACGAGGTGCCGAGCCGGCTGGAGGGGGCGCGCGGCGCGTCCGCGGGCCCCGGGCCGAAGGTGCACGTCGACCCGCGCCTGCCCTGACGCAGCCGCAGCCGCAGCCGCGAACGATCAGCGCGGCTCGCCGGCTACGTCCCAGCCGTACGCTTCCGCGATCCGGCGTTGGATCTCGGTTGTGACGGACTGGCCGGCGTCGCCGTTGGTCATGATGACGGCGCCGTGTCCAGCGGAAATGTGCCCAATGAGCTGCGCCTTGAAGCCCCAGTTGTCGCCATCATGCTCGAAGTACCGGCCTCCGCCCTGCTCGGAGACGACGAAGCCGATCGCGAAGGGGCCCACGCCGACGGGTGTGACCATGTTGCGCATCATCGCTTGGTCCAGCACCAGCGAAGACCGTCCGGCGAGCGCCCGCTGAACCTCGACCACGAATCTGGCGAGGTCGCCGGGTGTCGTCCACAGTCCGGCCGCCGCCTGCTCCGGATACACGTGCCAGGGGGCATTCAGCCTGGTGCCCGCCTGGTCGTGGGCCCGCGCGGCTCGAGGTTCGAGCTCGGCCGGCAGCGGCTGCTCGTAGGTGCTCGCGGTCATGCCGATCGGCTGCAGCACCCAGTCGTGCATGATCTGCGCGAAGGCTGCCCCGACGGTGTCGGTGAGCGCGAGCTGCTGGATCTCGACGCCGCCACCCGAGTACTCATATGCCGTCAGCGCCGGGCGCACCAGCCGCACGGCCGGCAGTGGCGACGGCGGCAGGCCATCGAGGATCTGCGGCACGGTCGGCAGCGGTTCGCCCGGTTCGTAGCCGGGGAAGCCGAACCCGTCGCCGAGCCCGGACGTGTGGCTCATGAGCATCCGTGGCGTCACGGCGGGTCCCCCGCCGAACGGAGAGGCCGGAAGCTTCCAGCTTGTGAGAATCGCGTTGATGTCCTGGTCGAGGTCGAACAGCCCGAGCTGGGCGGCCTTCAGCGATGCGACCGCCGCCAGCGGCTTGCTGATCGAGGCTGCTTGGTACAGCGTCTGGTCGGTGGCGCGCTCGCCGGTTTGCGCGTCTGCCAGTCCCCAGGATTTCGTCCACGCGACGTCAAAGCCGTCAATGACAGCGACGCCGACACCGGGCACGCGGTAGTGGTCGAGCAGCTGCGGGATGCTCAGGGAACCGACCCCGTGGCGGTCAACCGACGTCGTTCCCTCGATCTGGGCGATCTTCGCGGCATGAGCCCGCGGCGGCGCCAACTCGCTCCTAGACATTCCACCGAACGTAGCAGAGCGCCCCGTTGTCGCCCGAGCGGCTCGCATCAGGTGTGGGGTAGTCGGCCGTCGCATCCACGATCACTGTGCCGCCGGCGCAACGATGTTCGTTGCCGCGGCACAGAATCGCCCACATTCCCCCGTGGACCCCGTCGAACTCCCCCGAATTCGCGGAGGTTGGATACAGGCCGACCACCCGAGGAAAAGATACCATACGTTTGGTTTCAGCAGAAGGCCCTCGTCAGCGCTCCCACCAGGCTAGCGCTGGACCCCGGCGCCGCCCCTCCTGACGAAGACCTCGGGGAGCAGCGCAGACAACGTGTCCAAGCGGTCGGGTGCGGCGACCGACGGAAGGAGGAATTCCCACATTTCACGCACACGGTCCATCAGGTCGTCCATGCCCGTGAGCACGTCCGAGAGCAGCTGGATACCCGTGAACGACGGGATGATGAAATGCGCAAGCTTCGCAGGGTCGGTTGCCGGCGCGAGCTCGCCGGCCTCGACCGCGCGCCTGACGAGGTGCTCAAAGGTCTGCAGCCAGTCGTCGTAGGGCGCACGCGTGGGCGGGTCGAAGATGGGGCCACCCGTGGTCAGCCGGATCCCGGCACGCACCAGGGGATCGTTGACGAGGCCGTTCGCCAGGTCGGCACACATGAGCATCATGGTCTCAACGGGGCTGTCCGTCGTCTCCAGGATCTGTTGCGCCCCCAGACTGGAGACGCGGTGCCCCTGGTCGATCACGGCACGCGCGAGCTCTTCCTTCGAGCTGAAGTGAAAGTAGAGCGCGCCCTTGGTCGCTCCCGCAGACTCCGCGATGGCGGCGATCGAGGCGGCGTCGTAGCCGACCTTGAAGAAGACGTCGGCGGCACCGGAGATGATCTTGTCCAGCGTCACGATCGCACGCTTCTGCATCGCCATCCGTCTCCCCCACTGTCCCCGTCAGGGAAATTCTACCGAGGGGCCAGAGGGAACCGCCGCGAAATCGCCCCGCGCAAAGCACAAGAGGGCGGATGCCGCAGCATCCGCCCTCTTGAAGAAACAATGACTAGAAGTCCCAGTCCTCGTCTTCCGTGACAACGGCCTTGCCGATGACGTAGCTCGAGCCGGAGCCCGAGAAGAAGTCGTGGTTCTCGTCCGCGTTCGGCGAGAGCGCCGAGAGGATCGCCGGGTTCACGTCGGTGACCGTCTTCGGGAACATCGGCTCGTAGCCCAGATTCATCAGCGCCTTGTTGGCGTTGTAGTGCAGGAACTTCTTGACGTCCTCGGTCAGGCCGACGCCGTCGTAGAGGTCCTGCGTGTACTGCACCTCGTTCTCGTAGAGCTCGTACATGAGGTTGAAGGTGTAGTCCTTCAGCTCCTGGCGGCGCTCCTCGGTCTCGTTCTCGAGGCCCTTCTGGAACTTGTAGCCGATGTAGTAGCCGTGCACGGCCTCGTCACGGATGATGAGGCGGATCATGTCGGCCGTGTTGGTGAGCTTCGCGCGGCTCGACCAGTACATCGGCAGGTAGAAGCCGGAGTAGAACAGGAACGACTCGAGCAGCGTGGAGGCCACCTTGCGCTTCAGGGGGTCATCGCCCTGGTAGTAGTTCATGATGATCTGAGCCTTCTTCTGAAGGTTCTGATTCTCGGTCGACCAGCGGAACGCCTCGTCGATCTCCTTGGTGGAGCAGAGCGTCGAGAAGATCGACGAGTAGCTCTTCGCGTGCACCGACTCCATGAACGCGATGTTCGTGTAGACGGCCTCCTCGTGGGGAGTGATGGCATCCGGAATCAACGACACGGCACCGACGGTGCCCTGGATCGTGTCGAGCAGGGTCAGACCCGTAAACACGCGCATCGTCATCAGCTGCTCTTCGGCGGTGAGCGTCGCCCACGACTGGATGTCGTTGGAGAGCGGCACCTTCTCGGGCAGCCAGAAGTTGTTGACGAGTCGGTTCCAGACCTCGACGTCCTTCTCATCCTGGATCTTGTTCCAGTTGATGGCGTTGACGTGGCTGACCAGCTTGATCTTGCCCTGGTGGGCGGGATCGTTCTGGGCCGAGTTGACCTTGTCGGTGAGAGTCATTGTGATTCCTTTGAGATTCGAGGGATGCCGGTCAGACCGCGTTCGTCGCGCCTAGAGGGCGCAGCTCACGCAGCCCTCCACCTCGGTGCCCTCCAGCGCCATCTGGCGCAGGCGGATGTAGTAGATCGTCTTGATGCCCTTGCGCCAGGCGTAGATCTGGGTCTTGTTGATGTCGCGCGTGGTGGCGGTGTCCTTGAAGAACAGCGTCAGCGACAGGCCCTGGTCGACGTGCTGGGTGGCGGCGGCGTACGTGTCGATGACCTTCTCGGCACCGATCTCGTAGGCGTCCTGGTAGTAGTCCAGGTTGTCATTCGTCATGAACGGCGCCGGGAAGTACACGCGGCCGAGCTTGCCTTCCTTGCGGATCTCGATCTTCGCGGCGATCGGGTGAATGGATGCCGTCGAGTTGTTGATGTAGCTGATCGAGCCCGTCGGCGGCACGGCCTGCAGGTTCTGGTTGTAGATGCCGTGCTCCATGATGGAGGCCTTGAGCTCGCGCCAGTCGTCCTGCGTCGGGATGTGCACGGCCGAGTTGGCGAACAGCTCGGCGACGCGCTCCGTGGCGGGCAGCCACTCGGCATCCGTGTACTTGTCGAAGAACTCACCCGAGGCGTACTTCGAGTCGGCGAACCCGTCGAAGGTCTCGCCGCGCTCGATCGCGATCGCGTTGGAGGACTTCAGCGCGTTGTAGACGACCGTGTAGAAGTAGATGTTCGTGAAGTCGATGCCCTCTTCGCTGCCGTAGTAGATGCGCTCGCGGGCGAGGTAACCGTGCAGGTTCATCTGGCCGAGGCCGATGGCGTGCGACTTGTCGTTGCCGTCCTCGATCGAGCGCACCGAGCTGATGTGGCTCTGGTTCGAGACCGAGGTGAGGCCGCGGATGGCGGTGTCGATGGTCTTGCCGAAGTCGGGCGAGTCCATCGCCAGGGCGATGTTCAGCGAACCGAGGTTGCAGCTGATGTCCTTGCCGATCTTGTCGTACGAGAGGTCCTCGTTGTACGTGGTCGGCGTGTTGACCTGGAGGATCTCGGAGCACAGGTTCGACATGTTGATGCGGCCCTTGATGGGGTTCGCAGCGTTGACGGTGTCCTCGTACATGATGTACGGGTAGCCGGACTCGAACTGGATCTCGGCGAGGGTCTGGAAGAACTCGCGGGCCTTGATCTTGGACTTCTTGATCGCCGGGTTGTCGACCATCTCGCGGTACTTCTCGGTGACCGAGATGTCGGCGAAGGGCACGCCGTAGACGCGCTCGACGTCGTACGGGGAGAACAGGTACATGTCCTCGTCGTTCTTGGCCAGCTCGAAGGTGATGTCGGGCACGACGACGCCGAGGCTCAGCGTCTTGATGCGCACCTTCTCGTCGGCGTTCTCACGCTTGGTGTCGAGGAAGCGCATGATGTCGGGGTGGTGCGCCTGCAGGTAGACGGCACCGGCGCCCTGGCGGGCACCGAGCTGGTTGGCGTAGCTGAAGGAGTCCTCGAGGAGCTTCATCACGGGGATGATGCCGGAGGACTGGTTCTCGATCTGCTTGATCGGGGCGCCGGCCTCGCGGATGTTGGAAAGCAGCAGGGCCACGCCGCCGCCGCGCTTGGAGAGCTGCAGCGAGGAGTTGATGCCGCGCGAGATCGACTCCATGTTGTCCTCGATGCGCAGCAGGAAGCAGGAGACGAGCTCGCCGCGCTGTGCCTTGCCCGAGTTCAGGAAGGTGGGGGTGGCCGGCTGGAAGCGGCCGGCGAGGATCTCCTCGACGAGGTTGGTGGCGAGCTTCTCGTCACCGGCGGCGAGGCCGAGGGCGGTCATCACGACGCGGTCCTCGAAGCGCTCCAGGTAGCGCTTGCCGTCGAAGGTCTTCAGCGTGTAGCTGGTGTAGTACTTGAACGCGCCGAGGAAGGTGTCGAAGCGGAACTTCTTCGAGTAGGCGAGGTCGTTGAGCTGGGTGATGAACTCGAACGAGTACATCTCGAGCACGGCGGGCTCGTAGTACTCCTTCTCGACCAGGTAGTCGAGGCGCTCGCGCAGCGAGTGGAAGAAGACGGTGTTCTGGTTCACGTGCTGCAGGAAGTACTCCCGCGCAGCCTCGCGGTCCTTCTCGAACTGGATCTCTCCGTTCGGGCCGTACAGGTTCAGCATCGCGTTCAGGGAGTGATAGTCCATCCCGGTGCGCGGCGCTTCCATCAGTGAGACGCTGTCGCCAGTTGTTCCGACCAAAACGAGTCCAATCCTTCGTGGACGATATTCACATCGTCCGGTGTTCCGAATACTTCAAATCTGTAGAGCTGCGGCACATTGCATTTGGCCGCGATGATGTCTCCGGCCAGGCCGTAGGCCGAACCGAAATTGGTGTTTCCTGCTGCGATCACTCCGCGCAGCAGCGCCCGGTTGTTCGCATCGTTGAGAAACCGGATCACCTGCTTGGGCACGGCCCCGTTCCCGTCGCCGCCCCCGTAGGTGGGAACGACGAGAACATAGGGTTCCGTTGCGTGCAGCGGTGCGTCTTTGGCATAGAGCGGGATCCGCTCTGCCGGCTGGCCGAGCTTCTGCATGAATCGGTGCGTGTTGCCCGAGACACTCGAGAAATAGACCAAATTGGCCATGGGTTCGACCCCCTCTCGGTACGCCGAATGGGTTGTTGCGTTGGTGTTCGTGTGCTCCGGCGCTTGCGCAGCCGGGTGCGGATGCCGCGTGCGCGGCGTTTCGGGCGGGCTCGCGAGTGCGCGGCATCCGCCCGATTCTCGCTAGGCGAGGCGCGCTGCGAGCTCCGAGATCTTGTCGGGACGGAAGCCGGACCAGTGGTCCTCGTCCGTGATCACAACGGGGGCCTGCAGGTAACCCAATTCCTTGACGGCTTCCAGTGCCTTTTCGTCGACAGAGAGGTCGAGAACTTCGTACTCAATACCCTGGTTATCGAGGGCACGATACGTCGCCGTGCACTGCACGCACGAAGGCTTGGTGTAGACCGTTACAGTCATCGATTTCCCCTTTTTGTGTACGAAGTCTGGGCTTATCCCCCGACTCCTCAATACTACATCTAGTGCCAGCCGATAGGAACAGCCACTAGATGATGTAGTTACATTTATGTAGTTATCCACCGGTTACTCACCGGTTCTCAACAGGCCCGGCGACTGAGTTCGGCCTGTTTCCGCGCCTCTCGCGAGGCTTATCCACAGCCCCCCATTCGGGGAGCAGTTTGCCTGTGGAAAGTCCGTCGGCGTGTCGCCGGCGGATGTCGTTGACCACAAGATCCTGTGCTGCTATAGCCACTCTGCCAGCCCCCTCTGACACCCGTTTTCGGCGCCCAGAATCACCGTTTTCGGCGGCGCCTCACGCCGCCCGCGCCCTCCCGTCACGCTGATTCATGACAGGCCACCCCTTCTCGGGGGATACTTTCGGAGGGGGCAATCGATTTCACCGTGACCTGCCCGACACGGCCGGCCCAGCAGGGCGCGCCCGGTAGCGAGTGACATCGAGAGGACGCTGACATGACGGCATGGTCGGTAGACCTTCCTGCGGCGAAGGCCACCGTCACCTCAGGCTCGGAGCAAGCCGCCGAGTTCGAGACGCACGCGCAGACGAGCATGAGGCGCAGGCGGCGCCTGGGCGGAGCTCTGGCGGGCGCGGCCATCGGCAGTTTTTCCCCTGGCCCCGGAACCCTGATCGGCGGCATCCTCGGTGGCGTCGGCGGGGTGCTTGGGCAGACCACAAGTCAAGCGACAACCGACAAAGTAAGAGGTGACGCGTGATGTTCGGCGTCTACGTGGGCGGCTTTCTGTTCATTCTTGCGGGAACGCTGGCTTACACCGGCCGCTGGAAGGGGTGGGCGTTTGCCCGACCCGTCCTCAGCTACGGGATCGGCTTCGGCTGCCTCTACATGGGTATCGCCGTGGTGCTGGGCTGGACGGCCGCAACCGTGTTGCCCGATTCGATGAACATCCTCTTCATCATCCTGGTCAGCATCTCTGGCGCTCTCGTATTGCTCACACTGATTTCGCAGTGGTGGCTGCCCCGATTCCTGCAGCCCCGGTGGTTTCGCGAACTTCGTGCCGAGCAGCACCGCACCTACGGCCCGGGATGGGGCCGCAAGGCATAAGCGCCGCAGAGGCTCAACCCGCGCAGATCGAGAAACACGAGTCTGCTCCTGAGCGCGGCGGCAGCGGTTCCGGCATCCGCCGCCGCCCGCACAGCCCTCGCGGCCCCCGTTGTGTCTCGCGGCCCCCGACATAACGAGGGCCGCGAGGCACAACGGGGGCCGCGAGCGACACGACACGTGCGACACGAGCGCACCGCGCCAACGCTCCGGGCCGGCTCGCTACGCCAGGGCGCCAGGCCGGTGCGCGAGGCCGCGGCGCCACGCAGGCACGCCGGGCCGGCGCGCTACGCCAGGGCGCGCGGCGGCGCCGTGCTCTCGCGCTCGATCAGCTCGGGCACCCGCTGCAGCTGCGACGGCGACTCGTCGTCGCGCAGCGCGGCGAGCACCGCGGCCATCGTGTCGCGACCGAGGGACTCGAAGTCCTGCCGGATCGTGGTGAGCGGCGGCGCGAAGTACCCGGACTCGGGGATGTCGTCGAAGCCGATCACGCTGACGTCGGCCGGCACGCTGAGGCCCGCGGCCGAAAGCGCGTGGTACAGGCCCAGCGCCATCTGGTCATTGCCGACGAACACGGCCGTGAAGCCGCCCTGCGCCGCCAGCTCGGCGCCGATGCGGTAGCCGCTGGCGGGGCTCCAGTCCCCCGAGGGCAGCTCGTGCACCCTCAACTGGTTCTCGGCCAGCACGTCGCGCCAGGCACGGTGCCGCTCGACGGCATCCAGCGCCGCCATGGGCCCGGCGATGTGCCGGATCTCGCGGTGGCCGAGCGCGATGAGCCGCTCGACGGCGATGCGCGCGCCCCGGTACTGGTCCAGCGAGACGCGGTGGAAGCCGCCGCTGCCCTGCGCGGCGATGGCGATGAGCGGAACCCCGAGCTCGAGCTCGTTCACCGACTCCACGGCGGCCCGGTCGGTGGCGATGAGCACGATCGCCTCGACGTTTTGCCGCAGCAGCATCTCGACGGCGGCGCGCATGGTGGCGGCATCCGTCGTGAGCATGCTCGCCATGCTCACCGCGTAGCGCGCCTCTCTGGCGGCCTCGTTGAAGTGCAGCGCGGTGCTCGACGGGCCGTAGTCGGGCGTGCCGACGGTGATCAGCCCGAGGGTGCGCGAGCGCCGCGTGACCAGGGCGCGCGCCGCCGGCGACGGCACGTAGCGCAGCTGCTTGATCGCCTGCTCGACCCGCAGCCGGGTCGCCGGGCGCACGTTCGGCAGGTCGTTGAGCACGCGCGACACCGTCTGGTGCGAAACACCGGCCAGGCGCGCCACATCGAAGATGTTGGCGGCGCGCGCCTTCTCGTCGTCCATGCTCACCGGCTTGGGTGCTCCTGCTTCACGTGCGTCGTGCACATCATTGTCGCTCTCATTATGTCGTCACCGGCCAGTGCCGCCGCACACAGCGCTCGCCGCACGGTCGCCCGCCCGGGCGGAACGACCGTGCCGCGGGGGCTATCGCCGTTTCGCCGTGAGCACCTTCTGCAGAATGATGAACACCAGCAGCAGCCCGCCGATGAAGATCTTGGTCCACCAGGAGCTCAACGTGCCCTCGAAGGTGATGATCGTCTGGATGATGCCGAGCACCAGCACGCCGAGCACCGAGCCGAGCACGAAGCCGTAGCCGCCGGTCAGCAGCGTGCCGCCGATCACCACCGCGGCGATGGCGTCGAGCTCGGTGCCGACGGCCGTCAGGCTGTAGCCCGAGAGCGTGTAGAAGGTGAACAGCACGCCGGCGATGCCGGAGCAGAGGCCGCTGATCACGTAGACGAGCACCTTGGTGCGCGCCGTCGGCAGGCCCATCAGCATGCCCGATTGCTCGCTGCCGCCGAGGGCGTACACGGTGCGCCCGAAGCGGGTGTACTGCAGCACCCAGACGGCGGCCAGCACGACGACGAGCGCGATGATCACGCTGGGCGTGATGCTCAGCCCGCCGCCGAGCGGGATCCGGGTCTGCGCGAAGCTGACGAAGAAGGGGTCGACGATCGAGATCGAGTCCTTGCTGATCACGTAGCAGAGGCCGCGTGCCAGGAACATGGCGGCCAGCGTCGCGATGAACGGCTGCACCTCGAACACGTGGATCATCAGCCCGACGAGCAGCCCGAGCAGCGAGGTGAGCACCAGGATCAGCGGGATCACGACGCCGGGCGGCCATCCGCCCTGCAGCAGGCTGGCGGCGATCATGGTCGACATCGCCACCACGGCCCCGACCGAGAGGTCGATGCCGCCCGTGATGATCACGAACGTCATCCCCACGGCGAGCACGATCAGATAGGCGTTGTCGACAAACAGGTTGAGCAGCACCTGGCCAGAGAAGAAGCCGTTGTAGCGCAGCCCGCCGGCCACGAAGACCGCGATGAACAGCAGCAGCGTCACCAGCACGGGGCCGTACTTCGGGCTGCTGAAGGTGTGTCGGATGCCGGAGAGCACCCGCGTCAGCGTGCTCGGCGCGTCCACGCCCGAGCCGGCCGGCGACGGCCGGAAGCCGGGCCCGGTCGCCCGCCGCGGCGCACGCCGGTTCGGAGGCTGAACCGCGGGCTCTGCGGTCTTCTCTGGAGCGAGGCCGGTCATGCCGCCATCTCCTTTCCGGCCGTGCGCAGCGCGGCCGTTCGTCGCCAGGAGGCGAATGCCGCCGTGGTGGCCGGCGACTGCAGCAGGCAGACCACGGTGACCACGGCCGCCTTGAACACCATGGTGGCGATCGGCGGGATGCCGACCGTGTAGACGGTGGTGACGAGGGTCTGGATCACGAGCGCCCCGACGAGCGTCCCGGTGAGCGAGTAGCGCCCGCCCATCAGCGACGTGCCGCCGATGACGACGGCGAGGATCGCGTCCAGCTCGATGAAGAGGCCGGTGTTGTTGGCATCCGCCGCCGTCTGGTTGGCGGTGAGGATGATTCCGGCGATCGCCGCGCAGAAGGCGCAGAAGGTGTAGACCGCGAACAGCAGCCCGCGCGCCCGCACGCCCGCCTGGCGGCTGGCCTCCGGGTTGATGCCGACCGACTCGATCATCAGCCCGAGCGCGGTGCGCCGGGTGATCAGGGCGGCCACCGCGAAGACGACGGCGGCGATGACGACCGCGATCGGCACCCCGACCCAGAAGCCCGAGCCGATCGCCTTGAACGGCGGGCTGTTCACCGTGAGGATCTGCCCCTCGGTGATGAGCATCGCCACCCCGCGCCCCGCCGTCATCAGGATGAGGGTCGCGATGATCGGCTGGATGCCGAGCACCGCCACCAGGAAGCCGTTCCACACGCCGAGCAGCAGCGAGATGCCCACGGCGACGGCAATCGCCACGGCCACGGTCGCCGGGTTGGACGGGTCGGAGGAGCCGAGCAGGATGGAGCAGGCCACCGCGCCGGCGATGGCGCAGATCGCGCCGACCGAGAGGTCGATGCCCCGGGTGGCGATGACGAGCGTCATGCCGATGGCGATGATCAGCATGGGGGCGCCGTTGCGCAGGATGTCGATCAGGCTGCCGAAGAGGTGGCCGTCTTTGATCGTGATCGCGAAGAAGCCGGGGAAGGCGACCAGGTTGATCGCGAACAGCGCGAGCAGCATGACGACCGGCCAGAACAGCCGGTTGGCGGCAAGCTTGCCGATGGTGGCGTTCACGGGGTACCTCCGGGGGTGTTCTGGTCTGGTGCAGTCGGGGCGGGGGCGTTCGGGGAAGGGACGCTCTGGGCCGGTGCGCTCTGGGCCGGGCCGGCGTCCACGAGCACCGCCTCGACGGAGGAGTTGGCGGACGCGGAGTCCGAGCCGTCGGCGATGAGCGCGAGCAGCGACTCGACGGTGAGGTCGTCGTTCTCGATGTCGGCGACGAGCTGGCGGTCGCGCATCACGGCGACCCGGTTGCTGAGCCGCAGCACCTCCTCCAGCTCGGCCGAGATGAACACGACGCTCATGCCGTTCTCGGCCAGGGAGTAGACGAGTTTCTGGATCTCGGCCTTGGCCCCGATGTCGATGCCGCGGGTGGGCTCGTCGAGGATCAGCAGCCGGGGCGCGATCGCCAGCCAGCGGGCCAACAGCACCTTCTGCTGGTTTCCGCCGGAGAGGTTGCGCACGAGGGCGTCCGGGTTGGCCGGCCGGATGTTGAGCGCCTTGATGTAGCTCTCGGCGAGCTCGTCCTGGCGCTTGCGCGGGATCGGGCGGAACCAGCCGCGATCCGCCTGCAGCGCCAACACGATGTTGTCGCGCACGGTGAGGTCGGCGACGATGCCCTCCTCGCGGCGATTCTCCGAGGAGTAGGCGATGCCATGGCTGAGCGCCTGGCGGGGTGTGCGCAGTTTGACGGGCTTGCCCGAGATCGTGAGCTCGCCGGCATCCGCCCGGTCAATGCCGCCGAGCAGGCGGGCGATCTCGGTGCGCCCGGAGCCGAGCAGGCCGGCCAGGCCCACGACCTCGCCCTCGCCGATCGGCAGGCTGAGCGGCTCGACCGAGCCGGCGCGGCCCAGCTGCGAGGCGCGCACGAAGACGACCTCGTCGTTGTCGACGCTGCTCGCGGTGCTGGCGGTGTGCGTGCGCTTGTCGAGGTCGTCGAGGGCGGTGAGCTCCTTGCCGATCATCTTCTGCACGAGGTCGATGCGCAGGATCTCCTCGGTGAGGTACTCGCCGACGAGTGCGCCGTTGCGCAGCACCGTGAGGCGGTCGGAGATGCCGTAGACCTGGTCGAGGAAGTGCGAGACGAAGAGGATGGCGACGCCGTCGGCCTTGAGCGAGCGGATGACGCGGAACAGCTCGGCCACCTCGTCGGCGTCGAGGCTCGAGGTCGGCTCGTCGAGGATCAGCACCTTGGCCTGGACGTCGACGGCGCGCGCGATGGCGACGAGCTGCTGCACGGCGAGCGAGTGCTCGTTGAGCAGGGAGTTGGGGTCGATGTCGAGGTGCAGGCCGGCGAGCAGCTCGGTGGAGCGTGCCCGCATCGCCTTCCAGTCGATGCCGCGCCAGGTGCGCGGCTCGCGTCCGAGCATGATGTTCTCGGCGACGGTGAGATTGCCGAGCAGGTTCACCTCTTGGTAGACCGTGCTGATGCCGGCGGCCTGCGCGGCGGCGGGGCCGGAGAACGAGACCTGCTCGCCGGCCAGCGTGATCACGCCGCTGTCGATGCCGTAGACGCCGGTGAGCGCCTTGATCAGCGTGGACTTGCCCGCGCCGTTCTCCCCCATCAGCGAGTGGACCTCGCCGGGGAACATCCGGAAACTCACCTTGTCGAGGGCTTTGACTCCGGGGAATGAGATCGAGATGTCGGTCATGTCGACCACGGGCGCTGCGCCTGTCATGCTCGGTCCTCTCTTCATTGAGGGTGGCCACTCTTCATTGAGGGTGGTGGGTGCGGATGCCGCTGCGGCGGGGTTCGGGTGCGCGGCTGCTTCGCCGCGCACCCGCTCCGCGTGGGTGCTGCCAGTGGTGCTGGTGCTGGTGGTGCTGGCGTGTGCGGTGCTTCAGCTTGGCAGGCGCTGGGCCTGCGGCATCCGCAGCGACATGCCGGTTTGTGCGTGCCGCCACGAATCCCTGGCGGCACGCACCCAGCCGGCTAGTACTGGCGCGTCGGCAGGGCCTCGATGGCCTGCTCCTGGGTGAAGGTCGTCTCCTCGGTGACGATGCGCTTCTCCGGGGTCTCGCCGTTGTTGATCTGCTTCACAACCTCGATGAGCTGCTTGCCGAGCAGCGGCGAGCACTCCACGATGAAGTTGATCTTGCCGTCGGCGAGTGCCTGCATGCCGTCCTTGACCGCGTCGACCGTGACGATCTTGATGTCCTTGCCCGGGACGAGACCGGCGGCCTCAATCGCCTCGATCGCGCCGAGACCCATGTCGTCGTTGTGCGCGTAGATCAGGTTGACGCCGGGGTTGGCCTTGAGCAGCGCCTCGGTCACCTGCTTGCCGCCGGCACGCGTGAAGTCACCGGTCTGCGAGGCGACGACCTCGAACTTGGGGTCGGACTTGATGGCCTCGGCGAAGCCCTCTGCGCGGTCGATGGCGGGCGCGGCGCCCGTCGTGCCCTCGAGCTGGATGATCTTGACCGGCTCGGTCTGGTCCTTGTACTCCTCGAGCACCCACTCGCCGGCCTTCTGGCCCTCGAGCACGAAGTCGGAGCCGAGGAAGGTGACGTAGAGCGAGTCGTCCGAGGAGTCGACCGCGCGGTCGGTCAGCACGACGGGGATGCCGGCATCCTTCGCCTCGTTGAGCACGGCGTCCCAGCCGGTCTCGACGACGGGCGAGAAGGCGATGACGTCGACCTTCTGCTGGATGTACGAGCGGATCGCCTTGATCTGGTTCTCCTGCTTCTGCTGGGCGTCGGAGAACTTGAGCTGGATTCCGGCTTCCTTGAACGAGTCCTGGATGTCCTTGGTGTTGGCGGTGCGCCATCCGCTCTCGGCGCCGACCTGGGCGAAGCCGACCACGAGGTCGCTCTCGGCCTTGGGGCCCGCGGCTGCGGCGTCGCCGCTGCCGGTCGCCGCCGGCGCGCATCCGGCGAGTGCGAGCAGCATGGCTCCTGCTGCGAATGCTCCGATGAGTTTCTTCATCTGACTAAACCTCCTTGTTCAGTGCCGGCGGGAATGTGCTGCGTTCTCGGTGCCGGATCGCCAGTCCGTTCTGGCGATGTCACGATGTTAGCGCTCACATGTGAGCCTTCACAATAGGCAGTTTTCGTTTCGTTACCTCCTAGTTATGCGGATGTCGCGCCGTCAGCCACCGCAGTGCGCTACGAATTGTGAGCGCTCACTGTTTCTCCGCGTGGCGTGCGCAGCATGCGCGGCCTGCGCGTTCGTGGCGCCCGACTCCCGCCGCCCCAGGCGCACGCGTCCGCTCGTGGCCCTCGTTGTGTCTCGCGGCCCTCGGTATACCCAGGGCCGCGAGACACAACGAGGGCCGCGACGCGCATCGCCGCGGCATCACCGCCCGCATCGCCACCGCGCCAGCGCCGGCCTGCGACTACCCGGCAGCGCGCTCCCCCGGCCGCTGCGCGCTCCGCCGGTGGCGCACCGGCTGAGCGAGCGGCACGCCCGCCTCCCGCGTGAATCGCAGGAACGCCAGCGGCGGGAGCACGAGGTCCCAGACCCACCTCGTCATCGAACGCAGTTGCGGCCGCAGCGCGTCCTCGCGCAGTTTCTCTTGGTACACGATCTCGCCCGGGTCCTGCCCGGGCCCGACGACGGCACCGCGGGTGTACTTGAACCTGCCGTCGAACTCGCCGGCCTTGCGCACGCCGCGCCAGTAGAAGTCGACGTCGGCCTCGCCCCCATCGGAGCGCTCGAACGTCACCTGCAGCTCCGGGATCTCGAAGCCGTGCTCCTGGAAGCGCACCCGGGTGAGGCTCTCCCCCACGCTGCCGGCGAGCCCGCTCGCGAACGCGATGGCGAACTCCGCCCGCCGGTACCCCCGCCGTGGCGCCACGCGTTCCAGCTCGGCGTTCACCCGGTCGCGTACCACCACCTCCGCAGCATCCTGAACCGCTCGCAGCTCGGCGCTCCGCCACGGCACGCCGCGGGCGGCTGCCACCTCGCCCGCGTCGAGTCGGGCCGCGCGGAACGCGGCGTCGAGCACGGCGAGCGACCGGTCCAACGGCTCCGTCGCGGCGACATCCGCGAGTGTGCGCTCCAGCGACGTCACGAGGATGCCGCCAATCACAACGATCTCGGCCCACGGTGCGCCGCGGTGCACCGTGACGTGCCGCGAGGACGCCCCACCCAACGCGTCTGCGTCGCTCACGTGCACGGTCGACGGCCACTCGCCGATCGTCGGCAGGCCGTGCATCGCCGCCGCGGAGAGGTGCGAGACCACCCAGTCCCGCTCGGCCAACAGCAGCGTCGCGCGCACAAGCAGGCGGTGCCGCTGCTCGGGCCACAGCGTCGCCCAGACCGCCTCCGTGACGTACACGCTCGGCCTCACCCGGCGCAGCAGCCCCTGGCGCACACACTGGTTGATCCGGTCGGAGTTCAGGCCGGCCTCGCGCAGTGCGCGCCCGGTGATCAGGCCGTCGCCGAGCGCACTGAGCAGCTCCAGGGTTTCCGTCATGCTGCCACGCTTCCGGATTCCGAAGCCGGCGGCATCCGCCCGCTGCCCGCCTGTGCACAACAGCTCCCGAAGCACCCCTGTGCAGAACTCGCGCCCCACCGACTCGATGCGCCGGCCGCGCTGCTCGCGGCCCGCGTTTTGCCTCGCGGCACTCGTTATGTCGCGGGCCGCGAGACAGAACGCGGGCCGCGAGCGCGCAAGACGGGCGGATGCCGCGATGCCGCCGCCGCGGGCGCGGGCGGGTGCCGCGGCGGGCGGACCGATGCCGCGACGCCGCCGCGGGCGCCGGTGAGCGTCCCCGCACGCACGAGGGCCCCGGCATCCGCGAACGGATGCCGGGGCCCTGCCCGCACGCGGCGAGCGAGTGCGCGGGTGCGCGGGCGGCTAGCGCCCGGCGCCGGCGCGGCGCTTGTTGTAGACGTCGAAGGCGACGGCGAGCAGCAGCACGAGGCCCTTGACGGCCTGCTGCCACTCGATGCCAATACCCATGATCGACATACCGTTGTTCAGCACACCGATGATGAGGCCACCGATGATGGCGCCGGCGATGGTGCCGACACCGCCCTGCACGGCCGCGCCACCGATGAAGGCCGCGGAGATGGCCTCGAGCTCGAAGCCGTCACCGGCCTTCGGCCCGGCCAGGTTCAGGCGGGCGGTGAAGATGAGGCCGGCGAGGGCCGCGAGCACGCCCATGTTGACGAACAGCAGGAAGTCGACGCGACGCGCCTTGACACCGGAGAGCTCCGCCGCGTGGCGGTTGCCGCCGATGGCGTAGATGTGGCGGCCGAACACGCTGCGGTTCATGATGATGCCGTAGATCATGACGAGCACGGCGAGGACGATCAGCGTGACGGGGATGCCCTTGTAGGAGGCGAGCGCGTAGGCGAAGGCGCCGATCACGACGGTGATGAGCACCAGCTTGGTGATGAACCAGGCGAGCGGCTCGACCTCCTGGCCGTACTTCTGGCGGCCGGCACGGGTGCGCACCTGCTGGATGATCAGCGCCGCGATGGCGATCACGCCGACGCCGACGGTGAGCGGGTCGATCGGGAACGTGCCGAACAGGTCAGTCAGGAAGCCGTTGCCGAGCGCGCGGTACTCCGCCGGGAAGGAGCCGATGTTGGCGTTGCCGAGCACCACGAGCGCGAGCCCTCGGAAGATCAGCATGCCGGCCAGCGTCACGATGAACGCGGGGATCCCGACATAGGCGATCCAGAAGCCCTGCCAGACGCCGACCAGGGCGCCGATGGCGAGCGACAGCACGATCGCGAGCCACCAGGGCAGGCCCCAGTTCACCGCGAACACGCCGGAGCAGGCCCCGACGAAGGCGGCGACGGAACCGACCGAGAGGTCGATGTGGCCGGCGATGATGACCATCACCATGCCGATCGCGAGAACGAGGATGTAGCCGTTCTGCACGATCAGGTTGGAGATGTTCTGCGGGCGCAGCAGGATGCCGTCGGTCAGCACCGTGAACAGCACGACCACGGCGATTAGCGCCAGGAAGATGCCGTTCTTGCCGAGGTCGGCCAGCACGTGGCTGAGCCAGTTGGTGAACTTGTTCGAAGCCGGGTGAACCTGGCTGGCCGCCGCCGCGTTGTCCGTCGGCCGGTTTTCAAGTTTTGTCATGTCTGTTTCTCCTTGAGATTCCCGAGCGCCGACGCTAGCGGGGCTTTTCCATGGTCATGAGTTTGAGGACGGATTCCGGTGTGGCCTCCGCGATGGGCAGCTCGCCCGTGATGCGGCCCTCGGAGATCGCGTAGACGCGGTCAGAGATGCCGAGCAGCTCCGGCAGCTCGGAGGAGATCACGATGATGCCCTTGCCCTCCGCCGCGAGCTTGTTGATGATCGCGTAGATCTCGTACTTGGCGCCCACGTCGATGCCGCGGGTGGGCTCGTCGAGGATGAGGACGTCGGGGTCGGAGTAGATCCACTTCGACAGCACGACCTTCTGCTGGTTGCCGCCGGAGAGCTTGCCGGTCTTGGCCAGCACCGACGGCGCCTTGATGTTCATGCTCGTGCGGAACTCGTTCGCGACGCGGTACTCCTCGTTGTCGTGAACGAGGCCCCACTTCTCGAGCTTGCCGAGGGAGGCCATCGAGATGTTGCGCTTGATGTCCTCGATCAGGTTGAGCCCGTAGGTCTTGCGGTCCTCGGTGGCGTACGCGATGCCGTTGGCGATCGCCTCCGACACGGTGCGCGTCTTGATCTCCTGCCCGCGCTTGAACACGCGGCCGGAGATCTTGGTGCCGTAGCTGCGTCCGAACAGGCTCATCGCGAACTCGGTGCGGCCGGCGCCCATCAGCCCGGCGATGCCGACGATCTCGCCGGCGTGCACGGTGAGGTTCACGTTGTCGACGACGACGCGGCTCTGGTCCTGCGGGTGGTGCGCGGTCCAGTCCTCGACGCGCAGCAGCTCCTCGCCGATGTTCGGCGTGTGGTCCGGGTAGCGGCTCTCGAGGTCGCGGCCGACCATGTCCTTGATGATGCGCTCTTCTGTGACATCCGTCTTCGCGATCGTCTCGATCGTCTTGCCGTCACGGATGACGGTGACCGAGTCGGCGATCTTCTTGATCTCGTTCAGCTTGTGGCTGATGATGATCGACGTGATGCCCTGGCCCTTGAGGTGCAGGATCAGATTGAGCAGGTGGTTGGAGTCCTCGTCGTTGAGGGCAGCCGTCGGCTCGTCGAGGATGAGCAGCTTGACGCGCTTGGAGAGCGCCTTGGCGATCTCGACCAGCTGCTGCTTGCCGACGCCGATGTCCATGATGCGCGTGGTCGGGTTGTCGCTCAGGCCAACCCGGGCGAGCAGCTTCTGCGCCTCGTGGTTGGTCTTGTTCCAGTCGATCAGCCCGAAGGAGTTCTTCAACTCGTTGTTGAGGAAGATGTTCTCTGCAATAGAGAGGTAGGGGCTGAGCGCCAGCTCCTGGTGGATGATGACGATGCCCTTGGCCTCGCTATCGGTGATGTCCTTGAACTCGACGATCTCGTCTTCGAAGACGATGTCGCCGGTGTAGCTGCCGTGCGGGTAGACGCCACTCAGCACCTTCATGAGGGTGGACTTGCCCGCGCCGTTCTCGCCGCAGATCGCGAGCACCTCGCCGCGCTCGGCAGAGAGCGTGACGTTGGAGAGTGCTTTGACACCGGGGAACGTCTTGGTGATGCCGCGCATCTCCAGAATGTTGGTGGTCACGAACGTGCCTTCCTCATTCGACTTCCAATTTCTTGACTGTGGGGGCGGATGCCGGGAACCGCTGAGCCGGTGGGGATACCGTAGTACCCCCACCGGCCTCTCGCGGGGAGAGCGCGGGTGTTAGCCCTTGATCTCTTCTGCGGTCCAGTAGCCGCTGTCAACGAGGACAGAGGTGATGTTGTCCTTCACGACGACCTGCGAGGAGAGCAGGAACGACGGCACGACGAAGTTGCCGTTGTCGTAGGTCTCGGTGTCGTTGACCTGGACGTCGGTGCCGTTGAGGAGGGCGGATGCCATCTCAACTGCGACCTTGGCCAGCTCGCGGGTGTCCTTGAAGATGGTGGCGAACTGCTCGCCCGAGTTGATGGCCTTGACCGAGTCGAGCTCGGCGTCCTGGCCGGAGATGATCGGCCACTCGGCGCCCACGCTGTAGCCAGCGTCGGTCAGAGCGGAGATGATTCCACGGGAGAGTCCGTCGTAGGGCGAGAGAACGCCGTTGACCTTGGAGCCGTCGGAGTAGGTCGACGTCAGCAGGTTCTCCATGCGCTTCTGGGCAACTTCGCCGTCCCAGCGGAGGATGGCGGCCTGCTCGAAGTTGGTCTGGCCGCTCTTGACGACGACGGTGCCGGCGTCAATGAAGGGCTGGAGCTCGTCGATGGCACCCTGCCAGAAGAAGGTGGCGTTGTTGTCGTCGGGCGAACCGGCGAACAGCTCCACGTTGAAGGGGCCTGCCGGTGCGTCGGCGATGGCGGTGCCGTCGAGCTCGACGAGGCCGAGTCCGTTCAGAACCGACCAGGCCTGCTGCTGGCCGACGATGTAGTTGTTGAACGTGACGTAGTAGTCGATGTTGTCGGTGTCACGGATGAGGCGGTCGTAGGCGATGACCGGGATCTCGTTCTCGGCGGCCTGCTCGAGCACGCTGCTCAGCGTGGTGCCGTCGATGGAGGCGATGATCAGGGCCTCTGCGCCCTTGGTGATCATGTTCTCGATCTGCGAGACCTGGGTGGGGATGTCGTCCTCTGCGTACTGCAGGTCGACCTTGAAGCCCTGGGCCTCGAGCTGCTCCTTGACGGCGTTGCCGTCCTGGATCCAGCGCTCGGAGCTCTTGGTGGGCATTGCCACGCCAATGAGGCCGCCGTTGCCTGCGCCCTCGCCGCTGCCGCCATCGGTGCCCGCCGGCGAGCTGGCGCATGCCGCCAGTGCCAGCATGGCCCCGGCGGTGAACATCGCGAGAAGAACCTTCTTCGTCTTCACTGTGTTTCCTTTCATTGTGACGCGGACGTCGTTGTCTGGTGCTGCATGTCGAGCTCGGCGCAAAGGAGGCGCGCCGGGCCCGGGTTTCTGCGAGGGGCTATGCGCCACTCGCCGTTCGGGCCCGCACACGGGGTGCTGGCTTCTGGCGACGAACCTCCGTCGCCTGTCCGTAGACGTTTTGATAGCGATCGAAGAGTGCGTCGATCGCGGGTTGGGGAATCTCGATGATCTCGCCGGCCTGCCGGGCCAGGTGCACGGTGCGGGCGGCGTCCTCCACCATGACGGCGGCCTTGACGGCTGCCCGCGCGCTGGGGCCGATCGTGAACGGGCCGTGGTTCGCCATCAGCACGGCCTTGGAGCGGTGGCCGGTAAGCGTCTCGACGATGCCGCGGCCGATCGAGTCGTCGCCGATGACGGCGAATGGGCCGACCGGGATCGGGCCGCCGAACTCGTCGGCGATGGCCGTGAGCACGCAGGGGATCTCCTCGCCGCGGGCGGCCCAGGCCGTCGCGTAGGGCGAGTGGGTGTGCACGACGCCGCCGACCTCCGGCATATTCCGGTAGACGTATGCGTGGGCGGCGGTGTCGCTGGACGGTGCCCGGCCGCTGCCGGGGGTGCCGTCGATGACGGCGCCGTCGAGGTCGCAGAGGATCATGTTCTCGGGTGCGAGGTCGTCGTAGGCGACGCCGGACGGCTTGATCACGAAGAGGTCGGCGCCGGGGACCCGGGCGGAGACATTGCCGCCCGTCCACACGACGAGCTCGTTGCGGGTCAGTTCGGAGTGCAGCTGGGCCACGTCGGCACGGACGCGGGCGATGGCCACCTCGATGGTCGGACCGTAGCCGCTCATGCGTGCACCGCCCGGGCTGTGGCGCGGGTGCCGCCGCCACGCGTTGTCTGCGAAACGGATGCCGGGGCGCCGGCGAATGCCGTCCTGCTCCGGTGCATCGACTGCTTTGTCACGTTTCGCTATTCCTTCATCACATCGTCGTGGGCGTTCCAACGCCCGCCGCGATTCGGTGATCGCTCAGCGGGCGAGTTTCCAATGTGAACGGTCACATTGGATGTCCTCATGGTAGCCGCATCGGCGGATGGATTGTCAAGTTTGAGTTGTCTCAGAACGATAACGGCGCTGTGTTCCCAGTAATCAGGACGAAGTTGAGCGTGAAAGAGCGGGCGCAGGCACCGCGCCGCGGCCGTGCGCAGCCCGAAATCCGGCCCGTGTGGTCAGAACGCGGGGGCCCCCGTTGATCGCCGCACGATGAGCTCGGGAACGAGCAGTCGGCTGCTCGTCGAGGGCGCGTCCCCCTCTCCGCTCGCGCCGGCCGGATCGGCCCCGCTCGGGTACCCGGATGCCGGCAGGCCACCGCCCGCTGCGCCGTCCGGCGCCCCGCCGGTGTCGTCACCGTCGCGGTCGCCGTTGCCGTGCTCGCCCGCCGCCTCGCGCCGCCCGATCTCGGCGATCAGCTGTTCGATGCTGCGCCGGCCGAGCTCGGCGAAGTCCTGGCGCACGGTCGTCAGCGGCGGCGCGAAGTGGGCCGCCTCCGGGATGTCGTCGAAGCCGACGATGCTCACATCGCCGGGCACGTCGAGGCCGGCATCCCGCACCGCGTGCATGAGCCCGAGCGCCATCTGGTCGTTGGAGGAGAAGATCGCCGTGAAGTCGCGCACGCTGAGCAGCTCGCGGCCGGCGTAGTAGCCGAAGTCGGCCGTCCAGTCGCCCAGGATCGGCGCGGTGGTGGGCACGTCGCTGTCCGACATCTCGCGGAGGAACCCCGTCATGCGGGCCTCGGCCTCGATCCAGTCCTGTGGGCCGGCGAGGTGGTAGATGTGCCGGTGGCCGAGTTCGATCAGGTGCCGTGTCGCCAGCCGGGCACCCGTGATCTGGTCGACGGCGAGCGTGTTGTCGCCGAACTTGCCGGTGGGCTGGAGTGTCACGAGGGGCACGTCGATCGCCCGCTCGGCGAGGATGTCGAACACCCGCACCTGCGGCGCGATCACGACGAGGCCCTCGACGGCCTGCGCCATCAGGTGCTCGATCGCGCCGGTGATGGCCTCGGGGTCGGAGCCGACGATGTTCGCGGTGTTGATGTAGTAGCCGTGGGCGCGGGCCGCCACCTCGATCGCGGCGATGCTGGAGGCGGGCCCGTACTGCGCGCTGGAGGCGGCGAGCACCCCGATGACGCGGGAGCGGCTGGTGACGAGGGCCCGGGCCGCGCGGTTCGGCCGGTACTGCAGCTCGTCCATGACGGCGAGCACGCGCGCCTTGGTCTCGGGGCGGATGCTCGGGTGGTGGTTGAGCACGCGGGACACGGTCTGGTGCGACACCCCGGCGAGCCGTGCGACGTCGCGGATGCTCGGCGCTCTGCCCCGCCCTGCCTCGTCCGTCACGACTGCCCCATCTGTGCGTACTCCCCCGCTATGTGTACGTTCACATGCGCGTGCAGGTCAATTATGCCGACATTGGACGATGTGACTGACACATTTGTGACAGTCACACGAATCCATGTGACAGGAACATGCCCCCGCGCCCCTGCGTGCGCCTGTCGAGATCCGCTGATCGAGCCTGTCGAGATTCCCTGATCGAGCCTGCCGGGATCAGGGCGCGGGCGGGCTGACCGCCGCCCGCGGCCGCACCAGCACCGCGGCCAGCCAGAACAGCGCGGCGAGGCCGAAGGATCCGACGAACGGCCACACCCCGCCGACCGGGGCCAGCACCGCGAAGGCGATGCCGGCGACGGCGACCGCGACCGCGGCGCCGATCGCGTCAGAGATGGCGATGGCCGAGCTGTTGAAGCCCTGGTCGACCTCGGTGGAGGACTGCAGCGCCATCACCGAGGTGCGCGGGTACATGATGCCCATGCCGGCACCGGCGAACGCCCACGCCACGATCAGCACGAGTGCCGGCAGCGCGAGGGCGGCCGTCGCGATCGTGACTGCGAGGGCGGCGCCGAGCAGCACGAGGCCGATCCGGAGGCAGCGGGCGTGCGTGAGCGTCGCCGAGTAGCGCCCCTGGATCTGCGCGGTCACGGCCCAGGCCAGGCCGCCGAACGTCAGCGCCAGGCCCGCCATCGACGGCGTGAGCGCATAGCGGTCGGTAAGGATCAGCGGCACGTAGACCTGGGCGCCGAAGAAGGCACCGGCGATCAGACCGCGCACGAGCACCGTCGCGGGCAGGCCGCGCGCCGCGCGCAGTGCTCCGGTCGGCAGCAGTGGGCGCAGCGCGAGGGCGAGCACGACGACCGCCGCCACCGGCAGCAGCCAGAGCACCCAGCCGGCCGCCTCTGCGCTGAGGTTCAACACGAGCACCGCCGCGGCGGCGAGCGCCGCCCAGAGGATGCGGGCGACGTCCCAGCGGGGAACGGCCGCGTCGGCATCCGCCTCGTGCACCATTCCCCTCAGGGCGGGCACCACCATGATCAGGGCCGGGATGACGAGGGCGACGACGCCGAGGAACACCCAGTGCCAGCTGGCGGCCTCGGCGATGGCGCCGGCGACGAAGGGGCCGACGAGGGAGGGGATCACCCAGGCCGCCGAGAAGCCGGCGAAGATGCGCGGCTGCAGGAGGTGGGGGTAGACGCGCGCGACGATGACGTAGAGGGCGACGGTGAGACCGCCGCCGCCGAGGCCGTGGATGAGGCGGCCGACGACGAGCATCTCCATGGTGGTGGCTGTTCCGGCCAGCACCAGGCCGACCGCGAACAGCGCGACGGCGGAGTACAGCGGCGCCTTCGGTCCGCGGCGGTCGGCCCAGTTGCCGGCGAGAACCATGCCGACGACGCTGACGGCCAGCGGCCCGGCGAAGGCGACGGCGTAGAGCGAGCGGCCGGCGAGCTCGTCGGCGATGAGCGGCATCACCGTGGTGACGGCGAGCGACTCGAAGGCGGCGAGCAGGATGAGCACGCACATCCCGATGCTGATCCAGCGGTATTTCGGCCCGAGCACGCTCTCTTCTGCGCCGGTCTCCCGCACGCCGACCTCCCGCGGGCCGGCGGATGCCGCGGCGCCCGTCGTCCCGACTCCGGGGGTGTTCTGGGGCTCGCTGGGGTCTGACTCTACGAAGGGCACGACTCTGAGCCTAGGACCTCAACTATGGTTGAGGTCAACCGCTTCGGCGCACCAGGAAGGACCGGCATGCCATCACTCGGCGGCGACCCCGCACGCCAGCTCAGCGTCGGCGAGTTGGCGGCGCGCAGCGGGGTGAGCGTGTCCGCCCTGCACTTCTACGAGCGCGAGGGGCTGCTGCAGAGCGAGCGCAACGATGGCAACCAGCGCCGCTACCGGCGGGACGCCCTGCGCCGGGTGTCGTTCATCAAGGTGTCGCAGCGCGTGGGGGTGTCGCTGGCCGACATCCGCGCGGCCCTGGACTCCCTGCCCGGCGACCGGGCGCCGAGCCCGCGGGACTGGGCGCGGATCTCGGAGCGCTGGCGCGCCCAGTTGGACGCCCGCATCGCCGAGCTGCAGCACCTCCGCACCGACTTGGACGGCTGCATGGGCTGCGGCTGCCTGAGCCTCGGCACCTGCTCGCTGCGAAACCCCGGCGACGAGCTCGGCGCCTCCGGAAGCGGGCCGCGCCGCTGGCTCGAGCCCGGCGTCGGCGAGGCCGGTGCGGACGTCGCGAGCACAGGAGTCGCGAGCGCAGGAGACGCGCACACAGGAGACGCGACCGCGGGGTGACCCCGCCCCGCAGTCGGCGGGTGTCAGCGCGCGCTCTGGGCGTTCCGCGCCGGAGGCGTGCCGCGTCGGGCCGAGCCAGAGCCGAGCCGCGCGGCCGCCGTCGACACGGTGCTGACGAGCGCCTCGAGCGGCCCGCGCCGGCCGAGCACGGCCAGCACGGCGCCGATGACGAGCGCGACGGCGAGGTGGACCCCGAGAATCTGGGCGCTCAGATACCACCACGGAACGCTGTTGAACGCCAGCGGGCCGAGCAGCAGCACCAGGCTCGTCGCGAGGGTGACGCCCAGCACGTGCACGGTGTAGACCGTGAGCGGTGCGGCCCCCGCCGCCGAGACCGGGCGCAGTGCGCTGAGCAGCCAGCGCGGCGCCCACCGTGCGAAGCCGAGCATGAGGGCGATCACGAACAGGGCGACGCCGACGCCGCGCAGCATGTCGAGGAGGGTGCCGGTGTGCGGGGCTGCGCCTAACAGCCACCACCAGTCCGCCGCCGCCGGGGCGCCGTGCCCCTGCAGTCTGGCCAGCTCGTCGATCAGCGCCGCGTCCAGGCCGGGCGCGGCCTGCAGGGCGGCGGCCCGACCCCAGATCTCGAAGATCAGCCGGGAGCTCACGATGCTCAGCACGGCCAGCCCGAGCCCGAGCAGGCCGGCGCCGAAGAGGAAGCGCCGCGAAGCGCGATCGTCGTGCCGCACGGCGAGCAGGAGACGCGCGACCGCCATGCCGACGAGCAGGTAGACCAACCAGGTAATGACGGGGTAGGTGCCGGTCACGAGGGCGCCGCGGAGCGCGCGCAGCGGGTCGGCGAACTCGGTCCAGGCCAGCCCGCCACCCTCGCCGCCCACGTCGAGCGCGGCCCGGAGCGGCGCGTTGACCAGCTGGCCGAGCACGGCGAGCAGCGCCGCGCTGCCGAGCAGCCAGCGCACCGGCATCCGCAGGAACGGGAGCGTTCCGAGCATCGCGACCCCGAAGTAGACGAGCACGATCACGACGCTGATCGGCGCCATCGCGAGGGTGGCGCCGAGCAGGATGACGAGCACGCCGCGCGCCGCCATCGCCCACGCCGCGGCCGCATACGCCCCGACCTCCAGGTAGCGGCGGGTGGCGAGCACGACGCTGATGCCGCCGATCACGGCGAAAAGAGTTGAGGCGTTGCCGTCGACGAGCCCGTCGAGCCAGACCTCGTGGCCGGGCATCCCCGGCCGGGGCATGAGATGCGCGCACATCATGCCCAGGATCGCGAGGAAGCGCGCGAAGTCGATTCCGACGAGACGCGCGATCGGGTCTGCGCTCCCCGCCGCCTGGGCGGCCCGCATCGCCCCGCCCTCCGCGGAGAGCTCGGGAACGGGTGGCGGCGCGGTCATGGGTCTGCGGCGGTCCGGGGCGCGGCTAGGCCGGGAGGGTGGCGAAGGCGCGCACCGGGAACGTGCCGAAGCCCTCGACCTTGGGCGGGGCCGCGGTGAAGCGCGCGCCGCGCGCCGGCAGCTCCTCCAGGCGGGTGAGGTGCTCGACGACGTGGATGCCGGCCTCGAGCAGCAGCGAGTGGGCCGGACGCTCCCCGCCGCTCTCGACGTCGTCGATGTTCAGCGCGTCGATGCCGACCAGCGCCACCCCCTGCTCGACGAGGTGGCGGGCGCCGGCCTCGGTGAGGAACGGCGAGTCGACGGCGTACTCCGGCTGGCCGAACAGGCGGTCGGAGCCGGTGTGCAGCAGCACGGCGGCGCCGGCGAGCTGGCGATCGTAGAACACCTCGGCGCCGATGCCGCGGCTGCCGGCATCCGTCAGGTGGAACACCTCGGCGGGCAGGTCGACGAGGGTCTCCAGGTCGAGACCGGCCAGGTCGCTGCCGCCCTCGTAGCGGTGGTAGGGGCTGTCGAGGTAGGTACCGGTGTTGCCGATCATGGTGATGGTGTCCATGGTGAACTCGGTTCCCGGCGCGTACTTGGCACGCGAGTCTTCCCGGGTGAGGTGCGGGGTGATGACGGGGGCGGGGAGCCCCGGGTAGGTCACCAGGCCCGCCCGGATGACGTGGCTCAGGTCGACGACGCGGCGGGCGGCGAGCGGCGAGCCGGGCTCCGTCTCGGCGCCCGCTTCGGCGCCCGCTGCCTGCTGCTCGGCCAGCTCCGCGCCGAGCGCGCTGCCGTCGAGGGCTTGGCTGAGCATCTCGGCGAACGGGATGCCGCGGCTGCCGCGGTGCTGCTCCCGGACGATCTCGATGTTCGTCAGCGTGACGTCCTCGACGAGGGTGAGCCCGAGGTGGCGCACGAACAGCTCCGCGAGCTTCTGCTTGGACACCTCGGCGGTGGGCAGATCGAGCCGGAAGCCGCGGGTGACGAGGTCGCCGCCGTTGACGAAGGTGACGACGGCGTCGAAGCGGGCGCGGTACTCGGTCATGTGGGCTCCAATTCGGTGGCGGGGCGGGGCGCCGGTGCGGGGAGTTCGACGGGCTCACTCACCGGGACCCCCGGCTGAACGAGCGGGGCCCCGGCCTGAACCAGAGGGGTCCCAGTCTCAACCAGCGGAGCCGCGGGCGCAACGGGCGCAACAGGCGACGCGGCCTGGCGACGGGCGCGAGCCCGCTTGCCCAGGGCGACGACGAGGGCCGCGCCGGCGAGTGCGGCGGGGATCAGCAGGTTCGGCCCGGCCAGCACGAGCATGCCGGCGGTGAGCACGCTGGCGACCACCGCCATCCACCAGCCGATGCTCCAGCGGTCCAGGATCCGCACGGCCGCGACCATGCCGAACGCGTAGATCGCGGCCGTGCAGCTGGTGTGCACGAGGATGAACGCGGTCAGGTTGAAGCCGACCGCGGCCATCACCACGTAGTAGATCGCGGTCAGCACGGCGGTCACGGCGAGCGCCCGGCGCGGCACCGCCCCGTCTTCGACGCCCTTGGCCAGCCAGCGCGGCAGGTCGCCGTCGCGGCCCAGCGAGGCGCCCAGCTTGCCGAATGCCCCGATGTAGACGTTGATGACTCCGAGCACGACGACGCCGGCGACGATCGCGACGGCGATGGGGCCGATGCCGGGGGCCACGGCGGAGACGAGGGTGATCAGCGGCACGGGGCCCTCGCCGGCATCCGCCCCCAGCACCGCGACGGTCACGATCTGCAGCAACAGGTAGGCGACGCCGACCACGACCACGGCGATGCCCGTCGCCCAGGGGATGACGCGGCGCGGATTGGTGAACTCGCCGGCGATGTGGGTGCCGGCCTCCCAGCCGGCGAAGGCCCAGAGGAACAGGCTGATCGCGGTGCCGACGCCGGCGAGTCCGTGCGGCAGGAACGGCTCGAAGTTTGCCGGGTCTGCGGCGGGGAAGGAGACGGCGACCACGCCGATGACGACGGCGAGGAGCAGCACGGTGAGGCCGAGCTGCACGGTGCCGGAGACGCGCAGGCCGAACAGGTTCGCGATGAACGGCGGCACCAGGATGGCCAGGCCGACGATGCCGACGGCGGAGCGGTCGACGCCGAGCACGGCGACGATGTACTCGGCGCCCAGCACGCCGACGACGGGCGCGCCGACGCAGACGCCGAAGTAGAACCAATAGCCGGTGATGCGTGCCGGGGTGTTGCCCAGGGCGCGGCGCACGTAGCTGGCGACGCCGCCCGGGTCGGGGTAGCGTGCGGCGAGCGCCGCGAAGGTGCCGGCCAGCGGAATCGAGAGCAGGAAGACGGCGGCGACGGCGAGGATCGAGCCGGGGCCGGCGACGGATGCCGTGAGCCCGGGCAGCACGAGGATGCCGGTTCCGAGCACGGCGGCGATGTACAGCGCCGTCCCGCGGACGAGGCCGAGCGAGCCCTGGTGCGCCGTGGCTGGCTGCTCCGTCGGAGACCCCGCCACGTCGGTGGGAGTCGCTGCAGTCAGTCTCGTCGGATTCACCTCCCCATCATGCCGCGCCGTGCCGCCTCGGCGCACTGGCAGAGAGGACACTGTTCATCGAGAAACTGCCAATCGCGGCGCGCGGACTACCGCACGGGGTTCCGGGTCACTCGCCGCTGCCCCCGGTCGCCTGCGACTCCTCCATCCACCACTCGGTGAAGGAGGTGGCCCGCCCGTCCGGGCTCAGCTGCACCACCCAGAGGTTGTGGTAGATCTCGTTGTCGCCCGGGTAGCGGGTCACCCCGCGCACCACCGCGGTCTCCGGGCTGGCCAGCACCGGCTGCCACTCGAAGGTGCTGCCACCAGGGCCGTCCGCGTTCTCGATCCAGCGGGTGACGATCTCCTCGTGGCCGCGCCAGGGCTCGCGATGCGGCCGGGTGTAGTACTCGGCATCCTCGGTGAACAGGGCGCGGATGTCGTCGGGGTCGTTGCTCAGCCAGGCCTTGCGGTAGCCGTCGACCCAGCGGGTGATTGCCTCATTCTCACTCATGGCTCAGTTCTACTCCGGGCCACCGACGGCCGCCACCCCGGCGCCCGGGCCGGTGTCGGTGGTGTCGGCTTCGGTCGCAGGCTCCCTCGAGCCGCCGGGAGAGAGGCGCCAGCCACCCCGGGCGCCCGGCGGCTACAGGGCGGCGAGCGCCTGCTCGAGGTCGGCGAGCAGGTCGGCGACGTCTTCGATGCCGACGGAGAGCCGCACGATGTTCGGCGCCACCTCGAGCTCGGTGCCGCGCACGGACGCGTGCGTCATCGCGCTCGGGTAGTTCACCAGCGACTCGACGCCGCCGAGCGACTCCGCCAGTTGGAACAGCCGCATCGACTCGGCGAAGCGGCGGGCCGCCGCCTCTCCCCCGCGGAGCGCCAGCGCGATCATGCCGCCGAAAGCCGACATCTGCCGGGCGGCCAGCTCGTGGCCGGGGTGCGTGGGCAGCCCCGGGTAGTAGACCCGTTCCACGGCGGGGTGGGCGTGCAGCCGCTCGGCGATGGCCTGGGCGTTGGCGCTGTGCCGCTGCATCCGCACGTCGAGGGTCTTGATGCCGCGGGCGGTGAGGAAGGCGTCCATCGGGGCGGAGACCGCGCCGGCCGCGAACTGCAGGAAGCGAACCTTCTCGTGCAGCTCGTCGTCGTTCAGGATCAGGGCGCCGCCGATCACGTCGGAGTGCCCGCCCAGGTATTTGGTGGTCGAGTGCACGACGACGTCCGCCCCCAGCGCCAGCGGCTGCTGCAGCGCCGGCGAGGCGAAGGTGTTGTCGACGACGACGAGCAGGCCGCGCCGGTGGCCGAGCTCGGCGAGCGCCGCGATGTCGCTGACCGCCATCAGCGGGTTGCTCGGCGTCTCGATCCACAGCACCCGGGTGGCGGGCAGGAGCGCCGCCTCGACCGCGGCGAGGTCGCCGAGGTCGACGGGGGTGTTGCGGATGCCCCAGTCCCCGTGCACCCGGTTGATCAGGCGGTAGGTTCCGCCGTACGCGTCGTTGCCGAGCACGACGTGGTCGCCGGGGCTCAGCACGGCGCGCAGCAGGGCGTCCTCGGCGGCGAGGCCGCTCGCGAAGGAGAGCCCGTGGGCGCCGCCCTCGAGCGCGGCGAGCTGGGTCTCCAGCGCGGTGCGCGTCGGGTTGCCGCTGCGGGAGTACTCGTAGCCGCCGCGTAGCCCGCCGATGCCGTCTTGCACGAAGGTCGAGCTCTGGTAGATCGGCGGGATCACGGCGCCCGTCGTCGGGTCGAAGTGCTGACCGGCGTGGATGGCGCGGGTGGCGAAGCCGTCGGCGGGGGCGCCAGCGGGGGTCTCGGAGTTGGTCATCAGTGCTTCTCTCTGTGTGCGTCGTGTGTGGGGTGCGGATGCCGCGGGGCGGGGTTTCGGCGGGCTCAGCCGGCGGGGCTGTCGCCGCCGAGGTGGTGCAACAGGTCGTGCAGCGTGATCACGCCGCGCGGCTTGCCGCCGTCGGTCACCAACAGCGCGGGCGCGCTGCCGAGCGCCGCCTGCGCCGCCGCGATGGGCTCGTTCACGCCGATCAGCGGCAGCCGCGCGCCGGCGAGCGGCCCGACGGGATCGCCCGGCTGCGCCAGCCCGGAGGAGAGCCGCTCGAACAGCTGTTCCTCGTCGACCGTGCCGAGCACCTCGCCCAGCGCGACGGGCGGTTCGGCGCCGAGCACCAGCAGCTGCGACACCCCGAATGCCGTCATCGTCTCGATGGCGGCTCGAACGGTGTCGCTCGGGCGCGCGTGCAGCAGCGCCGGCATCCGCTCGCCCTTGGCGGCCAGCAGCTCCGCGACGGTGGTTCCGGCCCCGGCGCTCCCGGCCGCGGCCTGGCTGAACCCGTGGTGCTGCATCCAGTCGTCGTTGAAGATCTTGCCGAGGTAGCCGCGCCCGCCGTCCGGCAGCAGCACCACCACGACGGCGTCCGGCCCGAGCGTCGCTGCGGCGCGCAGCGCGGCGACGACGGCCATGCCGCTGGAGCCGCCGACCAGGATCCCCTCCTCCCTGGCCAGCCGCCTGGTCATCGCGAAGGCGTCGGCGTCGCTGACGGCGAGCACCTCGTGCGGCACGGTGGGGTCGTAGACGCCCGGCCAGAAGTCCTCGCCGACGCCCTCCACCAGGTAGGGCCGCCCGGTGCCGCCGGAGTAGACCGAGCCCTCCGGGTCGGCGCCGATGATGCGCACCGTGTCGCCGGAGACCTCGCGCAGGTAGCGCCCGGCGCCGGTGATGGTGCCGCCCGTGCCGACCCCGGCGACGAAGTGCGTGACGCGGCCGGCGGTGTCGCGCCAGATCTCGGGCCCGGTCGTCTCGTAGTGGCTGCGCGGGCCGTTCTGGTTCGAGAACTGGTCCGGTTTGTATGCCCCCGGCGTCTCGCGCACCAGCCGGTCGGCGACGCCGTAATAGGACTCCGGGCTGTCCGGCGCGACGGCGGTGGGTGTCACGACGACCTCGGCGCCGTAGGCGGTGAGCACGTCGATCTTGTCCTGGCCGACTTTGTCCGGAACGACGAAGATGCTGCGGTAGCCGCGCTGCAAGGCGACGAGGGCGAGGCCGACGCCGGTGTTGCCGCTGGTCGGCTCGATGATCGTGCCGCCCGGCTCCAGCTGGCCGGAGCGCTCGGCGGCGTCGATGATGCGCTCGGCGATGCGGTCCTTCGCCGAGCCGCCCGGGTTCAGGTACTCGAGCTTGACCAGAACGGTGACGGCGAGCCCGTCGGTCACGTGGTTGAGCCTGACCAGCGGGGTGTCGCCGATCAGCTCGACGACGGAATCCGCGTACGTCATGTCTGCGTGGGTGCGTGTGGGGTGCGTCATGGCTGTGTCCTTCACGAGCTGTCATCGAATGACGGATGTCGCGGCACCACTGCGCGCGGGCCTCACCACGAGGTCTCAGGCTGTGGGAGTGCTGCCGCGCACGAGGGTGAGTCTGGTTGTGGGCGCGTCGATCAGCGACAACGACAACAGGACTTCACAGTGGACACGGCATCACTGTAGGCCAGCGTTCGCCCGCTGTCACGCTTTCGGCGTCACGTGACGTCGCGGATTCGGTGCGGATTCGGCGCGGCCCGGTCGTGCCGTGCTGCGGCATCCGCCCGCCCATTCAGCGCCTGTCCAGCGATTCCCGATACATTCGTATGGTTCGGGGCAGAGGCTGCGCCCCGCTCAGGTCCCATGCACCCACCCGCACTCAGCTTTCGAGAGGCCGAGAATGTCTTCTTCCCCGACCCCGCCCGTTCCCCCTGCCGCCAAGGCGCAGGCGAAAGCGCTCAGCGTCAAGGAACAGCGTGCAGCGGCACGTGCCTTGAAGCTCGAGGAGTACCGCAAGCGCGAGGCCCGCGCCCGCCGCAACCGCATGATCGGCATCTGGTCGGCCGTCGCCGGCGCCGTCGTCGTGGTGGCCCTCGTGGTCTCCGCCGTGGTGTTGACGCCGCAGCGCGCCAGCTACACCGCCGGCAGCGACGGCGTGAAGATCAGCGGCGTCGAGACGTTCAAGAACGGTGCCGGCCACGTCGAGGGAACCGTCGACTACCCGCAGAACCCGCCGGCCGGTGGCGAGCACAACCCGATGTGGCTCAACTGCGGCGTCTACGAGAAGCCCGTCCCCAACGAGAACGCGGTGCACTCGCTCGAGCACGGCGCCGTCTGGGTCACCTACGACCCCTCCCTCTCCGAGGACCAGCTCAAGGAGCTGAAGCTCAAGCTGCCCGGCAGCTACATCGTGCTCTCCCCCAAGGAAGACCTGCCCTCGCAGGTCGTGCTCAGCGCCTGGAACGCCCAGCTGCAGGTCGACTCGGTCGATGACGAGCGCATCGGCGAGTTCCTCGAGGAGTACTGGAAGAGCCAGTTCGTTCCCGAGCCCGGCGCCCTGTGCTCCGGCGCCCTCGACGCTGACGGCAAGGTGTCCTAGTTGACGGATGTCCTGACTGACGTTTCGCTCGAGACCGGCGAGCCCGCGGCATCCGCCCGCCCCCGCCTGGCCGGCCGCGCCGTTGTCGCCATCATCGCGGTGGTGGCGCTGGTCGTCGTCGCTCTCGTGTCGTTCTCGATCGGCCGCCTGAGCACCATCGGGGCGACCCCGGGAGACACCAGCGCGGAGGCCGGCTTCGCCCGTGACATGCAGGCGCACCACGTGCAGGGCGTCGAGATGGCGATGATCATCCGCGACCGCACCGACGACCCCGCGACGCGACTGCTCGGCTACGACATCGCGACGACGCAGGGGCAGCAGTCCGGCCAGCTGTACGGCTGGCTGAGCGAGTGGGGCCTCGGCCAGTTCGGCTCGGAGCCGTCGATGACGTGGATGACGCGCCCCGCGCTGAACGGCACCGCCGGGCACGTGCACGGCGGCACGGAAGCCGCGAGCACCGACCACGTTCCGGGCGGGCCGATGCCCGGCATGGCGACGCCAGAGCAACTCGCCGAGCTGCAGGCGGCCAGCGGCGTCGAGGCCGAGCGCCTGTTCCTCACCCTGATGATCGCGCACCACAAGGGCGCGCTGGAGATGGCGGAGTCGGTGCTGGAGCGCAGCACCAACTCGGTGATCGTGCCGTTCGCGAACTCGGTGCTGGCCAGCCAGCAGTCCGAGATCGAGCTGATGGAGTCGATGCTGGCCCAGCGCCAGTAGCCGGTGCCCGCCTGCCCCGGCATCCGCTCGGGAGGCAAACGGCAGAACGGGAGGCCACTTTCACGCGAAAGTGGCCTCCCGAGCTCGTTTCTGCCTCCCCCACCGGCGCGGCAGCTGGCTTCGGTCGCACGCCGCCGGTCGAGTAGGCCCGCCAGGGCCGTATCGAGACCCCGAATCCAGCGGGCAACTGAGCCCCGTGCGAGGTCTCGATACGCTCGTTCCTCGCTACTCGACCAGCGGGGAGAGGCACGTTGGCTCGAGCGAGGAACGAGCGAAGCCAGCGGGAAGAAGCACGTTGGCTCGAGCGAGGAACGAGCGAAGCCAGCGGGAAGAAGCACGTTGGCTCGAGCGAGGAACGAGCGAAGCCAACGGGTCGGGCGCACGCGCGGCGGCTAGTCCGGCAGCGCCTCCACCGGCAGCTCGATGCCGATCGCCGAGAGGGCGCTCTGCTCGGCGAACAGTCGCGCGTACACGCCGCCGGAGACCAGCAGTTCTGCGTGCGTGCCGCGCTCGACCAGCCGCCCGGCTTCGATCACGAAGATGACGTCGGCGTTGACCACCGTCGAGAGCCGGTGCGCGATCGCGATCGTGGTGCGCCCGCGGGCGGCGTCGTCCAGCGCCGACTGCACGATCCGCTCCGAGATCACGTCGAGCGCGCTCGTCGCCTCGTCCAGCACGAGCACGGCCGGGTCCTTCAGCAGCACCCGCGCGATCGCGATCCGCTGCTTCTCTCCGCCGGAGAGCCGGTAGCCGCGCTCCCCCACCTGGGTGTCGTAGCCGGCCGGGAACGCCGCGATCGTGTCGTGGATGTTCGCGGCGCGGGTGGCCCGCTCCAGCTCCTCGTCGGTGGCGTCCGGTTTCGCGTAGCGCAGGTTCTCAGCGATGCTCGCGTGAAACAGGTAGGTCTCCTGGCTGACGATGCCGATGTTGCCGACCAGCGACTGCTGGGTGAGCTCGCGCACGTCGTGCCCGGCGAAGCGCACCGCCCCCTCCGTGGCCTCGTACAGCCGCGGCACCAGGTAGGACACCGTCGTCTTGCCCGCCCCGCTCGGCCCGACGAAGGCCGCGTACTGCCCGGGCTCGACGACGAAGGAGACCTCGTCGAGGGTGGGCCGCTCGCCCGCGTCCTGGTCTGGGTAGCGGAAGCTGACCCGGTCGAACTCGACGCGGCCGAGCTCTGCGGATGCCGCGGGGCCCGCCGACTCAAGTGAGACGGCATCCGGGGCATCCACGATCGCCGGCGTGAGGTCGAGGTACTCGAAGATGCGCGCGAACAGGGCAGAGGAGGTCTGCAGGTCGAGCGCGACCCGCATCAGCCCCATCAGCGGGAACATGAGCCGGGCCTGCACCGTGGTGAAGGCGACGATGGTGCCGGCCGTCACGTCGGTGGCGCCGCCGGCGACCAGGTAGCCGGCCGCCAGGTAGACGATGGCGGGGATGCTGGAGAGGAATATGTTGACGAGGGCGAAGAACCACTGGCCGCTCATCTGCTGGCGCACCTGCAGCGACACCTGGTTGGCGTTCTCGTCGGCGTAGCGGGAGATCTCGGCGCCCTGCCTGGTGAAGCTCTTGGAGAGCAGGATGCCGCTGACCGAGAGCGTCTCCTGGGTGATGGCCGTCATCTCCGAGAGCGACTCCTGCGTCTTGGCGGCGATGCGCGCGCGCACCTGGCCGACCCGGCGCTGGGCGATCACCATGAACGGCATCAGCACGACCGCGATGAGGGTGAGCTGCCAGTTCAGCAGGAGCATCGCGATGAAGGCCGCGATCACGGTGACGGTGTTGCCGAGCACGCTCGAAATGGTGTTGGTGAGCACGCTGGCGACGCCGCCGACGTCGTTCTGCAGGCGGGATTGGATGACGCCGGTCTTGGTGCGGGTGAAGAAGCTCAGCTCCATCGCCTGCAGGTGGGTGAACAGCCGCACGCGCAGGGCGCCCATCACCGTGTTGCCGACGGTGGCGGTGAGCCAGGTCTGCCAGACGCCGAGCAGCGCGCTGGCGACGAAGACGACGACCATGGCGCCGACCAGCCAGCCGAGCAGGGCGAGGTCGGGCCCGCCGGATGCCGGGAACAGCGCGTGGTCGAAGACGCGCTGCGTGATCAGCGGCGGGATGACGCTGAGCGCCGCCCCGACCAGCACCAGCACGACCGTGACGACGAGGGCGGCCTTGTGCGGGGCGAACAGTGCCGCGATGCGGCTGAGCAGGTGCGGAACTCTGGGGGCCTCCGCGTTGATCGCGCGCTGCGCCCGCTCGTCGGCGGCGCTGACGCGGCCACCGCCCCGGCCGCCTCCGCCGCCTCCCCCGGCGCCGCGGCCCCCGCCGCCCATCGATCCACTCATAGCTTCACCCTAGGACCTCCCCCCGACCGCGGGCCCAGCTGCGCCGCCAGCCGGGGAGGTGGGCCGGGCTGCGAGGCGCGGGGCAGCGCCCACGCCTCGCGCCTAGCCCGCGCCCCGCGCCTAGCCCTTGGTCGAGCCGGCCAGCAGCCCGCGCACGAAGTAGCGCTGCAGCGCGAAGAACACGATCAGCGGCACGATGATCGCCACGAAGGCGCCCGCCGTCAACAGGTTCCAGTCCTGCCCGCGGCTTCCCGAGATCTCGGCCAGCAGCTTGGTGATCGGCGCGACCTTGCCGTCGGCGAAGACGAGGGCGACCAGGAGGTCGTTCCAGACCCAGAGGAACTGGAAGATCGCGAACGACGCGATCGCCGGCATGGTCAGCGGCAGCACGATCCGGAAGAAGATCTGCCCGTGGCCGGCTCCGTCCACCCGTGCGGCCTCGATCACCTCGCCCGGAATCTCGGTGATGAAGTTGTACAACAGGTAGATCGCCAACGGCAGAGCGAAGATCGAGTGCGCGATCCACACCTGGGTGTAGCCGACGCCGGCGTCCAGGTTGCCAAACAGCTCCACGTTGCCGATCTTGATTCCGCGCGAGAACAGGCTGAGCAGCGGCACCAGCGCCATCTGGATGGGCACGATCTGCAGCGCGAACACCCCGATGAACAGGGCGTTGCGCCCCTTGAAGTCGATCCACGCGAAGGCGTAGGCGGCGAGCGTGGCGATGCACAGCGGGATGAGGGTGGCGGGGATCGTGATGGCGATGGAGTTGAGAAAGGAGTCGGCCATCGTCAGCTGGCTGTTGCCCGCCGCGAGGACGTCCCGGTAGTTGTCCAGCGTCACCGCGGGGTTGGCGAACCAGGTCCACCAGCCGGAGCGGGTGATGTCGGCGGCGGGGCGGATCGACGAGATGAACAGGCCGAGGGTCGGCACTGTCCAGAACACGGCGATCAGCAGTGCGGCGAGCGTCGCCCAGCGGTTGGTGAGCCGGTTCTTGACCCGGCCCTGCGCGGTGTCGTTCCCGCTGCGCCCGAACGCCGCACCGCGGCGGGCGCGGCCGGAGCCTGCGGTGGTGACCAGCTCGGTCTCTGTGCGGCTCATCGGATTTCCCTCTGCTTGGCGAGCTGTCTGGCGTTGTACACGATGATCGGCACGACCAACAGGAACAGCACCAGCGCGAGCGCCGCCGAGCGACCGAGCTCGAAGCCCTTCCACTGGCTGTACATCTCATTGGCCAGCACGCTCGTGCCGTTGGCGCCGGCTGTCATGGTGCGCACGATGTCGAAGACCTTCAGCGACACAATGGAGATGGTGGTGAGCACGACGATGAGCGACGGCTTGATCGCCTGCACGGTGACGTTGCGGAAGCGCTGCCAGCCGTTCGCCCCGTCGATCTCGGCGGCCTCCAGCTGCTCGACCGGCACACCCTTGATGGCCGCGGAGAGCACGACCATGGCGAAGCCGGTCTGGATCCAGATCATCACGACGATCAGGAAGAACGTGTTCCAGGGCTGATGCGCCAGCCAGGCGACGGGCTCGCCGCCGAACATGACCACAATCTGGTTGAGCAGGCCGATCTGCGGCTGGTCGGCCGGGCGCGCCGTGTACATGAAGCCCCAGATGATGCTCGCCCCGACGAAGGAGATCGCCATCGGCATGAAGACGAGGGCCTTGAAGTACTTCTCACCGCGCGACTTGTCGATGAACACCGCGTAGGCCAGGCCGATGACCGTCGCGAGGATCGGCACGAAGATGACCCAGATGATCGTGTTGACGACGGTGCGGATGCCGGTCTCCTGGGTGAAGATCCAGACGAAGTTCTCGAAGCCGACGAAGCGGTTGCCGCGGCTGTTCATGAAGGCCTGCCCCGTCGTGATGATCGTGGGGTAGATCAGGCCGATCGCGATCAGCAGGAAGGCGGGGGTGAGGAAGCCGACCAGTTGGAACAGGTAGCCGGCGCCCTGCCTGGAGCGGTAGTCGAGCCAGAAGAAGACTCCGCCGAGCACGGCGGCCACGGCCGCGGCCCAGAGCACGGAGCCGAGGAACAGGAACGCCAGCAGCGGCACCAGCACGCATGCGGCGAGCCGGATCACCGTGTACTTGCGCCCGCTGCGGGGTGCGACCTCGAGCAAGAAGATCAGCAGCGCGATCACGGCGCCGAAGGCAATCACCACGACGACGACTTGCAGCAACGCCGGCAAGCTCGCTATCCAACTGAAGAACGCGGACATGGGCCCTCTCTCGTGTTCGCTGGTACCTGTGTTGAGGTGAGCGGATGCCGGTGGCCAGAGCCACCGGCATCCGCTCCTGTGAGGGTGCTACTCAGACGGCCAGGAGGCGTCGATCGTCTTCAGCACCTCTTCGGTGGACTTGCCGTTGATCCAGTCGACCATCCCCGTCCAGAACGAGCCGGCGCCCACGATGCTGGGCATCAGGTCGGAGGCGTCGAACCGGAACGTGGTGCTCGGGTCCTGCAGGATCGTGATCGCTTCCTGCAGGATCGGGCTGGAGGCGTTGGCCGGGTCGAGGCCCTTGTTGGCGCTCAGCACGCCGCCCAGGGCGACGCGGCTGTTGGCCCAGTCGGCGCTCGAGAGGTACTCCTGCACCTTGATGGTGTCGGCGTCGTTGGAGAATGCGCCAACGATCTCGCCACCACCGGTCACGGCGTTGCCGCCAGCCTCAACAGAGGGGGTGATGAAGGCCCAGATGTCGGCGTCGGGGCCCACCGTGGCGTTGCCGTTCTTCGGGTCTTGCAGGAAGCCGTCGAAGAAGCTGGCCTGGTGGGTCATCGCGCAGGTTCCGTCGCCCATGACACGGGCGACATCGCCGAACGGGGTGGCGTTGATCGTGCGCACGTCGCCGTAGCCGGCGTTGACGTAGTCCGGGTTGAGCAGGATCTCACCGAGCGAGTCGAATGCGTCCGAGATCGCCGGGTCGGTGAACGGGATCTCGTGGCTGACCCACTTGTCGTAGGTCTCCGGTCCGGACTGGCGCAGCACGATGTCTTCGATCCAGTCGGTTCCGGGCCAGCCCGTTGCGGCGTCGGAGCCGAACCCAGCGCACCACGGCGGCTTGCCCGTTGCCGTCTGGATGGTCTTGGTGAGCGTCATCATCTCGTCCCAGGTGGTGGGAACCTCGACGCCCCACTCGGCGAACTGTGCCGGCGAGTACCAGACGAAGCCCTTGAGGCTGGCCATCAGCGGAGCCCCGAAGAGAGTGCCGTCCACGCTGGCGTAACCGGCCCAGTCCTCCGACCAGCCGTCCTTGACGTTCGTGGCGACGCCATCCGGCGCGAGCTGGATGTAGTCACGCGAGACCATGTCCGAGAAGAGCCCTGGCTGCGGGAAGATGGCGAGGTCCGGGGCGTTGCCGCCCTGCGCACGAATGGCGATCTGGGTCTCGAACTCCTTGCTGCCCTCGTACTGGATGTCAATGTTGTTGGCCTTCTCCCAGTCGGCCCACGACTGCTCCAGAAGCTCGGCCTCGGTGTCGACGATCGTGCCGTAGATCGTCACAACGCCATCCGCCTCGCCCGCGTCGCCTGGCCCGGCCGGGGCGCTGCCCCCACCGCCCGAATCAGACGCGCACCCTGAGAGCAGAAGCCCCAGGGCCGCGAGGGCTGCCACCGGCAGAAGTACCCGGCGAGAATTCTTCAACTGCATGATTCCTCCTCATTGAGTGCGTGAGAGCGCTCCCACGTCGGCCAGTCAAGCGAGTGTGCGCAGGATGCGCAAGGCCGACGAGGGGATCGTCACGACAACGTTAAGCAGTGAGTGCCGCTCAACTCAATGATTCCGGAGCGCGGCGGTGCCGCTGACAGTCGAATCGTTATCCGGCTCGGCGGCCCCATCCGGGCGCCAGAGCGCGGTGCGAAGGCGCGCTAGGCGTCGCCGAGGCTGATGGCCTGCGCCTCCTCGAGCGGGGATTCCTGCAGGCCGTCGGCCGCGCGCAGCCAGCGTCGGCCGAGGATCACGATGGCCACGGAGACGAGCACGGCGAGCGCCCCGGCCACGAACGGCGCCGAGGGGGAGAGTGCCTCGGCCAGCAGCGTCGCGACGGGCGGCGCGACCGCGCCGCCGAGGAAGCGCACGCCGGAGTAGGCGCTGGAGGCGACGGAACGGGGCAGGTCGGTGGCCTCCATGACGCACTCGGTGAGCACCGTGTTGAGGATGCCGAGCAGCATTCCGCCGACCACGACGCCGACGATCACGGCCGCGAGCGAGTGCACGAACAGGGCCATGGCGAGCAGGTCGAGGGCCAGGAGCGGCATCACCAGCCAGAGCACCCGGGTGCGCGGCATCCGCCTGGTGAGGATCGGCGCGACCCAGACCGAGGTGATCGCGACCGAGACGCCCCAGCCGAAGAAGACCAGGCCGAGGCTGATGGCGTCACCGACGCCGAGCGGCACGAGCGCGAACGGGGTGTAGGCGAGCAGCACGAAGAAGGCGAAGTTGTAGAACACGGCGGCGGCCGCGAGGATGCCGAGTGCCGGCCGGGCGAGGGCCCGGAACGGCGCGGAGAGGCGCGTCGGGGCCGGCCGGGCGGCGCCGTCGACCGCGCCGGGCTTCAGCAGCACGAGGATCGCGATGAACCCGACGGCCATGAGCGCCGCCGTGCCGAAGAACGGCCCGCGCCAGCTGATGCTGCCGAGCAGGCCGCCGAGCAGCGGGCCGATGGCGAGGCCGAGGCCGAGGGCGGCCTCGTAGAGGATGATCGCCGCGGAGGTGCCGCCGGACGCCGCGCCGACGATGGTCGCCAGCGCGGTCGAGATGAACAGCGCGTTGCCGAGGCCCCAACCGGCGCGGAAGCCGATGATGGTCTCGATGTCGCCGGCGAGGCCGGCCGCCAGCGCGAAGACCACGATGAGGGCGAGACCCGCCAGCAGCGTCTTCTTCGGGCCGATCCTGCTCGAGATCCAGCTCGTGAAGAACATCGCGACCCCGGTGATCACCAGGTAGCTGGTGAAGAGCATGACCGTCTCGGTGGGCGTTGCGCTGAGCTCATCGGCGATGGCCGGCAGGATCGGGTCGACCAGGCCGATGCCCATGAACGCGACGACGCTGGCGAAGGCGACAGCCCACACCGCCTTCGGCTGGTGCAGGATGCTGCTGCGGGCTTCGAGAACGTCTGTCATCTCATGCTTCTTTCGTTGTCGCGATGGGCGCATCGAGGCGCTGCTGCACAATGCCGACGGCACGGGCGATCGCAGCGATCTCGTCGGGGTCGAGCCCCTCGAACTGCGGCAGGATCGCGGCGATGAGCTCGGTCCGCCAGGCCTCCAGCGCGGCCTCGCCGCTCTCGGTCGCGGCCAGCAGCGTGGCCCGGGCATCCGCCGGGTCGGCAACCCGCTGCACCCAGCCGCGCTCCACCAGGGTGTGCACCAGCTTGGTCATGGTGGGCTGCGCCACTCGGCTGAGCGCGGCGAGCCCGCCCAGGCGCACGGGTCCGGCGTGCCGGAGCGCGCTCAGGGTGCGCCACACGGCCGGGGATTCGGTGCCGTCGGTGAGTTGCGCCGCCATGCGCGTGAGCTTGTTGCTCACCACGATGAGTTCGCCGAGAACCGCGGGAAGCTGATCGACCGAGTGTGCCATCCTCCCATTTTACATAGCTTGACTATGCAAAAGACCGCTCCCGCCATTTCTCGGTGGAAGTGGGCACCGCCCGCACCCCCGAAGTGGGCCTGAGCCCCGTCAGTATGATGGCGACATGACAGGCGTGCCACACAGCGAGGGGGAATCGGCTCGCGTCACTCGGATTCTGCGCGAGGAGATCATCGGAGGCGCGCGGGGGCCGGGCTCGCGCCTGGTCGAACGCGAGATCGCCGCGGCCCTCGGCGTCAGTCGTGTGCCGGTGCGTGAGGCGCTGCGCGTCCTGCTTGCGGAGGGCCTCGTCTCGCCGCGGCCGAACAGCTGGATGACGGTGCGCCAGTTCTCCGAACGCGACATCGAGGAGCTCTTCGAGATGCGTGCCGCGATCGACTCCCTCGCGTTCGCCCTCGCCGCCCGCAACGCGAGCGCGAGCGAGCTCGCGCGGCTCGCCCTGGCTTTGTCAGACGAATCGAAGTCCGCGGCGAATGGCGACGCGGCCGCCTCGCGGGCCGGATCCGCGGCCTTCCACGAGATTGTGATTGAGATCTCGGGCAACTCGCTGCTCGCCGAGATCTGGCGAACCCTGAGTGGGCGGATGCGCTGGCTGCTCGGCCAGCACGACCACCCCATCGAGATGCACGAGGAACACGCGCGGCTGTACGCCGCACTCGCCAGCCACGACGAGGAGGCCGCGGCCGCGCTCGCACTGGCACACCTGGAGACGAGCCGACGCGCTTTCGAACGCCACCTTGCGCTCGAGCCGGACGACGCGGCTCAGGCCTGAGCCCGCGCGGCCCCACGCCGGCGCCCGCCGCCAGTCGGCGGCCGGGCCCCTGGCCCCGTTAGACCGTCGCCATCTCGCGCGCCGCGACGTCGGGGAAGAAGCAGGCGGCGGAGTGCGCGGTGTCGGTGCTGAGAGCGGGGCTCTCGGCGGCGCACCGATCGCGCGGGATCGGGCAGCGCGTGCGGAAGGTGCAGCCGCTCGGCGGGTTGGCCGCGTCCGGCGGCTCCCCGGCGAGTGCGTGCTTCGTGCGCGCGGCGCCCGGCCGGGCAACCGGCGCGGAGGCCAGCAGCGAGCGGGTGTACGGGTGGCGGGGAGCGGTGAAGAGATCGTTCTTCGGGCCGCGCTCGACGATCCGCCCGAGGTACATCACCGCGACCTCGTCCGCGATGTGGCGCACGACGGCGAGGTCGTGCGAGACGAAGAGGTAGGCGAGCTGCAGCTCGTTCTGCAGCTCGGCGAGCAGGTTGAGAATCTGCGCCTGGATCGAGACGTCGAGCGCGGAGACGGGCTCGTCGAGCACCAGCACCTCGGGCTTGAGCGCGAGGGCGCGGGCGATGCCGACCCGCTGGCGCTGGCCGCCGGAGAACTCCGAGGGCTTGCGCTGTGCCATCTCGGCGCTCACGCCGACGCGGTCGAGCAGCTCCGCGACGGCCTTCGCGTCGTAGCGCCCGGCGATCCTGAGCGGCTCTGCGACAATCTCGTGCACCGTCATCCGCGGGTCGAGGGCGGAGTACGGGTCTTGGAAGACCATCTGCATCTGCGTGCCGAGACGCTTGCGCTCGGAGCGGCTGCTGGCGGTGATGTCCTTCCCGAACACCTCGATCGAGCCGCGGGTCACGGGCGTGAGGCCGAACAGCGAGCGGATGAGCGTCGACTTTCCGCAACCGGACTCCCCGACGAGCCCCAGCGTCTGACCGCGCTTCAACTCGAGGCTCACGCCGTCGACGGCCTTCACGACGCGACCGGAGCCGAACCGGCCCGCGCGACCGAAATGCACGGCGAGGTCCTTGACCTCGACGACGAACTCGCTCATACCTTCTCCTCGATCGTGGCGGATGACGGCCGGATCCCGATCTCGATCGGGATCGGCCCGCTCGCGAAGTGGCAGGCGGAACGCACGCCGTTGTCGCGATCGGTGAGCATCGGGCGCACCTCGCTGCAGCTGGCCCGACCCCGCGCAACCTCGCAGCGCGGCTCGAAGGCACAGCCGTTCGGGCGGTTGCGGGGCGACGGCGGATTGCCGGGGATCGCGTACGCCCGCTCGCTGTCTTCACGCAGCAGGCTGGCCAGCAGCCCTTGGGTATAGGGGTGTGTTGGTCGCTCGAACACCTCGACAACGTCGCCGGACTCGACGATGCGGCCGCTGTACATGATGAGCATGCGCGAGGCGTTCTCCGCGGCGAGCCCCAGGTCGTGCGTGATCAGCACGAGGGCGGATCCGAGCTCCTCCCTGGCCGCCTCGAGCGTGCTCATGACCTGCGCCTGAATCGTCACGTCGAGCGCGGTCGTCGGCTCGTCGGCGATCAGCAGATCCGGGTCGTTGGCCATCGCCATCGCGATGATGGCGCGCTGCCGCATCCCGCCGGACCACTGGTGCGGGTAGGCCCGCGCCCGCGTCTCCGGCTGCGGCACCCCGACTCTGCGCAGCAGGGCGTGCACCCGCGCGAGCGCCTGCTTCCGGTCGACCTTGTTGTGCAGGCGCACGGCCTCGGCCAGCTGGTTGCCCACACGGCGGAGCGGGTTGAGCGATGTCATCGGGTCTTGGAAGATCATGCCGATCTCCTTGCCGCGGATGGCGCGCATGGCGCGATCACGCAGGCCGAGGAGCTCGCGGCCGCGCCACTGGATCGAGCCCCGCGTGACGCGCAGGCCGACGGGGAGCAGCCCCATCACGGCGAGCATCGTGAGGCTCTTGCCCGATCCGGACTCACCGACGATGCAGAGCACCTCCCCGGTCCGCACCTCGAAGGACACACCGTCGACGAGTGTGACCTCGCCGCTCGGCGTGTCTGTGACGATCACCAGATCGGTGACCCGGAGCAGGACGGGCTCGGAATCGGGCAGAGACTGCGTCGGCGCAATAGCCATCTCAGCGCACCTTTCGAAGGGGAAGGGATCCCTCTGCCGTGAACTTCTGGCTGAGGAATTGGATGCCGACGACGACGAGGAAGATCGCGAGACCGGGAAGCACGGCCGGCCACGGGTCGATTCGAAGCGTCTTCTGCCCCTCGAGGATGAGGCCGCCCCACGTGGGCGACGGTGGCTGGACGCCGAGCCCGAGGTAGTCGAGGCCGGCCTGGATCAGCATGACGACTCCGATATCCGTGACGGCCAGGATCAGCATCTGCGGCACGACGTGCGGAAGGATGTGCTTGCGAATCGTCCATCCGGCGCCGGCGCCGAGCATCTGCGGCGCGAGCACGAAGTCTCGGTCGCGGAGCGACATCGCGGTCGCCCGCGCCACCCTCGCGTACCCCATCCAGAAGGTGCAGCCGAGCACGATCACCATGAGGAGCGCGCTCGGGCCCACGATCGAGGCGATCGCGATGAGCAGCAGGACGACCGGCATCGCCAGGTTCACCTCGCTGACCAGGGTGATGAAGCTGTCCATCCAGCCGCCGAAGAAGCCGGCACACAGCCCCATCGTGACCCCGAGGACCAGGTTGATCGCGACGATTGCGAGCGCGATCAGCATGGTCGTGCGGCCTCCCTCGGCCAACCGGCTCAGGGAGTCACGCCCGATGGCGTCCGTCCCGAGCGGATGGGCCGGGTCGGCGAACGGGAGCAGCCGGGCCCGCGAGAGATCCTGCGCGAGCGGGTCAAAGCCGGGAAGCAGCGGCACGATGAGAACGAACAGCAGCATGCTTGCGATGAGGGCCACACCCACGAAGGGGAGCACGGAACCGCGGGTGCGGGTGCGGGCGCGCCGCCGTCCGGCACGCGGGGTCTCGACCGCCATGGCGATGGTAACGGTGGGAATCACGAGGGCCTCACACGGGGATCGATGACCGAATAGAGCACGTCGACTGCGATGTTGACGATGACGAAGATCATGGCGACGACGAGGAGCCCGGCTTGGACGACGGCGAAGTCGCGCTGGCTCACCGCCGTGATGAGCACTTCGCCCAGGCCGGGCCAGGCGAACACCTGCTCGACGATGACGGCGCCGCCCAGCAGGCCGGCGAGGTTCAGCCCGGCGACAGTGAGCACGGGCAGCAAGGCGTTCGGCAGCATCTCGGTCACGACGACGGCGGGGTGGCTCTTGCCGCGGGCGTACGCCGTGCGGACGTATTCCTGCCCAGCCTGTTCGCTGAGACTGGAATCGAGCAGGCGCACGTAGAGCACGAACTGCGCGGTCGCGATCGTCGCAACGGGCAGGACGAACGAGGACGGCCCCGTGTAGCCGAGGCTCGGCAGCGCCCCGAGGCCGACCGAGAAGATGAGCACGAGCAGCACACCGAAGAAGAAGTCGGGGATGGACTGCCGCATCGATCCGCCCCAGATGAAGAGCGAGCGCAGCAGTGTGCTTCCGCGGATGTGGATTGCCAGCGCGGCGATCAGAGCGAGCGCGAGGCCGACCGCGAAGGCCGTCAACGCGAGCGTCATCGTCGCGGGCAGGCGCTCGGCGATCAGCGTGATCGCCGGCACCCCGGGGTTGCGGTACGAGTTCCCGAAGTCGCCGCTGAGCACCCCGGTGGCGAAGTCGAGGTACTGCTCGAGGAGGGGGCGGTTGAACCCGAGCGTCTCGTTCAGGTCGTGGATCTGTTGCTCGGTCGCGCCCTCGGTGAGCATGAGAGCCGCGGGCTTCCCGCTCGCCCGCCCGAGCACGAATGCGATCGTGAGGACGCAGAACACGGTCAGGGCCGCTTGGAGCAGCCGCCGCGCCACATATTTGGTCATGAGGAGTCCGGACTTCCTGGAGTGGGGGTGGGTGAGGGCTCCCCCGGCCGCAGCCCGGGGAGCCCAATTCCGCTACTGCGTGAGCGCGACGTCGCTCGCCCGGAAGATGCCGTCGGCGGCGGGCTTCCAGCTCAGCGAGGGATTGACAGCGAAGTTGTTCGACGGGCTGAACAGCGGCACGTGCGAGACCACTTCGGCGTTCCGCTGCCAGATCTCCTCGAACACGGAGGCGCGCTCCGACTCGGCGGCTGACTGCTGCTTGAGGTAGAGCTCGGCGAAGGCGGGGTCCCGCGCGTAGTCCTCCGGGCCACCGGCCAGCAGCTGGCTGACGACGACATCGCCATCCATGCTCGAGGGCGACCAGTAGCTCAGGTAGAGCCCGCTGATCTGGTGGTTCGCGATGGCCAGGCTCTGGCTCGCCTGCTCGGCGCCGACCAGCTTGATGTTCAGGCCGGCGGTCGTGAGGTAGCCCTCGATCGCCTGGGCGATCTCGACACTCATGGCGAGGCCCCCGACCGTGGCGTAGTTGAGCGTGATCTCCTCGCCGTCGTAGCCGGCCTTCTTGAGCAGGGCCTTCGCCTCGGCGGCGTCGTAGGCGGGAACGGGGAAGTCCGCGACGTGACCGGTGACGCCTTCCGCGACGAGCTGTCCGGTCGCCTCGCCGTAGCCGCCGAGCAGCTGCTTGATCAGCGCTTCGCGGTCGATTGCCACCGAGATCGCCTGACGCACCAGCTCGTTGCTGAGCGCTCCCGCCGTGGTGTTCACTCCCAGGAAGATGACCTGGTTCGACGGGGCGGCGATGACGGATGCCTGGGTCGAGCCCTCGAGCACGGGAACCTGGTTCGGCGGGATCACCGCGGCATCCAGGGTGCCGGACTCGACACCCGTGACCCGAGCGTCCTCTGCTCCGACGAAAGCGAACGTGACGCTGTCGAGGGCCGCTGGCTCACCCCAGTAGCCGTCGAACCGCTCGACGACGTAGTTCACGCCGTGGTTCCAGGAGACGAAGGAGAACGGGCCGGTTCCGACGGGGCTGTCGACGAACTTCTCGAGCTCGACGGAGTAGACCGCCTCGGGAACGATGCCGATCGTCGCGACCTGGTTGAGCCAGGCACTGAACGGGTTGTTGAGGGTGAAGCGCACAACGCCGGGCTCCACCTCCTCGATGCTCTTCACCATCGCGACCGCTGGCCGGTTGGTGGAGGTGTCCGAGCCGAGAATCGTCTCGTACGTGTAGATGACGTCTGCGGCGGTCAGCTCCTCGCCGTTGTGGAACTGCACCCCCGTGCGGATCGTGAAGTCCCACACGCTGAGGTCGTCGTTGTGCTCCCAGGACTCGGCCAGGCCCGGCTCGATCTCGCCGCTCGCCGTGATGCGCGTGAGCCCGTCGTAGATCGCGTAGTACATGTTCCACGCCGCGATCGAGCGGGTCATGATCGGGTCTGTGTTGCTCGGCTCGGCCGCCATGGCGAGGGTGACGTCGCCGCCGGCCTCAGCGCCGTCGTTGCCCCCGCCCGCGTCGGCGGCCGTGGGCATGCAGCCCGACAGCAGGCCGGCGGTCAGCAGCGCAGCGGCCAACGCGCCTATGGTCTTGAACTTCATTGTTTCCTCCATTGGAACTGCGTGCATGGGATGTCGAATCCACACGGAACCTGTCCGACCCCGACTCGGTAGTTTGGTATACCAAAACTACTTCCTCGTCATCTTGAACGATCGCTCGCCCCCTGTCAAGAGAATTGGGGGATCGAAGTTCCGGAGAGCAGGACGCCCATTTGCGGCCGCCCGGCAACCTCGACCTCGTAGCGCTCCAGGGTCTCCAGATCGACGATCGTGAGGCCGTCCCACGGCCCACGGCTGGTCGAGCCGCCCATCATGATCGCCTTGCTGCGCCCATCCGCCGGGCTCAGCCACTCGATCACGTTCTCGTGCCCCTTCTCGAGCGGGAGCACGGTCTCCCGATCATTCGCGAGGTCGCGGATCGTCAGGCTGGGGCCGCACGTCGCTCCCCCGACGGCCCCGACCCCGACGACGAGCAGCCGGCCGTCGACGGTGAGCCCGACGCCGTGCTGGTGGGTGTCGCCGGTCATCTCCCGGGTCTCGTACTCCTGCGTCGCGGGGTCGAAGATGACGAGCCCCTTGCCCTGATAGGGCATGTAGAGCCGGCCGTCTGCCGACACGGCGGCGTAGTGCGGCTTCTGGTGCGAGAGCAGCCCGCCCTCGACGCCGTACGGCGCGACCACGGCCCGCACCACTTCGTGATCGGCCAGGCGAATCGTGTGCACGGTGAAGGAGTCGTGGTCGATCGTGTAGACCTCGTGCCCGCTCGGGGAGATCTGCACGTCGAACGGGCGGAGGCCGACGTCGAGCGACCGCACGAAGGCGCCGCTGGCCGTGTCGAACACCTCAACGGAGGACTCCCGGCCCTCGCGGCTCACCCCGACGTACACGGTCAGCCCGTCCGGGGTCACGACGACCCCTGTGCCGCCCGGGCGCTCCTCGCCGTACTCGAAACGCTCGGCCTGGTCGAGGAACGGGACGAGCGCAATGCGGACGCGCCCGTCGAGGTCCACCACCGCGAGGCCCTCTGCCGTCGAGACGTATGCGCGGGCACTCGGCTCGTGGACCGCGACCGCCCAGGGGGCGATCCCGACCTCGATCCTGGCGACGACGCCCACGCCACCCTCGCTCGGGTCCACGAGGGCGAGCCCGTTCGACCACCCCTCGGTCACGGCCAAAATCGCGCCATCGCGCCCAACGGTACTCGTCGCCTGCTTGGTCACAACCATCTCCAGTTCGTCATCGAATGTGTTGGAGCCCACCGCGAGCGGAGCTCTGATGGCGACGGTAGCAGATTTGGTATACAGAAATTCGCCTATGACGTTTCTGCGGGCTGCCGGAGAAGGCGAATGCCCCGACTGGCGTGTCGGGGCATTCCTAGTGGGTGGACTACCGGATCCAGGTGGCTGACTGCGCCAGGTGGCTCCGGTACATATCCGGCGGGTGGCTCTCGGCCAGGCTTCCGTCACCGGAGAGGTATGCCTCGGCGAGGAGTCCGCCGAGCGCTGCGGCGAATGCTCGCCAGGTGGTGTTTCGTGTATTCACGGGGTGGTGCTTTCTGTGTGCGCGTCCACCACGATGTGGGTGCAGAGCACAGCCGCGCGGGCTCGCCGAGGCGAGCGGGCGCGTCAGATTGGACGCGGGGTTGCCGACACTGCCGAGTGGCAGGGCGGATGCCTCAGGCATCCATCGACGGCTCCTCACGCGTCGTGCACCGGGCCGCGAGAACGCGACCCAGAGAAACGCAAAAGGGCGCCGCCCCGTTTCGGGGGCGACGCCCTCGGAACGCGGAATACCTGGGTAATGAGGTCAGAGACCTCGTACTGGCAGGAGACCGCGTCCGAAATTGCGGGAGCGTGACTCGATGGAGTTCGAAAACTCCGCGAGACGGCGCGTCACGCAGCAGTTTGTGCCCGGCGAGCCGGGCGCAAATTACTTGAGGGTGACGGTTGCGCCGGCCTCTTCGAGGGCAGCCTTTGCCTTCTCGGCGGTCTCCTTGTTGGCGCCTTCGAGGACAGCCTTGGGGGCGCCATCGACGACAGCCTTGGCCTCGCCAAGGCCGAGCGAGGTGAGCTCGCGGACGGTCTTGATGACCTGGATCTTCTTGTCGCCAGCAGCCTCGAGGATGACGTCGAAGGAGTCCTTCTCCTCAACCTCTTCAGCAGCAGCGCCAGCGCCACCGGCAGCAGCGACGGGAGCGGCCGCGGTGACCTCGAACTTCTCTTCGAACGCCTTCACGAACTCGCTGAGCTCGACAAGCGTCAGGCCGGAAAACTGCTCGAGCAGTTCGTCAGTGGTGAGCTTCGCCATGATGTATCTCCTAAATTTCTTGGTGTTGTGGAACGAGAACGTCGGGCGCTTACGCGGCCGAGGTCTCCAGCTTTTCGCGAAGCGCGTCGATGGTGGCGGCAGCCTTGCCCATCGTCGCCTTCATCATTCCCGCTGCCTTCGCAAGCAGAACCTCGCGGCTCTCGAGCGAGGCGTACTTGTTGACCTCGTCGGCGTTGAGGGCCTTGCCCTCGAAGACGCCGGCCTTGATCACAAGATTCGGGTTTACCTTGGCGAAGTCACGGACTGCCTTGGCAGCGGCGACGAAGTCGCCGTGCACGAAGGCGACGGCGGACGGGCCGACGAGGTCGGCATCCAGCGTCGTGATCCCCGCGTTGTTCGCGGCGATCTTGGTCAGCGTGTTCTTCACCACGGCGTAGTTCGCGTCCTGACGGATGTTGCCGCGCAGCTGCTTGAGCTGGGCAACCGTCAGGCCGCGGTATTCGGTCAGCAGAACGGCGGTCGAGGTCTCGAACAGGTTCGTGAGCTCGGCAACCGTGGCTTCCTTGTTCGCCATGGCCTACTCCTATATGTCTACGTCACACACCGCGGAAGCGATGTGCACCCAGACCGCCCGGATTGGGGCAACAAAAAAGCTCCGGCGCAAGCGCACGGAGCTGGAGACAATCTCAACGATTGAAAACTACTTCACACACCTGCGCGGGCCCTTGTTCTCACAAGCCTTCGGCCACTCTGCATTTCTGCGGAGCGACAACCAGCGGTCTTTGGCTTCGTAGAGACTAACGGATGCCGCGGGCCCCCGCAAATCGGCCGACACCGCATCGTTGACCCGAAGATCCCTCAGCTTCTCCGAATAGCCCCCATACTGGGGTGGAACCCACTGCGTGCGCGCGGAGTCCTCTGCGCACCCGGGCGCACCAGCAGGCACCCAGCAGGGAGGACATCGCCATGGCAGCCGAACTCACCCCCGCACCGGAGAAGCGCCGACGGGGCCGCCCCGTTGACACGGCACTCGGCCAGCGCATCCTGAGCGTCACGCTGCAGCAGCTCTCCGCACTCGGCTACACCAAGCTCGAGATCGAGTCCGTGGCGGCCGCCGCCGCCTGCTCGAAGACCACGATCTACCGCCGCTGGGGCTCCAAGGGCCAGCTGGTGGCCGCGGCCATCGCAAGCGGGTACCAGGATGGCCCAGCCATCGACACCGGCAACCTGCTCGACGACCTCGTCGAGCACACCTCCGGCGGGCACTCCCTGCTCGCACTCGGCAATCTCCCCGCGGTGGCGTGGGCGGCCACGTTCGAGCCAGAGGTGGCCGGCGTTCTGCGGGAGAGCGTGCTGAAGGCCCAGGACACGGCGGCCGACGCCCTGATCGCGCGCGCCGTCGCGCGCGGCGAACTCCCGGCGGATGCCGACGGTCGCGCGATCCTGCACGCGGCGCTCGGACTCGGTCTCTACCGCCGGTACGTCTCAGAGGATGAGGGCCTGCCGGAGCAGACGCTGCGCCAGGTGCTGGCCGCGCTGATCGAGTCGCCGCCCCGCGTCGTCCCGGCGGGACCCTAGCCGCCGCGGCATCCGCGACCCGGGCGGTAGTTGACAACGGTCAACTAGAATTATATAGTTGACCGTTGTCAATTAGATCATGGAGCCCGATGTCACAGAGCACCACCGGCGTAGCGAAGAAAGCGTCGAAGAAAGCACGTCCCCCCAAGCAGAGCAAGCAGGAGCGAAACGCTGAGCTCAGCGAGAACGGCATGACCCACCGCGAGGTGATGCAGGCACTGAGCGGCCTCCTCCTCGGCATGTTCGTCTCGATGATCGCCAGCACCGTCGTCGGCACCTCGATGCCCCTCATCATCGGTGAGCTCAAGGGCGACCAGGCCGCATTCACCTGGGTCATCACCGCCACCCTGCTCGCCACCACCGTGTCGACGCCCATCTGGGGCAAGTTCGCCGACCTGTTCAACCGCAAGCTGCTGCTGCAGCTCTCCATGGTCATCTTCGTGCTGGCCTCGGCGATCGCCGGGTTCTCGCAGGACCCCAGCATGCTCATCACGATGCGCGTGTTCCAGGGCCTCGGCGCCGGCGGCATGGCGGCACTCAGCCAGATCGTCATGGCCGACATCATCAGCCCGCGTGAGCGCGGCAAGTACGCCGGCCTGTTCGGCGCGGTGATGGCCATCGGCACCATCGGCGGCCCGCTGCTCGGCGGCGTGATCACCGACACCCTCGGCTGGCGCTGGAACTTCTTCGTCGCCCTGCCGTTCGCGTTTGTGGCGATCATCCTGCTGCAGCGCACCCTGCACCTGCCCAAGCGCCCCGCGCGCAAGGTGTCGATCGACTACCTCGGCATGGTCCTGATCTCCGGCGGCGTCTCGCTCCTGCTGGTCTGGGTGAGCCTCGGCGGCTCGCAGTTCGAGTGGGACTCGTTCACCAGCATCGCCCTCGTCGCGGCATCCGTGCTGCTGCTCATCATCGCCGTGTTCGTCGAGCTCAAGGCCAAGGAGCCGATGATCCCGCTGGACCTCTTCAAGAGCCGCACCTTCACGCTCTCGGTCGTCGCCAGCATCTCCGTCGGCGTCGCGATGTTCGGCACCTCGGTGTTCCTCAGCCAGTACATGCAGCTGGCCCGCGGCGCGACCCCGACCGAGTCGGGCCTGCTCACGATCCCCATGATGGGTGGACTGCTCATCTCCTCGACCGTGGTCGGTGGCCTCATCAGCCGCCACGGCAAGTGGAAGGGCTTCATGATCGCCGGCAGCGCGCTCAGCGTCATCGGCAGCTACATGCTCACCTTCCTGCACTACGACACCAACTTCTGGTACGTCGGCGTCTCGATGTTCCTGCTGGGTGCCGGCGTCGGCATGGTCATGCAGAACCTGGTGCTCGTCGTGCAGAACCAGACCGCGGCCAAGAACATGGGTGTCGCGACCAGCGCGGTCACCTTCTTCCGCAGCCTCGGCGGCACCATCGGCGTCACGGTGATGGGCTCGCTGCTCGGCACCGTGGTGGCCAGCAACATCAAGGACCACGTGATGAAGCTCTCGCCCGCGAAGCAGGCTGAGGCGATGCAGGCGCTCGGTGATGGCCGCATCCCGCAGGTGAACCTGCTGCCCGACTTCCTGCGCGAGATCGTGGAGAGCGCGTACGGCACCGGTGTCGGCACGATCTTCATGCTCGCCGTGCCGCTCGCGATCGTCACGCTGATCGCCGTGATCTTCCTGCCGAACGCGCAGCTCAGCACGCTGACCTCGATTCAGCGCGCCAAGGCCGAGTCGAAGGGCCAGCCGGATGCCCCCGGTACGCTGAAGCGCGAGATCGAGGATGCCGAAGACGCACTCATCGATGCGGGCGCGGCGACCGCGGCACTGCCGGCGGTCGGACTCGCCCACCCGGCGGACGTGGAGTCCGAGCGGGTGGATGCGGGAGCCGTCGGCTCCGGTCAGAGCAAGACAACCGAATAGGAATGCAGCAGATGAGCCCCGACCACTCCCCGGACACCGACGCGGCGATCGCCGAGGTGGAGGCGCAATTGGGCGTGCTGTTCACGCGCGTTCGCACGATGTGGAAGGTCGGGGCTCAGCGCGTGCATCCCGAGCTGCAGCCGGTGGGCTACAAGCTGTTGGCGTCTCTGGTGCGGTCGGGCCCGTGCCACGCCGGCGCCCTCGCCGAGCAGCTCATGACCGACAAGAGCGTCATCAGCCGTCAGGTGAAGCTGATGGAGGAGCTCGGCCTCCTCGTGAGCGCCCCTGACCCGGCCGACGGCCGGGCCCGCATCCTCACGGCGACGCCGGAGGCCGTGCTGAAGATCAACGCCGTCCGCGACAGCAACAAGGCGCTGCTGCGCTCGCGCCTGGCCGACTGGACCGGCGAGGACCTCGACCGCTTCGCCTCGCTGCTCAGCCGCCTCGCCGAGGTGCCGCTCGGAGAGTAGGCGTCTCGCCGATTACACGCCGCACAGACTGAGCGTCTCGCCGATGGGCGGGGCGCTCAGTTCTCGTTGCGGCCGAACACCAGGAGCCCTGCCATCACGGCGAGCGCCCCGAGCCCGCCGATCAGCAACACGTCGTCGGAGACGTTGATGTTGACGACGGGGCCGGATGCCGCGGCCGGCGCCTCGGCAACGAGCTGCTCCTCCGGCTCCTGCACGTCGGCCTCCTGCTGCCCGGCCCAGCCGTCTGTCCCGTCGTCTGTGAGGGCCGCCGTGGGTGGCTCCGGCAACGGCACCAACGGCACCAGCGGCGGCACGAGGGGCGGGGTGACCCCGCCCTGATCGGGCGCTCCCCCGGCGAGGACGATTGCGCTTGGCGCGCTCAGGCAGCCGAGTGCGGGGGCGGCGTCATCCGGGCCCCTGGTGAGGGCCAGCACCCGGATCGTCTGGCCGAGGTCTGCGCCGCGCACGATGTACTCGCCGCGCGGCGGAGCAGGGGGCGAGGTCGGGGCTGGGGTCGCGGTCGGAGCCGGGGACGGGGTCGCGGACGGCGATGCGGTCGGGGACGGCGACGGAGTCGGCGTCGCGTCCGGCTCCCCCGCGCCCGGCGCGGCCGGCTGAACGATCCACTCGAAGCGCACCCGCGCGCCGTCGAACAGCCCGCCGACGGCCGTCGCGGTGAGCGTCGAGGCGACAACCGGCTCCCCGCTCACCTGCACGTCGACGAGCGCGCAGCGCGGATCCGGGTCCTGCGGCGAGATCGCGGCGGGCTCGGCGCCGCCCGGGGTCGCGGATGTCGCCAGCGCCGGCACGGGAGCCGTGAGCGCGAGGGCCGACGCCACGACGAACGCGCCGGCGGCGAGCGCGCAGAACGCTCGTCGACTGCGCGGCTTCTGCACCTGAATCTCCTGGTTGACCCGGGGAGGCACACCGGTCCGGCGCCCGCGAGTGCGGGCCCAACCCCGCGACAAGGCTAATAGACAGCCGCCGGGTCGCTCGCCGGGACACGGCCCGGCCGGCATCCGCCCCACAGGGCGTCGGCAGATCGGTCCGCGAGCAGATCGGCACGTCGGCGAATCAGGGCGCGAGCGGCACCGTCACGGTGAACACGGTGCGGCCCGGCTCGCTCTGCAGCGCCACCGTGCCGCCGTGCGCCGCGACCACGGCGCGCACCGTCGCCAGGCCCAGCCCGGTGCCGGGCGCCGCGACGGCCTCCGGGCCGTCCTGCCCCGCCCGGAACCGGGACGGGTCGCCGCGCACGAAGCGCTCGAACACACTGCCCTGCACCTCGGGGTCGATGCCCGGGCCGTCATCGCTCACGGTGAGCACAGCCTTGTCGCCGACCCGGTGCAGGCCGAGCTCCACCGTCGTGCCCGGCGGCGTGTGCACGCGGGCGTTGGCGAGCAGGTTCACCACGACCATCTGCAGCCGGCTGGCGTCGCCCTGCACGACGACGGGCTCCTCGTCGAGGTCTGCGCCCCACTCGTGGTCTGGTCCCGTCACCTGGGCGTCACCGAGGGCATCGACCGCAAGCTCGGTCAAGTCAACGGGCAGCGACTCGAGCGCGCGGCCCTCGTCGAGCCGGGCGAGCAGCAGCAGGTCCTCGACGAGCGCGCCCATCCGCCGCGACTCGGACTCGATCCGGGCCAGGGCGTGCGCGGCATCCGGCGGCAGCGCCTCTGGGCTGCGACGGGTGAGCTCGGCGTAGCCCCGGATGGCGGCGAGGGGCGTGCGCAGCTCATGGCTGGCGTCGGCGACGAAGTGGCGCACCTTGCGCTCGCTGGCCTCGCGGGCGGTGAGGGCGGATGCCACGTGCCCGAGCATCCGGTTGAATGCGGCGCCCAGCTGCCCGACCTCTGTGCGCTCGTCGGCGTCCCCGCTCGGCACGCGCTCGGCCAGAGCCACCTCGCCGCGGTCCAGTGGCAGCTCGGAGACGCGGCTGGCCAGCTGCGTCACCCGCTCGAGTGGGGCGAGTGCGGAGTCGATGAGGCGCCGGCCGGCGAGCACGGCGATCGCGACGCCGAAGAGGGCGACGATCGCGATGATCAGCCCGAGCTGGGCCGAGGTGCCCTCCACCGTGGCGAGCGGCAGGGCGATGACGAAGCCGATCGCTGGGCCCTGCGGGCTGACGATGGCGCGGTAGTCGCCGAGCCCGGGCAGGTCGACTGTGTGCGGTGTGCCGTCGGCGGCGACGGTGAGCAGCGCGGCCCGCTGGTCGTCGCTGACGTCGAGCACGCCGCCGGTCTCTGAGATGCGGCCGGCCGACTGCACCGAGTCGCCGAGCAGCACGGCGCCGATCGTGCCGACCGGCTGGCCGGGCACGCTCAACACGAGGCTGGCGTCGTTGCGGCCGGGCAGCGTTCCGCCGGGCGGCGGCCCACCGCTGATACCGATGCGGCCGCGGTCGGCCGCCGAGAACAGCTGGGCGTCCAGGCGGTCCAGCAGGGAGCCGTGCAGGGCAGCGACGCTCACGAGCCCGACGATCATGGTGATCAGCACGAACAGTGCGATGACCCCGAGCAGCAGGCGCCGCCGCAGGGTCAGCGGGGCGCGCAGTGCGTCGAGGGGCGAGGGCCCGGCCGCCGGCCGGGCGGGAGCCCCGGCGGTGGCTGGAGCCTGCGTCATCCGGCCGCCTTGATCATGTAGCCCGCCCCGCGCACCGTGTGGATCATGGGCTCGCGGCCGGCGTCGATCTTCTTGCGCAGGTAGGAGATGTAGATCTCGACGACGCTCTGCCGGCCCTCGTAGTCGTAGCTCCACACTCGGTCGAGGATCTGGGACTTGCTGAGCACCCGGCGCGGGTTGCGCATCAGGAAGCGCAGCAGCTCGAACTCGGTGGCGGTGAGCTCGATCGGCTCGCCAGCCCGACTCACCTCGTAGCTGTCCTCATTCAAGACGAGGTCGCCGACCCGGATCACCGGCTCGCTGCTCTGGCCGAGCGTCGAGCGCCGGATCAGCGCGCGCAGGCGCGCGATCACCTCCTCGAGGCTGAACGGCTTGGTCACGTAGTCGTCGCCGCCCGCCGTGAGGCCGGCGATGCGGTCGTCGAGCGAGTCCTTGGCGGTGAGGAAGAGCACGGGCACCTCGCTGCCGTCGGCGCGCACCCGGCGCAACACCTCCAGCCCGTCGAAGTCGGGCAACATGATGTCGAGCACGATCGCGTCGGGGCGGAACTCGCGTGCCGCCGCCACCGCGCCGCGCCCGTCGCCGGCCGTGCGCACGTCCCAGCCCTCATAGCGCAGCGACATCTTCAGCAGGTCGGTGAGCGAGCGCTCGTCGTCGACGACCAACACGCGCACAGGGCTTCCATCGGCGCGCAGCGGGGCTGCGGCCTGGGCGGCGGCGGTTCTGGTGTCGAAGTTGGGGCTGGTCACGGATCGAGTATGTGCCGTCGAGCTATGAGAATTCTATGAACCAGCTCAGTGGATGCCGCATGGACCCGTCATAGGGTTCTGCCAGCTTCGCCATAGCCACCCGATAGTCGCCCTCCCTAACTTCGGAATCGTGCCGAGGCCGCCCCGCGCCCTCGTTCCCCGCACGATCGACTTTAGGAGCCCCATGTTCTTCACACTTCTCCGGCGCGAGCTCGCCGGGCGACGCAAGCAGACGGTGATCATCGCCGTCGGAATGGGCCTCGCGATCGCGCTGGTGATCGTGGTGAATGCCTTCTCCGCCGGCGTCAAAGACGCGCAGGCGTCGGTGCTGTCCTCCATCTACGGCGTCGGCACCGACGTGACCGTGACCCAGTCGCCCACTCCGCCGAGTGCCGGCGATGCCTCCGGCGGCCCCGGACGCTTCGACTTCGGGGCGGGCGCCGGGGCCACCTCCGACGGCACGACGGCGATCAGCACCTCGCGGCTGGAGGCCTCGCGCGGCACGAGCACCTTCGACGCGGCGACGCTGACCACGGTCGCCGGCATCGACAATGTCGCCGCGGCGTCCGGCACCCTCGCGCTGAACAACACCACGTTCAGCGGCGAGCTGCCCGACATGTCGCAGATGCAGCAGGGCGCGGCGCCCGGCGACGGCGTCACCCCGCCGCAGGGCGGGCCGGACGGCGCGGGCGGCAGCTCCTTCGACGTCGACTCGTTCAGCGTGCTCGGCCTCGACCCGAGCGCGGCAGCGGTCGGCCCGCTCTCCTCCGTGACGCTCAGCGACGGCCGCACCCTCACCGCCGCCGACTCCGACGCCTCGGTCGCGGTGCTCGACGCGGACTACGCCACCACCGCCGGCCTCGCCGTCGGCGACACCATCGCGGTCGGCGACAGCAGCCTCGAGGTCGTCGGCATCGTCAGCTCGAACTCGGCGGATGCCGCGACCGCCGCGAACGTCTACATCCCGCTGGCCGTTGCCCAGCAGCTCTCGGGCCTCGACGGCCAGCTGAGCACCGTCTACGTGCAGGCCGCGTCGTCGAACGACATCGCCCAGGTGCAGAGCGAGCTGGAGGCGGCGCTGCCCGACGCGACCGTCAGCACGCAGGCCGAGCTGGCCTCGAGCGTCTCCGGATCGCTCGCCACGGCGTCCAGCCTCGTCACGAGCCTCGGCCTCTGGCTCTCCGTCGCCGTGCTGTTGGCGGCCTTCCTGCTCGCCATCCTCTTCACGATCTCCGGCGTCAACCGCCGCACCCGCGAGTTCGGCACGCTCAAGGCCATCGGCTGGTCGAACCGGCGCATCGTCGGCCAGGTCGCCGGGGAGTCGACGGTGCAGGGCCTGATCGGTGGGGCCGTCGGCGTCGTGGTCGGCCTGATCGGGGTGCTCGTCATCAACCTCGTCTCCCCCACCCTGAGCGGCGGCGTGGGCGGCACCGGCGGCGGCAACAGTCAGCTGGCGGCCGGCCCCGGCGGTGCAGGCGGCCCCGGCGGGATGCCGGGCGGCTTCGGGCAGGCGGCCTCCGCCGCTGCGTCGACCGACATCACCCTGCAGGCCCCGGTCGCCCTCGGCGTCGTGCTCGTGGCCGTCGGGCTCGCGGTGCTCGGCGGGCTCATCGCGGGGGCGTTCGGCGGCTGGCGGGCCGCGCGGCTGCGCCCCGCCGAGGCGCTCCGCAGCATCGGCTGACCGCTCTCGCCGGCAGGCTCCTCCCGCTGGTTGAGCCTGCCGAAACCCCACCCCCTCCATCGCACACCCCTAAAGGACCCCCACATGTACACGCTCCAGAACGTCTCGAAGAGCTACAAACAGGGCAGCCGCACCGTGACCGCCCTCTCCGACGTCAGCCTCACGATCGCCGACGGCGCCCTCGTCGCCATCCAGGGACCGACCGGCGGCGGCAAGTCGACGCTGCTGCAGATGCTCGGCGCCCTCGACCGCCCGAGCGCCGGAACCGTGCAACTCGGCGACAGCGAGCTCTCCACCCTCGGCGACAGCACGCTCGCCGACATCCGCGCGCACCAGATCGGCTTCATCTTCCAGGGCTTCAACCTCCTCCCCACGCTCACCGCCCAGGAGAACGTGGAGACGGCGCTCGCTCCCCTCGGCCTCGCGGCGGACGCCCGGCGCTCCCGGGCCGCGCAGGCACTGGCATCCGTCGGCCTGGCCGAGCGCGCCGCGCACCGCCCCACCGAGCTCTCCGGCGGCCAGCAGCAGCGCGTCGCCATCGCCAGGGCCCTCGTCAAGGAACCGGCCGTGCTGCTCGCCGACGAGCCGACCGGCAACCTCGACGAGCAGACCCGCGACGAGATCATGGACCTGCTCGAGGGTCTCTGGCGCGACCGCGGCCTGACCCTCGTGCTTGTGACGCACGACTCCGCCGTCGCCGCCCGCGCGGAACGCCGCCTGCACATCGCGGGCGGCACGGTGCGCGAGAAGTAGGCCGGCCTATCGCACCGCGTAGATGTGTAGCTCGCGCCCCTCGGAGTCGTGCACGGTGGAGATCGGGCTCAGGCACTCAGCCTCGAGCGGCTGGTCTGCCACCGCCCACGCGGGGTCGACCTGCTCGTCGATCACCGCGTTGCACGGGTCGATGGTCATGCTCATCAGGCTCCCGACGACTCGTTCGATCTCCGTGGCGGCCCCCGCCGGCGCGGGGATCCACGCGTATTGGGCGTAGTTGTTCCACAGCTCCTCCTGCTCCGGAGCAAGCTGCCGCATCAGATCGGCATCCGGGTAGGGCGTGGTTCCCGAGATGCTCTGCAAGCCGGCGGCGCGCACCTTCGCCACGACGGCGAAGTCGCCGAACACCATGACCCGCGGGTTCCGTCCGTCGAGTGTGCTCTCCTGCATCTCCTGCACGAATGGGTCGTTGCTGTACGGGCCGATCCCCTGTTGCAGGGGGTTGATCGCCGCCCAGCTCGCGAAGGCGTAGAGGCCGAGCAGTACGGATGCCGCCGCAGCGCTCCGCCGATCCATCACCGCAGCGAACAGCACTGCAAGCAGCAGCCCGCTGACGAGCACCAGCCGCAGCGACACCAGCGCGGTGTTCCACGGCATCGCCTGCGCAGACCAGAGCGTCGTCGCGGCGGAGGCGAGGACGGCGAGCAGCAGCCACGGCCAGGCCCATGCCCGCGGGCGCGCACGCACCGTGCTCGCGAGCGCGACCAGGATCAGGGCAGCGAACCCGAGCGCGAGCGCCGTCCTCGACGGCTGCACGCGTTGCAGCTGGGTGATCACGCCCACCCAGTCTGGCAGCGGCAACAGCGTCCAGGCCAGCAGGAGCAGCACGGCGGCCGAGACGCAGACGAGCATCCAGACGGGTTCGCGTTGCTCGCGCACGCCGGACTCGGGTGCACCGGGCCCCACCACCGCACCGCGCCGCCGCAGTTGTCGCACCAGCATCATCACGGCGCCAACCACGAGCAGCAGCACCAGCGGCAGGGGGAACCAGCTCGAGGCCGACTCAGACAGGTTGGCGTACGGCCCAACCCTCCCCTCGGTGCCGAGCGTTGCCCCGGCGTCACCGGTCATCCAGAAGTTGAGCGGCGCCCCCAGCAGCACCTCCAGGGATCCGGTCCCCGCGTGCACGCGGCGCTGTCCCGGGTAATAGGTGCCGGCGACGGCCTGGGTGGCGGCCGAGTGCTGAAGCAGCCAGACAACGGAGATCGTTCCCGCGACGGCAAGCGCGAGCCCCGTCGTCGCGATGAAGCGGCGCCACGGAATCCGCCGGTCGAGGGCGAAGCCGGCCCCGAGAGCCACGATCACCCAGATCAACGAGACCTGCCAGGGCGGGTAGAGGGTCAGCGCGAAGGCCGCCCCGATGAGCCCGGCCGCGGCCGCGAGGACGGCGGCAACGCCACGACGCCGCACAATCCACGAGCCGAGCACCGCCGCTGCGGCAAGCGCTGCGTAGCCGAGGGTGAGCGAGGGCGCGAACCACCAGCCGCTGTACGGGGTGAACGTCGCCGCGACCGCGAAGCCCGCGGAGAGAACGGGGCGCCGCGTCAGCACTCCGAAGAGTGCGAAAGCGCCCCAGAGGCTGAACGCGAAGGACGCCCACCAGATCACGGCGAGACCTCGGCTCGCCCCCAAGAGCACATAGCCCCAGTCCTGCGGCTTGAACAGCGTGCCCCAGTCGAGCGTCGGGCCGCCACCGGCCGCGACGGCCTGGTCGATCTCGGCCAGGCCGATCCAGGCGGTCGTGGGGAGCCCCTGCCCGACCGAGGAGATCGCGTTCGGCGTGCGCAGGATGTATTCATCGCTGCGGATCTCACGCGGAGTGCCCGCGATGAGCCCGTCGGCCTGCGGCGTCGGCGACACGACTCCGATCGATGAACCACTGAGATCGAGGCCGACAAGCGTGCAGAACACCACGAGCACGACAACGGGAAAGAGGCCCCAGCGCAGGAGGCGACGCCACGTCGGCCCGACCTCGGGAACCCTCGGTTGTGAAGCAGCGCCGACTGCTGACGTCAGGTCCTGGGGCACTGAAAGATCCTTCGCTCGTGGCCGCCCTGGTGCTGGCGTTCAGCGTTCGGGCCCATGGACGAGATTACCCGTGCCGGTGCTGACGTCGGCCCGGAGGCGCCGGAGTGCAGCGCCTGCGGCCAACCTACGAAGTCAAGAGTGTCACAGGGTCGTTCAGGAAGATCTGAGCAACCGTGCAGTAGCGCCTTACGAGTGACTGACTTCTCTGCTGACCCCTCGCGGCAGCCACGGACGCGCCGCGAGCGTCAAGCATTTGCTCAGGCGGAGGCAGCGCGCCAGGACGCCATCCGTCACGCGTGCCGCAAATCAGGATCGGGCCAGCGCTGCGGACTTCTGATAGTGCACCCACCGTACTGCTCGTCGGCCAACCGAACGGCAACCTTGACGAACGACCTCGCGACGAGATTGTGGAGTTGCTCGAGGAACTCTGGCGTGACCGAGGCGCGACACTCGTGCTCGTGACATACGGCTCCCATGCTCCACCCACACCGAGCGCCGACCGCCGCATCAGGGCGACAGCGTAGGCAAGCAGAAGAGCGCCTACAAACGAACCTCGCAGAGAGTACGGCGCGCAGCCCCAGAGATACGCAGTGCGACCGCGGATGTCGCCGTGATCCTGCCTCCTTCTGGACTGTGCATTGGGTGCCGCCTTATCGCGACCTAGCAGGTTCGAAACAGGCGCGGTGCCGGCCCCGCCCTTTGAGCCAACATTTCGGCCGCCGACCTAGCTGAGTACCGCCAGCCCGACGGCGCAGACCACCCGCTTCTCCCCGGCGATCTTCCGATTCCAGCTTGCCAGCAGCTCGAACAGTACACGCGCGGGAGTTCGCTTGAGCAGACCGTGGAGGAGCACGATCGCGAGCGAGGCGACCCCCGTGCCGAGTATCGGCGCGAACATGGATATGCCCGGCACACTCGTGAGCGCGGCCCAGCCGAGAACGAAAAACAGCACCCAGAACGCAGGGACATGCAGCACATATGTAGGAAGTGTGCGCTGGCCCTTCCCGACCAGTTCGCCCGCTGGCAGAGCAGCATCACGATGGAGACCCCGCGGTCCTCGACAAAGGCATCTATAACCAGAGGGAGCAGCTCATTCACAAGCGACTCCTTCGAACTTGCGAAAGCACGACCCTGACGAGCGCCAGGACGCCGAGGGCGGCCGTCATCCTCCGCCAGAGGACACCGCGAACGAGAGCGTGACAGCCGGTGCACCCTTCTCATTGCAGCACATAGCGGTGTCCAAAATGCCAACGCCAGGATGAGCCAGGGCAACGTCCTGGGCACGATGAGCTGGGCGATATAGCTGTTGAGCGTATACACGCCACCGGGCCCACCGCCTGCCCGGAGCCATGTGGCGAGTGCGTAGACGCTCAACCGGACCAAGTAGAGATAGTCAGAGTTCGCCGTCGAGACGAAATTGCGGCGATCACGCCGCCCCGCCCTGATCCTGCGCGACAGTAGGAAGCCGCTCATCGCGAAAAGCAAAGGCATCCGAATTGGCATGAGCCGGCCGTTGAATTTGTCCCCCATTGTTGACGCCAATCCCGCACCGACGAAGGGGTCCTACATCCACCCGACGAAGTGCGTGATTGCGACCGCGAGGACGCACTGCCCTCTGGCAGCGTCAATCTAAGCGAGGCGGGTGGTGTGGGATTTGGGTTGTAAGAATCGCGGTGACCGGGGAGGCACGACTGTTCCATCCTTCGGGAAGAGGGAAGTCCGCCGGCAAAAGCCTTGGGCAACGAAACGACAGGAACCCTGGGACCTAGTGAAGGAGACGGGGACGCAGCGTTCGAAGCGGCCCGTGCGCGATGACGTGTCGGCCACTCACCCCCGCGGACTATTCTTGCGCCGACGAGACCTTTCACGCGCTGATCGGCGTGGTCAAGTATCTTCACTTGAAACACCTGACCGAGAAGTTCTTGCGGTCGCTGTCCCCGATTTTCGCAGAGGTGCTCTACGAAGCGCTTAGCGTCAGGCGTGCGACCCGCTTCAAGCTTTCACGTGAGCACGGCGCAGCACAGCTCCATGCACCGTATTGGTTCAGAGTCGTGAGGCGTTCAGCCATATCCAAGCCGCCGTGGACTAGCGTTCTCCGAGTGACTGATAATTTTGGTGCCAGTGCGCCGCACCCGCGCACACGCGCCGAGCATCGAGCGATGCAGCAGGCCGGCGAGATTGACCTCGCAGCGGCCCGGCATGCGCAACGGAAGCCGCAAGCGACTCGCAAGCGAGCCTTGTGGACGGTTGGCGGCGTCCTTATCGTCGCGCTCGCTGCCACCGGATGGGTCGGCTACCGTGCCCTCAGCGCGAAGGACTCCCTCGAAGCCGCGCAGTCCCTCATCGGCACCGTCAAGGATCAGGCGGCCTCCGCAGATTTCGCAGGGATCGCGCAGACGGCAGCGCTTCTAGCCACGCATACGTCCGACGCCGTCACGGCCACTCACGATCCGGTATGGCGCGTGGGCGAGTTCGTGCCTATCCTCGGCAAGAACCTCACCGCCGTGCGCGAGATGTCCGAAGTTGTTGACGCGATTGCGAATGACACAGTCACGCCTCTTGCAGCTGTTGCGGGCGGACTCGGACCGGAATCACTCAAGCCCATAGACGGCCGCATCAACATCGACCCCATAGTTCAACTGAGCGCGGCGATGGACCCAGCTGCGGCGGCCTTTCACGAAGCTGCCACCCGCGGAATGGCCATCGATGTGAGCGGAACGATCGGGCCCGTGAGCGAAGCTGGGGCCTTGCTCTCCGGCATGCTCGGCTCTGCCGATGCCCTCGTTGGCGACGCCGCTTCAATTCTCCAGATCGCTCCCGACCTCCTGGGTGCCAACGGGCCTCGAACCTATGTGCTTGTCTTCCAGAACTTGGCAGAGTCGACGGCTCTCGGCGGCACAGCCGCAGCGCTCACCGAGCTCAAGGTCGATGACGGCGCCATCGAGATTGGCCGACAGGCCTCCAGCGGCGACTTCCCCTGGCGCGATGGGAGCCCGGTGGTCGCACCTGATCCCAACGTCGAGGCAATCTTCGAGCCACTCATGTACACGAGACTGAACCTTTCGACTAGCCGTCCGGACTTCCCCACTGCGGCCGAGATCGCACAGGCGTTCTGGCAGGAGCACATCGGCGGTGATGTCGACGCAGTCATCTCAATCGACCCAGTGGCGCTGTCGCATCTCCTCGGCGCAACCGGACCGATCGCCATGAGCACGGGCGACCAGTTGTCCAAGGAGAACGCCGTCCAGCTGCTCCTCAACGAGATTTACTTCCGTTACCCGCTTGAGGAAATTTCGCGCACCGACGACTTCTTCGAGGAGGCTGCCAAGAGCGTGTTCAATGCGCTGATGAGCCCCGCGACGGATGCCCCAAAGCTCGTATCTGCGCTAGCACAAGGTATTTCTGAGCATCGAATCCTGGCGTGGAGCTCCGACCCGGCGCAGCAGGAAGTCCTCGCGAACTCGCCCATGAGTGGAATCTTGCCTGCCAACAACGATGCCGCGACGACGACCGGGGTCTTTTTCCGGGACATGTCTGCTTCAAAGATGGATTTCTACCTGAAGACCGCGGCGAAACTGAATACCGATGTGTGCACGAGCGCGACGCCGACCTTCACCACAACTGTTGACCTGGCGTCGACCATCACACAGGAGAAGGCCGACGCGCTTCCGGCTTACGTCGCCAGCGGGCTCTGGGGATCCGAGCATTTCCGGACCCAGGTCTTCATCTACGGCCCTCCCGGCACGACGTTGGCCTCCACGGAGATCAACTCGCAAGGCCGACTCACGACCTTCGACTTGGGGGCCGAGGATCTCGGCCGCCCGGTGGCTTCGTTCATGGTCTGGCTCGCGCCGGGGCAGACAAGTCAGGTCACTGCCACGTTTGTCGGTGGAGCAGGCGCCTACGCGACGCCCGAGCTGCGCGCTACGCCAATGCTTCATGCGACCAAACTCGCGGTCGAAGCTGGAGGTTGCGCTCCGTAGGCTCGTTCCGTCAGAACGGCGTCGCGGCGAACGCGCGCGTCCCCTCGTATGAGTGCCCGGACGTAGTAGCGTAGGCCCGGGTAACCATGGGGGAAGATGAACATCGGAACGACCGACGCCGCATCGTTGACGAGATCGAATGAGCAAGCATGAATGGTAAGGCGGGCTCGAGTTTCTCGAAGCTTGTTGGCGCTGGCGTATGGGTTGCAGTTGCGGTCGCGGCCCTCGCCCTCAGCGGGATCCTCGATTCCGGCGACTTCTCGATCATTGCCTCTGTGCCTGTCGTGCTGGCGGCTCTCGCCTATGTGCTCAAAAGCAGCCAATCCGTCATGGTCTCGGCACTCATTGCATCGCTAGTTCTGCTTGCCATTTCCCGATCAGTCCTTACCCCCCAATCGTTGACCACTGCCACTCCAGTTCTGGTTGTCGCTCTCCTTGGACTCGCGTTGGCGATGAGCTGGCGTCGATTGTCAATGCCGCGAAGCACAATCTTCGTCATTGGCCTAGTCGTCCTTCTTATCCTGCCGACAGTCGTGGGCGCCGACTTGGCGACCACCGCCAAAGCGCTCGGGATCGGGACAATGTGGTTTCTCGTCTTCGTGACCGCCGCAAACCTTGGGGTCGACGAGCGCCAATACCTACTCCGTGCCTTCATCGGACTCGCGTGCATCACTGCCGTGATCGCACTGTGCGAGACGCTCACCGAATGGCAGTTTGTGCGAGACTTCGTGGCTGGAAGCGCAACAACCGACTCCTACACGGTTCGCAAGAACCGACTTCTGGGAGACTGGACAAACCGGGCACAGGCTACCTTTGGGTACCCGATCCCCTTTGCGGCCTTCCTCTGCGTCGCACTACTGACGGCGCTTCTCTCGAAGGCGATCCAGCGCCCTGCTGCGCGAGCGGCGATTATTGCGCTTCTTGCATCCGCGATCCTCCTTACCGGCACTCGGTCAGCGATTGCAGCTCTCGCGGCGGGCCTCGCTGTCTACTGCATTTCCCAGCTCATTGCCTCACGCTCCACCGGTGAGCCGCTCCGCAAGCTTGCCGTGCCCCTCGCCGGCACGTCCCTCCTCGTCCTGGCGGGGGTCGCTTTCTTGCTGCGGTCGATTGCAACACAGGATTTCTCGCTTCTGCACCGCAGCAGCATCGTTGAGGCCGCGATCGGGTTGTTCGCTCTTCCGCCCCTGCCCCTGCTTTTCGGCTCGGGGTATAACTCGGCAGCAGAGCTATTTGAGGCCGGCATTCTGCACTCCGACGGTTTGCAGACCATTGACAATGCCTTGATTTCCCTTGTCATCGTTTCTGGGCTCGTCGGCTTGGCCGTCTTCGTGGTGCTGGCGCTCTACTCACTGCGCAATTCGGGGCCGACCGGGCGCGCCGTCATCGCTTCGCTCATCGCATGCTTCCTCTTCTTCGATGTTATGAGCTGGCACGCAATCACCTTCTTGCTTTTCGTGGCCTTCGGGTTTGCCACGCCGACCAGCCCAGCTCCTGCGCGGCCGACGGGGTTCAAGCAACTAGCTCGGGATCTCGTGTCGCCGAGAAGCTTTTAGAGAGATTTGATGCAGACCGAGCCTTCCTCTTCCACCGCACAGCTCACTTCAGCCGTCGTCCTCAACTGGCACGACACTGAGCAGACACTGGATTGTGTCCGTTCATTGCTCGCCGAGCCGCTCGTCGACCATGTCTTTGCCGTCGACAACGACGCAGACGGCGATCTCGGCCGCGCCTTGAGTCGGCTCTCAACCGACAAGATCACACTGATCGAGTCGGTCGAGAACCGCGGTTATTCCGCAGGCGTGAACCTCGGCCTCCGGGCCGCCCTGAGCAATGGGTACTCGAATTTCTTGATGCTCAACAACGATGCGCTCTTGCACCCAGACGCCCTGACCCACCTTTTGCGGGTGCTCCATTCCGCGGAGGACATCGCGATCGTCGCCCCGAAGATCGTGAATCCTGACGGGACGACGCAATCATCAGGATCCCGCCTCAACCGCGTCACCTTCTCGATCGACTCCCTCGCTGCGCCCGGCCAGGCGGATTACCTCACCTGGGCATGCGTGCTCGTCCCACGATCGACCCTCGAGCGCGTCGGACTGCTCGATGAGCGTTACTTCATGTACTGGGAAGATGTCGACTACGGCTTCCGGATTCAGGCCCACGGCGGCCGTCAGGTCGTGGTGCCTGAGGCCGTTGTCTCCCACAACGTCTCGTCGTCGCACAGCAGCGCCGGGGACAAGATTCTCGGCTACTCGGCGCTGGGGCTCTCGACGTTCGGCCAGTCTCACGGTGCCGGGATCAAAGCAGCCGCCTTCATTCGTCTTTGCCTTCGTGCGGCGAAACTGGTCGGGCAGGGTAAAGGCCCCCTCGCCCGCAAGGTGCTGGGCACATGGAGGCTCGCGCGGACGAACTCGGCGCCGGCATATCTCCTCTTTACCGGAAGCTCCAGCGTGAGCGGAGAGGCCTCATGACCCTCAAGCACGATCTCCCCACCACAATCGCAAGGTATTACCGCGGTGCGCGGACCGTCCACATCGAACGCCTGGCGCATTTCACCCCCGGAGACTTCCTTTACTACAAGCCGATGTATGACTTTGACGACGAGCTCGCCCGACGCACTCCCGGCGTGCGGCGCGTCACCTTCGCCCATGTATTCAGTTGTGTTCTTCGTCGGCGCTACGAAGTACTGGAGCTGGCTGAGCCGTTTACGCCCAGCGCGCTGCCTCAGAATCTTGCGCTTGCATTGGCTTCCCGCCTCTCAGCCATCGGCGGGAAGACCCCGACTCGATTCGTCACGTATGCAATCGAGAATGCCGATCTGTCTGCGAAGATCGCTCGCAAGTTTCGAGTTCCGGGCTCGCTTATCACCCCCATCGTCAGCAACCTTGTCTATTTCTGCTATTCGCGCTTCGATCGAATCGCCTTTGGCACGGCTGCAGCCGAGCACAACTACAAGGCACTCCTCGGCACGCGTCGCTTCAACCGCAGTCGACCTGCACACACTCTGATTTGGGGGCTTCCCGCCTCGCAATTGACCGCGTCTCGCACTCGGCCCCAACGCCTCCTTTTCCTGGGAGCACTCGACGACCGCAAAGGCATCTTGCAGCTGATGGACGCGTGGGACGCCGTGTCCCGGCTCGTCCCACAGGCGACGCTCACCATTCTTGGCAAGGGCAAATACGCCTCCCGTGTGGAGCAATGGGCTGAACAGCGCGATGAGGTGAGCTTAATCGTCAACCCGAGCCGTGAGACCATAGGCGAGGAGCTTCTCGCGGGTAAAGCGTTGTTCCTGTTGTCGCAACCATCCGCGCTCTGGAAGGAGCAGATTGGGCTTCCGATCCTTGAGGGGCTCGAGACCGGGCTGGAAATCGTGGCCAGCACTGAAACCGGCGTGGCCGGATGGTTGGCCGATAATGGACATCAGGTACTCGACCCGGATTGCGACACGAAAACAGTGGCCTTAGCGATAGAACGCGCTTTGTCCAGCTCGCGAACTCCCGCTGAAGTAGCAGGCGACCTCCCGAATGTCGATGGGCGATTTGCCGCAGACTGTTGGCTCTTCGAATCCCATACCCTTGCAAGAAATTGAGGGCTGACAGTCATGTGATACCCAAGCTGCACCCACGGCAGATCCAAGGATTTGCGCTCGAACCCGACTCGTAGAATCGTGCCAGTGAACTCCGAAATTCGTTACCCGCTGATTGCCATCGCCTCCTACCGGCGTCCAGATGGACTCCGGGCCCTCCTCCGCTCCTTGGAAAGCGCCTCGAAGGGAACGAATTTTTCGGTAGTGGTTGTCGACAACGATCCTGCTGGGTCCGCGTGCGATGTGTCGCAAGATACTTGCCTTGACCTCGTTTATGTGGTTGAACCCGCACCTGGGATCGCGGCTGCACGAAACCGGGCCCTGACGTTGTTCGGCGCACCCGAGTGCACCGCCGACTCCATAGTGTTCGTAGACGACGATGAACATGTCATACAGGGTTGGCTCGACATACTCACCGATCACGCGAACTCCACTGGAGCTGCAGTTGTAACCGGGCCCGTTGAGTCAGTTTTCCCTCCGCACGCCCCCCGGTGGGTCGTGAAGGGCGGCTTCATTCAGCGGCCCGAATGGCCGAACCGCGCGAAGTTGCGCGCGGGAGCGACTAACAACACCCTCGTCAAGAAGGAGAGCTGGCGGAGCGCGGGCTCACCCCGTTTTGACGATTCGTTCTCACTCACAGGGGGGAGCGATGCGAAGTTCTTCTCCGTGTTCCTCAACTCCGGACTCGAGATTGAGTACTCACAAGCGGCGCGAGTATTCGAACCGGTCCCTGATGAACGCATGACCCTTAAATGGTTGTCGCGGCGCGCATTCCGCAACGGCGTAGTTCTGGGCCGCTTGGGAAAGGCGAAACGGGGCGTATTGCTCACGCTCGGCCAAGGCGGATACTACGTGCTTACAGGAACCGTGCGCGCTGCCGCGGACGCGCTCCGAGGTCGTGGGCTCCAATCCTCATCGTTCAACAAGACCATTAATGGAGTGGGCGTTATCTCCTCACTCTTTGGATTTCACGTCCATGAGTACCGCCGCAAGTCGGGCGACTGACCACGCGCATTCGAAGGCCAAACGCCTTGTGCCCACAGTGACCAATCGTGGGCGTCAAGACTTCGATTTGAGGGATTTGTACTGCTCCGAGTAAGCGCCACCAATCAATCGCCAGTCCCGATCCTGGAAAATAGGATATTGACTGCGAGTCCGAGCGCGCAGCTCTGAAACCGCACCCATTAGAGAAGAAGTCGTGAGCTCGCCCTCAAGGCAGTACACCCATTCGGGACCCACCTCCTGCTGAAGCTCGAGCATTGTGGCCGAAGTAGCACAAATGATCGGACGACCCAGCGTCAGCGCAAGAATCGCGGCCCCGGAGTTGTAGATCCTCTTGTAGGAGAGAACAACGAACTCCGACTGCTGGATTTCGCAGACGAGCTCTGCGTCGGAAAGACGTCCGTAGGAGAACTCAATGTTGGGGTGGCCAGAGGCCTGCGCTCGCAGCTCCTCGCCATAGCTCTCAGGCTGGGGCCTGCCTACTACGCGCAATGCAAACGGTTCGATCCCGACTGCAGCTCCCTGTGTTGCGCTGATGAGAGAGCCAATGCCTTTATAGGGACGAAGGAGCCCAAATGCAAGCATCCGGCCCGGGACTACTTCAGAAGGATTGCTTGCGTTCTCTGCAGCGACTTTGGCGTAATCCCCGTGCTTAATGACCACTGAACTCGCCGAGTCGGTGTCGACCTGTGCCGCCTCCGAGAGGAACACACGAAGGTCACAAGATCGGGCCCAAACACGGAGCGCTGCCGCGCGCGCGCGTCCTCCCCTCTCGTGTGGATCTAAATTGTGCACAGTCCAAACGTGCCGTATTCGGCGCACCTTGTTCCAAGCGATCAACATGCGCAATTCCAGGATCTTCAGCGCGCGGCGGCTTGGCGTTGGCGCTAGAAGGAGTGCATCTGGCCAGTGCACGTGAAGCAGATCGTACGAAGACAGGAATGCACGCCTCCACGTGAACTCCCGAACTTCGATATCACCATCGAGATTCTCGATCAGCACCGAAATGAACGGATTCGAGATTCTTGGTCCAGGCGACATGAGCACTCGTACAACCACTTCGCCCTCCTAATGTCAATGAATTACAGCAGTCCGGTCGCCGTACGGGTCGTGGCCCAGCCACACCGAGTCACGCCGTCGTCGTGCCCCAGAGGTCGAAGGGAAACGCATCTCGAAGGGGAGTCGGATCCCACTCGGGCAATGGTTCTCCGCCGAGCTGCAACGCTTCCGCAATCGAGTTTGCTGGCGTGAAAGCGGTGCGGCCTGTTCCCTGGTAGTAGTCCTGGTATTTGAAAAGTGGCTCGGTGTTCGACAAAACGAGTCGAGCAGGAATCCCAAGACTCTCCGCAATCACGATTCCGTGAAGCGATGAGCCCACCACCAGGTCACTAGCGGCGATCTTGCCGATGACGTCCCACAGCTGCCCCCTAGGATCAACCGTTTGAGCATCCTGCGAAGAAAGATGGAAGTCATGGAAGTTGGGTACTACTGAGAACCTGCACTGTCCGTGCGTCGCAGCCAACTCATTCCTGCTCCAGAGCTGGCCGACCAACAGGCCAGGATCGCCGAAGACAGACGGAACGGCGATCCCGCTATCCTCCAAGATGCGTTGCGTGAGCGGGCCCCTGACAGCCCTGACGTCAAGCTTGTCGAAGGAGTACTCGGATGTCAGCTTCTTGCCGTTGACGCCTGCGCCCCAAATGCTGTCGCCCTCGTTCGCTAGGTGCAAGATTGAGCCGACTGCAAGTAGCCGGTGTGATGCACCCGTCTTCTGCTGCGCGACGCCCGCTCTCTTGAGCATTTCCTTGACAATGACGGGACCGAGCAAATCGCCGAAGTTGTTCAATCGCGGCCCAAAGCGCGCCAACCGCCCTCTATAGAGGGGGCGCCGAGGGTTCCAGTGCACTACTTCGACTGACAACGTACTCCCTCAATAAACAGCAATCGCTGCTCTAGCCTAGCGTTGAGGCGGTGCTGACCTGATTGCCCCCGCTTCGTGGCCCACCGCGCACAGCGGTCCTGGCCTCGACGGGAGAGTGATCGCCGCGCTCTGCACGACAGCCGGAGCGTTCCGCGCAAGGGAAGCTTGCGTGTACCGCACCGCCCGAGGGACCCGATCTCGATCTGCACCGGAATGCAGGGTGCCCCAGCAGCGGAGCCTTCAGGAAGCGGGAAGGAAAGCCGGGAGGCCTCAAGCGATAGGATGAATGCTGCGGCCACGCTTCACAGCACGTGGAATGCCCATCTTCGATGAGGCCGCATGGGGCACGCTGGCTCCGGTCGGTGGCGTTGTGGCGAATGACGGTCGACAGCGTTGCGCATATGAGAGGAAAGTGTGCTTCTAAGCGAGAGTGATTCGCAATACCTGCACGGACTGAGGGACGCAACGGAGCAGACGCTGCGCAGGGCAATTGGCAATGCGGTCGACGTCGCCCTCCTCGACGCACCGAACCAGACAAATGTGGGCGATTCTCTCATCTGGGCGGGCGAGATGGCGTACCTGCGCCGTATGGGCTTCCGCCTGCGATACGTCGCCGACATGAGAACCTATGATCCAGCGGAACTTCGTCGGGCGATGCCGTCGGGCGTGGTCTTGCTTCACGGTGGCGGTAATTTCGGAGATCTCTGGCTCGGACACCAGAACCACCGTGAGCGCATTGCCAAGGATCTTCCCGACTATCGGCTGGTTCAGCTTCCCCAGTCCATCTACTTCGGATCCCCGGAACGCGCAGTTCAGGCAGATGCGATCATCGGCGCGCACCCGGACTTTCACCTTCTCCTGCGTGATTCGCTCTCTATTGAACGCGCAAGCAATCTTCTGCCGAGCCTCACACCCATTTTCTGTCATGACATGGCCCTCGGCTATGAGCCGCCCGCAACCACCCGGACTCCTTCACGTCCGTCGCTTCTGATCATCGCCCGCCAGGACAAGGAAGCGATGTCAGGGCTCCATGAAGTAGGCGACGATTGGATTCCTCGCCTATCGGTCACGAGCACGGACTGGCACAGTAAAGGCTGGCTCGCAATCCGATGGCAGATTGCTCGGCGGGCGATGAAGCTTCAGCACCGGCTTGTCCGATATCGTCGGCGGCTGAAGTTCGTTCCGACGCTCCCACAATGGTTCGTGCAGTCCTTGATTGCCTCCCTCAACGACATCAATATCGCGGGGGCGCTGCGGCTCTACTCTTCTGCGCAGGTCGTGGTGGTCGACCGGCTCCACGCCCATGTGCTCGCAGTGCTGCTGGGCATGAATCACGTGGCGCTCGACAACAACTACCGGAAGATCGGGGCAGTGTTCGAGGACTACACCGGTAGGTTCACGACCGCGAGGTACGCGACTGATACTGAATCCGCTCGCCAGTACGTCGAGGAGCTGACGGCAATCTGATGTTGGCTTTTGTTACCACACTTCGACACCCGCAGAATTCCGTGAGTTATGGCCGCGTCGAGGAACTGCTCCAGAACACGCTGAAGTCAGTCGCTCAACAATCATCTGATGATTACGTCATCGTAGTTGTCGGGAATAAGCGCCCCGCTTTTGAGCTGCCCCCACGCACTCATTTCGTCGAGGTGGACTTTCCGCCGCCGGCCCCGCCAACCGGCGCGCAGACCGCCCGAGCACCGTTCGTCTGGGACAAGGGGACAAAACTGGGCATCGGTCTCATTGCTGCTCGACAATTCGCACCGACCCACGTGATGAGTTTTGACGCGGATGATTTCGTCCACCGCGGCCTGGCCGCCACCGTTCGCGACCAACCGGATCATACTGGTTGGGTGGTTCGAGACGGATGGATGTATTCGCGCGCGCGCAACTCGTACGTACCGCAATCTGACTTCAATCGCGCCTGTGGAACCTCGTTCATCGTTCCCTTCGAAGCTTTTGGCGTGCCAGACAACCTCGACACGAGCGCTTCGCAGGAACAGGTGGCGGCAGGTTTCGGCGAGCGTCTCTCGGCGATAATGGGTGCTCATCGGGACGCTGATGCTTGGTATCGCGAGCATGGTCGAACGCTTGAGGCATTCCCGTACCCGGCAGCCGTTTACCACGTCGATACCGGAGAAAATCACTCAGGAAAGTCGCTCGCTGCAGGCATCGCGCGCCCGCTCGATGCTCGCATAGAGCGGGACTTCGGCATCCGCCCGTCCCGCGGACGCATGTCGACGATCTGGGCGGCCACCGGCCCTCGCGCTCTGTGGGAAGAAGTTGTGAAGAAGAGTCGTCCGCTCCGCAAACGGCTGGCTGCGTTTAGATCGAAGGCCGCGTGAGCAGCATAGTTCCCGGCGTACGCAAATTCGAACGATGACTGAGAGCGACAGCCTCCGCAGCAAGGCTACCCACTCCATCGGTTGGATTATTCTCGAGCGCTGGACATCCCGGCTGCTGGCGCTGGTCGTGATCGCCGTTCTCACACGGCTGATCTCACCAGAAGATTTCGGGCTAGTCGCAATGGCGACAGTCGTGATTGCTCTGCTCCAAGTCTTTGTGGAAGCGGGTTTCGTTACCGTCCTGGTCCAGAAAAAGGAGCTCTCTCCCAAGGACTCGTCGACGGCATTCTGGACTTCCGTCTCGCTCAGCATTCTGATCTACGCCGCATTGTTCTTGACCGCACCGCTCCTGGCTGGGCTGTTTGGCGAACCGGATCTGACCGCGGTACTTCAAGTCATGGGGCTCAGCCTTCCGATATCTGCGTTCGCCCAGGTGCCCGCAGCGTTGTTGGAGAGGTCCTTCGGGTTTAGGTCGCTGGCCATTCGGCAAGTCATCGGCGCCATGTGCGGTGCAGCTTTCGCAATTCCGATTGCGTTCAGCGGCGGCGGAGTCTGGGCACTGGTCGTGCAGGCGATTGCAACGAACACCGCGTCCGTTATCGTGCTCTGGGCAGCAACATCGTGGCGTCCCAAATGGGAATACTCGATCTCGTCCCTGAAGTCAATGTGGTCCATGGGCATGCGGATCATGGCGATTGGGCTTCTGGACGCGCTCCAGCAGAACATTGACAAGCTCCTCGTGGGAGCATTTTTCAGTGCTCAGGAACTCGGCTTCTACTACCTTGCACAGCGAATCGGCACTATCCTGATCGAGCTCGTCACCACGGTGATGTCCAAGGTCACACTCACCACATTCTCTAAGGTTCAAGATGACCTGCCCAGGCTGAGTCGCATTTTCCTCCAGATGACATTTGCGTCCGCGGCGATTGGCGTGCCGATTTTTGGCCTTGTTGCGGTGCTTGCCCCTCAACTCGTCCCGTTCGCGTTCGGAGATGGATGGGACCAGACAGTGCCGATACTGTGGATCCTCGCTGGCGGCTGGGCCTTCGGCGCTGTGATGTACTTCGACCGAAACGCATTCATTGCAATTGGTCGAGCGAATGTTGCACTTTGGGTGGCAATTCTTCAGAACATCGTTGGTGTACTCCTCGTATTTGCTCTGTTGCCTTTTGGGGTGTTTGGCGTGGCATTCTCGCGCTGGTCCAGAATCGTGACGTGGCCGGTTCGGATCTGGGCGCTTCACCGACTGATCGAGCTTCCAGTGGCAAAGTATCTGGCGCAGGTGTTCCGCTGCATCTTGGCGATCATCCCTGTGGTCGTCGCGATCGCTTTCCTGCAAACAACAGCATGGGCCGGCTCAGAGCATGCATTCTGGACCTTTGCCGTGCCGCTCGCAGTCGCGGGTCTTGCGAGCTACGGCGCGTTGTTGTGGGTTGTCGCTGGGCGCGAGAATCGACTTGTCCTTCGTCAGATTTCCACAGATGTCCGCACGCGAATCGCTCGGAAGAAGAGTGCTGCTGCAGCTTCGATTGACGCTTGAACGGCGAAGTTGCCATGTCGAGATCGAGTGCTCGAACTGTGCGCCACCCGGCGGCGCATCGACCGGGCTCATGTCACGACCGCAATCGCGCATTTAGGCGTGTCGGCATTGGGACTCGCACGTATCCCGGCGGGACCCCGGAATGCGCCCATAGTTTCGATGCGAGTCATCGGTGCTCTCGCAGTCTCGCCACCCATCGACGGAGTCGAATTTTTTGCGCCTTTCCTCTAGCTAGGCGTTGATTCGATGGAGTTCTACCTTTAGCACTGGCCAGCGATAGTCCTCGGCACAAAGGTGCTCGCTGACGAAACCGCACTCGGTCTCTCAGAGCAGCTCGTTGCGGCGATTGCGGCTAGAACGGTCGTTCCTCTTATTCGTGCTTCTTGCCAACAGATGTGCAGCGGTGGACGCGCTCTTCTCCTGGCCCGCACAGCGTAAGAGGCGAGTTCATGCGGAGACGCTGCAACGGAGATGAGATCAGACTCCTAAGTTCAAAGCGCAGTACGCAGGGCTGACTCAACTGAACTCGCAACTGCGTCCCACCCAAAGCGCGTGCGCCATTGTTCCGCAGGCGCGAGCATGAGCGTGGAGTGGTTGTTGACCGCATTGTCCATGGCGGACGCCCACGCCTCAGCGTCGGAGTCACTCTCCACAGCCACACCACTGCCGTCGCTAATACCGGCGATGGAGCGGCATCCCTCCCAATAGACGACGGGGGTCCCGCACAGATAAGACTCAAGTGCCGGGAACCCGAAGCCCTCCAATTTGGAGGGGAATAGTGTCGCCGTGGCCGCGCGATAAAGAGCAGCGAGACCCTCATCGTCAACGTGCTCTACCACTTCGATCTGCCCGGCAACCTCGAATTTTTTCGCGAGCTGACGGGCCTCCACGCTGTCCTTTACAACGAGGGTCAGCCTGTATTCGGGCCTCAGCGCGAGGGCCTGCATCAACACGGGGACGTTCTTGTGTGGTCGTAGATTGCCCACGTACAAGAAGTGCGGCGCGGCTGACGTTTCTCGTGGAGGACCGGGGCGAAAAGCCTCCGAGCTGCCATTGCCCACAACGCGAACTTGCACGGAGTCATCATCGATCCACTCTTCGATGCGTTCCCGAGCAGCCTCGGAGACAGTGAGCGCCAGTCCGGCTCGCCGCACCACAGGCTTGACCACCAGCTCGTAATAGAGCCGTTTGGCAGCGGAGGCCTGTGCTGGGTCATCAAGGTGGATCAGGTCGTGGATTGTGACGATCGTCGTAGCCCGGCTTGGACCGCAGTTGTATCCGGGTGAGTAGATCACGTCGTTGGTGCCGAGTTTCAGCCGTGCTCTAGTGACAGCGTCGAGCGGGGAGCTCGGACGTCCACGTTCGGTGAGCGTCTCATAAGGGAGCGTGAGTCGTGCGGATACCTCGCGAGCGAACCGCCCGATTCCATGGTCGCCGCGCCAACGCGTATCGACAAAAAGCACTCGAGTGAACCCCAATTCAACACCGCCAGGGACGGCAATGTCGCCCTCTGCACAGCCAGCAACACGCCGGCTCCCGACGATTCTCCCATGGCCCCAAGTGCTCCCCGAATCCGCCGCGCGCTCCCGGTAGTGCGAGCGAGGCGAAGTTGAGAGGTAGCCTAAGGTGATCTTCGCACCGAGCGATCGTCGTGTGGACCCTCGCCCAGGAGAATGATGAGCTTGCCTTCCAAGATCCGCGCCATGCCCCGTTGGCAGACCATTGTGATCGGTTCCTCGATCGCCTCCGTCCTCATTGCCGGAGCAGTCACCACCACAATGGTGCTCACCGCTAAGCCCGATCCAGCCGTCGGCACCGGGCCCGCTATCGCGGCTGTGCCAGAGACTCCCAAGGTGTCGCCACCGGAGACTATGAGCGTTGCCGCGACTTTCGCCGGCTGGACCCTCGAGTCCGCGATTGGCGTTCAGCCGGCTGCAGAGACGGGCAAGATCGAAGACGGCAACATCGCGCTCCTACTCAATGCTGACATTGCCGGCGCGGCGGATGCCTCCGCCGTGCTTTCTCAGCTGGTACCCGTCATCGGCGGTCTCGAGTACGAGTTCCGGGCATTGGTGCGCCTCGATTCAGCCAGCTCCGGCACGGGCTCCGTCGCGATAATGCTCGGTGAACAACAGCTGGATCTGCCCGCTCCTGCGCCGGCGTGGACCGAAGTGACCGGGATGTACACCGCTGAGCCTGGGCAGACTGAAATGCGGTTGGCCATCGCGGCCTCTGGCGATGTCGCGGGATTCCGCATTGACGCGATCACCCTAGCGCCAATCGGCGAGACAACAAACGCCGTGCTGAACGGCTCCTTCGAGGATTTCGCAGCTCCGACCCAAATCACCAACCCAGAGCTGATCATGCGAACGGGCGAAGCCTACATCGGCGTCTCCTGGCGCGCCGCCACGTTGAGCTGGGAAGTACTTAGCGAGACCGGAGCTGCGCTGCTCGACGGCACGCTACCCGCGAACTCCTCACTCAACCTGATTCCGCTCGGCGATTTGGAGCAAGGCTACTATTCGGTGTCCGTGGCCCCAGAAGATGGTTCCGCCGAGCCCATCACCGCGACATTCATGGTGCTGGACCAGACTACAATCCCTGCTGGTGAACGCGATTCGCGTTTCGGTGTCGGAACACACATTGGCGAGCCCTACTACGTGGGTTCGGAGACCGTCGGGGCCCAGATCGGTTTCGCACATGCCCGCACCGACGCACGATGGAGCCACATCGAGAAGGTGAAGGGCGTCTACGACTACCCGCAGATCCTCACCGATGGAGTTCGCGATTTCGAGGCAGCGGGAATGGACATGCTTCCCATCGTTGGCTATGGCAACAAGCTCTACGACGCCGGCGCACCGAGCACTCCTGACGGCATCGCCGCATACGTCAGCCTAGCCAGCAACGTCGTCTCGACCTTCGACGCCCACGCACTCGAGGTATTTAACGAATTCAACAACCCGCTGCTTAACACGGGTGCCTGCGGCACAACTCCTGCCTGCTATTTGCCGATCTTGCAGGCAACGGCTGATCGCATCCGTGCGGAGTACCCCGGCATCCCGATCGTGGGCCCGGCAAACGCCCGCACAGACGACGCTTTCCTCACCGGTTTGTACCAGCTTGGCGGCCTGGACTATCTCGATGCGGTCAGCTTCCACCCCTACGACTACGACTACGGAGACAACAAGGGCGCCGAGTTCCTAGTTGACAGCCTGAAGCAGGTCGAGGATCGCATCAAGGAGTACAACGACGGCGAGGCCAAGCCGATTTGGATCACGGAACTCGGATGGACCTCGACCCTAGTCGAATCAGACAACCAACAGGCCGACTACCTGGTCCGATCCGAAGTCATCGCCTTCGCGTCTGGAGTCGAGCGCTTCTACTGGTACGACCTCGTAAACGACCACCTGCACCCGCTCGACCATGAGGGCAACTTTGGGATGGTGCGCCAGCAAACGGAGCAGATCCCCGCGTTCGAGCCGAAACGTTCCGCGATGGCTCAGAGCATGCTGATCCGCAAGATTGGCGGCAAGGACTTCGCTGTGAGGGACAACTTGAACGAAACGACGTATTCCTATGCGTTCGGCAGTAGCGACGACACAACGCGTGTTGCCTGGTCAACCAAGCCTGTATCGGTGAGCTTCGCCACCAAAGTACCGGTGAAGGTGACTTCGCAGTACGGCGAAGTGACAGTCGTCAAACCTATCAATGGAACGATCACCATCGAGCTGGGCGAGCAGACCATCTACATCGACGGAGATCTGAGTGTGGCGCGATTGATCGGATAGTGCGCTGAGGTTCTCCTAGCGGCTCGGATCACGAGCGGCTGGAGCGAGAATGAACTGGCACGGTCGTCCTCACGGGCTCAGTCTCAGGCCCGTGTAATGTTGATCGCGATGACCTGCCCTGTTCAGCTGGCAAGTTCGCACCAAGTTAGACGGCCTAAAGGGGATCCGCGTGTTGACCACTTGCAACGTTGAGCGCGTGTGGCGGGTATTGCAATAGATGACGCGAACAGAATCAGCAGTATCGACACCGGTCCGGACATGGAAGCGCTCGTATGCCGTCCGACTCTTTTTCACTGATGCACTGAGCATTGTCGTAGCAGTCGCATTTTCGCAGCTCGTGTGGCTCAAAGACGGTCAATCGCTTGCGATCTCGCGCAGCCTGGGAAGCAACTTCACTCCGACCTACACACTCGTGTCGATTCTCATCGCCCTGCTGTGGCTTTTCTTCCTCGACTTCTTTGGCGCCCGCGAACACAAGAACATTGGCGCGGGCACGATTGAATACCGCCGCGTCGCCGACGCAACTCTTCGGCTGTTCGGGCTTCTCGCGATCGTAGCCTTTCTCCTCGGGGTGGAGCTAGGCCGGGGATATTTCCTCACGGCGCTCCCACTCGGACTGTTTCTGCTCTTGGTCAGCCGATGGCTCTGGCGTCAATGGCTGCGCAACCAACAGCGTGAAGGTAACTATCTTTCCCGAGCGCTCCTAATCGGCCAGCGCCTAAAGTCCGAACACGTCGCCCGCACCGTGAGCGAGCGACGTGAATCCGGCATCATAGCCATCGGCGCTCTCACGAAGCTTGGTCACACCGAGGACGACATCATGCCCGGCGTACCCGTGCTCGGAACATACAAGGAGCTGCTCCCCGTGATCGACCGGTTGTGTGTCGACATGGTGATGATCACCGGAGCGGATGACCTCGGCCCGAAGCACATGAGGCAACTCGGTTGGGACCTCGAGGCCCGCAATGTTGAACTCATTGTCGCTCCAGCCCTAACCGATGTCGCCGGTCCTCGCATTCACGCGCGCCCCGTCGCCGGTTTGCCGCTGATCCACGTGGAGTTCCCTCAGTTCGAGGGACGCAAACAGTGGACCAAACGGCTCTTCGACATCGTGGGATCTTCCATTCTCCTGCTTCTCACCTCGCCATTGCTGCTCGGTGTCGCGATCGCCGTGCGGGCTTCCAGCCCCGGACCGATCTTCTACACCCAGGAGCGTGTCGGGTTGCGCGGGCGGCGATTCGGGATGCTGAAGTTCCGCTCTATGGTGCAAGGAGCGGACGACCAGTTGGCGAGTCTGCTCGACGCGCAGGGCACCTCAGACACACCGCTCTTCAAAGTCATCAATGATCCCCGCATCACTCCGGTCGGTCGCTTCATCCGCAAGTACTCGCTCGACGAGTTCCCGCAACTTCTCAATGTGCTTCTGGGGCAGATGAGTCTGGTGGGCCCCCGTCCACAGCGTGAAGCTGAGGTCGCACTCTACGACGACGCCGCGCACCGCCGACTCTTCATGAAACCGGGGATGAGCGGGCTCTGGCAAGTGAGCGGCCGCTCAAAGCTCTCGTGGGAGGACGCGATCCGGCTCGACCTCTACTACGTTGAGAATTGGTCGATCACAGGCGACATGATCATTCTGTGGCGAACTATCTCAGCCGTAGCTGCCGCCGACGGGGCGCACTAGCTGTTTTTCCCGTGGACGTTGTGTACACGTTCGATCGGTGACTTGCCCTCGATGCCGGTGTGGGGCCCGTCGTGTTGCAGTGATGGATCCACGTAGGAAGGCTGCCGGCGCGGGCGTCGTCAAAGTTGTAGCGGTGGGCTCAGCCCCCACTCCGCGGCAAAGACGTGCTGTAAGCGCTCGATCTTGCCATTGGTTTGCTGCCGGCCGGAAGGGGCGGGTGAAGCGGTGTCGGACTTCGCCGAGCGACTTGTGGAACAGGCCGAGCGGTAGCAGGAGCCATTCCCGGTCATGACCCGGGTCACGGTGATGCCGTGGCTGGCGCAGAACGCGTTCGCTCGGGCCCAGGCCCCGGCCGCCATCTCTTTCTTCACATCCGTGAGGATCTCGGAGTAGGCGGGTCGGGAGCGGTCGTCGATCGTGGAGTGCAGGAAGCTATGCCCGACGCCCGACCTGCTGTTGCGTTTGCCGTTTTACCGGCCCAGGGCGCGGCGCCCGCAACAGTCCGGGATGCGGCCGAGTTTCTTCCCGTCCACGTGTACCAGCTCGGCCGGGCTCTCCCATTCGACCGGCAGCCCGGTGTTCAAGTCCAGGTGCCCTCGTAGGGGCCTCCGGTACCGGTTCAGCACCTTGCTCACCCAGGACTGTTGCAGGCCGAAGTGGTCGCCGATGCGAGGTGAGCCCATCGGCGGGTGAAGAGCAACACGATGAGGCGCCGCTCTGTGCGCCGCGGCAGCCGGATCCGCGAGGAGCGCGGCCGGACCGACTGATCGGCCGGCCCGGCACCCATTCCGAATCCGTGGCGAGCCACCCATTTGGCGATGGTGGCCCGGTGAATTGAAAGCGTTCCGCGACCCGGGACTGCGCCCGACCGCCCTGCACAACGAGCAGAATAAGCTGCAGACGGCCCGACGGGGTGAGCTTGGCGTCGGCATCGGTAGCGCAGGAAGCGAGAACCTCCGCGGATCGTTTTGAGTGTGGTATCCCCTATTGATACCGGAGGTTCTCGCTTGAGGCCCTCCTGCAACGCTGCTCACAACCTGTGTTGAAAGAGCAACTAGCCACGACCACGACCACGGTTTCACCCTCCCGCGTGCGACCGCTGGACTGATCCGAACTGCGTCTTGGGTCGCATCGAAGCAGTTGGATCAGGGTTGGGTCGAAGTTGCACCCGCGCCTCGACAAGGGTTGTCCTAGCTAGGGATGCATCGACCCAGCTCGTGAAGCGAGCGTTGAACGCCTCGCGTGAGAACTTGGCGCTCTCCGCCCGGCAGGCTTCGGTGTCCAGCGCGGCTGCCGCAGCAATGGCACGAGCGAGACTGTCAGCATCCGGCGCTTCAAAATGAACCCCGGAGACGCCCTCGGTGATCGTCTCCGCGGATCCGCCTATCCAGCTGCCCACGACCGGGGTGCCGACGGCGATCGCCTCAATTGGCATGATCCCGAAGTCTTCGACCGGTGGAAAAACGTAGACCGTCGCGGCCTGGTAGAGCGCGTAGAGCAGCGCGCTCGATGGACTGTCGACGAAGTGGACGGGAACCGCGGCCTCGGCTGCGAGCGCCCGGAGCCGCGCATTCTCGGGCCCGCCGCCAGCCAAAACCACCGGAAGTCCCGCCTTGGAACCGGCCGCAATCACGAGATCAAGCCGCTTGTAGGGGATGAATCGGGAAGCGCCGAGAACGAACTCGCGTGGCAAGCCTGCGAGCATTCCCTGTTCTTCTGGCGTTGTCAGCGCAGCCCATTCCAGTACCGACTGGAGCTTGGCGACCTCGACAGGCGGGTGGATCACTGTGGCCTCCACACCCCATGCATCACGAATTCGATCGGCAACATAGGCACTGTTGCCGGCGATAGCGGTCGCCTCAGCGGCGCGATGTCGGTCGATCCTGCGGAGAGCGGGCGAAAGCAGGCGGGCCGGGAGACTATTGCCCCGTTCGTCGAGCTCAGGAGTCCAGATGTAGCGGGCCGGGGTATGCGCGTAGACCAGCTTGGGCACACCCTCGCTGCGCCCGCGCGGGAGCACATGATGAGAGAAGAGATGGGAACTTGAGATCACCCAGTCGTAGTCGAGGTGTTTGGGGACAGCGCTGCGCCATGCCATCGTGAGGAACGGCACGGAATGCGCTTTCTTCCCTCGCAGCGGCGATTTTGCCAGCCACAGCTCGTGCACGTCCCGGTCGGGAAAGCGGTGTGGCGCGTTGTTCCACGGAGTGACAATGTCGGCGTCCGGGTAAAGGGAGGCAATCGCCTCGAGAACATTCTCAGAGCCGCCGTGCGCCTCGATCCATTCGTGCGCGATCAAGCCTGCCACGTGTCGTTCCCCCTAGCGGATTTCGGCCGCGTCGCCGTGCTCTCAAGCCACGGCACAACTTCGCTCCGGAGCGAAGGCACCGTCACCATTCTAATCATTCAAGACGCCGCCCCAACCGCCCGGAGCATGACTCGAAGTCGTTTGGGGCTGAAGCGCGTGCTCACTACCGGCTGGCGGTCCACCAACGACCTCCTTGCCGACGTCGATGACGATCGACGCCCATGGCCAGTGACAGCAACAGGCCTTCCCCCACTGACCGATGCGCAACATCGGCCGTCTCACCGCTTGGGTGGGCCAGATGAGCACATACGGTTAGCGAGCGACTACCGAGTGGACTACCTCACTGCTCGCAGCTCGTTCGGCATCAGGTGAGCTGGTTCGCCGACATCGCAATTCCTCCCGTCGGCACTGGTGTGGCCCCGTCGCACCATGGATGCTAAGTAGTTCTCCAAAAGAACCGCCAACTGATGCGGAGTCAAGTCATCGCCGCGAACGCCGGTCCAGCACCCTTCGAACCGCAAACGGCCGCGCCAGTTCCTGTCGCGGTTAGCGTCGCCAGAGCGCAGAAGGCAGCGGCCGAAAGGACATAGCGGTCACGGTTTTGTGTTTGGAGTACCGGCACAATGAGCGGCGCAACCCGGGCCGATGGAAAACTTAGTAGCAGCCAAGGAAACACGCCTGCGCCCGCGCCCGCGCCCGCGCCCGCGCCCGCGCCCGCGCCCGAATTATCACCGAACAGAAGCCCCGCCGGTTAACTGAAGATCCTGAGCGAAATCAAGAGGGCTGCCAGCACACCCTCCAACAGTGCGGTCCGCATTTTGTCCGGCTGACATGCGTTCCGGCTACTTCTCACACAGTCGGCATCAGTACAGTGCCGAGCGCAGTCGCGAGCATACCGAATGGAGCGAGCGCCTTTGACTTGGGGGCACATAGTGCGCTCGTGACGGAATTCGTTACCGCTGCCCGGCATTAGCACCCTCCGCCAACAGCAGTCCATCTCAAAGCACCGCCCCTAGGTTCCAAGACGTCAGCGGCGCGAGCTTTGCAATGAAGCCTTCGAGCGCCGAAGCTCCGAAACTCCGAGCTTGAAGGCGCGCGCGTTGCCGTAGCGCCCGCACGAGGATCCACGCAGGCCCCCCGATGTGATTCCGAGGCTGGCAATGTTCAGCAGTTCAGCAGCACCACTCGGACGGCAAACACGGGGGTAATCACACCAAAACTCGCCACCGTTCGGAGACGCGTAGGGAGAGATAGGGCCCGCGGACGCTGCGGCGAGCGCGAGTGCACTCAGCTGCCGTCACAGTGGCGCGCTCAAGAGCAGAACCCATCAAGATTCGCGAATGTGCAGTTCCCTTAGGCTCCCACCCGTGTCATTAGTGATGCAACGCGGCCATGCTCGCACCGTGGGAGTAGCACAACGAATCCAGAACTTCAGACTGCGGCGAACATTCCGGCGGACACTCTCCACCAGGCGGGCTGCTGCGAAACGCAGAACCGCCCCCCGCTCAGCTACGAACCAGCCCGCCCGTCCCGCCAAGAAGGCGAATCGCGCGGAGCCAGGTCATAGTGGCGAAGCTCAGTCCGGCCCCGGTAGCTCCAAATGCAATCGCACCAATGGCCGTCGCGAGCAGGGCCGCCGGGGTGATTGTCGCGGAGTTCACAAAGACGAAGCGGTCAGGATTCTGTGATTGAAGCACCGTCGAGATCAAGGGCGAGGCTCCCGCTGCAGGAATGCTCATTTATATCCAGGCAAACGCGCCAGCACCGTCAGCAAACGCACTGCCGAAAAGCAGCGACATCGCCGGCTCGCTGAAGAAGGTAAAGGGGATCAAACTCACGGTCGCGATACCGGCCTACTTTGCGATCTTCCATGCTCGGCGTCGGGCTTCTGGGCCGGACATCACTGCCGAGGTGGGCATCAGGACCGCACTCAATGCGCTGGCCGCGAAGCCGAACGGCGCAAGACTCTTCGACGCGGCTGCGTAGAGCCCGGCCGCCGTCGCGCCACTGACCGCTGTCACGATGACGGTATCCAGAGAACGGAGTGCCGCGAGCGAGTTATTGGCGGCCAACGGCCACAACACCCTCATGAGTTCGATCTGGCTCACGCGCGAGCCCGTTTGAGGAACGAAAGTGACGTCGAGGAAATGCACCAAACCGATCATCGCAGCCGCTGCTTTTCCAATGCTGAAGGCGAGGACCGGGTTCGTGTCTGTGGGGACGAGCCCCAAAAAGATAGCGAGAGCCGCAACCGCTCGCAGGAGGATTGACGTTCCCGGGGTTCGGCTGATGCCGCATGCGATGGAAATTCCGACCTGCGCCTCAACGTTCTTGTCCACGCTCACAACAAATGCCAAGAGCACAGCTGTCAGCGTCTTCATCGGATGGTCCCCAATGACCAGCAAAGGCAAGGTCGCGGCCAGCACACCACCGACGACTGAGGAACTGATACTCAGTTTGAGCGCGGCTCGCACAGCAGCGTAGTTCTCTCGTGAGTACTCGCACAGGATGAGCGTTGTGATGCCAAGACTCGCGATGCCCAACAGAGTCGTCTGCAATGAGATGGTCGTTAGGGTCAGGCCGAGGTCAGCGCCTGCAACAAGGCGCGCCAACAGCACAATTCCGAGCGCCTCTATCGTTGTTGCGGTGAGTCGAGCAAGGGCAAGTGTGCCGAATTGACGGCGCACTATGTGGTCTCAACGCAGAACTCATCGCAGCGCACGACAGTGTTGTTCCTCTTGAGTAGCTCCAACGACTCACACAGGGCTTCACATCAAGTGGCTTGCGTACCCGGGCACCCGGAACCACGGACTGCAAACACGGTTTGAGGCTGCCGAGCCTCACAAGCGTAAGCAGCTCACGATAGTGAACCCGCCCACAGCGAGCTACCCCGAGTTTGGGGGCGCGACCGTGCAGTGTGGGGTCGTGCGCTGCGCCCCGCGCTGTTGAGGCGCAGCCAGCTCAAGCGTCGACCCGCGGGCTCGGCGAAGGCCAACTTGAGAACAACTCCTTGAAAAGCGAAGCGGCGGCCGTCCAAGGGAGGAAGCCCGACGCGATCTGCTGCGTGAGATTCAGGGACGCCCCATGCCCCGGTACGTCCATCCCGCGGCGCGCCAAACGGCGGCGTCCAGGGCGTTGCGGCCGTCGATCACGCTCGCGCCCGCGACCAGGGTCGCAGAGCGCACCGGGTCGAGCTCGCGGAACTGCTTCCACTCGGTGGCGAGCACCACCAGGTCGGCTCCGGCGAGCGCTTCGTCGGCCGTGCCCGCGTAGTCCAGCTGCGGGTGGCGGATCCGGGCATTCTCGATGCCCTGCGGGTCGGTGGAGACGACCCGGGCGCCGAGACCCTTCAGCTGCACGGCGACGTCAAGGGCCGGGGAGTCGCGCACGTCGTCGGAGTCCGGTTTGAAGGTGACCCCGAGCACGGCGATGCGCTTGTCGTAGACCGATCCGCCGAGGGCCTCGACGGCGAGGTCAACGACACGCTGCCGGCGGCGCAGGTTGATGGCGTCGACCTCCTTGAGGAAGGCGACGGACTCGCCGCGGCCGAGCTCCTCGGCGCGTGCCGTGAAGGCGCGGATGTCCTTGGGCAGGCAACCGCCGCCGAAGCCGACGCCGGCGTTGAGGAAGCGTCGCCCGATGCGCGCGTCGTGGCCGATGGCATCGGCGAGCTGGCCGACATCCGCCCCGGTCACCTCGGCGATCTCGGCCATCGCGTTGATGAACGAGATCTTGGTGGCCAGGAAGGCGTTGGCCGCCACCTTGACCAGCTCGGCGGTGGCGTAGTCGGTGATGATGCGCGGGGTGCCGGTGCCCAGTGCGGTGGCGTAGACCTCGTCCAGCACGGATGCCGCGCGCTCGTCGGCCACGCCGTAGACCAGGCGGTCCGGCTCGATCGTGTCTTTCACAGCGAAGCCCTCGCGCAGGAACTCCGGGTTCCAGGCCAACGTCGCACCGCTGCCGCTCTCGGCGAGCTTCTGGGCCAGCCGGGCGGCCGTGCCCACCGGCACCGTGCTCTTTCCAACGACGAGGTCGCCCGCCTTCAGGTACGGGATCAAGGCGTCGATCGCGGCGTCGACGTAACGCATGTCGGCGGCATAGCTACCCTGCATCTGCGGGGTGCCGACGGCGACGAAGTGCACCGTCGCCTCGGAGACTTCGGCCATGTCGGTGCTGAAGCGCAGGCGACCACTCGCGCCGGCCGAGGTGAGGATCTCGGGCAGGCCAGGCTCGAAGAACGGAGGGCGGCCGGCGGCCAACTGCTCGATCTTGGCCTGGTCGACGTCGATGCCGACGACCTCGTGGCCGAGTTCGGCCATCGCCGAGGCGTGCACGGCACCCAGGTAGCCACAGCCGATAACGGATAGCTTCACGAAGCCACTCTCCCAAGTTCATGTCTGGGTAGACGAGCCACCCGTTGTGCCGTCACTCCGACAAAGTCGGTTCAATCATCCCCTGCCGTGGGCGACGGAGTGAAATCCTGCAGTGCCGCTCACCGGTTCGCGCGCAAATCAGTCGAGTTTTGACACCAAGACCATTGATTCCATCGCGCGGGCACCGCCGCACAACTGAATGCATTGCGGCGCTCGTTTTGCGCTCTCATCTGCAGAAATGAGTGTCAGAGGGTGGTGGGAGTCTGGTTTCAGGCCGGAACGCCAGACGATTGCCGGCCTCGAAGATGCACGAGGAGGTGCAGCGATGAACGAAGCTTTGGAAACCCTTGCCGACTCGGTCGATGCTCTGGCATCCGCGTGGGAGCAGGCATCACCCGCATCCTTTGCCGGCCCGCTCTCCGAGGCCCTTGGCCGGCAGGTCGAGGCGGACTTCGAGGGCATGACGGATTCCACGCTGATCAGCACCGTCGAGCGGCTGCAGAATGTCGTGCGCGCCGCCGACGCCCTGCGAATGCGGGCCGCAGCCGAGGTCGGGCGCCGCTCCCGCCCCGAGCTCGGGCCGGAGCGCTTGTGCACCCGGCAAGGGAGCAACTCCGCTCCCGGGTTTCTCTCCGAGGTGATGCGTGTGCCGATCGGCGAGGCCGCGAAACTGCAGCGGCTCGGCGAGCGCACCGCCAGCGGGCTGAGCTTCAGCGGGGCCGTCATCCCTCCCCCGTTCCCCGCCGTCGCCGCCGCACTGACGGCAGGCACGATCGGCACGGATGCCGCGGCCCACATTGTGCGGATGCTCGAGTCCGTTGCACCCCGCGCCGACCGCGAGCATATGGCCAGAGCCGAGGAGTCCTTGGTCCACGCCGCTGAAACGCTGACCGTCGCCACCATCCTGCAGCTCTGTCAGGCTTGGCGGGATCGCCTCGATCAAGACGGCGTGCGCCCGCGCGAGGACGAGTTGCGCAGCCGGCGCGCCTTGACTCGGCGCACAACGGCCGACGGGATGACGGAATTGCACGTCGTGCTGGACCCCGAGAGCGCCGCCATCGTCGTGACGGCAGTCGACGGCATCGTCAGCGCCCAGTTGCACGCCAACCGTGAGAACGACGACCCGGCCCTCGCCGACGGGCGCGAACTGCCCGCGCTGCGCCTGGACGCGCTGGTCGACATCGCCCGCCACGCGCTCGGCTGCGAGAAGACCATGCCGGCGCTGCGCAGCACCACCGTCGTGGTGCGCACGACGCTCGAGGAGCTCACCAGCGGGCTGGGCACCGCCGAGATCGACGGCGTCGCAGACGGCCTGTCCGCTGCCAGCGCCCGTCGGTTGGCGGCGAGCGCAGAGATCATCCCGATCGTCCTCGGCGGCAGGAGCGAGGTGCTGGACCTCGGCAGGGCCCGCCGCAGCTTCACCCGGGCCCAGCGGATCGCCCTGGCCGAACGCGACGGCGGCTGCGCCTGGCCCGGCTGCCCGCATCCACCGGGCTATACCGAGGCCCACCATCTCGAATGGTGGGAGCGGGACGACGGGCCCACCGACCTCTGCAACGGGATCCTGCTCTGCAGCGGCTGCCACCACCGAATACACGACAATGGCTGGCAGGTGGAGATCATCGACAACGTGCCGTGGTTCATCCCGCCGGCCAGCGTGGACCCCGACCGGACGCCCCGACGCGGAGGCCGGATCAGCATCGACACCATCGCCTGCTGAGGCGCGCGAGCAACGTGGTGCTCGCCTCGCCCGCTATCGGCTGCGGGCTGGCAGAGCGGTCTGATTCTGCGCTTGCCAGAGGGCTCGGGCGATCACCTTCTCGTCGCGGGCGTTCACGATGGCGCGCAGGATGATCGCCAGCAGCGTGCCGATCAGGCCGCCGATGGTGTTGGCGAAGACATCGCTCATCGTGGCGAAGCGTGCGGTGAGCAGACCGGCCTGGGTGAGTTCAATGGCCACGGAGAGCGCCGGCGAGACCAGAACGGCGACCCACCAGATGCGGGCGGGCAGGGCCAGGCCGAGCAGGAAGCCGAGTGGTACGAACATGAGGATGTTCGCCGTGAACTCCAGCTTGTTGTAGCCGAACCACTCAGGCACGCCGTTGCGGTGCAGCACGCCGAGGAACTTGTCGATCGCGGATTCGAAGCCCTGGTCAAGCGGGGTCGGCGAGAGCGTCATGGCGGCAACGACGCCGATGTAGGCCAGAAGCAGCAACAGGGAGGCGTTGCGGCGGGCATGGCTCGGTGGTGGCTGTTGGCTCATTCGCTGGTGCCCCTCGGTTGCCGGTCACGTGAAAGAGCCAGCGTAGGTGACGCGCTGGGTGTTTCGCGCATCGGCGGGCGCCGCCCGCGCGTCGGCCACGCGTCGGCCGCGCCCGCCAATGCCGTCGTTGCCGCCGGCGCTACTGCGTGGAGAAGGCCGCGTCGAAGCTCGTCGCCGGCTGCTTCCAGAGCAGCGAGCGAATGTAGGCGAGTGCCTGCGGGCCGCCGTGCAGGCGGTCCATGCCCGCGTCCTCCCACTCGACCGAGATCGGGCCGGTGTAGCCGACCGCGTTGAGCGCCCGGAAGGCGTCCTCCCACGGCACATCACCGTGGCCGGTCGACACGAAGTCCCAGCCGCGGCGCGGGTCGCCCCACGGCAGGTGCGAGCCGAGCACCCCGGCCCGGCCGTTCTGCGGCCGCATCCGCGTGTCCTTGCAGTCGACGTGGTAGATCCGGTCCTGGAAGTCCCAGATGAAGCCGACGGGGTCGATGTTCTGCCACATCATGTGGCTGGGGTCCCAGTTGAACCCGAACGCGGGGCGGTGCCCGATGGCGTCGAGGGTGCGCACACTCGACCAGTAGTCGTAGGCGATCTCGCTCGGGTGCACCTCGTGGGCGAAACGCACGCCCTCGTCGTCGAAGACGTCGAGGATCGGGTGCCAGCGGGTGGCGAAGTCCTCGAAGCCGGCGTCGATCACGCTGGCCGGCACGGGCGGGAACATGGCGACGTACGGCCAGATCTTGGAGCCGGTGAACCCGACGACGGTGTCGACGCCGAGCTTGCGCGCCACCCGCGCCGCCCGCTTCATGTCGTCGGCCGCGCGCTGGCGGACCCCCTCCGCATCGCCGTCTCCCCAGGTGTAGTCGCGCACGATGGCCTGGTGGCGAAAGTCGATCGGGTCGTCGCAGACGGCCTGCCCGGTGAGGTGGTTGGAGATGGCGTAGACGCTCAGGCCGTGCCTGTCGAGGGTCTCCAGCCGCGAGCGCAGGTACGCGTCGTCCTCGTCGGCGCGCTTGAGGTCGAGGTGGTCGCCGGATGCCGCGATCTCCAGCCCGTCGTAGCCCCACTCGGCCGCCAGCCGCGCCACCTCCTCGAACGGGAGGTCGGCCCACTGCCCGGTGAAGAGCGTGACCGGATGCGTCGGGGTTTCGACAGGCTCAACCGACGGGGTCGGCGAAACCGAAGGGGTCGGCTCCTGTGGCGCGTGCTGCTCGGTCATCGGTGTTCCCTCTCGTTCTGCAAGGCGGTGAGGTAGGCAAAGGAGTCTGCGGCGAGCGCATCCTGGCTCTCGGCGAGGGGCCGCCAGACGGAGGCCGCGACGGCGATGGTGGCGTTGTCGCCGGTGAAGCTCTCCAGGCCGAGCGGACCGCGGTAGTCGACGTCGTCGAGCGCGTCCAGGAACGCCGCCCAGTCGATGTGGTCGTCGCCGACGGCGCCACGGTCGTTGCCGCAGACCTGCACATAGGCGAGGTGCCGGCCGGCCCGGCGGATGGCGTCGCCGATGCTCTTCTCCTCGATGTTGAGGTGGTAGCTGTCCAGCGCGAGCCCCAGGCCGCGGCCGAGCAGCGGGCCGAGGGCGGAGAGCGCCTGCTCGACGGTGTTGATGAGGCTCGTCTCATAGCGGTTGAGGGGCTCAACGGCCAGGCGGATGCCGCTACGCTCGGCCCGGTTCACGACGGGGGCCAGCGCGGCGCGCAGTTCCTCGTGGTGCGCGGCCCTGTCGGCATCCGACATGCGCCAGGTGCGCCCGGTTGCCGCGTAGAACGGGCCGGCGACGATGCGGGAGCCGATGCGCTCGGCCACGTCGATGCAGTGCCCGAGGTAGTTCTGGGTGGCGACGATCTCGCTCGCCGGGGCGGCGACCAGGTTGCGGCCGGGGCCCATCGCGCCAACCACGATCGGCAGCAGGCGGTGCTCGGCCAGCACGTCGCGGGCGCGCTCCGGCGACCAGTCCCCCGGCGTCTCGACCGGCAGCTCGATCGCGCCGAACCCGAGGGCCGCGGCCTTGGCGGCGAGCGTCTCGAGGGTGGAGTCGGTGAGCGGGCTCGTCCACACCCACGTGTTCACGCCGAGCGTGCGTCTCATACTGCCTCCTTGCAGTTGTGGTGACGGCGTCACCGGGGAGAACCAGATGAGCCTGTCGAAACCACCGTAGAGGTTTCGACAGGCCCACCGCTGGTCAGGCTCCTTACGGAATCTGGCGCTCCTGCCAGATCGTCGGGTAGCCGGGCAGGTCTTCTCCGCCGAACTTGGCGTAGTGACCGTCGGGCATGCCGTCGTTGGCGGCGAGGTACTGGTCAACCTCTTCGGCCGTGATCGGGCTCTGCGGCAGCACCCACTCCTGGGGGACCTGCTCGCCAGCGAAGATCATCTGGGCGGCGAGCAGCGGCGTCCGCCACTGGAAATTGGAGTAGACGGGGGCGAGGCCGGTCAGACCGGTTTCCTTCCACTTGCGCAGGAAGCTCATCTCGTCTTCACCGGTCATGACCGGGTAGTCCACTCCGGCATCCTCGAAGGCCTCGATAGCGGCGACGGCGCCGTCACCGGCGTCCATCCAGATGCCCTTGACGTCACCCTTGGCGAGCTCATCGGAGATGATCTTCTTGATCTCGACCGGGTCGGCACCCGTGAAGTAGTCGACGGCCTCGATGCCGGCCTCATCGAAGAGCTTCTCGGCCGCTGCCCAGCGCTGCTCGAGCACGTCGACGCCCGGCAGGATGCGCAGGGCCACGACCTTGTCACCCTCCTGGAGGTTGTCGATCAGGAACTCGGCGGTGTCGATGCCCCACGCGAATCCACCGATCGGGTGGATGAACGTGACGGGGCAGTCGGTCTGCACGCCGCGGTCGAAGACGATCACCGGCAGGCCGGTGTCGCAGGCCCGCTCGACAGCCGGAGTCATGGCCGCCGTGCTGTTCGGCGAGATGACGAAGAAGTCGCAGTTGCCCTCGTTGATGAAGTAGTCGATGTCGGCGATCTGCGTGTCATCGCTGTCCTGCGCGTCACGGGTCTCGAGCTCGCTGATCGCACCGGATTCCTGCAGCGCCTTCAGCTGCTCGTTCATGGTGATCCAGCCGGTCTGGCGCCAGGGGTTGGAGATCGAGGCGTTCGCGAAGCAGCCCTTCTTGGCCCCCTCCGCCTTGTACTGGCTGGTGTCGACCATCTCTGCGTTGATGTACTGCAGGTACGGCTTGCCGTCCGGCCCCTCTGGCACGACGGAGCGCTCGGCGTCCTGCTTGTCGAAGAGTGCCTGGTCAAACCACTCCACCGATGGCGCGGCGGTCTCTTCGCTGCCGGTGGTCTCGGTCGGGGCGGTCACGCCCGGGTCGGTCGTGCAGCCGGCCAGGGTCAGCAGCGCAAAAGCTCCGACCATGGCGGACACTACGTGCATTCGTCGCATCACAAACCTCCTTGGTTGTGTGTCTTGTCGCCCTCGGGGTGCGCTGAACCAGCGTTCAGAGGGGTGTGAGTTGCAGTGCGAGTCGCGCCCTCCATCGGGCGCTCCTCCTTCTCCGGTGTGGGGGAAGCTTGTGCCGGCCGCGCGCGGCGGCGCGATCGGACGGTCGTGGCCGAGTAGGCCACGGCCGCGATGATGATGACGCCCTGGATGGCATCGCGCCAGGTCGACGGGACGTCGTAGAAGTTCAACAGCGTGAACAGGGCCTCCAGCGCGAAGGCTCCGGCGGCCGCGGCCACGACCCACCCGCGCCCGCCGCCGAGTACTACCCCGCCGAGCACGACGGCCGTGATGGCGATGAACTCGTAGCCGCGGCCGACCGAGGGGTGCACGCCGGCGTAGCCGACCAGCAGGATGCCGGCAACCGTCGCCGAGAGCGAGGAGAGGATGAAGGTGCTCGTCTTGACCCACCAGCTGCGCGCTCCGGCGTACTTCGCGACGGTCGGGTTGTCGCCGAGCGCGATGATGGTGCGGCCGAACGGGCGCTTCATGAACCACACGGCGAGGCCGAGCACGACGGCCAGGATGAGCACCGACCAGGGGATGAAGTCGAGCACGGGCACGTCGCGGATGCCGCCGCGCCCGATCTGGCGGAAGGAGTCGGCCGGGTTGCCCGTCGCCGCGCCGCCCGTCCAATAGAACACGGCGCCGAGCAGCGCGAGCATCATGCCGAGCGTCACGATGAACGACGGCACCTTGAGGAACGAGACGATCACGCCGTTGATCAGTCCGATGACGGCGCCGAAGACGAACATGAAGATGAGCACGGGGATCGACCGGCTCTCGTCCTGGCCGATCAGGTTGCCGGCTATCACGACCTGCGCCGTCACGAGCGACCCCATCGACAGGTCGAACTCGCCGCCGACGATCACGAAGTACTGGCCGATGGCCACGATCGCGACGGGGGCGACTCTCTGGATGAAGCGCATCAGCTGGCCGGGCTCGGCGAAGTCCGGGTTGCGGATCGTGATCGCCACGAGCAGCACGATCAGCAGCAGAAAGACGGCGCCGCGCGGGCTCACCAAGGTCTTCACGGCGTTCATGACCGGTCTCCCACGTTCGTGTCGAGCTGGGCCGAGCTGTGCTGGGCCGCGCTGTGCTTGGTCGAGTCGGGCTGGGTCGATTCGGGCTGGGCCGAGGCGGATGCCGGGGCGGGTGCCTGGGCATCCGGGCCCGCATCGCCTTCCCTCTCCGTGGCCGATCCGCCTGGACCGAAACGTGCCCGCCGGCGCTCCACCTGGCGCCCGGTGTAGACGGCGACGGCCGCGACGATGACGATGCCGCGCACGACGTCCTTCATGAACGGGTTCACCTGCAGCACGCTCATCACGTTGTCGAGCACTGCGAAGATCGCGACGCCGCCGATGGTGCCCCAGATCGAGCCCCGGCCGCCGGCGAGCAGGGTGCCGCCGAGCACGACCGCGGCGATCGAGAGCAGGTCGTAGCCGCCCTGGGTGCCGACGGTCGGGCTCCCGACGCCGAGGCGGCTGGCCAGCAGCAGGCCGGCCATGGCGGCCGACACCGAGCAGAGCACGTGGGCGAGGATCACCGGGTTGGCCGTGCGGATGCCGCTGAGCCTCGCGACCTGCTCGTTGCCGCCGACGGCGTAGATGTGGTTGCCGACCCTGGTCCGGTTGAGGAAGAGCGCGGCCAGCAGCGCGACGGCGAGCATGATGACGGTCGACACCGGCACGGGCCCGATGCCCGTCGCGCCGATCAGCTGGAACTCCCAGGGCACGCTGCCGCTGGTTCCCTTGTAGTTGGTGTCGAGGTAGCCCTTGATGATGAGCCCCATGCCGAGGGTCGCGATGAAGCCGTGCACCTTGAGCTTGGTGACGATCAGGCCGTTGGCCAGGCCGAGCAGCGCCGCGACGCCCAGGGCGACGGCGACCGCTGCGGCGATATTGGCAGGGTTGCCCTTCATGATGTCGGCGGCGAGCAGGCTGGAGAGGCTGATCACGTAGGGGACGGAGAGGTCGAGCGAGCCGCAGAGGATCACCAGGGTCTGCCCGATGGCCACGAAGCCGAGCACGCTCATGCCGGTCAGGATGTCGCGGATGTTGCCCGCGCTGAAGAAGCTGCGCCCGACGGTGGCGACGAGGATCGCCCCGATCGCGATCACACCGATCAGCGCCAGGTAGACGATCACCGTGGAGTCGAGGCGACGCCCAGAGCGGCGCCGTGCGGAGACCGCGTTCATGCCCGTGTCCCTTCGTGTGCGGATGCCGCGGCACCCGTTGCCGCCGAGAGCACCTGCTCCTCGGTGGAGCCCGCGGGCAGCTCGGCCACGATGCGGCCGTCGTGCATGACGAGGATGCGGTCTGACATGCCGATCACCTCCGGCAGCTCGGACGAGATCATCAGGATCGCGACCCCCTCCCGGGCGAGCTGACGCATCAGCTGGTAGACGGCGATCTTCGCGCCGACATCGATGCCGCGGGTCGGCTCGTCGAGCAGGACGACCCTCGGCTTGGTGGCCAGCCACTTGGCGAGCACCACCTTCTGCTGGTTGCCGCCGGAGAGGAACTGCACCTCCTGACCGAGCCCCTGCGAGCTGATCTCGAGCGAGCTGAGCACGCCGGGGATCTCCTTGCGCACGGCCGCGGTGCGCCGGGCGAAGACGCCGCGGATCACCAGCAGCGCATTGTCGAGGACCGACTGGCCGAGCGCGAGGCCCTGGGCCTTGCGGTCTTCGGTAATGAGGGCGACGCCGTGCTTGACGGCGGCCCGCGGGCTGCCGATGCGCACCGGCGAGCCGTCCAGCGTGATGGTTCCCCGGTTGAAGGGTGCCGCCCCGAAGATCGCCTCGACGAGCTCGGTGCGCCCGCTGCCCTGCAGCCCGGACATCCCGACGATCTCGCCGGCGCGCAGCTCGACGTCGATGCCGTCGACGAAGGCGTTGCCGCCGTCGCTGACCGCCAAGCGGAGCTCCCCGACCGTGGTTCCCCCTACAGGGCCGGGGAAGAATGTCTCGATCGAGCGGCCGACCATGCGGCGCACCAGCTCGTTCGTGTCGAGCTCTGCGGCAGGGCCACTGCTGACGAGCGCCCCGTCCTTGAGCACCGTGATGCTGTCGCAGAGCTCGAAGATCTCCTTGAGCCGGTGGCTGACGTAGAGGATCGCGACGCCGCGCGCCTGCAGCCGGCGGATGATGCCGTACAACAGCGCGACCTCGTGATCGGCCAGAGCCGCCGTCGGCTCGTCCATCGAGATCACCCGGGCGTCGTAGCTGAGCGCCTTGGCGATCTCGACGATCTGCTGTTCGGCCACGGTGAGCGAGCCGACGCGGGCGGTCGGGTCGATGAAGTCGATGCCGAGCTCGTCGAGCAGCGCCCGGGTCTGTCGCACCATGGCGCGCTGGCTGACGAAGCCGCGCCGGCGCGGCTCGCGGCCGAGGTACACGTTCTGGGCGACGCTGCGGTCCGGCAGCAGGTTGAACTCCTGGAACACCGTCGCCAGCCCGGCGTTCATCGCCTGCACCGGGTGGCCGAACACCACCGGCTCGCCGCCGAGCGTGACGACACCGGCGTCCCGCTCGTAGACCCCGGCCAGGATCTTCATGAAGGTCGACTTGCCCGCGCCGTTCTCGCCGACGAGGCCGTGCACCTGGCCAGGCATCAGCTCGATGCCGACGTCGTGCAGCACCGTCACGCCGAAAAAGCTCTTGCTCAGGCCGGTGGCGGTGAGGATGGGCACGGCGGCGCCGGGCGCCATGGGGGTCTGCTCGCTCATTCGGTGACCTCCACCCAGCGGCCGGATGCCGCGGACTCCAGCACGGCGGCGGTCACGCGCACGGCGCGCAAGCCGTCCGCGAAGGTCGGCAGGCCCTCCGGCCGCGCCCCGTCCGGCGCGACGGCAGCTGAATAGCTGTCGGCGACGAAGGAGTTGAAGGCGTCTTGATAGCCCATCGGATGCCCGGCGGGCACGACGCTGAGCCTGGCCGCGTCCGGCGACAGCAGGCCGGGATCGCGCACCAGGTGGCGGAAGCCTGATCGGCGGCCGAGCCAGAGCTCGTCCGGCCGCTCCTGATCGAAGCGGATGCTCTCCTCTGTGCCGGAGATCTCCAGGACGAGGCTGTTCTTGCGCCCGAGCGCCACCTGCGAGATGAGCAGCGTGCCGACGGCTCCGCCGCGCATCTCGACGACGAGTGCGACGAGGTCTTCGGTGGCGATGTCGCGATTGCTCGAGCGCTCGCCGTAGACGGTGCGCGTCGTGGCGTTCAACCGGGCGATCCGATCGCCGGTCACGAACTCCAGCAGGTCGACGAGGTGGGAGCCGATGTCGGCGAACGCCCGCGACGGGCCGCCGAGCTCGGCGTTCACCCGCCAATCGTCCGAGAGCGGCTCGGCCAGCCAGTCCTGCAGGTATCCGCCGGTCAGGCTGAGCAGCCGGCCGGTCTCGCCGCTCAGCACGCGGGCGCGGGCCTCGCGCACCATCGGGTGGAAGCGGTAGACGAAGGGCACTGTCGCGCTGAGGCCGCTGGCCTCGGCCCGGCGGGCCAGCTCGGCCGCGTCGCCGACCGAGGTCGCCAGCGGCTTCTCGCAGATGACGTGCTTGCCGGCGTCCAGCGCCGCCAGCGCGAACGGGGCGTGCGTGGTGTTGGGGGTGCAGATGTGCACGACGTCGATGTCGCCGTCGCTGAGCAGCTCGTTCACCGAGGAGTAGGAGCGCTCGAGCCCGAGCAGCGCCGCGGCCTGTTCGGCGCTGGCGCTGGAGGAGGCCGCGGCCCCGGCGAGCGTGGCACGGGCGGCCCTGGCTGCCCGGCTGTGCACGGCGGCCATGAAGCCGGCGCCGATGAATCCGGCCCGGAGTGCGCCGGTGCGGCCAGCGGCGGCCTCGGCGAACGCCGCACGAGCCGGGCTCGTCGCGTCCGCGGTGGCGGCAGAATCGATGACGGTCTTTGTCATGGGGAGAGTGTGACACACGTTGCGCGACTTTTGCTAGTTAAAAATCAAAAGTTGTTTGTCACGATTCAGCTTCGCCTTTATCAACTCCTGTAAGCCGATGTGATTTACTGTGCCCATGGTCGACTTAAACCGCGGTTCCGCGCTCGGGAGCTCCGGCGCCAGCGAGCTCTTTCAGCTGCTGCGCGACGGGCAGCCCCGTACGCGCGCCGAACTCGCCGCGCTCACCGGGCTGGCCCGGTCCACCATCGCGGCCAGGGTCGAGACGTTGATGGCGCTGGAGCTCATCTCCCCCGTCGGCGACGCGGCGTCCACCGGCGGCCGCCCCTCCTCGCAGTTCGCGCTCAACGCCTCGGCACGCATCGTGCTGGCCGCCGACCTCGGCGCCACCCACGCGACGCTGGCGGCGACAGACCTGGCGGGCGTCGTCCTCGGGGAGGTGCACGAGGACATCGACATCGCGAGCGGTCCAGAGGCGGTGCTCGGCTGGATGGTGTCGGCGGCCAGGCAGCTGCTCGACGAGCTCGGCCGGCCGCACCACGACCTCATCGCCATCGGGGTCGGCGTGCCCGGCCCGGTCCAACACTCCACCGGGCGGCCGGTGAACCCGCCGATCATGCCCGGCTGGGACCGCTTCGACGTTCCCGGCTGGGTGCAGCAACACCTCGAGGTGCCGGTGCTCGTCGACAACGACGTGAACATCATGGCCCTCGGCGAGCGCGCGTTCGCCTGGCCCAACACCGAGCACCTCATGTTCGTCAAGGTGGCCACGGGCATCGGCGCCGGCGTCATCTCCGGCGGGCTGCTGCAGCGGGGCGCCCAGGGCATCGCGGGTGACATCGGGCACGTGCAGGTGGCGCGCGGCGCCGGCATCCCCTGCCACTGCGGCAATCGCGGCTGCCTGGAGGCCCTGGCCTCCGGCCCGGCCATCGCCAAGGCGCTGCGCGAGGCGGGGCTCGACGTGGCCTCGAGCCGCGACGTCATCGAGCTGGTCAAGCGCGGCAACATCGAGGCGATCCAGGCCGTGCGGCAGGCCGGCCGCGACATCGGCGAGGTGCTCACCGCCGCGGTGAGCCTCATCAACCCCTCCGTTATCGCCATCGGCGGCTCGATGGCGCGCGCGGGCGAGCACCTGATCGCCGGCGTCCGCGAGATCGTCTACACCCGCTCGATGCCGCTGGCCACCGAGCACCTGTCCATCGTGCAGAGTTCGGCCGCCGAGAACGCGGCGGTGCTGGGCGCCAGCATGCTCGCCATCCACCACGCGCTCTCCCCGGCCGGAGTCGACGCCCTCTCACCCCGCGCCTGAGCTCCGACCGGCAGCGGCACCGCCCGGCGAGCCGACAGATTCTCCGGTCGGGTGCACACAGCGGCGCGCGCCGAGAGACAATGGAGGGGTGAGTGATGCTGTGCTGGGCCTGTTCGACACCGATTCTGACGGTGCTGGCTCGCTGCACGGCGAGGCCCCCGCGGCATCCGTGGCCCCCTGCCTGACGCGCATCGTGGCCGATTCCGGTGACCGCGCCGCGTGGATGTACGCCAGGGCGCGGGGCATCACGGCGACGGATGTCGCCAAGCTCTCGACCCCGCGGTCGATCCAGTCGGCCGCCTTCGAGAAGCTCAACGGCTCGAGCTTCAGCGGAAACTCCTGGACCGACCACGGCCGCGCCCGCGAGCCCGTGATCGCCGAGTGGGTGCGCCGCGAGCACGGAATCGAGCCGAGCTCGAGCCTGTTCCACGCCGCAGAGGAGCGGCTGCACCTGGCCACACCGGACGGCATCGCGGTGCGCACGGGCGGCCGGGTCGAGCTGGCCGAGATCAAGACCACGAGCAAGGCGTGGCGCAGCATCCCCCGCCCGTACATGCGCCAGGTGTGGTGGCAGCAGTACGTGCTCGGCGCGGAGCGCACCCTCGTCGTGTGGGAGCAGCACGACAACTTCGTGCCGATCGGCGAGGAGCCGCTCTCGCGCTGGGTCGACCGCGACGACGAGCAGATCGCGCTGCTGATCGGCCTGGCCGGGCAGCTGGTCGACGAGCTGCGCGACCGCACCGCGCGCAAGCTGGAGGCGCAGGCCGCGGCCTCCGCCCGCGCGGCCCGGGCCGCCGAGGCGCGCGAGCTCTACGGACCCGGCGCCCTCTACGTGCCCTGATGGCCACCCTCCTGCTGCACGGGCTCGGCGCCGACCGGCGTCAGCCGCTCGAGCTGTTCGGGCCGGTGCTGGCCGACTCCCCGGAGTCGGTGGTCGCCCTGGATGTGCGCGCCCACGGCGCCTCGCCGTTGATCGGGTCGGCGGCCGACTTCACACTGCCCGCCCTGGCCGCAGAGCTCGCGGCATCCGCCCGCGCCGCGCTGCCGCCGGGCGAACCCGTCACCCTGATCGGCATCTCGATGGGCGCCGCCCTCGCGCTGCGCATCGCCCTCGACGAGCTGCTGCCGGTGCGCCGGGCCGTGTTCGTGCGGCCGGCGTTCTCGAGCGAGGCGCTGCCCCCGAACCTGCACGCGTTCCCGGTGATCGCCGAGCTGCTCACCCGCCTGGGCCCCGCTGAGGGGGTCGAGTCCTTCCGCGAGAGCTCGCTCTACCAGGAGGTCGCCGCCGCCTCCCCGGCCGGCGGGCGCGGCCTGCTCGGCCAGTTCACCGCCCCGGATGCCGTGGCGCGGGCCGTGCGGCTGACCGAGGTTCCCCGCAATCGCGCCTATCGCGACACCGCCGAGCTCGCGGCGCTGTCTGCCCGCGGCGTGCCGGCACTCGTGGTCGCAGCGCCGCGGGACCCGGTGCACCCCGTGGCCGTGGCTGCCGAGTGGGCAGAGGGGCTCGGGGCCGAGCTGCTGACCGTGCCCGCCCGCGACGACTCGCAGCCCGCGCAGACCGCCGCGCTGCGGGCGGGCCTCGCCGAATGGCTGCGCACGGTCGACTGAGCCGCGCCGCACGCAGCTCCCCCGCCCCGCGATCGACTCCCCCGCCCGCTGCCGGGCAGCCGAGAGGCCCGGGCCCCGCTCGCGCGGAACCCGGGCCTCGTCGTGGTGCCTCGATTTAGCGGCGCAGGTGGCTGCCCGCGTAGTCGAAGCTGTCGGCCGTGATCTGCGCGCGGGCCGCCATGCGGCTGCCGTCCTCGAAGAATCCGGTCTTCATGACGGCCAGCGTCATAGTGGCGTGTGCCGCGGCGTCACCCAGCTCGCTCAGCGCTGCAGTGCTGAGGTTGTTGATGGTGTCACAGGCCTGGTGGTAGCAGGCGTCGTACGGGGCACCGGCCGTGCCTCCGAAGAGGGTGACTTCCTCCTCGGTCTTCAGGCCTTCTGCACCACTGAACAGCCCACCGGCAGGGATACCGGATTCGATGAAGGGCCCGTAGTCAGAGCGCCCGTCAAATGCCGTCGGTGCGCTGGCCAGCCCCTTCGAGGCGAAGTAGTCGGTGAACACCGTCTCGATCTGCGCCGATCCGGGAGGGCCCGAGAGTCCGTCCGGGTCGTCCGAGCCGTCTCCGTCGTACACGAATCGCACGTAGTTCGTGGATCCGAGCATGTCGAAGTTCAGGTTCGCGTAGATGGTCCCGAGCTCCGCGTCGCTGAGGTTGGCGACGTAGTGGGTGGATCCCAGGAGTCCCTCCTCCTCGGCTCCCCAGAACGCGAAGCGCAGCTTCTGCTGCGGCTTGATGTTGAGCTTCGACATCTGGAGGGCGGTCTCGAGAATGGTGGCGGTGCCGCTGCCGTTGTCGTTGATGCCCGGTCCGGCGAGCACCGAGTCGAGGTGCGCACCGACGACGACGACCTTGCCGGCGTCGCCCTTCTTCGAGTCAGCCAGGATGTTCTTGGTCGTGCGGGTCTCGGAGATCGTCGACGTGCTCAGCGAGAGCGTGACAGCACCACCTTGTGCCGCCGTGTAGAGCGCCGCTCCGTCCGCGTAGCTCAGCCCGACAACCGGCACCGCTGCCGGTGCGCCGAGGGTGACGCCGGTCAGAAGGTCGGTGCGCCCGGGGTTGCCCTCGTTGAAGATCGCGGCCGCGTCATAGCCGGCCGCAACAGCGTTGGCCACCTTCACCTCAAAGGTGCAGGTGCCGCGCTGGATGAGTGCAATCTGCGGCTCGGTTGCCGACGCCGGCGCGAAGTCCTCCGGCAGACATCCGGATGCCGAACTCGGCGTCGGGGTAGCCGGGACGACGGTGTTCAACGTCGCCACGAGGGTGCCGGTGACGGAGCCACTGCCCGAGTAGTCCAGCGTGGCGACCTCGTAGTCCGTGGGGCTCGGCGACAGCTGGCTGAGCGCGGCCGGGCCGGTCTCCTCGTAGTAGGGGAAGTCGAACGGCTGCTCGGTGACCGTGTAGCCGGCCTTCCGCAGCTGATCGCTGACATAGGCCGCCGAGGCGTCAAAGCCCGGCGTGCCGGAGGCGCGCGTTCCGCCGTTCTGGTTCGCGATGCGCTGCAGCACCCGCGCATGCGTCAGGATGCCGTTCGCGGTCACGGCCTTGAGCAACTTGTCGGTGCTCTGGCCGCCGTTGCCGTTGCCATTGCCGTTGTTGCCGCCGCCATTCCCGTTGTTGCCGTTGTTCCCGTTATTGCCGTTGTTGCCCTTCGGGCCGTTGTTGCCCTGCTGGCTGTTGCTGTTGCCCTTGCCGTTGTTGCCATTTCCGTTGCCGTTGGCCAGCGCCGGCGCAGCGGGCACCAATAAGGCCGCCACCACCAGACCGGTGAGAACCATTGCTTTCTTGCGCACGATATCTCCTCATCCGCTTGTACCCCCTTTGGGGCACAATGCTCATGGCTAGTAGGGTTGCCCAGCGCGGGCGTCGGCGACCAAAATCACCCCCAAATCGTTATAAACGGAGTCCGACTGCCCCGCGCGCGGGGCGGCCAAGCGGGGCGGGAGCCAGCGAGACCCCGCGATGCGTTGCGTTAGCGTAGTCAGCGGAACAGAGCACACGAGGAGCAGCGGATGTCGAAGCAGAACACCATGCGCGCGGCGGTCATCGACCGCCTCGGCGAGGCAGACGAGCTGCACCTGGCCGAGACCGCGCGGCCCCTGCGCATCAGCGACGAGGTGCTGGTGCGCGTCGTCGCCGCCGGGGTCAACCCGATCGACGTGAAGACCCGCGCCGGCCGCGGCACGTCCGCCGCGATCGAGTCGTTCCCGACCGTGCTCGGCCTGGATTTCGCCGGCGTGGTGGAGCAGGTGCCGTATGCCGCGCACCCGCTGCAGCCCGGCGACGCCGTGTTCGGAATGGGCCGTTACCCGCGCGGCGGAGGCAGCTACGCCGAGTACATCGCGGTGTCGTCGATGAGCGTTCTGTCGAAGCCGGCCGCGCTGAGTTTCGCCGAGGCCGCCGCCCTCCCGGTCGCCGCCCTCACCGCCTGGGGCATGGTCGTCGAGCTGGGCAAGGCCCACCAGGGCCAGCGTGTGCTGGTGCACGCCGGCGCCGGCGGGGTGGGTCACTTCGCGGTGCAGTTCGCCCGCTTCTTCGGCGCCCACGTCACGGCGACCGGCTCGGCCGGCAACGCCGAGTTCCTGCGCGGGCTCGGCGCCCACGAGGTCATCGACTACCGCAGCGAGCGCTTCGAGGAGCGCGTGCGGGACATCGACGTCGTCATCGACCTGATCGGCAATGTGCACGCAGACACCGGCACCCGCTCGCTCGACGTGTTGCGCCCCGGCGGGCTGCTGGTGAACGCCCCGACCGGCAGCTGGCCGAGCATGGCCGCGGATGCCGCGGCCCGCGGCATCCGCGCAACCGGTTACAACATCGCCCCCGACGCCCGCACGCTCGGCGTGATCGGCCGGCTCATCGAGCAGGGCCAGGTGCGCCCGCACATCGAGCGGGTGTTCCCGCTGGCCGAGGCCGCCGAGGCGCACCGGCTGCAGGAGACGGGCCACGTGCGCGGCAAGCTCGTGCTGCGCGTGGACGAGACACTCGAGTGAGCATGACGGCCGTGGTCTGGTTCCGCGACGACCTGCGGGTGGGCGACAACCCCGCGCTCACCGCGGCAATGGCCCGCGGCACCCGCGTCGTCGCGGTCTATGTGCTCGACGAGGTCTCGCCCGGGGTGCGCCCGCTCGGCGGGGCGGCCCGATGGTGGCTGCACCAGAGCCTGCAGTCGCTGCGCGCCAGCCTCGAGCGGATCGGCGTGCCGCTGGTGTTGCGCCGGGGCGCCGCCGAGGCCGTGCTCCCGGCCGTCGCGACCGAGGCCGCGGCAGACGCCGTGTTCTGGAACCGCCGCTACGGCCGCGCGGAGCGCACCGTCGACGCGGCACTGAAACTCGGCCTGCGTGCGGCAGGGCTGCACGTGCAGAGCCATGCGGCCTCGCTGCTCTACGAGCCGTGGACGCTCATGACCGGCGCGGGCCAGCCCTACTCGGTGTTCACGCCGTTCTGGCGCCGGGCCAGCTCGATGCCCGAGCCGCGCCGCCCACTGCCCGCGCCGGAGCGACCGGCCGGCTCACTGCAGAGCGCGGCCGTGCAGAGTCCGCCGGTGCAGAGCGAGCCGCTGGACAGCTGGGGCTTGCAGCCGAGCGCGCCCGATTGGGCGGGCGGGCTGCGCGCCGCCTGGCGGCCGGGCGAGCAGGGGGCCCTCGACCTGCTCGCGGAGTTCCTCGACGAGAAGCTGCCGCTCTACCCCGAGCAGCGCGACGAGCCGGCCGAGGACGTGACCTCGCGCCTGTCGCCGGCGCTGCGCTGGGGCGAGATCAGCCCGCACACGGTGTGGCACGAGACGATGCGGGTGCGCGCCGCCGCGGCATCCGGGCGGATCGGCTCCGAGGGGGCGGCCTCGACGTTCCTACGCCAGCTGGGCTGGCGCGAGTTCGCGGCGCATGTCAGCTTCCACGCGCCGGACCTGCACCGAGTCAATTGGCGCCGAGAGTTCGACGCGTTCGAGTGGCCGCCGCTCGACCAGGGCGCGCTGACCGCCTGGCAGCGCGGCCAGACCGGGGTCCCGCTCGTGGACGCCGGCATGCGCGAGCTCTGGGCGACCGGCACCATGCACAACCGGGTGCGCATGGTCGTGGCGTCCTATCTGAGCAAGAACCTGCTGATCGACTGGCGGCACGGCGAGGAGTGGTTCTGGCAGACGCTCGTCGACGCGGATGCCGCGAGCAACCCGTTCAACTGGCAGTGGGTCGCCGGGTCCGGCGCGGATGCCGCCCCGTACTTCCGCGTCTTCAACCCGGTGCTGCAGCAGCAGAAGTTCGACCCGCACGGAAGCTATGTGCGCAGGCACGTGCCCGAGTGGGGAACGCCGGAGTACCCGGAGCCGCTCGTCGACCTCGGCGAGAGCCGCCGGGCCGCGCTCGCGGCCTACGACCGAGTGAAGCACGCCAAATACTCCGCGCCCGCGCCCGCCTAGTCGCGCCAGCCCGCGCCCGCGGCCCGGGCGACCCCTATCCCCCGGCGACGAGCGCGGAGCCGAGTGCGCTGCGCAGGTAGAGCACGCTGTGCCCGTAGCGCGTGGAGGTGAGCAGACCGGCCTCCCGCAGCACCCGCAGGTGCTGGTTCACGGCCGAGGTCGACACCCCGAAGCGGATGCCCAGCTCGGTCGAGGAGGACGGCTCGCCGAGCGCGATCAACAGCCTGGCCCGCGCCTCTCCGACGATTGCGGCGAGCGCCGCCGGGTTCGCCGCCCGCTCCGCCTGCCACATCGCGCCCTGCCCCCTGGCCGGGTAGAACATCGTCGGCGGCTCGGTGGGGTCGATCGGCGCCGAGGCGCGGTTGGTGAACATGGTGGGCACGAGCGTGAGCCCCGCGCCGCCCGCCACGTCGCGGTCCAGCGGGTCGCGCAGCCGCACGGTGAGCACCCGGCCGTCGAAGTCGGCGGTCGGCGCCAGCCCGTTCAGCATCGTGGACAGGCCGTACTGCACCAGCTGCCGGCCCCGGTAGACGATGTCGGCCTCGAGGATGGTGCGCATCCGCGGCCAGTACTCGGCGAAGCCGGCCGCCCACAGCCCCTCCAGCGCGGTCACCATCCGTGCGATCGCCGCCCGCGGCGGGCCGTCGAGCGCGGCCGGCATCCGGCCTTGGTGCACCAGGAGCAGCTGCTCGGTGAACCGCTGGCTGGGCAGCGCGCGCAGCACGTCGAGCTCGTCGCTGAGGCGGGTCAGCGGCGAGAGTGGCCGGGGGTTCAGGAAGTCCGGGGTCCACAAGCGCTCGTCCACCAACGCCATCAGCGCGTCGAGGTCGAGGCCGGCCCGCGCCTGCTCGGTGCGCCGAAGCCAGGGCAGCTGCAGCGGGTATCTGGCGGGGTCGCGCAGCGCACGCAGCGAGAGGCCGAGCTCGCAGAGCGGGGAGAGCCCGAAGCGCACATTGCCGAGGTCGGCCTCCGTCAACGCGAATCGCAACATGTAGCAAGACGCTACATCAATACATGTGGATGTTCCGCGCGTGGGAGAAATGCAGCATGAGCACCAGCCCCGCCACCGACAGCATCGAGACCGTTCCAGCCCTCGGGGCGGATGCCGCCGGCACCTCCCCCACCCCGGAGCGGCGCCCCGGCGGCATCCGCGCGGCCCTCGCCGACCCGGTGTTGCGCGTGCTCGCCGGCGCCACGCTCGTCTCCACGCTCGGCCGCGGCATCTTTTACACGCTCACCGTTCTCTTCTTCACCCACTTCGTCGGCCTAGACGCCGGCGAGATCGCCCTGATCCTGGCGATCTCCTCCGGCGTCGGCGTCGCCACCTCCTATGCCGGCGGGCACTTCGCCGACGTCTTCTCGGCCCGGCGCATGCTCGTTGTGCTGATCGCCCTCGAGGGACTGGCGATGGCGGCCTACCCCTTCGCGGGCGACTTCGGCATGGCCCTGCTGCTGGCGTGCATCGCCACCGGACTGAACCGCGCCAGCAACTCCACCCGCTCGGCGATAATCGCCCGCGCCTTCGACGCGGAGCACCGGGTGTCCACGCGCGCCATCCTCCGCACGATCACGAACATCGGCATCGCGGCCGGCGGCGCCATCGGCGGCCTCGCCCTGCTCGCCGGCACGATCGACGCCTACCGCGGCCTCATGATCGCGGCCGGCGTCGTCTACCTGCTGAGCGCCGTACAGCTGCTGCGCCTGCCCGCCCGCGTCGATGCGCCCCCACGGGAGCGTCGCGCCCGGCTCGCCGTCGACGCCGACACCGCGGCGATCGCGGCCCACGAGGTCGCGACGGCCCGGCAGGCCGCCGCGACCGCCGCAGCCGCCGCGCGCTCACCGTTCCGCGACCGCCGCTACCTGGCGCTGACCGCGCTGGCCGGGGTGTTCGGAATGCAGTTCGCACTCGGCGAGATCGGCGTTCCGCTCTGGATCGTGCACAACACTGCCGCCCCCGACGTCATGGTGTCCGCGCTGCTGATCGTCAACACGGTCATCGTGATCGCCCTCCAGATTCCGCTCTCCCGCGGCAGCGACGACATCCGCAAGGCCGGCCGGGCCGTGCTCATCGCCGGCGCGTTCATGCTCATCGCCTGCGGGCTGTACGCGCTGGCGGCGGGCCCGGATGCCGCGGCCGCCAGCGCCGGGGTCGGAGCGGGCGTCGCGATCGTGCTGCTCCTCGGCGGCGCGCTGTTCCACGCCTTCGCCGAGATCCTCTCCGCAGCCGGAACCTGGGGGCTGAGCTTCGAGCTGGCCGAGCCGTCGCGAGCCGGCGCCTACCAGGGCATGTTCGGCATGGGGTTCTCGCTCGGCACCATGCTCGCCCCTCTCGTCATCACGGCGACGGCCCTCGAACTCGGGCTGCTGGGTTGGGCGATCCTGGCCGTGCTCTTCGTCGCCTCGGCGATCGGCATCTGGGTGATTGCGCGGCGCGCGGCACCGGTGGCAGCCTCTGCCTAGCCAGGAGCCTCGGGCACGACGGGCGGCAGAAGCACGTTGGCTCGAGGGAGCCCGCGACCGAAGCCAACAACCCGGGCAGTCAGCACCACGTTGGCTCGAGGGAGCCTGCGACCGAAGCCAACAACCCGGGACGTCGGCCGCTAGAGCGCCCGCTCCAGCACGTGGTCGTTCTCGTACACGCCGCCGAGCAGAAACCGCTTGCGGCCGACGGCGGCGAAGCCGCTCTTCTCGTAGAAGCGGATCGCCCGCGCGTTCTGCTCGTTGACGCCGAGCCAGGCGCCGGCAGCCCCGCGCTGCCGGGCGGCGTCGAGGGTGGCCGCCATCAGCGAGGCGGCGACGCCGGCCCCCTGCGCCTCGGCCAACACGTAGCACTTGCTGAGCTCGACGGTGGGGCGGATGCCGACCGCCGCGGCCACGTCGGCGTCGCTCGGGTCCCCGAAGACGAGGAGGGTGTAGCCGACGGGCCGCCCGCCCTGCTCGGCGAGCAGCACGAGCCGGGTCGGATCATCGAGGTACTCCGCGAAGCGCTCGACCGAGAGCACGTCGCGCAGAAACTCGGCGATCGCCTGCTCGGTCGTCTGGGGCGGGCAGGCCAGGCGGAACGTCGCGGCGGCCACCTCGGCGAGCGCCGCGGCATCCGTGGGATCGGCGGGGCGCACGCTCACGGCTGTCATCGCAACAGGATAGTGCGGCCCGCACCGGAATGGGCGGGCACGGCCCGCTGGGTGAGCCTGTCGGAACCGGGTTTCGACAGGCTCACCCAGCGGAGCGGCTCAGAGGAACCGGGCGTACGCCCCGACCGTGAGGAACGTCGGGAACTCCGCCTCCAGCGCCACCGTGGTGAAGATCTCGACGGCGTCGTCGAAGCGGTCGCCGTCGAAGCGGGTGAGCCCGCCTGCGACCTGCGCCAGCACCTCGCCGAGCCAGGCCCGGTCGATGCGGCGACCCTCGGCGGTCACGGTGTTCTCGTGCACCCACTGCCAGACCTGCGAGCGGGAGATCTCGGCGGTCGCCGCGTCCTCCATCAGGTTGTCGATGGCGGCCGCTCCGATGCCGCGCAGCCACGACTCGATGTAGCGCAGCGCGATGGCGACGTTGCCGTAGACGCCCGACTCGGTCACCTGCCCGCCGATGGAGCCGATGTCGAGCAGCTGCGCGGCGGTGACGCTCACCTCGGAACGCGTGCGGTGCAACTGGTTGTTGCGTTCCCCGAAGGCCAGGTCGAACTCGGCGCGCGCCGTCGGGATGAGGTCGGGGTGGGCGACCCAGGTGCCGTCGAAGCCGTCGGTGGCCTCGCGGCGCTTGTCGGCGGCGACCTGCTCCAGGGCGCGCTCGGTGATCTCGGGGTCGCGCCGGTTCGGGATGAACGCGCTCATGCCGCCGATCGCATAGGCGCCGCGCTTGTGGCAGGTGGCGACGAGCAGCTCGGTGTACGCCCGCATGAACGGCACCGTCATCGTGATCTGTTTGCGGTCGGGGAGCACGAAGCGGCGCCCGCGCGAGCGGAACGTCTTGATGATGGAGAAGATGTAGTCCCAGCGGCCGGCGTTCAGCCCGGCGCAGTGCTCGCGCAGCTCGTAGAGGATCTCCTCCATCTCGAACGCGGCCTGGATCGTCTCGATCAGCACCGTCGCCCGGATGGTGCCGCGCTGGATGTGGATGTAGTCCTGCGCGAAGCCGAAGATGTCGTTCCACAGCCGCGCCTCGAGGTGCCCCTCGAGCTTGGGCAGGTAGAAGTACGGACCGCTGCCGAGCTCGATCAGCCGGGTGGCGTTGTGGAAGAAGTACAGCCCGAAGTCGACCAGGCTGCCGGAGGCGCTCATCGAGCGGCCCGCCCGGTCGTGGAAGCGCAGGTGCTTCTCGACCAGGTGCCAGCCGCGCGGCCGCATCACGATCGTCGGGGTGTCCGGCCCGCCGATGTCGTGCGTGACCGTGTATTCCTTGCCCTCCGGGCTGGTGTAGCTGAGCGTGCCGGCGAGCGCATCGAGCAGGCTCAGCTGCCCCTCGATCACGTTCTGCCAGGTGGGACTGGTGGCGTCCTCCTGGTCGGCGAGCCAGACCTTCGCGCCCGAGTTCAGCGCGTTGATCGCCATCTTGCGGTCGGTCGGCCCGGTGATCTCGACCCGGCGGTCTTCGAGGCCGGGGCCGGGGCCGGCGACCCGCCAGCCGGGCTCGGCGCGGATGTGCGCGGTCTCGGGCAGGAACTTCGGGTCACGGCCGTTGGCCGCGTCCACCCGGGTCTGCAGGCGGGCGGCGAGCCGGTCGTGGCGGATGCCGGCGAAGCGGTCGTGCAGCGCGGCGAGGAAGCGCAGCGCCTCCGGGGTCAGGATCTCCGCGTAGCGCGGGCCCATCTCGCCGATGACCTCGATGCGCGGGTCGTGCGCGGGGAAGGTGGGCACGGACGCGGTCGTCGGCCGGGGCTCCGTGAGTGTTGCGGTCGTGTTCATGGTCTGGCTCCTTGCGTGGAAAGTGTTAGAACTGTTCGGCCTCGGTCGATCCGACGAGGGCAAGGGTGGCGCTGTCTGGGTTGAGCGCCGTGGCGATCCGGTCGAAGTAGCCGGTGCCGACCTCCCGCTGGTGGCGGGTTGCGGTGTAGCCGGAGGCTTCCGAGGCGAACTCGGCCTCCTGCAGCTGGACATATGCACTCATGTGCCGCGTGCCGTAGTCCTGGGCGAGCGTGAACATGGAGTGGTTGAGCGAGTGGAACCCGGCCAGCGTGATGAACTGGAAGGCGTAGCCGAGGGCGGCGAGGTCGCGCTGGAAGGTGGCGATCTGCTCGTCGTTCAGGTGGCGCTTCCAGTTGAACGACGGCGAGCAGTTGTAGGCGAGGCGCTTGCCGGGGAACTCGGCGTGGATCGCCTCGGCGAAGCGGCGGGCGAGCTCGAGGTCCGGCTCGGCGCTCTCCACCCAGATGAGGTCGGCGTACGGTGCGTAGGCGAGGCCGCGGGCGATGACCGGCTCGATGCCGTTCTGCACGTGGTAGAAGCCCTCGGCTGTGCGCTCCCCCGTGATGAACGGCTTGTCGCGCTCGTCGTGGTCGCTGGTGATGAGCGTGGCGGCGAGCGAGTCGGTGCGGGCGATGACGATGGACGGCACGCCGGCGACATCCGCGGCCAGGCGGGCCGCGTTGAGGGTGCGGATGTGCTGGCCGGTGGGCACGAGCACCTTGCCGCCCATGTGGCCGCACTTCTTCTCGCTGGCCAGCTGGTCCTCCCAGTGCACGCCGGCCGCCCCGGCCTCGATCATCGACGCCATCAGCTCATAGGCGTTCAGCGGTCCGCCGAAGCCGGCCTCGGCGTCGGCGACGATCGGCGCCATCCAGTCGATGGGCTCCCCGTCGGCTGAGCCTGTCGGCGTCGAGGGGTCCCCCTCGGCGAACTCGATCTGCCCGGCACGCAGCAGCGCGTTGTTGATGCGGCGCACGACCGCCGGAACCGAGTTGGCCGGGTAGAGCGACTGGTCGGGGTAGGTCTGCCCCGAGAGGTTGGCGTCGGCAGCGACCTGCCAGCCGGAGAGGTAGATCGCCTTGAGGCCGGCCCGCACCTGCTGCACCGCCTGGTTGCCGGTCAGCGCGCCGAGGGCGGCCACCCAGCGGGGCTCGTCCGGCGTGCCGTTGTTCTGGATCTCGCCCCAGAGCTTCTCGGCGCCGCGCCGGGCGAGCGTGCGCTCCTCCCGGACCGGGCCGCGCAGCGCGATCACATCGGCGGCGGTATAGTCGCGGCGGATGCCCTCCCAGCGCGGGTCGGCCGCCCACTCGAGTTCGAGCTGTTCGGCGGTCTGCGTCTGATCCCCGGCCCGTGCCGACTGGGGGAACGCCTCGGGGCTGGTGCTGGCGTGCGTCATGGTGTTCTCCTTACGAACGGTGCGGGTGAGACGGGCCGTTCTGGCCGCCTCGGTTCTGGCTTGAACCCACTCTGCGCCGCCGCTGGCAGCCGCACCCGGCGAATCCGGGGGTGAACTTTCGCGATATTTCTGTGCGGCGGAACTCCTCCGCTTTCGACGGCTGAACGGCCCGATTTCGACGGTCTCAGCAAAAATCTGGCCCTCTCGCAACGGAATGCATTGTGCAAAACCACTTTCAACGATTGAATGACCTCTACGACTGCAGCTATGGAGGTGCCGGTGACCGTTCTCGACGACCATGCAAATGCGAGTGCGTCACGCGCGCAGAGCCGCACCGGGGCCATCGAGCTGAGGGGCATCAGCAAGTACTACGGCGACACGGCAGCAGTCAACGATCTGAGCCTCGACATCGCGGCCGGCGAGTTCATCTCGCTGCTCGGGCCCTCCGGCTGCGGCAAGACCACGACGCTGCGCATGATCGCCGGCTTCGAGCACCCGGATGCCGGCGACATCCTCATCTCGGGCCAGAGCGTGCTCGGCGAGCCGCCGTACCGCCGCAACGTCAACACGGTCTTCCAGGCGTACGCGCTGTTCCCGCACATGAGCATCGCCGAGAACGTCGCCTACGGGTTGCAGCAGAAGCGCACCCCGAAGGCCGAGATCCGCGAGCGGGTGGCCGAGGCCCTCGACATGGTGCAGATGCGCCGCTTCGCCGACCGCAAGCCGACGCAGCTCTCTGGCGGCCAGCAGCAGCGCGTCGCGCTGGCCCGCGCCCTCGTCAACCGGCCGGCCGTGCTGCTGCTCGACGAGCCGCTCGGCGCGCTCGACCGGCAGCTGCGCGAGGAGATGCAGCTGGAGCTCAAGCTGCTGCAGTCCCGCCTCGGCATCACCTTCGTCTTCGTCACGCACGACCAGGGTGAGGCGCTCTCGATGAGCGACCGGATCGCGATCATGCGCGACGGGCACATCGAGCAGCTCGCCGACGCCGACACCATCTACGCCGCACCGGCCACGGCCTACGTCGCCGGCTTCGTCGGCCAGCAGAACTTCCTCACCGGCACCATCGTCGGCGACGAGCCGGGCGCCACCATGCTGCAGAGCGCACACGGCCTGCTGCGGGCGGCGAGAATCGCCTCCGGCACGCCCCGGCTCCGGGTCGGTGCCGCCGCGCAGGCGGCCGTGCGCCCCGAGTTCGTGCAGATCAACGCCCGCTCGGGCGGCGCGCATGCCGCATCCACCGGCGAGGGCGTGGGCGGAGCAGACGGCTCCAACCGGGTCGCCGGCACGCTCATCGGCGTCTCCCACCTCGGCGAGACGATGCAGTACCTCGTGCAGCTCGGCGGCACCGGCACCGCGACGCAGAGCCTGCTCGCCCGCCGGCCCACCCCCGAGGCGCCGCGGCTCGCCATCGGCGACGACGTCTGGTGCTCCTGGAGCCCGGACTCCGTCATCCTCTTCGCCGCCGACGAGCTGCCAGACACTGCGCACGTCGAGCCGCCGACTCTTTCCCCCGTACTGGCAACCCCTGCACCGGCAACCCCTGCACCGGCAACCCCCTTGGAGGACCACTCATGACCGCTGAACGTTCCCCCCTGCGCATTCTCGCCAGCTCATCCGCGGCCCCGATCATCGCCCGCGAGCTCAGCCGCCGGCGCTTCCTCAGCTTCGCCGCCGCCGCGGGCGGCACCCTGTTCCTGGCCGCGTGCAGCAGCCCGGGCAGCAACGCGGGCAGCAGCGCCCAGGCCTCCGGCGGCCCGCTCGAGGACAAGCTCTCCATCTACACCTGGGGCGACTACGACGCCCCGAGCGTGCTCGAGGAGTTCACGTCGACGCTCGGCCCGGCCATCACCCTGGACTCCTTCGCCTCCAACGAGGAGATGATCTCCAAGCTCGTCGCGGCCAAGGGCACCAGCGGCTACGACATCATCGTGCCGACCGGCCCGTTCATCCCGCAGATGATCGAGAACGGCCTGCTCACCAAGCTCAACCGCGACCTCATCCCGAACATCCAGTACATGGACCCGGCCTTCCTCGGCCAGGACTGGGATTCCGGCAACGTGTACACCATCTGCAAGGCCTGGGGAACGACCGGCTTCGTCTACGACAAGACCGTCATCACGCGCGAGCTCACCAGCTGGGACGACTTCATTGACGCCGCCCAGAACGAGGCCAGCGGCAAGACCTCGCTGCTGGACGACCCGGCCCCGCTGGCCGGCATCTACTTCTGGTCCAACGGCATCGACTGGATGACGACCGACCCCGCCGAGCTCGACGCCTGCGAGAACTTCCTCGTCAACGAGCTCGCCCCGCACGTCACCGCCTTCGACTCCTACCCCGGCGGCGCCGCGATCCCGCAGGCGACGCACGCCCTCATGCAGGTCTGGAACGGCGACGCCCGCATCGGAATTCAGGAGAGCCCCGACCCGGAGCGCTGGCAGTGGGTGCTCGGAGCCCCCGACACCGAGCTCTGGATGGACAACTGGGCGATCGCCGCCGGCGCGCCGCACCCGGAGGCCGCGCACGCCTTCATCAACTTCGTGCTCACCCCGGAGAACTCACTCGCCGAGCTGGACTACATCGGCTACCACACCGGCGCGCTCGACATCCAGGCGGCGGCTGAGGATGCCGGCATCGAGATGCTCGACCTGGTCTTCTTCTCCCCCGAGCAGATCGCCACGATGCACACCGGCAAGGTCACCGAGGCCCAGCAGCGCATCGTCGACATCTGGAACAACACCAAGGCCGCAGCGGGCGCTTGATGGCAAGCCCCTCCGCCCCGCGCCGGCTGCCGGCGCCGCTCCTGGCATTCCCGGCCTGGGCCTGGCTGCTCTTCTTCTTCGTCGCGCCCGTCGGCATGGTGCTCTGGTTCAGCTTCGGCTACAAGCCGGGCATCTTCGGCACGCACGCCAACGACGTGCTCTCGTTCGACCGCTACATCGAGGCGCTCTCGCCCACGTTCTTCGCCACCTTCGTCAACACGCTCTGGGTGGGGCTGGCCGGCACGGCGCTCTGCCTGGTGATCGGCGGGCCCGTGGCGTACTGGATGGCGGTGAAGGCGCCGATGAACCGGCGCGGGCTGCTGCTGGCGCTCGTCATGGTGCCGTTCTGGACCAACTTCCTGGTGCGCACGATCGGCTGGCAGGTGATCCTCGCGCCCGAGGGCTGGCTGTCGACGCTGCTGCAGGCCGTCGGCCTGCAGGAGGGGCCGCTTGAGCTGCTCTACACCCGCACCGCCGTGCTCATCGGCGTCGTCTACAACTATCTGCCGCTGATGATCCTGCCCCTCTTCGTCGCCTTCGACCGGGTGGGCGGCTCCCTCCGCGAGGCCAGCAAGGACCTGGGCGCGAACCGCATCCGCACCTTCACCCAGGTCACCGTGCCACTGGCCCAGCCCGGCATCATCGCCGGCGTGCTGCTCGTCTTCATCCCGTTGATGGGTGACTACATCACCGCGACGGTGCTCGGCGGCGCGAAGGGCAACATGATCGGCCAGTTGGTGGCCAGCCAGTTCCAGACAGCGCAGAACTGGGCGCTCGGCTCAGCGATGGCCGTGCTGCTGATCCTGGTGATCGCGCTCACCGTCGCCGCCGGGGCGCTGCTGCTCTGGCTGCTGACCTGGCCGGCCCGTTCCCGTCGACGCCTGGTGTTGGGAGACGCATCATGACCGAGTTGCATGCCACCCGCGCCATCGCGGTCGCCGAGGGGTCCCGCTCGCGGAGCCGGTTCCGCACCCGGCGCTCGGCCGCCGACATCGGCCTCACCGTCTGGAGCATCGCGGTCTTCCTGTTCTTGTTCGCGCCGATCATCGTGATCATCGCCTACTCGTTCAACGTGGGCCGGCTGCTCGTCTCCTGGGATCACTTCGGCTTCGACTCGTTCGCCGCGATCGTCACGAAGCCGGCGATCCGGGATGCCGTCCTGGTGTCGATCCGCACGGGCGCCGTCGCCGCGCTGCTCGCGACCGCGCTCGGCACGCTGGCCGGCATCGCCATGGCCCGGCGCCCCGGCAAGTGGGTGTTCTGGTTCATCGGGCTGCTGCTGCTCGTCTCGGTCACCCCGGAGATCGTGGATGCCGTCGCGCTGCTGCCCTGGCTCGTCTTCCTCGGCCAGGACCTCGGCCTCGGCATCTTCAGCGACGGCATTGTGCGCCTCGTCATCGGCCACTCCCTGTTCTCCACGGCGATCGTCGCGTACATCGTGCGGGCCAGGCTCGTCGGCCTGGACGCACAGCTCGAGGAGGCATCCGCTGACCTGTACGCTCCGCCGCTGCGCACCTTCTGGCGGGTCACCCTGCCGCTCGCGCTGCCCGCCGTGCTCGCCGGCGGCCTGCTCTCGTTCACGCTCAGCCTCGACAACACCATCGTCGCGGCCTTCGTGCAGGTGTCCGGAACGACGCCGTGGCCGGTCTACGTGCTGAGCGCTCTGCGCAGCGGGCTCCGGCCCGAGATCGCCGCCGTGTCGACGATCATGCTGCTGCTCACCCTCTTCGCCCTCGCCATGGTGGCCGTCGTGCTGCGGCGTGCCGGCGACTCCGCCACGCAGATCGCCCGCACCATGGCGGGAAGCTAGGAACACTCGAACCCAGGACAAGCTCCGCACCACCACTGCCAGCCCGAAGGAGCAGCAATGACCAGTACCGACGCCGACCTCGTCTTCTCCGGCGGCACGGTCTTCACCGCCAATACCGTGCGCGCCACGGCGAGCGCCGTCGCGGTCCGCGGCGGGCGCATCATCGCCGTTGGGCATGAGGAGGTGCGCGAGCTGATCGGCCCGCACACCGAGCTGGTGAACCTGGCCGGCCGCCTGCTCGTGCCCGGTTTCCAGGACGCGCACGTGCACCCGGTCTGGGGCGGGCTCGACCTCATGCGCTGCAACCTGGCCGACGTCAACACGCGCACCGAGTACCGCTCGCTCATCGCCGAGCACGCCCGCGACAACCCAGACACCGAGTGGATCCTGGGCGGCGGCTGGAGCATGTCGGTGTTCCCGGGCGGCACTCCCCTGGCATCCGACTTGGACGACATCGTCGGCGACCGGCCCGCCTTCCTGACCAACCGCGACGGCCACGGCGCCTGGGTCAGCTCGCGCGCCCTGCAGCTGGCCGGCATCGACCGCGACACCCCGGACCCGGCCGACGGCCGCATCGAGCGGCTCGCCGACGGCACGCCGTCCGGCACACTGCACGAGGGCGCGATGAACCTGGTGAACCGGCTGCTGCCGAAGGTGGGCGCCGCCGGCATGCGCGAGGCGCTGCTCACCGGGCAGGCCTACTTGCACTCGCACGGGGTGACGGCCTGGCAGGATGCCATTGTCGGCAGCTACGGCGATGCCGACGACCCGGCCCCGAGCTACCTCGCGGCGGCCCGCTCCGGCGAGCTGACCGGGCGCGTTGTCGGGGCGCTCTGGTGGGATCGCAGCCGCGGCCTGGAGCAGATCGAGGAGTTGGTGGCGCGGCGGGCCGAGGTGCACTCTGGCCGCTTCGCCGCGACCAGTGTCAAGGTGATGCAGGACGGCGTCGCCGAGAACTTCACCGCGTCGATGCTCGAGCCGTACTCCGACGGGCACGGGCACCCGAGCGACAACTCGGGCATCAGCTTCGTGCCGCCCGAGATCTTGAACGAGGCCGTCCCGCTGCTCGACGAGCTCGGCTTCCAGATGCACTTCCACGCCATCGGCGACCGCGCCGTGCGGGAGTGCCTGGACGCAGTCGCCGTCGCCGTCGCGCGGAACGGACGCAACGACAACCGCCACCACATCGCGCACCTGCAGGTCGTGCACCCCGAGGATGTGCCGCGGTTCCGCGAGCTCGGCGTCGCCGCCAACATGCAGTCGTTCTGGGCGACGCTGGAGCCGCAGATGGTCGACCTCACGCTGCCGTTCCTCGGGCCGACCCGCTCCGCCTGGCAGTACCCCTTCGGCGACCTGCTCCGCTCCGGCGCCGTGCTGGCCGCCGGCAGCGACTGGTCGGTGTCCACGCCGAACCCGCTCGCGGCCATCCACACGGCCGTGAACCGCCAGGCGGCGCCCGGCTATGAGGAGGGCGACTACGAGCCGTTCCTGCCGGAGCAGGCGATCGACCTGGCCAGCTCGCTCACCGCGTACACGGCCGGCTCGGCCTGGGTGAACCACTTGGACGACATCACCGGCACGATCGAGGTGGGCAAGTTCGCCGACCTCGCCGTGCTCAGCCGCGACCCGTTCGCCGGGCCCCAGGAGGAGATCGGCCTCACCACGGTCGAGCAGACCTTCATCGAGGGCGAGCGCGTCTTCGGCGTCTAGCCCCTGCTCCCCGCTGGCGCACGGGCGCGCCCCGTCGAGCCGACGGGCACACCGCCGTCGGCTCCCCGGCTTCGGGCGCTGCGCTGCTCGTTCCTCGCGGCGCGGCCCCCTCGAGCCGACGTGCACACTCCCGTTGGCTCGAGGGAGCGCCAGCGACCGAAGCCAACAGCGACCCGGACTCGAAACAGAAGTTTCGTGTTTGTTCTGTTTGTGCGTTCCGGTGGGGCGTGACAGCATCGGTTCATGATCACCGCCGATCGCACCGCCGACCCGACCCGTCCGACGCCGGGAGCGCCAGAGCGCGGCGTCGATGTGGCGGGCGTCGCGACGCCGGTTGCCGACACCGACGTCGACGCCCTCACGCTCGGCCGCCGCATCCGCCAGCGCCGCACCGCCATCGGCATGACGCTCGAGCAGCTGGCCGCCGCCATCGACCGCGCACCCAGCCAGGTCTCCACCCTCGAGAACGGCAAGCGGGAGCCGCGCCTCTCCATGCTCCGCACCATCGCGCAGGCACTCGACACCAGCGTGGACGAACTGCTCCGCTCCGAGGCGCCGAGCCCGCGCGCCGCGCTGGAGATCGCCGTCGAGCGCGCCCAGCGCGGGCCCGTCTTCGGGGCGCTCGGGCTGCCGTCGTTCCGCGTGGGCAAAGGGCACAGCGACCAGACCCTGCAGACGATCCTGACCCTGCACAACGAGATCGACCGGCTGCACCGCGAGCGCGCGGCCACCCCGGAGGAGGCCCGCCGGGCCAACGCCGAGCTCCGGGCCACGATGCGCGCCCGCGACAACTACTTCGCCGAGCTGGAGAGTGCGGCCGGTGCTCTGCTCAACGCCGTCGGGCACACCGGGGGGCCGGTCTCCCAGCAGATGGTCGCCGACATGGCCAGCCACCTCGGCTACTCGCTGCACTACGTCGGTGATCTGCCGCACTCGACCCGCTCCGTCACAGACAAGCGGAACGGCAGGGTGTACCTGCCGACAGAGCAGTCGGCGTCTCGGGACTCTCGCTCCCCGATCCTGCAGGCCCTCGCCAGTCATGTGCTCGGCCACGAGGAGCCGCGAAATTACGCCGACTTTCTACAGCAGCGCGTCGAGACGAACTACCTGACCGCGGCGATCCTGCTGCCGGAGCAGGCGACGGTGCGCTTCCTCAGCGAGGCCAAGAACCTGCGCCGCATCTCGATGGAGGAGCTGCGCGACGCCTTCGCCGTCTCCTACGAGACGGCCGCGCACCGCTTCACCAACCTCGCCACCGCGCGCCTGGACATCCCGGTGCACTTCATGAAGGTGCACGAGTCCGGCACCATCATCAAGGCGTACGAGAACGACGCGGTGCGCTTCCCGAGCGACGCGCTCGGCGCCGTCGAGGGCACGATCGTCTGCCGCAGTTGGACGGCGCGCACCGTGTTCGACGTCGAGGATCGCTTCAGCCCCTGGTACCAGTACACCGACACCCCGAGCGGAACGTTCTGGTGCACCTCCCGCATCGAGAAGGCCAAGGAGGGCGAGTACTCGGTGAGCGTCGGGGTGCCGTTCGCACACGTCAAGTGGTTCCGCGGCCGGGAGAGCACACACCGCGCCGTCTCCCGTTGCCCAGACGAGTCGTGCTGCCGCCGGGCGCCGTCCGATCTCGCCGAGCGCTGGGCCGAGCAGTCCTGGCCGGCCGCACGCACGCCGACGAGCCTGCTCGCCGCGCTGCCGACGGGCAGCTACCCCGGCGTTGACCAGACCGAGGTGTTCCAGTTCCTCGAGGCGCACGCGCCCCGCTAGCTCTCGGCCGGTTGGGAGGCGAACGGCAGATCGGGAGGCCGGCCGGCCCCCGTTCCCGCCTCCCAATCTTCCTTCGGCCTCCCAAGGGGGGGTGGTGGGTGGCTAGAGCCGGCTCAGGCCGGTCACGCGCACGACGGCTTCTCCCGCCTCGTCGGATGCCGCCAGGTCGACCTCGGCGGTGATGCCCCAGTCGTGGTTGCCCTCCGGGTCGTCCAGGATCTGGCGCACCTTCCAGCTGGTGGCCGACTCCTCAATCAGCAGCAGGGCCGCGCCCCGGGCATCCGCCCCGGTCAGGATCTCGTCGTGCTCGTCGTAGTAGGCGTCGAGCGCCTCGCCCCACTCTGTCTCGCCGAAGCCGTGCTCGCCGTCCAGCTCGCCGAGCGCCACCGCGTCGTCGCGGGCCGCCAGTTGCACGCGGCGGAACAGCTCGTTGCGCACCAGCACGCGGAACGCCCGCGTGTTGCTGGTGAGCCGCTTCGGCGCGGGCGGCACCACCTCGTGCTCGTGCGCGGCGTGCGCGGCGGCATCCGGGTGCACCATCTCGTTCCACTCGTCGATCAGGCTGGAGTCCACCTGCCGCACGAGCTCACCGAGCCACTCGATCAGGTCATGCAGGTCCTCGTTCTTGAACTCGTCGGGAATCGTCTGCCGGGCGGCCCGGTACGCGTCGCTGAGGTAGCGCAGCACGACGCCCTCCGAGCGGGCCAGCTTGTAGAAGGCGATGAACTCCCCGAACGACATCGCCCGCTCGTACATGTCGCGCACGACCGACTTGGGCGACAGCTCGAAGTCGGCGATCCACGGCTGGGCCAACTTGTACGTGTCGAACGCGGCCTCGAGCAGCTCGCCGAGCGGCTTGGGGTGCGTCACCTGCTCGAGCAGCTCCATCCGCTCGTCGTACTCGATGCCCTCCGACTTCATCGCGGCGACGGCCTCGCCGCGGGCGACGAACTGCTGCTGGCTGATCACCGGGCGCGGGTCGTCGAGGGTCGCCTCGAGGATCGAGAGGATGTCGAGGGCGAAGGAGGGCGAGTCCGGGTCGAGCAGCTCGAACGCGGCGAGCGCGAACGGCGACAGCGGCTGGTTGAGCGCGAAGTTCGGCGGCAGGTCGACGGTGAGGCGGATCTGGATCTCACCGGACTCCAGCTGCCACTGCTCGACGATGCCGGCCTGGCGCAGCGTGCGGTAGATACCAAGGGCCCGGCGGGCCAGCACCAGCTGGTTGCGCCACGGCTCGTGGTTGTCGAAGACGAGGTCGTGCAGGTGCTGGTAGACGTCGCCGCCGCGCCCGATGACGTTGATCATCATGGCGCTGGTGATCTGCATGCGCGAGCTGAGCGGCTCCGGCTCGGCGTCGATGAGCTTGCGGAAGGAGGGCTCGCCCCACGAGACGAAGCCGTCCGGCGCCTTCTTGCGGATGATCTTGCGACGCTTCTTCGGGTCGTCGCCGGCCTTCTCGATCGCCTTGATGTTCTCGCTCTCGTGCTCCGGCGCCTGGGCGACGACGGTGCCGGCGGTGTCGAAGCCGGCCCGGCCGGCGCGGCCGGCGATCTGATGGAACTCGCGCGCGGTCAGGTGCCGCATCCGCTGCCCGTCGTACTTGGTGAGCGCGGTGAGCAGCACGGTGCGAATCGGCACGTTGATGCCGACGCCGAGGGTGTCGGTGCCGCAGATGACGCGCAGCATGCCGCGCTGGGCCAGGGTCTCGACGAGGCGGCGGTACTTCGGCAGCATGCCGGCGTGGTGCACGCCGATGCCGGCCCGCAGCAGCCGGGAGAGCGTCTTGCCGAAGCTCGTCGTGAAGCGGAACTCGGCGATGAGCTCGGCGATCTGCTCGCGCTGCTCGCGGCTGGCGATCTTGGCGCTGGAGAGCGACTGTGCCCGTTCCAGGGCGGCGGCCTGCGAGAAGTGCACGACGTAGATCGGTGATTGCCCGGTCGTGAGCAGCTCCTCGACGGTCTCGTGGATCGGCGTTGTCTCGTAGTAGAAGTGCAGCGGCACCGGGCGCTCGACGCCGGTGACCTCGGCCGTCTCCCGGCCGGTGCGGGCGCTCAGGTCGTCGGCGATGGCGCGGGTGTCGCCGAGAGTGGCCGACATCAGCACGAACTGCACGCGCGGCAGCATGAGCAGCGGCACCTGCCAGGCCCAGCCGCGGTCGGGGTCGGCGTAGAAGTGGAACTCGTCCATGACGACCTGGTCGACCTCGGTGTCCTCACCGTGGCGCAGCGCCTGGTTGGCGAGGATCTCGGCGGTGCAGCAGATGATCGGGGCGTCCGGGTTGACCGCGGAGTCGCCCGTCATCATGCCGACGTTGGCCGCGCCGAAGATCTCGACCAGCGCGAAGAACTTCTCGCTGACGAGCGCCTTGATCGGCGCCGTGTAAAAGCTGCGCTTGCCCGCGGCGAGCGCAGCGAAGTGGGCACCGACGGCGACGAGCGACTTGCCGGTTCCGGTGGGCGTGCTGAGGATCAGATTCGAGCCGGAGACGATCTCGAGCAGCGCCTCTTCCTGTGCCGGGTACAGCGTCAGGCCGCGGTCCCGCACCCAGTCCTCGAACACGTCGAAGACGGCGTCGGGCTCGAGCGCGTCGATGTCGTACGTGTCTGCGTCGGGGCCCCCGGATGCCGCACGCGGCAGTCGATCGAGCAGTGGGATCGTCTCGATCGTCATGCCCTCAAGTCTAGGCGGCGCCTCGGTCTCGATACGGCCCTGGCGGGCCTACTCGCCCAGCGGGGTATCGGGCACAACTCGCTGGTCGACCAGCGGGGTATCGGGCACAACTCGCAGGCCGAGTAGCGAGGGACGAGCGTATCGAGACCGGTATCCGCACTGAGCAGTGAAAGACTGTCCCCATGACGATTATCGCCTCGGCCGACGGTTCAGCGCTTGGAAACCCGGGCCCCGCCGGCTGGGCCTGGTACGTCGACGACGACTGCTGGGCGGCCGGCGGCTGGCCGCACGCCACCAACAACCAGGGCGAGCTCACCGCGGTGCTCGAGCTGTTCCGCGCCACCGCGCACCTCGACGAAGACCTGCACGTGCTCTGCGACAGCCAGTACGTGATCAACTCGGTCACCAAGTGGATGCCGGGCTGGAAGAAGAAGGGCTGGCGCAAGGCCGACGGCAAGCCCGTGATGAACGTCGAGATCCTCAAGGAGATCGACGAGGCCCTGGCCGGCCGCCGCTACCGCTTCGAGTGGGTCAAGGGGCACGCCAACCACCCGATGAACGAGGCGGCCGACGCCCGGGCGCGCGCCGCGTCGGAGGCGTTCCAGAACCGCTCCCCCGTGCCGACCGGTCCCGGCTGGACCCGCGACGGAGCACCAGCCCGGGCTGCGGCGCCCACGACGAGTGCGCCCGCGGCGAGCGCTCAGGCGAGCCCGGCGCCGGAGGCATCCGCCCCGGTCGCCACCCAGCCGGACCTGTTCAGCTTCGACGAGCTCGGCGACATCGACGACGGGCTCTCGCCAGAGGGCACCGAGTGGCGCGAGCTCACCCTGACGCTCAGCGTCGACGAGCACGCGCGCCTGCTCGGCCGCGCCCGCGACCACGGGGTCAGCCCGGAGGAGTTCCTGCGCAGCCTGATCTGAGCAGCCTGACCCGCACAGAGCGACCTGAGCAGAGCAGCCTGACCCGCACGGAGCGGCCTGAGCCGAGTGACTTGAGCCGGCTCAGGCCTTTGCAATCTCCTGCAGCAGGCGGCGGGTGACCTCGCCGATGTGTGCGCGCATCATGCTCTCGGCGCCATCGGCGTCGCGGGCGGCGATGCGCTCGGCGATCAGGCGGTGCTGCTCGATGATCGACTCGCGGTCCTCGAGGTCGGCGACGACCTTGAGGATCCACTCGGCAAGCAGTGCCTTGGCGCGCTCGAGCACGGAGCTCAGCACGCCGTTGCGCGCGGCGGCAGCGACGGCGAAGTGGAAGCGGGAGTCGGCGGCCGCGAACACGGCCGGGGTCTCCGCCCGCTCCATGAGCGCCACGCAGCTCCAGATGGTGGCCAGCTCGGCCTCGTCGGCGCGTTCGGCCGCCAGCCGGGCGAGCGCCCCCTCGACGAAGTAGCGGGCGTCGATCAGTTGCTTCGCGTCGGCGGAGTCGAGGAACAGCCCCCAGCCGACCGCCTCGGTGAGCAGGCTGGACGAGGAGGAGGCGAGGTAGGTGCCGTCACCCTGGCGCATCTCGATGAGCCCGAGCAGGTCGAGGCTCTTGAGTGCCTCGCGGAGCGCGGAGCGCCCGACGCCGAGCATCTCGGCGAGCAGTCGCTCCGGCGGCAGCTTCTCGCCGGGGGCGAGGCGCGAGTTGGAGATTCCGTTGACCAGCGCGGTGACGATCGTGCTGGTCGAGGCAGTGCGGGGGTCTTCGATCGTTGCGAAGTCCCAGCTCTTGCCGGTGTCAGTGGTGGAGGCGGCGGGCACCGGTCAGCTCCTCTGCGATTGCGGATTTCGGTCAACACTACCGCGATCGTGCCGCCCGCGAGCGGCGGCGGCTGCTGCCACCGCCGCTCGTGGCGAACACCGTGCGCGCACCGCCGCAAGGGGGGTCGCGGTGCGCGCACGACGGGATCAGAACCAGCGGTGGCCGATGGTGTTCTTGCCGAGCTGCTCGGCCATCATGCGCACCTGGCGGATGATCAGACCGATGTCGGAGCCGAGCGAGACCATGCCAAATCCCTGGTCCCGGCGCACGATCGCCTCGTCGGTGTTCCTGGCGACGATCCCGGAGGAGATGCCGTGCGCGGTGGCGCGGGCGAGGATGTCGAGGTTGATGTCGGCGACGCCGGGGCCCTCCCACTCGCCGACGTAGCCGAGGCTCGCAGACATGTCGCCCGGCCCGAGGAAGACCGTCTCGATGCCGGGGACGGCGAGGATCTGGTCGAGGTTCTCGTAGGAGGTGATCGTCTCGATCATCGGGACGAACATCAGCTCCTTGTTCGCCTGGGTGACGTAGTTCTCCAGGTCGAGGCCCCACTTCACGTTGCGCTCCCCGCCAATGCCGCGACGGCCGAGCGGCGGGTAGTAGAAGTGCTGGTAGGCGGCGTTGATCTCGTCCACCGTGTCAACGAGCGGCAGGATGATGCCGTGCGCGCCGAGGTCGAGCGCGCGCTTGATCGGCTCCAGGTCCTGCGACGGCGGGCGGACGAAGACAGAGAGCTTCGACCCGGCGGCGGCCGAGAGGTGCCCGGCGATGGCCTTGTAGTCGAGGTAGCCGTGCTCCATGTCGATGCAGATCCAGTCCAGATCCAGCAGCGCGGCGACTTCGGTCACGGCGGGCGCTTCCGAGGTCACCCAGAGGCCGTACGCGGTCTCCTTGTTCGCCAGTTTTGCGCGCAGCGCTTCGTTCATCATGTGATTTGTCCTTCATGTGGTGGGTGGTTCAGGAGGCGGGCTGTCCCGCGAGATCAGTGGGCGCGCGTGGTTTCCGCGAGCCGGTCGTGTTCGCCGCCGGGGGTGGCGGATGCCGTCTCGACGTCCCCGTCGACGGCACCGAAGTTCCATTCGTCCTCAGCCTGCGGCGAGACGCCACGGCTCAGCTGCCAGCGGGAGACGAACATGACGACGAACGGGATCAGGATCGCGGTGGTGATCGTGGCCGCGGCGACCTGCGCCGTCGCGATCGACTGGATGGCCTCGAAGCTCGGGTCGATCAGCGCCACCGCGGCTGGCGTGGCGACTGCGTTGCCGGCAGTCGTCGCCTCGGCCGCGCCGGAGATGAGGTTCCTGGCGCGCTTCGGGCGCCGGCGCAGCACATGTGCCAGCCAGAGGCAGCCCATGGCCGCCGGGCCCGACAGCACGACCGTGAGCAGGCCGAGCAGGATGCCCTGTGCGCCGGCCTCACCGAGGGTCGTGAAGTCGATGCCGCGGCCGACGACGAATCCGAGGAACGGGATCAGCAGCGTCTCGCCCGGGGCGAGGAACACACGGGCCTTGGCGCTCAGATTGCCGACCGCGAAGCCGAGGAACAGCGGCGTGAGCAGCCCGGCCAGCATCTCGAGCGGGAAGGCGGCCAGGCCGGCGGCGCCGAGGGCGATCAGGGTGAAGAACGGCCCGTCATTGAGCGCGATCACCGAGACGGCGCCCCGGTCGCTCTTGTTGCCGAACTGCTTGGTCAGCGCGACGAACAGCGCCGAGTTCGAGTTCGTCATCGCCGCGATGATGGCCAGCGGCACGAGCCCGAACAACGTGCCGCCCGGAATCAGGAAGGCCACCCCCAGCCCGATGATGACGCCGATGCCCACCTTGCCGATGAGGATCGCGACGCCCTTCTCGACGGTGACACCCGTGGCCCGGAAGTTGATCTGCGCCCCCATGCAGAAGAAGAACAGGCCGAGCAGAGCCCCGGTGCCGTCGCGGAACAGCGCCGAGGTGAAACTGCCGAGGTCCAGGGCCTGCGGCCACAGGGTGTTGATCGTGGCGCCGAGGAAGAGCGGGAGGATCATGATCGCTCCCGGGATCTTCCCGATCCACGACCCGAGGGTCGCCACATACTGTTGGAGCCCGGTTTTGGGCGCACGTGTCGTGCTCATATCGCTTTCTCCTTTGAAGGCGCGGATGTCGCGTGGTGGTGGTCGGGTCAGGCCGTCGTGGCGTGGCGCCGTTCAAGTTCGCGGCGCAGCTCGAGTGCGGCGCTGGGGGCGGGCGCCTCGACATCCGCCCAGGTGACCGTCTGCCCCTGGGCGACGGCGCGTGTCACCTTCACGCCGCTGGCCAGTCCCATCGGCAGCGCGCCGACGGCTAGGGAGGTCGCGGCCGGTTCGAGGGTGCCGGTCACGCAGAAGCCGCCCTCGCCGTCCAAGGTCTCGCCCGGGGCGAGGTCGCGCTTGGCCACGCTGACGACGTCGCCGCTGAAGCTGTTCGGGGCGCCGGTCGCCTCGTTGCGCAGCACGGCCGAGGCCACCGAGACATTGAGCTCCATTCCGATCATGTGGTACGGGCGGTAGAGCGAGCCGTAGCGGCCGGAGGGGTCGGTGCGCACGCCGTACTCGGCGAAGCAGTCGCGGGCGTAGTCGGTGCGGGCCTCGAAGGTGACGAAGACGCCCCAGCGCAGGTCGCGGGCGATCTCGCTGCCGTCGCGGTCGAGGCTGGAGATGACCTCGACCATGCCCGGCTGGGCGAGCAGGCCGCCGGCGGAGCGCGGGATCATGCGCGCGGAGAGGTCGTCGACGTCGACCGGCGGGAAGAGCAGGCCGCCGGTGGGAGGGGTGAGGCCCGTCGCGTTGGCGACGGCCGCCATCTCAATCGCCGACTTCGTGCCGTCGAGGAAGGAGTTGAACATCTTCGGGTTGAAGTCGCCGCCGGCGAGCTGCTCGTCGGTGAATCCGTAGTAGTCCCAGACGGTGTCGGGGGTCGAGTAGCGGTACTCGGGCAGGTACTTGGTTCCCTTGCCGGCCGAGATGACGTCGTATCCGACGGTGCGGCACCAGTCGACCATCTCGCAGATCAGCGCGGGCTGGTCGCCGTACGCCATCGAGTAGACGACGCCCGCCTTGTCGGCGCGCTCCTTGAGGATGGGGCCGACCAGCGAGTCGGCCTCGACGTTGACCATGATGATGTGCTTGCCGCTGTCGATGGCGGCCAGGGCGTGGTTCACGCCGGCGATCGGGTGCCCCGTGATCTCCAGCACGATCTCGACGTGCGGCGAGTCCAGCAGGGTGGCGGAGTCGACCACGGCGGTGCGGCCCTGCTTCACGGCCTCCTCGATGCTGATCTCGTCGTAGCGCTCCCGAGCCCAGCCCGTGCGCTCAAGGGCGGCGAAGGCGCGCTGCGGGTCGAGCTCGGCGACGGCGACGAGGTGGATCTCGGGCTGGTTGACGATCTGCGTGAAGTACATCGACGCGAACTTGCCCGCGCCGATCACGCCGACGCGGATCGGGCCGGAGGCCTCGGCACGGCGGGCGAGGAGAGAGTGGAGATTCATGGGGATCCTAAAAGGTGAGGGTGGCGGCCCGGTCGTCGGTGACGGGGCCGATGGTGCTGTGGCGAGAAGCGCAGTGGCCGGTGGCGCGCGGCCGTCTAGCTTTCGGCGCCGAAGGTGAATGCGGTCAGCGGCTCGTCGGTCGCAACGGGCAGCGAGCGGATCGGCGAGAACTCGGTGGGGTACATGATCTTGTTGTCCCAGCGGATGATCATCGGCCGCACGACGCCGATGCAGTCCTGCCACTCCGGGTCAGCGGCGAGTTCCGCGCGGCGCCGACGACGCTCCTCGAGGTCGGCGAACGCCCAGAAGTGGTTGACCTGGTTCTGGGTGCCGAACTCCGTGACGAAGTAGCCGAGGAAGCCGCCGAGGATCCGCTTCTGTGCCGGCAGACCCCGGGTGGAGTACTCCCGCAGGAAATCGGCCATGGGGGTGCCCGGGTTGATGTCGTATGTGCGTTGTTCGATGAGCATGCGCTCGGCCTCCTGTATGCGTCGTTGCAAGAACCTGTGTGAGCGTACCAAGAGAAAGCACAATTGGTCAACCGGTCGACCAATTGTGCGAGAACGGATGCCGCCCCGCGGCCGCGTCCGCGCGTGCGGGCTCAGCCGGCCGCGGGAACCGCCGGCGTCTCGCGGCGCTGCACCTTCACCCAGGTGAAGAATCCCCAGAGCGTGAAGGCGCCGTAGAAGATGAACAGGATCGCCGAGGCGTAATAGCCGGCGCTCAGCAGCAGCGGGACGCCGACAATGTCGACGGCCACCCAGATCAACCAGAACTCGGTCCAGCCCTTGGCCATGCCCCAGGTCGCCAGCAGCGAGCCGACGAAGATCCAGGCATCGGCCCAGACCGGCTCGAAGGAGCCCAGCGCCGTGAAGATCGGCGTGAGGATCGCCGTCCCGGCCACCATCGCCACGACGAGCGCCACCCGGATGCGCGCCCCGGCCCAGCGCGGCTGCACGGCCACGCTCATGCCGGTTGCAACGTCGACGCGGCGGCGGGTCTGCGACCAGCGCACCCAGCCGTAGACAGAGACGGCGATGAACATGATCTGCCGACTGGCCTGGCCGAGCAGGTTCACGGGGTTCGGCGTGCCGAAGACGGCGCCGAGGAACACGGTGAACAGGAGCGCGTTGCCGACGATGCCCACCGGCCAGGCCCAGATCTTGCGGCGCATTCCGCCGATCGCACTCGCGATTCCGAAGCCGTTGCCGATCACCTCGCGCCAGAGGATGGTCTGGTCGCCGATGACGAGCTGGGCGTCAAAAAGCCATTCGAGCACGTTCATGCGATTTAGAGCCCGGGGGTGCGGTGGTTGGGGTCCCGCCGGGTCAGGGCGGCCTTCGCCTGGGCCTGGGCGGCCGCGTTGACGACGGCGGCCTCCTCGGCGGCAACCTTCGCGTCCCGACGCTTCTGCAGGATCCGCTCGACCCAGACGCCGAGCAAGCGCCAGCCGACGAGGAACGCGCCGAGCGTGAGCGTCGCGACGATGACGAAGGCGATGTCGGTGCCCTGCCCGGAGAGCGCGCGCAGCGCCATTCCGCCGGCCACGGTGACCAGCCAGATCAGGATGCCCGTCGGCCAGACCCGATCCGGCGAGCGCCAGGCCCGGGTGAGGAGCCAGCCGAGCAGCAGGGCGGCGAAGAACGGCCAGGCCGTCTGCCAGGTGCCGGCGAGGTCGAAGGTCTCATCGTGGCTGCGGCGCCCGATCAGCACGAAGGCGAACACCAAGATCAGGTCGATCAGCAGGTCGGGAAGCACCTTGGGTCGCGCGGCACGGGTTTCAGACATGCCTCCAGTGTATTTCGTGGTGGGCGGATGCCGCGGGCGGACGGACGCGGCCGGGAGGGCATGCGTTACGCCGTGTGGCGCACCGGTCGCCCGTGAAACCGGGCCGCACCCGGTTCGTCATCTGCCGGACATCCGAAGGGCATACGCTCAGCTCAGAAGCAACGCACCGCGGGGGCCGCAGTCGCCGCGGGCGTGCACGGGAGGGGTGCTCATGGGCAAGCAGGGGTCGGGGATCGAACACGAAGTGGCGGCGGAGCCGGAGTCGCCCGGTCTGCACGCGCTCCGCCAACTGGCCATGGCCGAGATCGCCCGCGACATCGAGCTGCACAGCGCCCTCGGCGAGGAGCCGTTGCACTTCCTGCCCACGCTGCCGACCCTCGACGAGCAGGTTGTGCTCGACCTGCGGCGCGAGCGCTGCACGCTGCCGGAGCTGGCCGCGGAGCGGGCCCGCGCCTACCACCCGGCCGCCCGGCCGGGGGCGGCCGAGGAGTTCGAGTTCGGGATGCTCCGGGCGATCGCGCTCGAGTACCCCGCTCTGAGCGGCGCCGTGTGGCGGCTGCTCGGCCGGGCGCCCCGGCAGCTGGGCCGCGCCGGCTAGGGCAGGGGGCGCGCGCCCTCCGCGCCGGGTGCCGCTGCCAGCAGCGCGGTGAGCTCGCCGGCATCCGTCACGGGCAGGCGGCAGACGAACCGCTCGCAGAGGTAGCTCGTCGCCCGACCGCCCTGGGTTCGGCGACCCGCGAAGAGCTCGAAGCCGGCCGCGGCGAAGGCTTCCGCCTGTTCCTCACCGAGCGCGATCTGCACCGAGACGGATGCCGCGTGCCGCCGCGCCTCGGCGAGCAGCGCCGCCGCGGCCCCGTCCGGCGCGCTGCCCACAGGGGCATCGCCTGTAACCACACTGACCAGTTGCACGACCGGGCGCCGGAGCCGCTCCGCCAGTGCGAGCAGCCCGCCGTAGCCGAGCGGGTTCTCCGCCGCCGTGGGCCCGACGAGGGCAACCGCGGCCTCGGCAGCCTCCCGGTACCGCCGGTCGCCGCTGAGCAGCGAGAGCTCGAATGCGGCCGATGCCAGGGCGCTGAGCCCCGACGGGTAGGCCCCCTCCGAGGCGTCGAGCTCCAGCGCCATGCCCTGCGCGGCGAGCACGTCCTCCGCGCCGCCCGGCACCGCGAACGGGAGACTGCTCCCCCGGGCCGCGTCCAGGCAGGCGTCGACGAGGTCGCGCGCGATGACGGCGTAGCGGGCCTCCCCGCTGGCGCCGGCCAGGGCGAGCAGGCCTCCGGCCAGCATCCCGTAGTCCTCAAGAGTGGCCGGCGCGTCCGAGACTCGCTCCCCGAGCGAGGCCCGCGCCAGCCGCCGCGGATCACCCTCGGTCGCGGGGCGCAGGTGCAGCCGGAGCAGTGCCTCGGCGGCGGCGCGGGCGCCGTCGACCCACTCGGGCCGCTGCCGTGCGGCACCGGCGCGCGCGAGCGCCCCGATGGCCAGCCCGTTCCAGCCGCTCAGCACCTTCTGGTCCAGGGCGGGCGGATCCACCTCCGCGCGGTCCTCCTCCTCCAGCGCGTAGTACCCGCCCTCGCTGCGCCGCCCGTCGAGCGTGCTCTCGGAGTCTTGCGCGCTCGCGAAGGCCCCGCCGGGCAGCCGCAGCACGCCGAGCAGGAACCCGGCCAGCGCCTCGCTCAGGGTCTGCGCCCACCGGGCGCCCGGGTCGTTCTGGCCGGCGCGCACCGCGGCATCCAGCAACAGCGCGTTGTCGTAGAGCATCCGCTCGTAGTGCGGATCGCCCCAGTCGCGGCGGGTCGAGTAGCGGAAGAAACCGCCCTCGACGGGGTCGCGCAGCGGGGAGGCGCCCATCAGTTTGAGCGTGCGGGCGCCGAGCGCTGCGCCGTCGGCGCGCTCCACCAGAAAGCCGAGTGCGGGGGCGACGGGGAACTTCGGGCCGGAGAACTGAGGCGGCGTGCCGAAGCCGCCGTAGACGGGGTCCTCCAGCGCGGCCAGCCGCGCGACCGCCTCCGCCAGCTCTGGCTCGTCGGGGATCTGGCCGGTCGGCGCGGCGGCCGACCCCGCCCCCGCCTCGGCCAGTGCCGCCGCCACGGCCGCGCCGGTCTCCTCGACGGCGTCCCGGCGGACGGCCCACGCCTCCGACACCGCGTGCAGCAGCTCGGCGAAGCCGGGCAGCCCGTTCGCGGCGACGGGAGGGAAGTAGCTCCCCGCGTAGAACGGGTGGCCGCCCGGGGTGGCGAAGACGGTGAGCGGCCAGCCCAGGTTGCGGGTGAACGCCCCGGCCGCGGCCATGTAGCTGGCGTCGACGTCCGGGTGCTCCTCCCGGTCGACCTTGATGGCGACGAAGCGCGCGTTGATGAGCTCCGCGGTGGCCGGGTCGCTGAAGCTCTCCCTGGCCATGACGTGGCACCAGTGGCAGCTGGAGTAGCCGATCGAGACCAGCACGGGCACGTCGCGGCGGGCGGCCTCGGCGAAGGCGTCGGCGCCCCACGGCCACCAGTCGACGGGGTTATCGGCGTGGGAGCGCAGGTACGGGCTGATCGCGTCGGCCAGTCGATTCGCCATGCTCACAGCGTAGACCGCGCCCGCGATCAGGTCACGGCTCGCGTTGGATGACGCGCACGACCGCCTCGGCGAGCGCCTGCGTGGGGTCGACGACCGGGGCGCGGAGCCGGGCACCCTCGAGGGCGATCGGCAGCTCCGTGCATCCGGCGATCACCAGCTCAGCGCCCGCGTCCACCAGCTCGTCCGCCGCCCCGGCGATCAACGCGCGCGTCTGGGCGTCGACGATGCCGGCCTTCACCCGCGTGATGCCCGCCATCACGCGGGCTTCCTGCGTCTCGGGCGTGGGTGCCAGCGGCACGAAGCCGTGCCGGCGCAGCGCCTCGTCGTAGAGCAGGCTCGCCTGCGTGCCGGTGGTGGAGAGTAGCCCGATGCGCCGGGCGTGCGGGTGCCGCGCGCGAATGCCGAGCACCGTCTCCTCGATCATGTGCACGAACGGGATCCCGACCTCGCCGGCGATGCGCGGGATGAAGGCGTGCGCGGTGTTGCAGGGCACCGCGATGACCGCCGCCCCGCCCGCGCGCAACAGCAGGGCCCCGGCCAGCAGCAGCGGGGTGGGGTCGACGCCGCCGTGCAGGAGGGCTCCCGTGCGATCGGGGATCGTCGGGTCCGACCAGATCAGCGTGCGCAGGTGCTCCTGGTCGGTGCGGGCCGGCGTGGCCCGCACGAGCTTCGCGTAGAAGTCGGCCGTCGCCGCCGGGCCCATTCCGCCCAGGATGCCGACGATGCGGCCAGGGTCGGCGGCGAGCGGGATGCCGGCACCCTGGCCGGCATCCCGCGTGCGCGTGGCCACGAGGCTCAGAGGACCTTGTCGAGGAACGCGCGGGTGCGCGGGGAGGAGGCGTCGGAGAGCACGCTGGCCGGCGGGCCGGATTCGATGATCGTTCCCGCGTCGAAGAAGCTCAGCGTGTCTCCCACCTCGCGGGCGAACCCGATCTCGTGCGTGACGACGACCATGGTCATGCCGCCGAGCGCGAGTGCCTTCATCGACTCGAGCACCTCTTCGACCAGTTCGGGGTCGAGCGCGCTGGTCGGCTCGTCGAACAGCATCAGCGTGGGGTCCATCGCGAGCGCCCGTGCAATGGCCACGCGCTGCTGCTGCCCGCCGGAGAGCTGGTGCGGGCGCTTGGTGGCGTGGTCGGCGAGGCCGACGCGGTCCAGCTCCTCCATGGCACGCCGACGGGCGGCGGCCTTGTCCATCCGCGCGACGTTGATCAGGCTGGTGGCCACGTTCTCGGCCGCGTCGAGGTGCGCGTAGAGGTTGAAGCGCTGGAAGACCATGCCGATTCCGGCGCGGAACTTGGCGAAGTCGCGGTCGCGCCAGGGGCGATAGCTCTCGCCCTCCAGGGTGTAGCCCACCTGGGCGCCCGCAACCTCGAGCCCTCCGCCGTCGACGGTCTCCAGCGCGTTGATGCAACGCAGGAAGGTGGACTTGCCCGATCCGGATGGGCCGATGATGCAGCTGACCTCACCGGGGCGCACCTCGAAGTCGACGCCGTTGAGCACCTTGTTGTGGCCGAAGCTTTTGGTCACGGCGATCGCCCTGACGAGTGGATCGGTCATCGGGTCGTCGCCTTCTCTGAGATGGTGGCAATGCTCTCTGTCGCGGTCTGCGCCTGCTGGCCGTTCCGCAAGAACTTCTGCACGAAGCCGGGCCCGCGCACGAGGCGCACGGCGTCGGATCCGAAGCGGCGCTCCAGCTTGGATTGGAAGAACGTCGCAACGGCGGTGAGCAGCATGTACCAGAGGCTCGCCACGATCAGCAGCTCGATGATGAGGTTGTTCTGCTTGTAGATCTGGCTCGCGTTGGTCATCAGGTCGCTGCCGGCGACCACGACGACGAGCGACGTCGTCTTGAGCATCGAGATGAACTCGTTGCCCGTCGGCGGGATGATGATGCGCAACGCCTGCGGCAGCACGATGATGCGCATGGTCTGCATGTGCGTCATGCCGCCGGCGAGGGCGGCCTCGGTCTGGCCGCGGTCGACGGCCTGGATGCCGGCACGCACCGTCTCGGCGAAGTAGGCCGCGAGGTTCAGACCGAGACCGAGCAGCGCCGCCATGAAGCTGGTCATCACCTGGTTCGTGTCCCACTGCACGCCGATCTGGGTGAACGGCACCTGCAATGTGAGATACGGGAAGAGGAACGCGAGGTTGTACCAAAAGATGAGCTGCACCAGCACCGGCGTACCGCGGAAGAACCAGATGTACCCGGCAGCGATCCACTGCAGCACGGGGTTCTTGGCGAGCTTCATCACCGCGAGAACGACTCCCAGGCTGAGCCCGATCACCGTGGCCAGGATGCTCATCCAGATCGTGACAACGACTCCGTCGAGAATGCGCGGGGAGAACAGGTAGTCGAAGACCCGGTTCCAGCGGATGTTCTCGTTGAAGATGATCGCGGTCGCCAGCCAGACCACGACCAGCACCGCGAGGGTGCCGACGAGCCAGCGACCAATGTGCCACCGCGGGGTGATGGGGGTCTCCGAGCCGTCCGCGCCGAGGATCGGTGCGGTACGCCGGTGTGATGCAGTCATCCGTGCTCCTACTGGCCGTCGTTGACGACCGCGGAGTCCACGGCCATCTGCGGCACGCCCCACGCATCGAGGATCGCGGCATAGGAGCCGGAATCGATCATGGACTGGAGTGCCTTCTGGATCAGGTCGACGAGCTCGGTGTTCTTCTTGTCGATCGCGATTCCCCAGGGGCTCTCGCCGCCGGAGATGGCGATGGCTTCCAGCCCGGAGTCTGCCTCTGCCGCGCGGTGCACGGCGACGGGGTAGTCACCGATCGTCGCGGCGGCACGGCCGCTCTTGACCGCGAGGATCGCCTCGGAGTCGCCCTCGAACTTGAGGATCTCGATGGCGCCATTGCCGTCGGTGGTGCACTGCGCGTCGAATTCGGCGGCGAGGTCGGCCGAGGAGCCGTTGTCGACGACGGAGACAATCTGGCCGCACAGGTCGGTGGGAACGGCGATGCCGCTCGGGTTGCCCGTCTGCACGAGGAATGCGTTGCCTGCGCTGACGTAGTCAACGAACGACATCGTCTCGCGGCGGGCCTCGTTGTCGGTCATCGACGACATGATCATGTCGAAGCGGCCGGTGAGCACGCCCGGGATCTGGGCGTTGAATTCCTGGTCGGTGATCACGAGGTCGACGCCGAGCGTGCGGGCGATGCCGCGCCCCAGCGACGGGTCGAGTCCGACGATGACCTTGCCGTCCGCGCCCCACATCTCCATCGGCGGGTATCCGACGGAGGTGCTGAGCTTGATGCCGCCGGCGCGCAGCGACTCGGGAACGGTGAGGGAGCTGTCGGGCTCGATGCCCTCGATGACGCTGGCCGCGAGGTCCTCGGCGGGGGCCGAGATGAGGACGACGTCGCTGGCTCCCTCTGCGCCGCCGGCGCCGGCAGCGGAGTCGGACCCCGCGAGGCTCTGCGCGCCACACGCTGTCGTGCCGAGCAGAACCGCGCCGAGCAGGAGCGCGAGTGCGCCGCGGGCGGGGGTGATGGGGATACGCATAGTGTGACTCCTCATTTCTTGTTCCGGATTGCTCCGGGCTGTGTGTGTGACTGGGGACTCGGGGGCTAGCGCTGGAAGCGCACGGCGCCGCCGACCACGGTGCTGAGGACGGTGATGCCGCGCAGCGCCTCCGGCTCGGCGGCGAAGGGGTCGGCGTCGAGCACGATGAAGTCGGCGAACTGGCCGGGGGCGAGCCGCCCGACCGTGTGCTCCTGCCCCGCCGCGTAGGCGCCGCCGTAGGTGTAGGCGGAGATGGCCTCGGCCACGGTGAGACGCTCCTCCGGCTCCCAGCCGCAGGCCGGCTCGCCGGACTCGCTCTGGCGGGTGACCGCCGCGTGGATACCGTGCATCGGCGTCGGGTCTTCGATCGGGGCGTCCGAGCCGAAGACGAGCTGCGCCGAGGACTCCGTCAGCGAACGCCAGGCGTAGTTGCCGAGCTCGCGGCCGGCCAGCAGCGCGTCCGCGATGGGGATGTCGGAGGTGCAGTGGGTCGGCTGCAGTGACGGCAGCACGCCGAGCGCGGCGAAGCGCGGGATGTCGGCGTGCCGGATGTGCTGGGCGTGCTCGATCCGGTTGCGCAGGCCGCGCTCCGCGGAGGTGGCCCGAATCTCCTCGTAGGCGTTCAGAACCAGGTGGTTGGCCTCGTCCCCGATGGCGTGGGTCGCCACAGCGATCCCGGCGGAGGCCGCCTTCTGGGCGAGCGCGACGAGCTCGGGGTAGGCGACGATCTCCACGCCGTGGTTGCCCTCCTGCCCGGCGAAGTCCTCTCCCATGTGCGAGGTGTGCGAACCGAGCGCGCCGTCCGAGAAGATCTTGACGGGGCCGGTGGTGAACCACTCGTCGCCCTGGCCGGTGTAGCGGCCCTCTGCAATGGCGGCGTCGAGGTGCTCCAGCGGGATCATCTTGTGCACGCGCATGTGCAGGTCGCCGTCGGCCTGCATCTGCAGGTAGGCCTCGCGCACGTCCTCGGCATCGATGTCGTGCACGCCGGTGAGCCCGAGCGAGAGCAGGTGCGCCTGTGCGCGCTTCAGCTGGGGCAGCAGCTCCGCGGCGGAGACGTCGTTCTGCAGATCGCGGAGTGGGTAGCGGGCGGACTCGCGCAGGATCCCGGTCGGCTCGCCGTCTGCGTCGCGCACGATCTCACCGCCGACCGGGTCGGGGGTGTCACGGGTGTAGCCCACCGCCTCGAGGGCGAGGGAGTTCGCCCACATGGTGTGGCCGTCGACGCTGGGCAGGGCGATCAGGCAGCCGTTGCTCACCGCGTCCAAAGCGGCGCGGTCGGGCTGAACGGGCACGTCCCAGGCGTTGGAGTCCCAGCGCCCGCCGACGATGAACGTGCCGGGCTCGCGCGTGGCGACGTAGCGGCTCACCCGCTCCAAGGCCTCGGCGAGACTCGTGCAGCCGCGCAGGTTGAGCGCATCGAGCTCGCGGGCGATGGCACCGGTGTGGATGTGGGCGTCGATGAAACCCGGGATGACGGCCGCGCCGTCCAGGTCCACACTCTCCACATCCGCCTGCGCCTCGGCGAGGGTGACGGCCTCCTCCCCCGTGGCGGCGATGACCCCGTCGACGACGAAGATCGCATCGGTGGGCGCAGAATCCCCCACCATGGTGTGGATCCGGGGGTGGCGGAAGAGCGTAGAAACCATCAGTTTTCCTTGCGAGTGCGAGGGCGTACGTGGGAATGTCATGCAAGATTATGGGAAACCACCAGCAATACCCAGCGTCGGGGCTCGACACCTTGCCGCGCTGAGCATAAGGAACGCTAATGATCAATCCGATTCACCTGCGCACTCTGCTCGAGACCGTACGGCTCGGCTCCTTTGCCGCCGCCGCCAACAGGCTCGGCTACACCGCCTCCGCGGTGTCGCAGCAGATGGCGGCGCTCGAGCGTGCCGTCGGCGTTCCGCTGTTCGAGCGCTCGGGGCGCAGCGCGCATCCGACCGAGGCGGCGACGGCGATGGCACGGCATGCGGTTCGCGTCTTGGCCGACATCGACGCCCTGCTGGCGGAGGCGTCGAGCGCGCACGGCGCGACGGTGGTGGACCTCAGGCTGGCCGTGTTCCCGAGCCTGGCGCGACCGCTGCTGGCCAGGCTGCAGGAGCGGCCGGAGTGGGGGCACTCCGACGTCGATCTGCGCTTCTGGGTCGCGGACCCCTCACCGACGATCCGCGAGATCCGGGCCGGGCGGGAGTTCGACGTCGCCCTCGTCTACCAGGTGGGTGACACCGCGCTCAGCTGGCCGCAGGCGATGCGGCAGGAGTGGCTCGGCGACGACGAGTACCGGGTCGTGGTGCCCGCCGGCTGGGGGCTGCACGCGCACGAGCCGGTGACGATCCACCAACTGGCAAACCTGCCGTGGGTGGTGCATCACCCGGGCACCAGCGACGCCGCCATCATCGACCGGCTCTTCCGCGGGCACGACCTCCGCCCGCGCACCGTCGCCCACTCCGATGACTACACCGTGACCCTGCAGCTCGTCGCAGGCGGATTCGCGGCATCCTTCGTCCCGATGCTCGCCCTGCACCAACTGCCGGACGGCGTCAGCGTGCTCGACGTGCCGGAGCTCAGGCTGGCCCGCCGCGTCTTCGCGCTCACACCCACCGAGGGGGCGAGCCCGGCCACGGGGGCGTTCCTCGGCGCGGTCGGCGAGATCCTCACCGAGCTCGGGGTGACGCGCACCGACGCTCCCTGAGGCCTCCGGCCCGGCCGCGCGGCCCCGTCACACTCCGTCTGCGCGCGGAATCGTGCCCACCTCGTGTTCCCAGCCGAGCCCGACGGCGAGCACCTCGGCCTCGGTGCGGCCGACGATCTGCAGGTTCCCGATCGCCAGGGCGGGCAGGTCCAGCGCGGAGAACGGAGCAACGAGGCGGCCCAGGTCGTCGCGGTAGTCCAGCTCGTCGGCGCCGACGGGAGGCGTCGGGCAGCCGAGGGTGTCGCTGGCAAGCACGTCGACGCCCGTCATCCGGCTCAGCAGCTCCTCGCGCATCACGGCGAGTGACGCGAGCGCCGACCGGTGGGCCGCGGCCGTCACCCCGGACGCAGCGGCGAGCTTGGCCCGCACGTTCTCGCTGTACGCCGCCGCGGAACGGGGATAGGTCCCCTCGTGCGTCCTCGTCACCTCGGCGCGGAAGGCCGTCCAGAACACGTCGAGCACCCCGTCCGGCAGCGTGAAGGGGCGCAGCTCGGCACCCGCCTCCCGCAGCGGCTCGGCGGCCACGGAGCCCTCGATCACGCCGACCACGAGGCCGCGCAGCGGGCGGGCGCCGGCGAGGGCCTCCCCGCTCAGCACGGACCAGGCGAGGGCGGTGTCGCTGACGGATGCCGCCATCGGGCCGACGACGTCGAAGGAGGGCGCCAAGGGGGCGACGCCGCGCCCCGCCACGCGTCCGGTGCGCGGGCGCAGGCCCACGACGCCGCAGCAGGCGGCCGGCATCCGGATCGAGCCGGCCGTGTCGGTGCCGAGCCCGATGCGGGCGATGCCTGCCGCCACGGCCGCCGCCGTGCCGCCGCTCGAGCCCCCGGGGATCAGGTGCGGGTAGGTCGGGTTCAGCACGTCACCCCAGTGCGGGTTCTCGTTGCTGACGCCGTACGCGAACTCGTGCAGGTTGACCTTGGCCACGAGCGCGGCACCGGCGGATTCCAGCAGGGTGACGCACTCCGCGCTCTGCAGCGAGTCGAGGCCGCCGTAGAGGGCAGAGCCGCGGCTGGTCGGCAGCCCGGCGATATCGATCATGTCCTTGACGGCGAGCGTGAAGCCGGCCAGAGGCCCGTCGCCCGGCGCCGGGGCGGAGCGGGCCCGTTCGAGGGTGTCGAGGATGACGATGTTCGAGTCCCGGTGCTGCCGCATCGCCTGTTCCGACACAGCGAGGGCCAGGGAGCGGGCGTCCTCTCCCCCGGAGGCGGGAGCGGCCGAGTGCGGGTGCGCGGTGGGGAACATGTCGGCGGTGAGCATCATCACATCATGCACCACCGGCGCTCATCGGCGGGCGGCCTCGGCGCCGGCGTTGACCGGCCGGCCCGTCGATTCGCCCTGCTCACCGCGTGGACCGCGGCGTCACGGCACGGTCGAGTCGTGGGCGCGCACCGGGCGATCCTCGATGTCGAAGGTGCCGTCCGGGCGCCAGCGCACGTGGATGATGCTCGGCGCGTCCGGCATCGACGCCGTTGTCAGCAAGCTGAGGTCGAGCGGGTCCGTCAGGGCATTGGGCAGGTACGCGTCCAGCTGCAGCCCCGTCCGCTCGAGTTCCTCCACCGATCCGCAGCTGACGGCCACCCGCTCGTCCGTCGTGACGAGCACCAGGCAGGCCACGTCCTCACTCCACCGCGTCGCGTAGATCCGCGGGCCGGAGGCCCCGGGCAACGGAAGGTACACGTTGGCGATCGCGTCCGGAGCGAACACGCTGCCGAGCAGCGGCGGGAACGTCTCTTCCCGCCGGTTGGCCTGCGTGAAACGGCGCAGCGCATCGGAGTCGCGTGCGGGCGGCTCCAGGGGCGCCGGCACCGTGGGGATGGCCGCTTCCCCGACGGATCGAGTCTCCAACTCTGTGCTCACCGCTTCGGCGACGAGCGCAATGGCCGTTGCGCCGAGTGCGCCGCCGATCAGTCCGGCGGCAAGCGCACGCCGCGGGGTGCCGAGGAGCAATCCGCGGATGCCGCACGCCCCGCTTTCGCGTTCTGCCCGCAGGGGTTGGCGCTGTGCGGCGAGCAGCGCAGAGGCGCGTGCCTGCTGCCGCTCGAGTTCGCGCCTGTCGTACTCCCGCAGCGCCCACTCCGAGGCCCGCATCCGAAACGTTTCCCCCGTCTCGGCGTCGCGATAGTCCTGGACCGGCTCGGCGGCTCCCTCGCGGGAGTACACCCGTTCGAGCAGCGCCTCACGCTCCGGGGCAGCTGGGCTGGGGCGGCTGCGAGGAAGTGGATCGGTGGAGCGTGGGGCGGGGACTTTCATCGGGAGGCGAAATCAAGGGACGCCCTCACCATACGCCTGACGTCTGGCGCGCGGAACCGCTCTGCACGGCCCCCGTTAACGAGAAAAGGCCGCCCAAGTGGGCGGCCTTCCTCGTGTGGCGCGTTAACGCAAGAAAGCCACCCCGTGGGGTGGCTTCCTTGGTGTTTCTAAGTTAAGTCCGGCGGTGTCCTACTCTCCCACAGGGTCCCCCCTGCAGTACCATCGGCGCTGAGAGTCTTAGCTTCCGGGTTCGGAATGTGACCGGGCGTTTCCCTCTCGCTATGGCCGCCGAAACACTGTTGATGTATCAAAGTGAATCGAACAAGCACAAGCTCAACACCCTGTGCCCGAGGGCACAGTGCTGTTGGTTGTGTGTTCGGTTCTCGACCGTACATCGAGAACCACATAGTGGACGCAAGCTTCTCACGGACTCTCACCGTGCCGCACACACCAGCCTTACAACGGTGTGTGTGTAGTGTTTTTCAAGATATCGGCTTATTAGTACTGGTCAGCTCCACGAGTCTTTAGTCCTCGCTTCCACATCCAGCCTATCAACCCAGTCGTCTACTGGGAGCCTCTCCCCTAAAAGGGATGGAAATCTCATCTCGAGGCCGGCTTCCCGCTTAGATGCTTTCAGCGGTTATCCATTCCGAACGTAGCTAATCAGCGGTGCTCCTGGCGGAACAACTGACACACCAGAGGTTCGTCCAACCCGGTCCTCTCGTACTAGGGTCAGATCCTCTCAAATTTCCTGCGCGCGCAGCGGATAGGGACCGAACTGTCTCACGACGTTCTAAACCCAGCTCGCGTACCGCTTTAATGGGCGAACAGCCCAACCCTTGGGACCTACTCCAGCCCCAGGATGCGACGAGCCGACATCGAGGTGCCAAACCATGCCGTCGATATGGACTCTTGGGCAAGATCAGCCTGTTATCCCCGAGGTACCTTTTATCCGTTGAGCGACAGCGCTTCCACAAGCCACTGCCGGATCACTAGTCCCGACTTTCGTCCCTGCTCGACTTGTCAGTCTCACAGTCAAGCTCCCTTGTGCACTTACACTCGACACCTGATTGCCAACCAGGTTGAGGGAACCTTTGGGCGCCTCCGTTACATTTTAGGAGGCAACCGCCCCAGTTAAACTACCCACCAGGCACTGTCCCTGAACCGGATCACGGTTCGAAGTTAGATGTCCAATATGACCAGAGTGGTATTTCAACAATGACTCCACCCGAACTAGCGTCCGAGCTTCACAGTCTCCCACCTATCCTACACAAGTCACACCGAACACCAATACCAAGCTGTAGTAAAGGTCACGGGGTCTTTCCGTCCTGCTGCGCGTAACGAGCATCTTTACTCGTAGTGCAATTTCGCCGAGTTCGCGGTTGAGACAGCTGGGAAGTCGTTACGCCATTCGTGCAGGTCGGAACTTACCCGACAAGGAATTTCGCTACCTTAGGATGGTTATAGTTACCACCGCCGTTTACTGGGGCTTAAATTCTCAGCTTCGCCTTGCGGCTAACCGTTCCTCTTAACCTTCCAGCACCGGGCAGGCGTCAGTCCGTATACATCGTCTTGCGACTTAGCACGGACCTGTGTTTTTAGTAAACAGTCGCTTCCCACTGGTCTCTGCGGCCGTCAAAAGCTCCAGGAGTAAATCCCTTCACCCATCAGGCCCCCCTTCTCCCGAAGTTACGGGGGCATTTTGCCGAGTTCCTTAACCACGATTCTCTCGATCTCCTTAGTATTCTCTACCTGACCACCTGAGTCGGTTTGGGGTACGGGCACATTGAACCTCGCGTCGATGCTTTTCTTGGCAGCATAGGATCACCGATTTCGACTTACGTCTACCCATCGAGTCTCAGCCTTATATGAGAGACGGATTTGCCTATCTCTCGGCCTACATTCTTAGACCGGGTCAACCATCGCCCGGCTCGGCTACCTTCCTGCGTCACACCTGTTAATACGCTAACCGCACCAGCATAGGGTCGTGTGCTAGGCCCACACGCATCACCCCGAAGGGATCCGTCACGGGGATTCAGACACTTAGCATCACTGGATTAGCTTGGGCGGTTCTTCTGCGGTACGGGAATATCTACCCGTTGTCCATCGACTACGCCTGTCGGCCTCGCCTTAGGTCCCGACTTACCCAGGGAAGATTAGCTTGACCCTGGAAACCTTGGTCTTCCGGAGGACGGGTTTCTCACCCGTCTTTCGCTACTCATGCCTGCATTCTCACTCGTGTGGCCTCCACGGCTGGTTTACACCGCCGCTTCACTGGCCACACGACGCTCTCCTACCCATCAATACGGCTGGACCACGAAGGCCTACCAAAAATATCAATGCCACAACTTCGGTGGCGTGCTTGAGCCCCGTTACATTGTCGGCGCGGAATCACTTGACCAGTGAGCTATTACGCACTCTTTCAAGGGTGGCTGCTTCTAAGCCAACCTCCTGGTTGTCTGTGCAACTCCACATCCTTTCCCACTTAGCACGCGCTTTGGGACCTTAGTTGGTGGTCTGGGTTGTTTCCCTCTCGACAATGAAGCTTATCCCCCACTGTCTCACTGCTGCGCTCTCACTTACCGGCATTCGGAGTTTGGCTAACGTCAGTAACCTTGTAGGGCCCATCGGCTATCCAGTAGCTCTACCTCCGGCAAGAAACACGCAACGCTGCACCTAAATGCATTTCGGAGAGAACCAGCTATCACGAAGTTTGATTGGCCTTTCACCCCTATCCACAGCTCATCCCCTCAGTTTTCAACCTAAGTGGGTTCGGTCCTCCACGCGCTCTTACACGCGCTTCAACCTGGCCATGGATAGATCACTTCGCTTCGGGTCTAGGACCAGCGACTCATTCGCCCTATTAAGACTCGCTTTCGCTACGCATTCCCCTCACGGGTTAAGCTCGCCACTGATCACTAACTCGCAGGCTCATTCTTCAAAAGGCACGCTGTCACCAGAATCAGACTGGCTCCAACGGTTTGTAAGCAAACGGTTTCAGGTACTATTTCACTCCCCTCCCGGGGTACTTTTCACCTTTCCCTCACGGTACTTGTTCACTATCGGTCATGTAGGAGTATTTAGGCTTATCAGGTGGTCCTGACAGATTCACACGGGATTTCTCGGGCCCCGTGCTACTTGGGATACTCTTCGCGCCATTGGAACATTTCGACTACCGGGCTGGCACCGTCTGTGGCCAGGCTTTCAAACCTGTTCGTCTATATTCCTTTGTAACGCTTACTGTTCGGCAGAATCAGCAGAAAAGTCCCGCAACCCCGACCATGCAACGCCTGCCGGCTATCACACATGATCGGTTTAGCCTCTTCCGGGTTCGCTCGCCACTACTAACGGAATCACTGTTGTTTTCTCTTCCTGTGGGTACTGAGATGTTTCACTTCCCCACGTTCCCTCTACCCGCCCTATATATTCAGGCGGGAGTCACCGGGTCACCACAAGGGGCCCGGCGGGGTTTCCCCATTCGGAAATCCTCGGATCAGGGTTCGTTTATCAACTCCCCGAGGCTTATCGCAGATTACTACGTCCTTCTTCGGCTCTACATGCCAAGGCATTCACCGTTTGCTCTTAGAATCTTGAAATCACATGAGTTTGAATCGATCTTTCGTTCAGAAAAATTGACCAATGATTAGTCGAACAACAAGCAAAGCCTGTTGTCCTAAAAATCTTTGTGATTGACACCGAAGTGTCAATCTAAGATGCTCGCGTCCACTGTGTAGTTCTCAAAGTACGGGCGGTACTCCCCCAACACCCGCCGGCTTGCGCCTGTGCCGGTGTCGGCCGAAGTCCAGAAGGTCGTCCACGTCAAAACGTGACCCGGTCCTTCAGGACCCAACAGCGTGCTCCAACAACCCTCCACCCCCCGACTCGTTCCTTCCACCGAAGTGGCGTACTGGAACCAGGGAATCTGATGTTGTTGCAATGTCAATGTTCCACCCATGAGCGCCACCGGGAAACATGTGTTCCCGTAATGGCTGGCAGTGTCTGATCGCCCTGTATACAGAGGCGGACTGCACGTGCTCCTTAGAAAGGAGGTGATCCAGCCGCACCTTCCGGTACGGCTACCTTGTTACGACTTAGTCCTAATCACCGATCCCACCTTCGACAGCTCCCTCCCACAAGGGGTTGGGCCACCGGCTTCGGGTGTTACCGACTTTCATGACTTGACGGGCGGTGTGTACAAGGCCCGGGAACGTATTCACCGCAGCGTTGCTGATCTGCGATTACTAGCGACTCCGACTTCATGAGGTCGAGTTGCAGACCTCAATCCGAACTGAGACCGGCTTTTTGGGATTCGCTCCACCTTGCGGTATCGCAGCCCTTTGTACCGGCCATTGTAGCATGCGTGAAGCCCAAGACATAAGGGGCATGATGATTTGACGTCATCCCCACCTTCCTCCGAGTTGACCCCGGCAGTATCCCATGAGTTCCCACCATTACGTGCTGGCAACATAGGACGAGGGTTGCGCTCGTTGCGGGACTTAACCCAACATCTCACGACACGAGCTGACGACAACCATGCACCACCTGTTTACGAGTGTCCAAAGAGTTGACCATTTCTGGCCCGTTCTCGTATATGTCAAGTCTTGGTAAGGTTCTTCGCGTTGCATCGAATTAATCCGCATGCTCCGCCGCTTGTGCGGGCCCCCGTCAATTCCTTTGAGTTTTAGCCTTGCGGCCGTACTCCCCAGGCGGGGAACTTAATGCGTTAGCTGCGACACGGAGACCGTGGAATGGCCCCCACATCTAGTTCCCAACGTTTACGGCATGGACTACCAGGGTATCTAATCCTGTTCGCTCCCCATGCTTTCGCTCCTCAGCGTCAGTTACGGCCCAGAGATCTGCCTTCGCCATCGGTGTTCCTCCTGATATCTGCGCATTCCACCGCTACACCAGGAATTCCAATCTCCCCTACCGCACTCTAGTCTGCCCGTACCCACTGCAGGCTGGGGGTTGAGCCCCCAGATTTCACAGCAGACGCGACAAACCGCCTACGAGCTCTTTACGCCCAATAATTCCGGACAACGCTTGCACCCTACGTATTACCGCGGCTGCTGGCACGTAGTTAGCCGGTGCTTTTTCTGCAGGTACCGTCACTTTCGCTTCTTCCCTACTAAAAGAGGTTTACAACCCGAAGGCCGTCATCCCTCACGCGGCGTTGCTGCATCAGGCTTTCGCCCATTGTGCAATATTCCCCACTGCTGCCTCCCGTAGGAGTCTGGGCCGTGTCTCAGTCCCAGTGTGGCCGGTCACCCTCTCAGGCCGGCTACCCGTCGTCGCCTTGGTGAGCCATTACCTCACCAACTAGCTGATAGGCCGCGAGTCCATCCTTGACCGAAATTCTTTCCACCCCCAGGAGATGCCTCCGAGGGTCGTATCCGGTATTAGACGTCGTTTCCAACGCTTATCCCAGAGTCAAGGGCAGGTTACTCACGTGTTACTCACCCGTTCGCCACTAATCCACCAGGTGCAAGCACCCGGCTTCATCGTTCGACTTGCATGTGTTAAGCACGCCGCCAGCGTTCGTCCTGAGCCAGGATCAAACTCTCCGTAAATGTTTATACGACTAACCAGCAAGCTGGCGTCACATTTTGCGCTTCGACGCCACCGGAAAAAGGCGGACATCTCAGCAAGTTTGAAACTGACAGAACAAATCATTACTGACTTGCTTTGTTGTTTAAATGTTTTCCAAAGGAATCCCGATCACCGAGGTGATCCGGGTTTTTTGGCATTTGACATTGTGCACGCTGTTGAGTTCTCAAGGATCGGATGCACCCGGATTCTCCCGCTTTCTCGCGGGTGTCGCTCCGAGGCAACTTGTCTAACTTACCAGATCACCGCCCCGTGTCAAACCGAGCGAATCAGACACTCATGGCATGAAAACCAGAGCCGACTCAAACTCGAACACGAGGAGAAGAAGAGGAGAGTTATAATCTTAGGCGTGAAACCCGGGCTTCGCAAATGCGGGAACCCGAAGATTTGTGGCTAAGATCTTGTCCCGCTTGAGGCCGGCAGCTGAACCAGCTGGCCGCACCTGTGGGGTGACAAGAGACAACAATACGTGCGCCCCCGACACCGCGCAAAGCGGCGCCACCACCGGGCGTGTCGGGCTGTGGCGTCGCTCTAGTTGACGTCGTCGGGGCTGGCCGAGACTCGGCCCTCGCGCTCCAGCCCAGTGATCGCCCGCTGCTCGGCATCCGTCAGCTCGAAGTCGAAGACATCGAAGTTCTCGGCCATGCGCGCGCGCCGGGTGGACTTGGGGAAGACGATGTTGCCTTGCTGCAGGTGCCAGCGGATGACGACCTGGGCGGGCGTCTTGTCGTGCGCCTCGGCGGGCGCCGTCACCTCAGGCAGCTCGAAGAGGTTGTACTTGCCCTGGCCGAGCGGCCCCCACGCCTCGAGCTTGATGCCGTTGGCCGCGCTGAGCGCGGCGGTCGCCGGCTGCTGGTGCGCCGGGTGCAGTTCGATCTGGTTGACGGCCGGAACGACATCCGTCTCGGCGAGCAGGCGTGTCAGGTAGGCAACGGTGAAGTTGGAGACTCCGATGGAGCGGGCGCGGCCGGTCTCGCGGATCTTCTCGAGCGCCTTCCACGCCTCGACGAAGCGGTCGTTCGCCGGGGCGGGCCAGTGGATCAGGTAGAGGTCGACCTCATCGAGGCCGAGCTGCTCGAGGCTGCGTTCGAAGGCGTCGAAGGCGGACTGGGTGCCCTGGTCGTCGTTCCACAGCTTGGTGGTGATGAAGAGGTCGTCGCGGGCGATGCCCGAATCGGCGATGGCCCGGCCGACGCCGGCCTCGTTGCCGTAGATGCGGGCCGTGTCGATGTGCCGGTATCCGACCTCGAGGGCGTCAGTGACGATGCGCTCGGTCTCGGCCGGCTCCACCTTGAAGACGCCGAACCCCAGCTGCGGGATCGTGTGGCCGTCGTTCAGGGTGATCGTGGGGACTGCGCTCGTGCCGGCTTCGTTGCTCATGGATCCATTCCATCATGGATGCCGCCACCGTGACGTTGAGTGGCAGCGGCGACGCTCAGTGGTAGCGGCGGCCCTCGTCGCGGCGGAAGAGGAGCAGTGCGGCGGCGAAGCCGACCACGGTCCAGGCGAGGATGCCGACCCACACCCACCATTCCAGCTGCCCGCCCTGCACCGCCCAGATCACGAGCTCGCGGGCCTGCCGGGACGGCATGAACTTGGAGAGCGTGTTGAGCCAGTCGGCGAACAGCATCGGCGGCAGGAACAGCCCGCCGGCGAACGCCATGCCGAACATGACGATCTGCACGACGGCGATCGCGGCCTTGGACGGCATCGAATAGCCGATGCAGATGCCGATGAGCATGAACGGCAGCGAGGAGACCGCCAGCGCGACGAAGCCGGCCAGCACACGCAGCGGCGAGGCCTCTGCGGCGGTGAACAGCCCGCCGACAACGATGACGGGGATGATCGCCGCCAGGCCGAGTGTGCCGGTGGCGAAGATCTGCGCCAGCACGCGGGCGATGCCGGGCGCCGGCAGGGTGCGCAGGTACGGGTCCCACGGCTTCTCCCTGTTCTCGGAGATGGTCAGCCCGAAGCTGAACAGCGCGTTCGACATCACCGCGAACACCGCGAGCGAGATCACGGCCTGGGTCGCGTACAGCGCGTTGCCGGCGACGACCTGCTGAGGCACGACGAAGAACAGCAGGGCGAGTGTCGGGAACGCGAGCGCGCTGATGATCGCGATCGGCACGCGGGCGGTCTCGATCAGGTTGTACTTGGTGTGCAGCACGGTGAGGGACAGGGTGCTCATCGCGAGACCTCCGTTGCGTAGGGTGCGGATGCCGCAGCGGCCTCGGCGGACGCCGCCCGGTTGGAGTGCGCCCGCCCGGAGTCGGTGAGCGTGAGGAAGGCCTCCTCGAGCGTCGCCCCGCGCACGGCGAGATCGGCGAAGGGGAGGCCGGAGCGCACCAGCTCGCGGATCAGCTGGTCGCAGTCGGCCGCGTAGAGCACGACGCCCGCGGCATCCGCGCCCTCGCCCTCGGCCTCGGCGCGCGCAACGCCGGGGAGCGCGCTGACCGCGGCGACCTCGGGGGTGCGCAAGCGAATCTGCCGCACGCCGACCTGGCCGACGATGGCCTGCAGGCTGTCGTCGGCGATGACCCGCCCGCCCTCCATGACGACGACGCGCTCGGCGAGCGCCTCGATCTCCTCGAGGTAGTGACTGGTGACGACGACGGTGGCGCCCGCCTCGTGCTGGCGGCGCACCGCCGCCCAGAGCGCGTGCCGGCCGTCGATGTCGAGCCCGGTGGTCGGCTCGTCGAGCAGCACGAGCTTAGGGCGGCCGACGAAGGCGAGCGCGACGCTGAGCCGGCGCTTCTGGCCGCCGGAGAGCGCGCCGGTCTGCCGGCCCAGCAGGGAGGTGAGGCCGAACTCCTCGGCGAGCGCCTCGGTGGGCTGGCGGTCCTCGAAGTGCCTGCCGACGAAGTCGATCACCTCGCCGACCTTGAGCGTCGGCGGCAGCGCCGTCTCCTGCGGCGTGCTGCCGAGGCTCTGCCGGGAGCGCACGTCCTGCGGCGAGCGGCCGAGCAGGGTCACCGTTCCGGATGTCGGCCGGCGCAGCCCGTTGATGAGCGAGATCAGGCTGGTCTTGCCGGCCCCGTTCGGGCCGAGCAGGCCGACCATGCTGCCGGCCTCGATGGTGAGGGTGACGTCGTCGACGGCGACGACGTCGCCGAAGCGGCGGGTCACGCGGTGGAGCTGGGCGAGGGTGCTCATGCTGTTCCTCCCAAGAGTTGCCTGAGTGCGTCGGTGTAATCCTCGAAGGCGCGGCGGCCGGCCTTCGTGAGGGCGATGTAGGTGACGGGGGTTCGCCCCTGGTGCTCTTTGTCGACGAGGACGTACTCGGCGTCCTCGAGCTTGCGCAGGTGGGTCGAGAGGTTGCCCGGCGTCATGTCGAGCAGCTCCTGCAGCCGGGGGAACGTGATGCGGTCCCCGACCGGGAGCGTGGCGAGCGTCGCGGTGATCTTCAGGCGGGCCGCGGCGTGGATGACCGGGTCGAGCTCGCCCTGCTGGGTGGGTGACATGCCGGTCACCGCCCCTGGCGCAGTCGCACCGCGAAGATGATGGCGGCGATGAGCAGCGCGCCGCCGCCGAAGACGGCCATCACGATGTTGTTGGTGGGCGCACCGAAGAACGGGGCGATGGCGCCGACGACGAGCATGATGATGCCGAGCACCAGCATGCTCACCTGGCGCCAGAGTGCGGCGCCGGCCAGGTAGAGAGTGCCGCACATCAGGGCGAAGCCGGAGGGAAAGTAGATGCTGGCCAGCTCGGAGGAGAGTCCGTTGGCTATGAGGCCCATGCCGAGCGCCGCGAAGGCCATGCCGCAGAGAGACCAAGACACCCCGTAGACAGCGCCGGCGAAGGTGGAGACGCCCTTGACCCCGCGGCCGAGGCGGATGCCGATGATGATCGACGCGACGACTGCCCCGGCGATCAGGATGCCGAAGATGGGTGCGGCCACGGACATCGGAATGCTGAACCAGGGGTTGCCGCCCTCGTAGGCCGACCAGAGCAGCGTGAAGCCGACGAGCCACGCGACGCCCCAGAGGCCGAGCATCCAGGGGATCGGCCGCAGCATCATCCGGTCGACCCGGAGCTGCTGCGCCGCGATCACGGCCAGCATCTCGGCGGCGTCGTCGGTGCGCTGGGGCTCGGTGTTGTAGGTCATGTGTACTTTGTAATGCAAAGTGCTTTGCCTTGTCAATGGCTTTGCGCAACTCTTTCGCCCTGCGCCACTTCGTCGCCCTCTGCGCCACTTCAAGTGGCGCAGAGGGCAACGAAATGGCGCTGGCCGCCGATGCCGGGCGAGCAAGGTGACCGCGTACGATTGAGGGCTGATGACTGACACCGCGATCCCCGAGATTACGTACCCGCCCGAGCTGCCGGTGAGTGCGATGCGCGACGAGATCGCCGACGCCATCCGCGACAACCAGGTTGTGATCGTGGCCGGCGCGACCGGTTCCGGCAAGACGACGCAGATCCCCAAGATCTGCCTCGAGCTCGGCCGCACCAGCATCGGCCACACCCAGCCGCGCCGGCTGGCCGCCCGCACCATTGCGGAGCGCATCGCCGAGGAGCTCGGCCAGGAGGTCGGCGGGCTCGTCGGCTACCAGGTGCGCTTCACCGACAAGGCCACGGCGAGCACCCGCGTGAAGCTGATGACCGACGGCATCCTGCTCAACGAGATGCACCGCGACCGCCTGCTGCGCCGTTACGACACGATCATCATCGACGAGGCGCACGAGCGCAGCCTCAACATCGACTTCCTGCTCGGCTACCTCAAGGAGCTGTTGCCCAAGCGGCCAGACCTCAAGGTGATCGTCACCTCGGCAACTATCGACCCGGAGAGCTTCGCCAAGCACTTCGCGGATGCCGACGGCACCCCGGCGAAGATCATCGAGGTCTCCGGTCGCACCTACCCGGTCGAGATCCGCTACCGGCCCCTGGTGGCCGAGGAATCGCTGGATGAGGACGACGAGGAGCAGACCGGCGCGGCCAACCCCGCCGACGACAAGGACTACCTGCAGGGGATCCTCGAGGCCCTCGACGAGCTGAACCGTGAGTCCAGCGGCGACGTGCTCGTGTTCCTCTCCGGTGAGAACGAGATCCGGGATGCCGAGGAGGCCGTGCGCGGTCACTACGGGGCCTCGGCAGGCGGTCGCGCCGGCGTCACCGAGGTGCTCCCCCTCTATGGCCGGCTCTCCGCCGCCGACCAGCACCGGGTGTTCCAGCCCTCGACGGTCGCCGGTGTGCGCCGTCGCGTGGTCCTCGCCACCAACGTGGCAGAGACCAGCCTCACCGTGCCCGGCATCAAGTATGTGATCGACGCGGGCACCGCCCGCATCAGCCGGTACAGCGTGCGCTCCAAGGTGCAGCGGCTGCCCATCGAGGCCATCTCGCAGGCCAGCGCCAACCAGCGCTCCGGCCGTTCCGGCCGCACCAGCAACGGCATCGCCATCCGGCTGTACTCGGAGGAGGACTTCAACCGCCGCCCCGAGTTCACCGAGCCGGAGGTGCTGCGCACCAACCTGGCCGCCGTCATCCTGCAGATGATCGCGCTCGACCTCGGCGACATCGCCAAGTTCCCCTTCCTGACTCCGCCGGATTCCCGCGGCGTGAAGGACGGCCTCGACCTGCTTACTGAACTTGGCGCGATTCGCGCGGGCAAGACGGCCGCGGCATCCGCCGCCCCCAGGCTCACCCGCATCGGCCAGCAGCTGGCCAAGCTGCCCATCGACCCGCGCTTCGGCCGCATGGTGATTGAGTCGAAGACGCAGAACGTCAGCCGCGACGTGCTGGCGATCGTGGCCGGCCTCACCATCCAGGATCCGCGCGAGCGCCCGCTCGAGCGCCGCCAGCAGGCCGACGAGAAGCATGCGCGCTTCGCCGACCCGACGAGCGACTTCCTCAGTCTGCTGAACCTCTGGAACTACCTCGAGAAGCAACAGCGCGAGCTCGGCTCCAGCGCGTTCCGCCGGCTGTGCAAGGCCGAGCACCTCAACTACCTGCGTGTGCGCGAGTGGAACGACGTCTACCGGCAGCTCCGCCAGCTGGCCAAGCCGCTGGGGCTGACGGTGCATGAGACCTCCCGCGATGGCGAGGCGAGTGCGCCGAACCCCGACGGCATCCACCGCGCCCTGCTCAGCGGCCTGCTCAGCCACATCGGCTTGAAGGACCAGGCGCAGGCGGCGAAGGCGAGCGGCCCGCGCGGATCGAAGGAGGCGGCGGGCGCCCGCCGCGGCAAGGGCGAGTACATCGGCGCCCGGCAGGCCCGGTTCACGCTGTTCCCCGGCTCGGCCCTGGCGAAGAAGCAGCCGGATGCCGTGATGAGCGCCGAGCTGGTCGAGACCAGCCGCCTGTTCGCCCGCACCAACGCCGCCATCGACCCGGCCTGGGCCGAGCCGCTGGCCGGCGACCTCTGCAAGCGCAGCTACTCCGAGCCGCACTGGTCCAAGAGCCAGGGCTCGGTCATCGCCTACGAGAAGGTGACGCTGTACGGCGTGCCGATCGTGCCGAAGCGCCGGGTGCAGTTCGGCAACATCGACCCGCACTACGCGCGCGAGCTGTTCATCCGGCATGCGCTCGTCGAGGGCGAGTGGGACGTCTCGCGGCTGAACGCCGGCCTGACGGCCTTCGACCGCGCCAACAAGCGGCTGCGCGCCGAGCTCGAGCAGCTCGAGGAGCGCACCCGGCGCCGCGACATCCTGGTCGACGACGAGGCCGTCTTCGAGTTCTACAACCGGCGGATCCCGCCCGAGGTGGCCTCGACCCGCAGCTTCGAGACCTGGTGGCGCACCGCGCACAAGGAGACGCCGGAACTGCTGACCATGACGGCCGAGGCCCTCGTGCCCGAGGACGTCAGCAGCGAGGCCGACAGTACGCTGTTCCCGCCGAGCTGGCGCCAGGACGACCAGGTCTTCACGCTGCGCTACAAGTTCGAGCCGGGCGCGGTCGACGACGGCGTGAGCGTCGTCGTGCCGCTGACCCTGCTGGCCCGGCTGCGGCCGGAGGGCTTCGACTGGCAGGTGGACGGCCTGCGCGGCGAGCTCATCACCGCGCTGCTGAAGAGCCTGCCCAAGGTGATCCGGCGCAACGTCGTCCCGGCGGCCGACTGGGCGGCCAAGATCGCCGCCGAGCTGCCGGAGCGCCCGGAGGGCGGCGCGGCCGGCTCGCGCAGCACCGCCCCCGTCACCGTGACGCCGTTCACCGAGGCCATCGCCGCCGTGATCAAGAAGCTCGTCCACATCCCCGTCACCGGCGCAGACTTCGACCTGGACCGGGTGCCGCCGCACCTGCGGGTCACCTTCCGCGTCGTCGACGGGAAGGGCCGCGAGATCGACAGCGACAAGGACCTGCGCGCACTGCAGGGCCGGCTCAGCGAGCGGGCCCGCGACGCCGTGGCGAGCAGCTTCGCCGACCCGGATGCCGGCGGCCGTGGCCGACGCGGCGGGCGGCCGGGCTCCGACGACCCCCAGACCGGCGACTTCAGCGTGCAGCCGCGCGGCGGGCGCCCTGGTCGGCCCGGCGGCCCCGGAGCCCCGGCGGCCTCCGCGTTCGTCGAGCGCAGCGGCCTCACAACCTTCCCCACCGGGCTGCCGAGCATTCCGGGCAACGGACCGGACCAGCAGGGCACCGAGATCCCCCGCTTCGTCGACCTGCAGCAGGGCGGCAACACGATCCGCGCCTACCCGGCGCTGGTCGACGAGGGCCAGAGCGTCGCGCTGCGACTGCTGACGACCGCAGAGGAGCAGGCGCGGGCGATGCCCGGCGGCATCCGGCGCCTGCTTCTGCTGGCCGTGCCGTCGCCGTCGAGCTACGTGCAGAAGCACCTGACCGGCAACGAGAAGCTCACGCTGGCGGCCAGCCCGTACCGCACCACCCAGGCGCTCTTCGATGACTGCCTGGCCGCCTGCGTCGACGATGTGCTGTTCCGGGTGAAGCCGGACGGGCTCGTGTTCAGCAAGGCCGAGTTCGAGACGGTGCGCGACCGGGTGTCGTCCGTGGTGATGGACACCATGTTCGAGACGGTGAAGATGGTGACCAGCGCCCTCACCGCTGCACGCAAGGCCGACAAGGCACTCAAGGCGGCGAGCAGCATCACGATCATGTCGGCGCTGGCGGATGCCCGGCAGCAGCTGGATGGGCTGGTCTACCCCGGCTTCGTCTCGCAGACCGGGCTGGAGCGGCTGCGGCACCTGCCGCGCTACCTCGGCGGCATCAGCGTGCGCGTTGAGAAGCTCGTGGCGAACCCGGGTCGCGACCGGGTCGGGCTCACCGAGATCGAGGCCGCGCAGACCGCGTTCCGCAATGCCGGCGGCACGATCCCGCTGGCGCCGCACGCGCCGGCGAACCTCGTGAAGGCCCGCTGGATGTTGGAGGAGTTGCGCATCAGCCTGTTCGCGCAGGAGCTGCGCACCGCGGAGAGCGTCTCCCTGCAGCGCATCAACAAGGTGCTCGCGGGATAACTGCGACCCGGGCCGGTTGGTTTCGGTCGCTGGCGCCTCCTCGAGCCAACGGGAGTGCGGCCCGCCGGTGGAAACGCAGACACGCCGTGCCCCGGGCGGGGGCACGGCGTGTCACACGGAGGCTCCGGCTGGGCGCTCAAGCGCCGGCGCGTCAGAGCAGGCGGGCGACCTCTGTGCGGGTGGGCGGGTTGGCCCCGGCCCGCGAGCAGGTGATCGCCGCGGCCGCGCTCGCGTAGCGCAGCACCGAGCGCAGCGTCTCCTCGTCGAGGCGGCCGCGCCGCTCCGGCCCGATGGCCGCCGCGTCGTCGATCGCGGCGACGAGCGCCGCCATGTACGAGTCGCCGGCCCCGACGGTGTCGACCAGGCCGAGGCTGCGCACGGCATCCACCACGATGGCCTCGGCGCCGCCCGGCGTCAGCGCGACGGATCCGTCGCCGCCCCGGGTCACGACCACGAGTTCCGGCCCCATCTCGGCCCACCGCCGTGCCGACTCCACCGGGCTCTGCCCGGGGTAGAGCCAGCCGAGGTCCTCCTCGCTGGCCTTCACGATGTCGCTGCTCCGCACGAAGCGCTCGGCCGCGACGCGCGCCTCGGCCGGCGTGATGCCGAGCAGGGGGCGGCAGTTCGGGTCGAAGCTCACGCTGGCGCTCGCGCGCAGGCCCTGCGCCCACGCGAAGACCGCGTCGGCGCCCGGCGCCAGCACGGCACCGAGCGAACCGACGTGCACGTGCTGCACGGGGGCGTCGAGCGCAACCCCGCCCGGTTCCACGGCCCAGTTGACGGCGAACTCGTAGCTCGCATCGCCCGTCGCGCTGACCTGGGCGATCGCGGTGCTCGTCGCCGCTCCCTGCACATCGGCGTTGTGCAGGGTCACGCCGTTCTCGGCCAGGTAGCCGCGGATGCGCTCGCCGTGCTCGTCGTCACCGACGGCGCTGATGAGGGCACTGGGGACGCCCAGCCGCGCCAGGCCGACGGCGATGTTGAGCGGCCCGCCACCCGTGTGCTCCTCGACGCCGCCCGCGCGGTGGATCACATCGATGAGCGCCTCGCCGACGACGGCGACGGACGTCGCCGTCGCGGCTGCGCCGGCGCTCATGATGCGGGCGTCACGATCGTCTTCATGCTGGCGCCGTCCCTCGATGCGGTCAGCGCCGCCTCGACCTCGTCGAGGCCGAAGCTGCCGGTGACGAGGGCGTCGAGGTTGACGCTGCCGTTGGCCAGCAGTGCGATCGCCGTCGGCCAGGTGTTCGCGTAGCGGAACACGCCCGTCACCCAGAGCTCGTTGTTCTGGATCAGGTTGACCGGCATCTCGAGGCTGTCGGCGCCGAGGCCGACGAGGATCACGCGGCCGGCCGGGCGCACGGCGGGGATACCGGCCCGGATGGCCGGTGCGGCTCCGGAGGCGTCGATGAAGGCGTCAACCGCGAGGTGCTCCAGCGGGGCCCCCGCGAGGTGGGCATGGGTGGCCCCGTGTTGCAGCGCGAACGCCAGGCGCGGCTCGGAGACATCGCTGATGTGCACCTCGACCGCGCCGAATGCGCGGGCGACCTGCGCGGTGATGACGCCGATCGGGCCGGCCCCGGCGATGAGCACCCGCGAGCCCGCGGTGACCTCGGCTTTGTGGCAGGCGGCGATTCCGACGGAGAGCGGCTCGACCAGCGCCGCGGAGGCGTCGCTGATCGAGTCGGGCACGTCGTGCGCGAAATCCTGCTCGATGAGCACGTACTCGGCGAATGCGCCGTCGATCGGCGGCGTTGCGAAGAACTCCATGGCGGCGCAGAGGTTGTAGCGGCCCGCCTTGCACTGCTCGCAGGCGCGGCACGGCTTCTGCGGCTCGATCGACACCCGGGATCCGATGCGTGCCGCATCCACCCCGCTGCCGACGGCCACGATCGTTCCCGAGGCCTCATGGCCGAGCACGAGCGGGGCGGTGACCACGAAGGGCCCGATCCGTCCGTGCTCGTAGTAGTGGGTGTCGCTGCCGCACACGCCAACGGCGGCGACGCGCACGAGCACCTCGCTGGCGCCGGGCGTCGGCACGGGGCGTTCGGTCAGGCGCACGCTGTGCGCGGCGTCCAGCTGCGAGACGCGCATCGTCTCTGGCAGCACGGGTGTGGTGGTCATCTCGTCTCCTCTGGTGGTGCTGGGGCGGCCGGCTAGCGCCATTCCTTGCCCCACGTTGCAGTGTGCATCGAGCTGGTGGCGCGCCAGTGCGAGATCGCCTTCTCCAGGCGGGTGCGCACCTCGGCGTGCTCCGGCTCGCTCCACAGGTTGGTCTCCTCGTGCGGGTCGGCGGCGAGGTCGAAGAGCTGGCCCTCGTCGTAGTCGATGAACTCGACGAGCTTGAACTGCTCGTCGCGCACCATCGTCATGAGCGCCGTCTCGGTGAGGATGAAGTCGCGGGCGTGCTCGGAGAACACGTAGCGGCGCCCGCTCCACTCCTCGCCGCGCAGCGCGGGCAGCAGCGACTCGGCTTCCATCCAGACCGGCGGGGTGATGCCGGCCAGCTCCAGCAGCGTCGGCGCGACATCCATCAGCGACACCAGGCCGCTCAGCTGCTGGTCGCCCTTCACCCGGCCGGGGCCCCAGATGATGCCGGGCACGTGCACGCTCGGCTCGTACATCGTCCACTTCTGGGAGTGGCCGTGGTCGTTCAGGGCGTCACCGTGGTCGGAGGTGAAGACCACGATGGTGTTCTCGAGCACGCCGCGCTCGTCGAGGGCATCGAGGATGCCGCCGACCTGCTCGTCGATCAGCGAGACGTTGGCGAAGTAGTGCCGGCGCTGGCGCTCGAGCTGCTCGGCCGTGGGGTTCTCCAGCTGCACGATCGCGTCGTGGTCGTTGGCCTGGTGGTGCTTGCGCAACTCCTTGAGCGGCGTGGGCTGCGAGTCCAAGTCGGCCTGGGTGCGCTTGGCCTCCGGCATCGCCCGGCCCAGGTACGGCTCGAGGTGCTTCGCGGTGGGGTCGTAGGGCGGGTGTGGCCCGGGGAACCCGATCTGCAGGAAGAACGGCGCGTTCTTGTCCGGGTAGGTGTCCAGCCAGTGCCGGGCCAGGTTGCCGACGAAGTTGTCGGCGTGCAGGTCGTCCGGCAGCTCCCACTCGAATGCGCCGAGGCGCTCCGAGTAGTCCTCCCGCGTGCGGTACGTCACGCGGGAGGGCTTCTCGTGGCCCCGGATCCAGATGGCCTTGTCCCACTGGTCGAGGAAGTACGGCAGATTCGGGTGTGCACGGTCCTTGTTCTCGATGACGTGCCGCTCGTGGAATCCGACCGACGCCTCATACGGGTAGGTGTGCATCTTGCCCACGCTGGTGCAGCGGTACCCCTCCGCCGCCAACAGCTCCACCCAGGAGTGCGACCACTTGTCGTCATTCCGCAAGACACCGGAACTGTGCGGGTACAGCCCCGTGAACAGGCTCGCCCGCGACGGTGCGCAGGAGGGCGAGGCCACGTAGGTGTTGGTGAATGCGGTGCCCTCGCGCACGAGGCGGTCGAGGTGCGGCGTGTCGACGTGGTCGTGGCCGAGGGCCGCGATCGAGTCGAAGCGCTGCTGATCGGTCATGATGAGCACGATGTTGGGGCGCGCGTCGTTGGTGGTCATGGGTATCTGCCTGCCTTCCGCTGGCTTGTCGCTCTGCCGCTGCCTAGCGGGCTGCGCGCGCGAGCTTGCGCGCGCTGTTGTTCGTGACGATGGCCGAGGTGTCGCTGAGGTCGAGCTTGGAGTTCTCGGATGCCAGCAGCACACAGATCGCGCTGATCACACAGGCGGCGATCAGGTAGATCACGGCGGGCCAGTACGAGCCGAGGAAGACCGAGGTCAGCGCGACGGCGATCGCGGGGGTCGGGGCGCCACCGATCAGGGCGGAGCTCTGGTAGACGACGCCGAGGCCGGTGTAGCGCATGCGGGTGCCGAACATCTCGGCGAAGAATGCTCCCTGGATGGAGAACATCATGCCGGTTCCGACCGCGTGCAGGGCCACGATGATCAACCAGGTGCTGAGCGGCTGGTTGAGTTGGAGGATCGGGAAGTAGAACAGCGCTCCGACGCCGCAGATGGCGATGCCGGCCAGGTAGATCGGGCGACGACCGATGCGGTCGGACCAGCTGCCGAAGAACGGCAGCAGCACCATCTGCACGCCGGCCGAGATCGTGAAGCCGACCAGGATCAGGGTGCTCGGCAGGCCGAGGTAGGTGGTCGTGAAGGAGATCGCGAAGACGTTGATGATGTTGTAGGTCACGGCGTCGGCCATGCGGGCGCCGATGCCGAGGAGCAGGTTCTTCCAGCCCTCGCGGATCAGCGCGAAGAACGGAACAGAACGCACCTCGTCCTTGTCGGCCTCGAAGGCCGGCGTCTCCGGCAGCGAACGACGGATGACGAAGGCGAGCAGGACGAAGACACCGCTGAGCAGGAACGGCACGCGCCAGCCCCACGAGAAGAAGTCGTCCTCGGGGAGCAGCTGCATCAGGCTGAAGATACCCGTCGAGACCAGGAGTCCGGCCGGGGTACCCATCTGGTGGAAGCTGCCCATGAGGCCGCGCTTGCCCGTTGGTGCGTTCTCGAGGGCAACGAGCGAGCCGCCGCCGAACTCACCGCCGATGCCGAAGCCCTGCAGCAGGCGTGCGAGCAGAAGCAGCACGACCGACAACACACCGAGCTGCTCGTAACCGGGCAGCAGGCCAATGACGAAGGTGCAGATACCGATGATCAGCACCGTCATGATCAGCATCTTCTTGCGGCCAAGCTTGTCGCCGAAGTGGCCGAACACGATGGCGCCGAGCGGGCGCATCAGGAAGCCGGCGGCGAAGCTGCCGAACGACATCAGCAGTGCAACGGTCGGGTCTGACTCGGGAAGAAGATGCGGGGGAACACGAGCGCGGCAGCGATGCCGTACAGGTAGAAGTCGTACCACTCGATGAATGCGCCGGCGAATGCTGCGGCGACGGCCTTCTTGGGCGAGGCGGGGGTGGCGACCGCAGGTGCAGCTGCGGTTGCCACGGACGTGGGGGAAGTCATGGGGGCCCTTCTTTGGACGTGTTGCGCTCAAATGAGCGCAGCCATTTGCACATTAGTGATCGGTTCACTGTAGCCACCGGGAAAGCCTCGCGCAAACGTGAGGCGCAATTCGCACATATGAGCGGTAGAATGGCAGCTCGAAGAGGAATGAGGCTCGACGTGGCAACTCGCACACCCCCGAAGCACCCCACCCATGATCCGTCACAGGTGCTGAGAGTTGCCCGCTCCTACTACCTCGACGACGAGTCGAAGGTGGCGATCGCCGAGCGCGAGCTGCTCAGCCGCTGGCAGGTCGCCCGGATCCTCGAAGACGCCCGCGCCTCCGGGCTGGTGCGCATCTCTGTTGGCGACCCGGCCGAGATCGACTCGGTCGCCGGCGCGAAGATCACGAGCGCCCTCGGCCTGGCCGAGACCATCGTGGTCGGCCGCTCGCGCAAGCTCGGCCTGGAGCCGTCGCTCGACAGCGTCGGCGAGGCGCTGGCGCGCTACCTCACCGCGACCGTGCTCGAGGGGGATGCCGTCGGGCTCACCTGGAGTCGCGCGATCGAGGCAATGGCCGCCCACCTCGACCACCTCGCGCCGTGCGACGTCGTGCAGCTGGCCGGAGCGCTCACCCTGACGGGGAACCGCATGGGCTCCGTCGAGATCATCCGCCACGTCGCCCGTCTCGCCCACGGCACGGCGTACCCGATCTACGCCCCCTGGTGGTGGAGAGCCCCGACATCCGGCGCGCGCTGGAGCAGCAGGCCGAGATCGCGGCCTGCCTGAAGCGGGCCGCGGACCTCAGCATCGCCGTCGTCTCGGTCGGCACCTGGTCGGAGGAGGGCTCCTCGCTCTACCCGCTCGTCCCGGCGAAGCTGGCGCAGCAGGCCGCGGCGGCCGGCGCCGTCGGCGAGATCAGCGGCCGCGTCTTCACGGCCGACGGCACGCTCGCACTCGCCGCCCTCGATGACCGGGTGCTGGGCATCTCGGCCGAACAGCTGCGCGCCGTCCCGCACATCGTGGCCACCAGCTACGGCGCCCACCGCGTCGACGCGACCATCGCGGCCGCCCGCGCCGGTTACGCACACACGCTGATCATCGACAGCGCCCTCGCCGACGCCATCACCCTGAAGCTGGGGCTCTGATGAGCGCGGGCGACCCGCACGGCAGCTCGTGCTGCGCCCCGCAGGGCCGGCACGGCCTGACCCTCTCCCCCAGCGCCGCCTCCCCCGCCACCGGTGCGGAGCGGCAGGCAGGCCGGGGCACACGATCGAGCAGGCGCTCGTTCCCGCCCAGACGTTCGCCATGGGAGACCACCAGGGCGTCGGCTACCGCGCCGACGGCGAGCAGCCGGTGCACGCCGTGACCCTCGACGCCTTCAGCATCGACGCCACCTCCGTGACGAATGACGCGTTCCGCGCCTTCGTCGAGGCCACCGGCTACCGCACGGAGGCCGAGACGTTCGGCTACTCCGCCGTCTTCCACCTCGCGCTGGCCGCACCGCAGAAGGACATCGTCGGGCAGCCGCCCGCGACCCCGTGGTGGCTCGGCGTGCGCGGCGCCGATTGGCAGCACCCGGGCGGCAGCGACTCCGACCTGAGCGGCCTCGGCGACCACCCCGTCGTGCACGTGAGCTGGAACGACGCCGCGGCCTACTGCCGCTGGGCCGGCCGCGCGCTGCCCAGCGAGGCGCAGTGGGAGGCGGCGTCCCGGGGCGGCCTCGACGGGGCGCGCTACCCGTGGGGCACCGAGCGCGAGGACTGGCGGATGAACATCTGGCAGGGCACCTTCCCCACGGTGAACACGCTGGACGACGGCTGGCTCACCACCGCGCCGGTGCGCAGTTTCACCCCCAACGCCTACGGGCTCTGGCAGACCGTCGGCAACGTCTGGGAGTGGTGCGCGGACTGGTTCGACCCCGGGTACTACGCCGCCTCGCCGAGCGAGAACCCGCGGGGCCCGGATTCTGGCGCGCTGCGCGTCATGCGCGGTGGGTCGTTCCTCTGCCACGACTCGTACTGCAATCGGTACCGCAATGCGGCCCGCTCGTCGAACACACCGGACTCGTCGATGTCCAACGCGGATTCCGCACCGTCGCCCGTGTCGCCCGCCGGTCGACGAGTAGGCACGGCTCGTCTGGTTGGCTTCGGTCGCACGCTGCCCGAGCCAACGGGGAATGCGAAAACCGCCGGTTGAGCGAACCCCGGCGGGATGCAACGAGGCCCGCTTCCCGCGGGAAGCCGGGCCTCGTGCGAGGTCTCGATACGCTCGTTCTCGTCACTCGACCAGCGAGTTCGGCTAGAGCACCTTGGAGAGGAACGCCTTCGTGCGCTGGTGCTGCGGGTTGGCGAGCACCTCGCGCGGGTCGCCGGCCTCGACGACGACGCCGCCGTCCATGAACACCAGGGTGTCGGCCACCTCGCGGGCGAAGCCATCTCGTGGGTGACGACGATCATCGTCATTCCCGACTTGGCGAGCTCCTTCATGACGTCGAGCACCTCGCCGACGAGCTCGGGGTCGAGCGCGCTGGTCGGCTCATCGAACAGCATGAGCTTGGGGTCCATGGCGAGTGCGCGCGCGATGGCCACGCGCTGCTGCTGGCCGCCCGAGAGGTGCGCCGGGTAATAGTCGGCCCGGTCGGCGAGACCGACGCGGTCCAGCAGCTCGCGTGCGCGCTTCTTCGACCACCGCCTTCTTCTGGCCCTTGACCCGGATCGGCGCCTCCATGATGTTCTCGATCGCCCGTCATGTGCGGGAACAGGTTGAAGCGCTGGAACACCATGCCGATGTCGCGGCGCTGCTTGGCGGCCTCCTTGGGGTGCAGCTCGTAGAGCTTGTCACCCGACTCGCGGAAGCCGACGAGCTGGCCGTCGACGCTGAGCCGCCCGGAGGAGAGCACCTCGAGGTGGTTGATGCAGCGCAGGAAGGTGGACTTGCCGGACCGCTGGGCCCGACGAGGCAGAGCACCTCGCCGTGCTTGACCTCGAGGGAGATCGACTTGAGCACCTCGTTGGAGCCGAAGCTCTTCGAGACGGCCTCGGCAACGACCATCGGCGCCGCGGGGGTGGCGGGTGCAGCAGACGTGTTGCTGCCGCTCAGGGTGTCGCTCATGAGCGGGTTCCTCCGTGTCCGGGGTCGATCGGCTGGTCGCCGGCATCCGCGCCCTGGACAGGGGCAGCGCCGGTGATGACGGTGGGCTGGTTGCCGCCGATGACGGGCAGGGTTCCGGTGGCCGTCGTGCCGCGGTCGGGGCGGCGGTCGCCGACGCCGCGGGCGAAGTAGCGCTCGAGGAAGTACTGGCCGACCATGAGCACCGAGGTGAAGGCGAGGTACAGATGGATGCCACAATGAGCAGCGGGATCGGGTTGAACGTCTCGGCCGAGATGTCGCGGGTGCGGCTGTACAACTCGGTGGAGAGCGGCACGGCCGTGACCAGCGAGGTGGTCTTCAGCATCGAGATGACCTCGTTGCCGGTCGGCGGATGATCACGCGCATGGCCTGGGGCAGGATCACCCGGCGCATGGTCTGGAACCAGCCATGCCGAGCGCGGTGGCCGCCTCCTCCTGACCCTTGTCGACGGAGAGCAGGCCGGCGCGCACGATCTCGGCCATGTACGCGGCCTCGTTGAGGGCGAGTCCGATCACGGCGAGCCAGAAGGCGCCGATCAGGTCGTTGGTGCTGAAGGTCACCCACGGCTCGCTGAACGGGAGGCCGATGTCGATCGTCTTGTAGATGATCGCGATGAGGCCCCAGAACACGAGCTGCACGTAGACCGGGGTGCCGCGGAAGATCCAGAGGTAGAAACCAGGCGACGCCCTTGACCACCGGGTTCGCGAGAGGCGCATGATCGCCAGCGACACACCGAGGATGATCGCGAAGAACATCGCGAGCACGGTGAGCTCGAGGGTGACGAGCGCCGCCGCCGAGACGCGGCTGTCGAAGAGGTACTTGCCACGGAGGGCCAGTCATAGGCCGGGCGCTGTGCCGCGTCGATGACGAAGAGCGCGAAGATCACCACGAGCACCACGGCGAAGGTGTTGCGCCAGGGGTGCTTCAGGCGGATGGCTTTGAGGGCGGAGGCGCCGCCAACGCCGTTCGGCGGCAGGGAATCCCCTGCCGCCGAACGGTGTGGTTCAGATGTTGTCATGAGTTATTTCTTTAGGAGGTTGCGACGTTGATGGTGATCGTGCTGATGCCGCCGTCCGAGACGCCCCAGCCGTCGAGGATCTTCTTGTAGCTGCCGTCGTCGACCATCGACTGGAGGGCGGCCTGCACGGCTTCGGCCATGCCGGAGTCCTTCGCGACGACGACACCGTACGGGGCGACGTCGAAGGTCTCGCCGGCGAGCTGGAGGGCGTCGCCGGTCTGGGAGATCGCGTAGAGGGTGACGGGCGAGTCGGCGCTCATCGCGTCAACCTGGCCGAGCTTGACGGCGTTCGTCGCGGCATCCTGCGTGTCGAACTGCTTCTTGTCGATGGGCGCCTTGCCGGCGGCGACACAGGCCTCGCTCTTGGCGGGAACCTCATCGGTGTCCTCGTAGGTGGTGGCCTGCACGGCGACCTTGAGGCCACAGGCGTTGTCGGGGTCGACGTCATTGCCCTTGGCCGAGGCCCACTGGATGCCGGCGTTGAAGTAGTTGACAAAGTCGACCTGCTTCATCCGCTCCTCGGTGATGGTGAAGCTGGACATGCCGATGTCGGCCTTGCCTCCGGTGACGCTCGGGATGATGTTGTCGAACTTCGAAACCTGGAACTCGGGGGTCAGCCCAAGCTTGCCGGCGATGCCCTCTGCCAGCTCTGCACCCCAGCCGATCGGGTTGCCGTCGGCGTCCTTGAACTCGTTGGGCGCGTAGGTCGGGTCGATGCCGATGATGAGCTTGCCATTGGCGCCAACGCCCTCGGGCAGCAGCGCCGCCGCTGCGTCGTCCTTGGCGATGGCCGGAGCGCTCTCGTTGCCACCCGTGCTCGGGCTGGAGTTGTCTACACAGCCAGAGAGCAGAAGCACGGCGGCTGCTGCGAGGGCGGGAACGGCGTAACGAAGTCTCATTGCGGAATCCTCTACTCTAGGGTCGGTCCCCACATCGTTGTGGACGTGACCTTTTCTCGGGTGAGTTTGAGCATAGTGCACGAGGAACTCAGCGATTCGCTGCGGGGATAACGTTTTGGGCGCACATAAGAAGGCGCGATATGTGCAGTTTCGCGCAATTTACGTGCGAATGAGCCCGGGCCAGCGGAGTTTTGTTGCGTATCGGCGCGAATGCCAGCACCGATCGCGATGCGCCCTCGGCGCTGGATTCGTGCCGCCCGCTATGCGGACGCCGGACCGGTCGCCACCGGCAGCTCGGCGCGGTTCGCCCATGCCGACCACGAGCCGGGGAACAGTGCGGGCGCGAATCCGGCAAGGGTGAGCGCCAGTGCGTCATGGGCGGCGGTGATGCCGGAGCCGCAGTACACGCCGACGGGCGCGGCGTCCGTCACCCCGAGCGCCTCGTAGCGCTCGCGCAGCGCCGCGGCCTCGAGGAATCTGCCCTCAGCGTCGAGGTTGCCGGCGGTCGGCGCGCTCAGCGCACCCGGGATGTGCCCGGCGCGGGGGTCGATGGGCTCGACGTCGCCGCGGTAGCGCTCGGCGGCGCGGGCGTCCAACAGCACGCCGGAATCCGGCAGCGCCCCCGCCTGCTCGGTCGTGAGCACGGGCAGGCCGCCGGGCACCACGGTGAGGGTGCCCGGCGCCGGCGCAGTCGTGGCGTCCGCGGACGTCGCGAGCGGCCGGCCGGCGGCCAGCCAGGCGGGCAGGGCGCCGTCGAGCACGCGCACGTCGGCGACGCCGGCGTAGCGCAGCAGCCACCAGGCGCGCACGGCGGCGTGGCTGCGCCAATCGTCGTAGACGACGACGGTGTCGCCGTCGTTCAGCCCCCAGCCGCGCGCCGCGGCCTGGAAGTCGGCCATGTCCGGCAGCGGGTGCCGCCCGTCGCGGGGCTCGCCGTGGCCGGCCAGCTCGGTGTCGAGGTCGACGTAGACGGCTCCGGGGATGTGGCCAGCGTCGAACAGCGGCCGGCCGGCCGGGCCGCCGAGGCTCCAGCGCACATCGAGCACCCGCACGCGGGCGCCTGCTGCGGCGTCCTGCAGCAGGGCGGCGAGCTCGTCGGCGGTCACGAGGGGGTGCGGCATCCGTCATTCTCCAATCGGGGCGGCTCCATCGACCTGGCCGACTAGCGGCCGAAGCACACCCTCTGACACGCTATATCCTGCGACGACGATTGGCCGCCGCCTCCAACCGGGCTCGGTAGAATTGGGGAATCGTGAGCACCTACTCTGACCTCCTCAAAACGGCTGGCGTTGCGCGCATCATCACGGCCCAACTCGTGGCCCGCTTCCCGTTCGGGATGCTCTCGCTCGCGTTCCTGCTGCACGTGGAGCAGCAGACCGGCAGCTACGGAGCCGCCTGCTCGCTGCCACCAGCGTCGGCCAGGCCATTGCCGGCCCGCTGACCAGCCGCCTGATGGGCCGCTGGGGCATGCGCCCGTGCTCACGATCACCCTGGCGATCTGCGCGGCATGGTCAGCACGATCGCTCTCGTGCCGATGTCGGTACCCCTCTACATGGTGGTCGGCGCACTGGCCGGACTCAGCATGCCCCCGATCCAGCCGGCCGTGCGCACCATCTACCCGAAGATGGTCAACTCCCGACAGCTCACTCCCTGTTCTCGCTGGACGCGACCGCGCAGGAGATCATCTGGGTGGTCGGCCCCGTCGTCACCACCTTCGTCGCGACCCAGATCAGCACGGTGTGGGGCATCATGCTCGCCGTGATCTTCATGGTCGGCGGCGGCATCTGGTTCATCGTGCTGCCGGAACTCGGCCGGGTGCGCATCCCGCGCAGCAAGCGCAAGCTGGGTGCGGTGCTGCGCCGCCCGCCGGTACTGCTGGCGACGGGCGTCGGGTTCCTGCTCGTCGGGGCCTGCGCCGCCGTGGAGGCCGCGGTCGTCGCGACCTTCGGCCACGGCGGGGCCGAGGCCGGCATCGTGCTCGCGATCTTCTCCGTCGGCTCGATCGCCGGCGGCCTGGGGCTCGGCCACGTTCCGATCGGCCCGTGGTCGACGGCCCGCCGCATGCTCATCGTCTTCGTAGGCATGGGCCTCGCGGCCGTGGTGATGGTGCTCGTCAGCAGCGACATGGTCTTCTGGTGGCTCTCGGCGGCCCTCTTCGTGGCCGGCATCGGCATCGCCCCGGCCCTGGCCGTGCTGTTCGCCATGGTCTCGGCCAGCGTCAAGTTCAGCGACACCGCCGAGGCGTACGGCTGGGTCGGCACCGGCCAGCTCATCGGCGCGGCCCTCGGCTCGGCGGCGGCCGGCTTCCTGATCGACAGCAACGGCGCGGTCGGCGGATTCTGGGCCGCCGCGCTCTTCGCCCTGGTCGGCTTCATCGTGCCGGTGCTCGCCAAGCGCTACCACCCGGACCTCCGCGGCCGCGATGCCAGCCCACTGCCCGACACCGAGGCGATCCCGGTCCAGCCGACCTCGTAGTCGCTCCCCGCGACGACGGCGCGCTGCCACGGCGCGCTGGCGGCTCGCTGGCGGCTTGCTGGCGGCGGATGCCGCGGGGCGGGCATGATGGACGGGAGCGCGCGGCGAGGATGCCGTGCGGCGAACGCCGAGACGGAGCGATGATACGCGTGGGCACGACTGTTTTCGAGAGACGACGACCGGCGGCATCCGTGGTCGAGCACGCGCTGACCGGCACCCGGCAGGCCGCGTTCTGGCTGGATGACGTGCAGCGGCCGCGCCACCCGGAGCTGCGCGGGGCGGTGACCGCCGACCTCGCCATCGTCGGCGGCGGCTACACCGGGCTGTGGACGGCGGTGCTCGCCAAGCAGCGCAACCCGGACGCCCGCGTCGTGCTGCTGGAGGGCCAGCGGATCGGCTGGGCGGCATCCGGCCGCAACGGCGGGTTCTGCGAGGCCAGCCTGACCCACGGCCGCGAGAACGGCGAGAACCGCTGGCCGGAGGAGCTCGATGAGCTCGACCGGCTCGGCCTGGAGAACCTCGACGAGATCGAGGCGGCCAGCGCAGAGCTCGGCATGGACTTCGAGTTCGAGCGCAACGGCGCACTCGACATCGCCGTCGAGCCGCACCAGGTGGAGTGGCTGCGCGAGGCGGCGGCGGATGCCGCGGCGCGAGGCGACGACAGCGTCGAGCTGCTCGTGGGAGACGCGGCCAGGGCCGAGGTCAACTCCCCCACCTACCTGGCCGCGCTCTGGAACAAGCGCACCTCTGCCCTGCTG